>JAUMWT010000044.1 GCA_030529505.1 Allobrachymonas sp. | reverse complement strand
TGCGCGCTTTTGTTACTTTTGTAGACAAGGCGCCCAGCAATCTGGACTTCAAATATCACCGCAATCTCATTGACGAGTATGGCGCGGACGAGTACATCAAGGCACTGAACAAGTACTTTGTAAACTACACCGACGAGCAGGTGGCGCAGGCTTTCCTGGCGGGTTCGGGTTTGAACACCGTCGACCTGGAAGGCGATGGCAACACGGACAACATGGCTGTTGCGCTGGCGTTCCTGAAGGCCAACTCGACCAACCGCGTTGGCGCCATTCTGGACCTGATGGATGTGCTCGTTACCCAGATCCCGGCTAGCGGCCATCCCCTGGCGGACGTTGCCAATGCCTACAGAAACAAAGTCAGCGTAGGCGTGAGCCACGCCATCAACCCCGACAGCAAGGCTGCTCTGGACTTCGGCCAGCCGGGCGAATACTTCCTGACCGATGGCGTGGACGTTCTCACAGGCTCTGCCCGTAACGACATCTTCAACGCTTACTACAACCAGCTCAACGATGGCGACAGGCTCGACGGTGGCGCTGGCAACGACACGCTGGTGGTTGACATCTACGCCGACAAAGATGCCATCACCCCCATCACCAAAGGCATTGAAAACGTGCTGTTCCGTTCGCAGTACAAAGGCCCTGGCAAGAGCAGCGACAACAACCTGCGCGAAACCAAGATTGATGCCGAGCGCATGAAAGACGTCATCAACTGGGAAAACTACAGAAGCCGTGCCGACCTGTTGATTGAAGATGTAAACATCAACAAAGACCAGGTCACCAAAGACATCACCATCACCATGCGTGATACCGATCCCGGTCACGTGGACTATGGTGTGTACTTCGACCAGCTCTCCCTGCGCAACGTGGCCAGCAGCACTTCGCGCATCAACATCCAGATTCTGGACACCCTGGCAACGGTCAATAACGAGCCCAACCTCAAGGGCAACGAGAACTGGGGCCTGACTGCGTTCAACTTCTACGCTTCTGCAGACGGCACCAATTGGCAATACTTCTCGCTCTCGGGCAAGGAGATCACCGATGCGCGCACCGTTGAAGAAATGCGCGATGCGCTGCAGAAATCCGCTGATGCGCAGTTTGGCGCAGGCGTGGTGGAAGTCAAGCTGGGCGCAAACTATGTGGCCAGCGACACCAGCACGGGCAAGAAGGTAACAGCCAAAGAGATCAGCATCATTGCCAAGGGCGATTTGCAGTTCGACGTGAGCAATGCCCATGCAACCGATCCCCTCAAAAAGGCCGGCTGGAGCATCACCAACCTGGCGGGCAACACGGGTCTGCACGCCAGCTGGAACCAGAATGCCGAAACCAACTACGACCTGGTCACCAGCACCGTGGTGCTGGACAACGTTGGCCGTGGCTCCACGGGTGGCGATCTGGTCATCGGCGGCATGTCCGTGGGCGACACCTCCACCTCCCAGGGTGTGGGCCGCTTCGAAATCACCGTTGAAGACGATTCCGTTCTGCGCAAAATCTCTTCCACCAACGACACCCTGCAGGAAGTCACCATCAAGAACGGTGCGCAAGACCGCAACCTGAATGCTTACAACCCCTTCGACAAGGCCGGTGGCAAGCTGGTCGTCAAAGGCGACAAGGCGCCCAACACGGGCAACCCTGCTGCCATTCCGCCGGTTGTTGATCCCACAGACGTGACCCTGCCCGGCGGCTCCACCAGCGAATACGGCTTCCAGGACGTGCGCCTGATCGACGGCTCGGCCATGACCGGCATGCTCGAATTCAACGCCGAAATCACGCAAAACGCCGTTGACAAATACCTCAAGCTGCGCGACACCCAGCCCGATCCCAAGGCTGAAGACATTGCTGTTGAGTACACCGGCGGCGCCAACAACGACAAGATGTGGGTCAACGTCAACCAGGTGGCTGTGACTTCCAACAGCAAGATCAACCCTGGCAAGGCCGACTTCAGCTTCAAGTTCGACGGCGGCAAGGGCAACGACACCATCAACGTGGCCATCGACCGCGCTGTGGATGGCGTCAAAGTGGCTGACGGCATGCGTGGCGAATCCAAGTTCAAGACCGACATCACCGGTTTCGACGTGATTCAAGCGGGTGACACCGAAGTCCTGAAAGGCGGCAACGAGGCCTGGTACCACAACCAGCGCAGCAATGGCCGCGATCGCTTCGAGCTCAACGGCGGCGAAGGCAACGACTTCATCGTCAAGCCCGGCGCTGGCGACACCGTCATCAAGGCCGGCGTGGGCGCCGACGTGGTCTTTGCCGACAACACCGGTGCACTTTCGCATAACGCTGGCCTGGACGCCGAAGGTAACCCCATCGCCGTGCTCTCCAAAGCGGGGTGGGCCTTCAACACTTTCGGTAACCTGTTGACTACTGATCCGCTCTACAACGCCGATGCCCTCAAGGTGACCGACACCAAGGCGCTCACGCAAAAAACCGTGGGCTCTTGGGGCTTCAAGGTCAAGGTCAACTACCGTGGTCTGGAGTCGGAAGAAATCGCAATCGATGATCTGGGCGATTTCAAAACCAACCAGCTGGAAATCAACCAGGCCATCAAGAAAGCCATCAACGACGATGCCGTGCTGAGCAAGCTGCTGGTCGCCCAAGATGGCCCCGGCACCAGCCTGTTCGTGCAGTCCAAGGTGGACGGCTTCCACAACGAAAATGCGCTGAGCATCAGCCTGATTGCTCCGCCTGCTGCCAGCGTGTCGCAAGAAGTGGTGGACGCCTACAACCAGGCCAATGGCACCACCCTGACTACCGCCAACTTCCTGACCACGATCACGGCCAATGTGGACAACGCCTACGCGCAGGGCTACGAAACGAAGCTGGCGAAAGACGCTTTGGGAATTAACCTGGAGGGCGAAAGGAGCTTCACCACCAGCGACAACCGCATCCACCCCGGCGTGGATGACGACGTCGACGTGCTGGTGCTGGGTACGACAGAGGCTTCTCTGCCCACTGTTGGCGCGGTGAACGCACTGCTGGCCGCTTTTGCTACAGCCGTGGACGGCGTTCCCGTGAACGGCTCGGGCATCGCCGATGACCAGCGGAACGACACGGCCGACATTCTGGAAACCGGCAAAACCTGGGCCGATCGCGCCGAGATCGAAACCGATCTGAGCGTGGGCTTCAAGGCGGCTGTTGAGTATGTCAAGGCCGATCTGGGTGCTGCGACGCCTGCTGGCATGGTGGCTGCGTTCGACGCGGCGATCGCGGCCCAGTTGGGTGGTACTGTCTTCGGGGCGGGTGAAATTCGCACCGCCTTGACTGCCATTGCTGCGCTGCCGGCGACGGATAAGGCTGCAGCCTTGGCCCACCTCGAAGCCGTGGTGAGCCTGAGCCTGGACGTTCTGGCGGCAGCAGCCGATACGACCCACGCGGATGCTGCGGCTGTAAACACTGCTGTTGACGAGGCTGTTGATGCGGCTGCCCAGGCAGCTGCCTTGGACAAGGCCAGCCATAGCGTTCTGAGCCAGGGCTTGAGCGCAGTGGGCGAGCTGTACTCCAGCAACGACACCGTGGTGTTCGAAGGCGCCTTCGGCAAGGACGTGATCGTGAACTTCCAGTTGGGCTGGACTGATTGGTACGGTCACGACAAGCTCGACTTCACGGCCCTGGGTGGCAAGAGCAGCGGCTTTGTGACCGGTGTGGCCGCCATCGGCGGCAAAGGCGGCCAGGTGGTGACCGATGGCAACATCCAGTTGTTCAACTACGTCAAGACCGCGGGCAACAATCCGGCCAACGACACCATGGAGAAGGTGAAAGAGCTCTATACCGATGGCACACCCGCTGCCATTGCCAAAGAGATCTACATCGCCGTGGACGGCACGACCGGCACCGGCCATGTGTACCAGGTGATCGATGGTACGGCAGCCAATGACTTGCAAGTCAATTTCTTGGGTACGCTGGACCTGAGCACGCACGGCGCTAGCACCACGAACTTCGACTGGAACGTTTTGAGTGCTTACAACTTCGCCTGATCGGCTTGAATGGCTGGCCCGCGCCCTTGGTGGCACGGGCGCCATTCAACTGAACCAGTAACTCGGCCGTACAAAAACGGCTGTGTGAGCCGCAAGCTTCGCAAGAAGCGGCAAGCTCTGCCAAACCCCCGCTTCCGCAAGGAGGCGGGGTTTTTTCTTGCCCCAAGCCAGCCCGGGCCCCTGCTGCGCCACGCCGGCCAATGAGGCCACCGCTGAAGCGGCTGTGATTGCTGTTGCTGTCAAAAGGCGCTTTGCCCTTTCATCCAGCCCAAAACGAAGCGCGGCAAGGGCAGGGGATGGCCGACTGTGCCCGCAAGAAAAAAGACGTGAAGTTGGGCAACAAGCCTTGCAATTGGGTGCAGAGGCTGGGCGGCTGTGTCAGCAGAAAAGGAAAGAGTGCAAGGCAAAGGCAGAGAGTAGAGAGTAGAGCGGCAGAGCGGGGGCGACTGTATGCTGCAAGGCGGGCGGTGTGTTCGGGGCTTGCTGCGCGCGGACCTGAAAACTGCTAACATCGCGCGGATGAAAACAAAGCCATTGATTCACCGCGCCGACTGGTTGGCAGCAGCCTTGCTGCTGGCTGTGCTTGCTGTTTTGTTCCATCGCACGCCGGGCGGTTTCTGGCGGTACGATGATCCGGATATTCTTTTGCACGCCATGCAGTCGCCGGGTTTGACGGCTTTTTTTGACCCCGAGGATTGGCGGCATTTGTCCGGTGTGCACTTGACGCCGTGGGTGACGTTTTCCTACAAGCTGGATTTGTGGCTGTTCGGTTTTTCGCCCGCGTTTTTTTACATGCATCAGCTGCTGTCGCTTGCGGTTACGGTGTTGGCTTTGTATGCATTGGCGCGCCATGCGCTTTCGTGGCCTTGGGCGTTGGCGGTTGGCGTGTTGTTTCTGGCTGGTATTCCAACGGCAACGGTGGTTGAGCGCCTGATGACGCGGCATTACGTGGAAGGTTTTGCCTTTGCCTTGATGGCCACGATGGCTTTTTTGGCGGCAGAGCGCAAACGCCACTTGGGCTGGGCGATTGCCGGGGCGGTGTTGTATGCCTTGGCGACTACGGCGAAAGAAATTTATGTGCCGCTGCCGCTGGTGTTGCTGTGTCTGCCAATGAGCACCAGTGCCGAGGCGGGAGCTGCGCTGGCATCCTGTGACTGGCGCACACGTCTGCGTTGCCTGGCGCCTTACATGCTGGTGGCGCTGCTTTATGCCGGGTGGCGTTATTACATGCTGGGCACTTTGCTGGGGAGCTTTCTGATTCCGGGCGGCCAGGCGCTGGAGGCGGCTGGCAAGGCGGATGTTGCCGCCCTGGTTGCCGGAAAAATGCGCGTGGCTTTGCGTTCTTTTGCGCATATTCCCGTTTTGCTGTTTGGCAAGTGGTGGGCATGGCCGACAGGGGTGTTTTTTGGCGCTTTGCTGTTTGCCCTGTGGCGGCGGCCCAGGTGGGTGCCTTTGGCCCTGGCGGCGCTGCTGGCTTTGCTGGGGCCGCTGCTTCCGCTGGCCATGAACAGCGCCATTTACGAGCCAGGCCGCTATGTGTTTTTGCTTTGGGGTGTTTTTAGTTTGTTTGCCGTTTTGCTGATCAGGCAGTTTGGGGCGCAGATCGGGCAAAGGGCTTTGCCGGGGCGTTTTGCATGCCTCTTGTTAGGCGGGGTGTTGTACGCTGCTTTGCTTGTGCCTGCCGCAGGGCAGCAAGCTGCTATTGGACGATTGCAGCAGGTTCAGCACAAGATGCTGGATGTGCAGGGAAGATTTTTCATGGAAAAAGAGGGGCAGGCATGTCTGATGCCGTTGCCCGAGCCCGATTACATCATGATTGACAGGTTTTGCGGTATCAGGCATTTGCGCGGCGAAGCGTGCCCCCAGGTTTTTTTGCAGGACGTGCCGCTGGAGCGGCCATGCGGACAATGGTTTGCCTTTGATTCTGAACGCGCCACACTCACGGAGGTTGCCGGGCCTGCCGATATTACGCAAGCGGACATGCGCAGGCCGCTGCGAGTCGAAATTGCGGCTGATGATGGCATGTTTCGCTGGGCGCTGGGGCCTTATGCAGAGGGGCGCTATTATCTGGTGGCCTCCACTTTTGGGCGTGTACCGCCCCCGGGGGCGGCCGGTGCGCTTCGTATCAGCGTGAAACGGCTTGATTTGCGCGTGCAGTACGAATCGCCGGAAGGCTGGAAGACGATTTCTCCCTTGTTGACAGTGAGCCGGGGCAAGCCCCTGATTTGGGAAAGGAAGGCGCTGCCCAATGAACCGTAATCTGACCCTGGCCATCCATTTTGTGCTGGATTATCTGCTGCCGCCCGTTTTGCGCGACAGCCGCTGGTTCATGGGCGGCTTGTTCCGTCTGGCGCTGGGGCCCAAGTACCGGTATTACCTGGAATTCAAGGAGCGTTTGCCCTGGCTCTCCGATCAGGAAATTGGCCATTACTACACCTTGCTGGCAGATACTTTCATTCGCCGCCCGACCGATTTGAACCGCCAGTCGGCCGAAGCCGTGTTCGGGCGCGTGAAGGGCGGCAGCGTGCTGGATGTTGCCTGCGGCAGCGGCTGGCTTTCCAATGAGTTGGCAAAACGCGGTTTTCAGGTCACGGGGGCGGATATCGTTCCACCCAAAGAGGGCGGGCAGAACCCGCTTTTTTGTGCGGCCGATGTGTGCCGCCTGCCTTTTCCGGACAAGTGTTTCGACACGGTCGTTTGCACGCATACGCTGGAGCATGTGCGCGATCCCCGCAAGGCCTTGTCCGAACTGAGGCGCGTGTGCCGCCAGCGCCTGATCGTGATTGTGCCCCGCCAGCGGGAGTACCGTTATACGTTTGACTTGCATATTCATTTCTTCCCGTATGCCTACCGCTTGCAGGAGCTGATGTCGACGCGGGCGCAGATCGTGGATGTGGGCGGCGATTTTCTGGCGCAGGAAGATTTCGAGCACGAGCGGCTGCAGTGAAGACCGCTTTTTTGTTCGTGCTGACGGCTTTGCTCAATACGGGGGCGCTGGCTTTGCTGCGCCGGGCGGGGCCAGACGTGCGGTGGGTGGGCTGGCTGCCCGAGGTGAATCTGCGCGGGCTTTTGTTTTTGTTGGCGGGCTTGCTGGCTTACGCTGTGGCTTTTTTGCTGACGGTGCGTATTCTGTCGCTGGCGCGTTTTGGCATGGCCGTGCCACTGTTTGTTGCGCTGCAGTTCGTGTTCAGCTTGTTGCTGGCGCATTTTGCATTTGACGAGCCGATGAGTTGGATGCATTGGGTCGGCGTGCTGCTCATATTGGGGGGCGTTGCGATGATTTCAGGAGAGGGCGCGTGGGGGCGGTGAGCCAGCAGGAGCGGCTGGGCGTGACGCTGATTTGCCCAGCCCGCAACGAGGCCGATGGCATTGAGCGGTTTTTGCAAACGCTGGATGAGGCGCTGGCTGCGCAAAGCGGGCTGTATCGGTTTCGCGTGGCCATCATCGATGATGGATCCAGCGATGCCACTGCCGCACTGGCGCAAAGGTATCGGCCGCGGCATTTTTCGCTGATCGTGTGCCGCCTTACGCGCAATTTTGGCAAAGAGGCCGCCATGCTTGCCGGATTGGCGCGCTACGCAGATGATGCCAACATCATCATGGATGTGGATTTGCAGCATCCCCCTGCGCTGATTGCCGGGATGCTGCAGGCCTGGCGGGCTGGCGCCCGGGTGGTGGATGCCGTGAAAGCGGACCGGGGGCGGGAAAGTTGGATGTACCGCTTGGCAGCGGCGAATTTTTATCGCCTGATGCATGCGTTTGGCGGTTTGGCGCTGGAGGGCCTGAGTGATTTCAAATTGCTGGATCGCGAAGTGGTGCTGCTTTTGAACCAGTTGCCGGAGAAAACACGCTTCTTTCGTGGCCTGGTGCAGTGGGGGGGGTTTTCGTCCGTGCGTCTGCCGTTTGAGGTGCCGCAACGCGCCGATGGACGCAGCGCCTGGAGCGTGCTGGATCTGGCGAAATATGCGGCGCGCAATCTCAGCGCTTTCACTTCAGCGCCCCTGCATTTGGTGACGCTGCTGGGCATGCTGACACTGGTCGTGAGCGTGGTCATGGGGCTGGTGACGCTTGTGCAGTGGTTCGAGGGCCAGGCGGTGACGGGTTTCACGACTGTTATTCTGCTGTTGCTGTTCATCGGCAGCATGCTGATGATCAGCCTGGGCATCATCGGTTTTTATCTTTCCCGGATTTACGACGAAATCAAGTCCCGCCCTGCTTATGTGGTGGCCGAAGAAAGCATCACGCCGCCTGATTGAATGCAGTGGCATGTGCCTGATGCATTTGCTTATAAAGGCTTTGCGGCTGCTTTGTGTTCGGGCGTGAGCGCCGCTTTGAATGGCTGCATAGATAGCACTGGCGGGCTGTATGCAGGCAGTGCGCCCCATCTTCGGGATTTGGGCAGACGGTGCTGCCAGACAGCTTGCTGTGCGGAATTACAGGCGCCAGATAGTGGGCAGAAACAAAAAAGCAGACAGAGCCTGTGCCCTGTCTGCTTTTGGTTCATGGGTCGCTTCGTGCTTTTGCTTGCGGCCCAGGGTTTTCAGATGGATGGGCTCTGGTAGCGGGTGAGGCGATGGTGGGCCTCAATGCTCGCCCAGGTAGGCTTGGCGGATGCGGTCGTCGGCCAGCAGGTCGTGGCCGCTGCCCGAGAAGCTGATGGCGCCGGTTTCCATCACATAGCCGGTGTGGGCGACTTGCAGGGCGGCTTTGGCGTTTTGTTCAACGAGCAGCACGGTGACGCCTTCGGCATTGATCTGGCGGATGATGTCGAAGATCATGTTGACGATGAGCGGGGCCAGGCCGAGCGAGGGCTCGTCCATCATGAGCACTTTGGGGCGCGTCATGAGGGCGCGACCCACGGCGAGCATTTGCTGCTCGCCGCCCGAGAGGGTGCCGGCCTTTTGCTTGTAGCGCTCTTTCAGGCGCGGGAAAAGGCCAAAGACGTGTTCCATGTCGGCGTCGATGGCGGCTTTATCTTTGCGGCAGTAGGCGCCCAGGTGCAGGTTTTCGCTCACGTTGAGGTTGGGAAAGACGCGCCGCCCTTCGGGCACGAGCACGATGCCCGATTCGACGATGCTTTTTGGCTTGCCGTTGAGGATGGCCTGGCCGTTCCAGTCAACGGTGCCGCCATCGGCCTTGACGAGGCCGACGATGGCGTTGAGCGTGGTGCTTTTGCCCGCGCCGTTGGCGCCGATGAGGGTGACGATCTGGCCGACGGGCACGTCAAAGCTGATGCCGCGCAGGGCGTGGATGCCGCCATAGCGGACGGACAGGTTCTTGATGGAGAGCATGGTTTCAGTCCACTCCCAGATAGGCTTCGATCACCTTGGGATCGTTCTGGATGTCTTCGGGGGTGCCGTGGGCGATGGTGCGGCCGTATTCGAGCACGTAGAGGCGGCTGCACACGCCCATGACGACCTGCATATGGTGCTCGATGAGCACGATGGAGAGCTGGAATTTGTCGCGAATGGTGCGGATGAATGCCATGAGCTCGACCGATTCCTGCGGGTTCATGCCAGCGGCGGGCTCGTCCAGAAACAGCAGCTGCGGCTCGGTGGCCAGGGCGCGGGCGATTTCGAGCCGGCGCTGCTTGCCGTAGGGCAGGCTGGTGGCGGGCGCATCGGCGTATTGCAGCAGATCGACTTCGGCCAGCAGGGCGCGGGCGCGTTCGAGCTGCTGGCGCTCTTTGCGCAGGTAAGAGGGCAGGCGCAGCGTGGCCTCTATCAGGTTGGCGCCCATGCGCATGTGCTGGGCCACCATCACGTTTTCGAGCACGCTCATCTCGCGGAAGAGACGAATGTTCTGGAAGGTGCGCGCCACGCCCAGTTTGGCGATGCGGTGCGGCTTCATGCCGGTGATGTCTTGCCCGGCAAACAGCACTTGCCCGCTGCTGGGCGTGTAAACGCCGGTGATGAGGTTGAACGAGGTGGTTTTGCCCGCGCCGTTGGGGCCGATCAGGCCGATGATTTCGCCACGGTCAACGCGCACGTTCAGATCAGTGACAGCGGCCAGACCGCCGAACTGCTTGTTGACGGCGACGGTTTGCAGCAGGGGGGCGCTCATGCCTGGGCTCCTTCGCTGCCCTCAGGTTTGCGCCTGGGCAGCAGGCCGATTTTTTCGAGGCTGCTCCAGCTGAATTCCTTGGTGCCCATCAGGCCGCGCTGGCGGAAGATGATGACGAGCATGAGCAGCACCGAGAAGAAGACCATGCGCAGGCCCGGCGTGCCATCGGTTTGCCAAACGCCCAGGTTGAGCGGGCCGTCGAGAAAGCGCAGGGCTTCCATTGCCACCGTAACGGCCACGGCGGCGACGACCGAGCCGGTGATGGAGCCCACGCCGCCCAGCACCACGATCAGCAGAATGTCGAAGGTTTTGAGGAAGATGAACTGCTTGGGATCGATCGTGGTGAGGTGGTGCGCCAGCAAGCCCCCGGCAATGCCCGCCATGGCGCTGGAGAGGGTGAAGGACAGCACCTTCATGCCGAAGACGTTGACGCCCATCGCCTCGGCGGCGATCTCGTTGTCGCGAATGGCCTTGAAGCTGCGGCCGTAGGTGGAGCGGATCAGCAGTGTCATGAAGAGGGTGCAGGCCACCGCCGTGCCCCAGGCCCACCACATGGTGGTGAAGCGCGGCAGGCCCTTCAGACCCAGCGAGCCGTTGGTGATGGTTTGCATATTGGTGAGCAGCACGCGGATGATTTCGGAAAAGCCCAGCGTGGCAATGGCCAGGTAATCGTCGCGCAGGCGCAGGGCAATCACGCCCAGCCCCCAGCCGATCAGGGCCGAGAGCGCACCGGCCAGCAGCAGCGCAGGCACGAAGGGCAGGTGGATGTTTTCCAGCCAGGGCGCAACCGGCGCGAGCACGTAGTTGATGTTCTTTTGCTCGGGCGACATGGTGAGAATGGCGCAGGTGTAAGCGCCAATGGCCATGAAGCCCGCATGCCCCAGGCTGAACAGGCCGGTGAAGCCATTGATCAGGTTCAGCGACAAGGCCAGGATGACATTGATGGCGCAGAGCTTGAAGATCTGCATGGTGAAGGTGTCGAAGCTGCGCTCGAACACGAACAGCAGCACCAGAAACACGATCAGCGCGCCCAGCGTGAGCAGCTTGTTGCGCAGGTTCGCGCGCAGGCTGGCGGTGGGGGCGAGGGTGGCGGGGTGGCTCATCACACTTTCTCCCCTTGCTTGCTGCCCAGCAGGCCGGTGGGCTTGACCAGCAGCACCACGATCAGCAGCACGAAGGCAAAAGCGTCTTTGTAGCCCGTGAGTTCGGGCAAAAAGGCGATCGTCATCAACTCGATCAGGCCCAGCAGCAGGCCGCCCAGCACCGCGCCCGAAATGCTGCCAATGCCGCCAATCACCGCGGCGATGAAGCATTTGAGGCCGGGCATGATGCCCATGAGCGGCTCCAGCCGCGGGTATTTGAGCGCCCACATGATGCCGCCAATGGCCGCCAGGCCGCTACCCACGGCGAAGGTGAAGGCCACGATGCGGTTCACGTCAATCGCCATGAGGCGGGCGGCGTCGATATCGGTGGACACGGCGCGCATGGCTATGCCGGTTTTGGTGCGGTACACCACCCACAGCAGCGCGGCCAGAAACAGCGCCGTGACCACGGGAATGACCACGCTCACCATCGACACGTGCACGCCGCCCAGCACGAAAGTGGAGGCGAAGAAATCGGGCACAGGAAACGCCTTGGGCCGCGCATCAAACAGCACGATGGCCAGGTTTTCGATCAAAAACGAAGCGCCAATGGCGCTGATCATGATGGAAATGCGCGGGGAATCGCGCAAGGGCCGGTAGGCCACGCGCTCCAGCCCCATGCCGAAAACGGCGGTGAGCGCAATGGCCACGATCACGGCCACCCACCACGGCATCATGAAAGCCGTGGCGCCATAAAAGGCCAGATAGCCGCCGATCATGAACACATCGCCGTGGGCGAAGTTGATCAGCCGCAAAATGCCATAGACCATGGTGTAGCCGATGGCGATCAACGCATACAGGCTGCCCAGAGACAGCGCGTTGACGAACTGTTGCATGAAGGTTTGAAAGTCCATGAAATTCCTCTGGCCCTTGGCCGGAGCCCGTTCAAGTCTTGCCTGCGTTTCGGCGGATGCCGCCCGCGTGGCTTTTGCCCGTAACGCCATCCGCGCCGTCGGGTTCAGCGGGAGCTGGCGCATGCGCGGCTTGCGCTGGCCGGCCGAAGCGCGAATTGGCGGGGTTGCAGGGCATGGGCCTGCAAACCGGAACGCGGAAGGCCGCGGAACAAGCAAGCATGCGCCACACACCGTGCCGCGTGCGCCGTCGCCTGTGGGCGGGGCAGCCGACGCCCCAAGGGGCGCTGCGCGGGCTGGTGCCAGACTGTACCGCAGTCTGGCCGCGAAACACCCGCGCGCAAGCGCAAAAACGGCCCCAGGCGCCGATGACTCGACATGGCCGTGTGGCAAGAACCTGTTCAGAATCTTTTTCCTGCTTGCTTATGCTCTTTGCATGAGAGCGAAGTACCCAGGCGGCATCAGCCGTGAGCAGTTCAAGCAGATCCTTCCAATCCCGGAGCAGGCACGCAAACGCGCCAAGCCGCGCAGCGTGGATCTGCAGCGGCTCACAGCGCCGCCAGGGCGGCGGCGTAATCGGGTTCCTGCTTGATCTCGGGCACGAGCTCGCTGTGCAGCACGCGCTTGTTCTCGTCCAGCACGATCACGGCGCGGGCGCACAGGCCGGCCAGCGGCCCGCTTTCAATCGCCACGCCGTAGGCCTGCTTGAACTCGGGGTTGCGAAAGGCCGAAAGCATCTGCACGTTCTGCAAACCTTCTGCGGCGCAAAAGCGGCCTTGGGCAAAGGGCAAATCGGCCGAAATGCACAGCACCACCGTGTTGGCCAGCGCCGCCGCCTCCTGATTGAAGCGGCGGGCCGATGCGGCGCAGATGCCCGTATCCACGCTGGGAAAGATGTTGAGCACTTTGCGCTGGCCTGCGTAATCGGCCAGCGTGGCGGCGCCCAGATCGGCCGTGCACAGGCTGAAATCGGCCGCCTGGCTGCCCTTGGCGGGAAACTGGCCGCCCACCTGAACCGGCTGGGCGTTGAGGGTGACGGTGCTGCTCATGCGCTTTCTCCTTCTCTTGTCGGGTGTAACGTGGCAAATCGTGAACAGGCTGCAAGCCGCGATTGTCGCCTTTGTCGCCTTTGTTTCTTGGCTTGATGTGTGGCCTGGGCCGTTTGGAGCCTGTCCAAAGTCTTCGCATCGTGCCCGTTGCTTGCCAAAGGCAGTCGCTGCAAGGCGCAAATCGAAGGGCATAGCCCGTGCGACATGTTCAAGATGATCGACAAGATTTGCAATGCAGCAAACCACCCGCTTCCGTTTTCAAGCGCCCGTGAGGAGATCGTGAACAGGCTCCAGGTTGTTTGCCATGCTGTGATGCCTTCACAGCACACCACAGGCATCCAAAGATGCCCTGCGAGTCTCTGCGCTCTCTCTGCCTTTGTGGTGAAAACAGCTTTGAAAACTTCTGCTGCTTTGGCGAAAGCTCTGCGCCTTTCGCGTCCTGATTCAAGCCTTGCCCTATCCGAGCGAATCGCCTTGAGATCGTGAACGGGTTCTCAGACCCGGCCTGTCGATGCAGGCCGGGCCTCTGGGCAGGCTCTGCCCACGGGCCTCAGAACTGCCCCGTCAGCTTCAGCGCAGTGCCCCACTGCGTCTTGCCAAACAGGCCATTGCCCGCCTGCGCATCCAGACTCACCGAGAACAAGGGCCCCAGGCGGTAACTCAGCCCCGTGGAGACAGAAGCGCGCGTCTTCTTCACCTCCAGCTCGCGGCTATGCCCGCCCACGTACTGGGCGCCGGCCGTGTACACCGGGTTGGAACCGGCCACGTGCTGCTCCACCTCGGCACTGGCGCGCCACATCAACTGGCTGCCCAGCGCAATGGCCGCACGCGCGCCCACGGCTGTTGACGTCTCGCGCAGGCGCAAATCGCCATACTGCACCGGGAAAGCCACGCCATTGCTCTCGGCATACCCGTCACGGCGCAAATCGCTGTGGCGCACCGCGGCATACCAGCCGAACTGGCGGCCAGAACCCAGGGTGAAGTTCTGCCCCGTGGTGAGCGAATAAGCCGTGCCCTGCACCTGGCTCTGCCCTTCACCGGCTTCGGTATTGGGCAAATCCGTTGGGCGGCGCAGATGCAGCTTGTAGCGCTCGACAGAGGCTGCCGGGTGGATGAACCAGCCCTTGCCATCGCTGTTTTGCTGCCAGTGGGCAAACACCCCCACACCGGCATTGTTGCGCCGGTCTTTGTGGGTGGCAGGCAAATCGCGTTGCAGCGAATGATCCAGCGCCAGGCCGGCGGAGAAATTCCCGCCAAAGCCATAAGCCACATCCAGCCCCACGGTGGCATCGGTGCTGCCACCGCGGCCAGCAACGTTCTGGCTCAGGCTCACACAAGCCTGGCCGGCCTGGGGCACACAGCCCGCGTGCATGCGCTGCAGCTTTTGCTGCTGCAGGCTCAGGGCCGACAAGGCATCGTCACCCATGCGGGCCATGGCCTGCTGGGTATGCGCCGGGTCAATCACCACCACCGTGGGCGGCTTGGGTGCCTCAACCGGCGGCTGCGGCTGCGGCTGCGGCGGTTCCACAGGCGGCGGTTCC
>JAUMWT010000043.1 GCA_030529505.1 Allobrachymonas sp. | reverse complement strand
AAGGCGCCATCTGGGCCGAGAACGTGCCGTTTGCCGAAACGCGCGATTACGTGAAGAGGGTGCTGGCCAACAGCGTGAATTACGCTCTGCTGCTCACGCCTGGGCAAGCGCAATCGCTGTATGCGCGGTTGGGCACGGTCAGGCCCGCGCCCATTGAGCCCCCGCCTGCACTGGATGCGGACACAGGCGAAGCAAGCCGTGCCGCTGGCGAGCCGAGCGCACCGAACGCTGCGACAGGCGGTGAGGAGTAAGGCCAACGCACTCATCTGCGGCAGCAAAAGCCCGGTACAAAAAGGCCACCACGCACCTCAACGGCGTGCTCCGCCAAGGCGCATTCTCACAGCGCCTTTTGATGGGCGCTTATTCGCTTGTTACTTGCTGCATCACCAGCCCTAATCAGAAACAAGCAGCGTTTTGTTGGCGCTCTGTCATCCCTTGGGCAAGCTGCATCGCAGGCAAGCCTCGCCGCTTGACGGCAACCTTGAAAAAGCAAGAGGCCCTAGAATGGCGGATTGCGCCTTTTGGCCTGATTTTTCGTCTGCTTCGCGCCTTTTATCTCCTTCTTTGGGCGCGCCTGATCGCCCGATTTTTCCCATGCAAAACAATTACCAGCCCCAAGCGCTTGAACGCGCCGCGCAAGCCGCCTGGCAAGCCGCCGATGCCTACCGCGTGCACGAAGACGCCAGCAAACCCAAGTACTACGCCTGCTCCATGCTGCCTTATCCCAGCGGCAAGCTGCACATGGGCCACGTGCGCAACTACACCATCAACGACATGCTCACGCGCAGCTTGCGCATGCAGGGCCACAACGTGCTCATGCCCATGGGCTGGGATGCCTTTGGCCTGCCGGCCGAAAACGCCGCGCTCAAGAACAAGGTGCCGCCGGCGAAGTGGACATATGACAACATCGCCTACATGAAGGGCCAGATGCAGGCCATGGGCTTGGCGATTGACTGGAGCCGCGAGATCGCCACCTGCGACCCCGATTACTACCGCTGGAACCAGTGGCTGTTCTTGAAGATGCTGGAAAAAGGCATCGCCTACCGCAAGACGCAAGTCGTCAACTGGGATCCGGTCGATCAAACCGTGCTGGCCAACGAGCAGGTGATCGACGGACGCGGCTGGCGCACCGGCGCGCTGGTGGAAAAGCGCGAGATCCCCGGCTACTACCTCAAGATCACCGACTACGCGCAAGAGCTGCTCGACCACGTGCAAATGGGCAACCCCAAGGCCACGCTCACCGGCTGGCCCGACCGCGTGCGCCTGATGCAGGAGAACTGGATCGGCAAGAGCGAGGGCCTGCGCTTTGCCTTCACGCACGACATTCGGGATGGCAGCGGCGCGTTGATCCAGGACGGCTGCATGCACGTCTTCACCACCCGCGCCGACACCATCATGGGCGTAACCTTCTGCGCCGTCGCGCCCGAGCACCCGCTGGCCGCGCACGCCGCGCAAAGCAACCCGGCGCTGGCCGCCTTCATCGAGCAATGCCAGCAGGGCGGCACGACCGAGGCCGAGCTGGCGCTGAAAGAAAAAGAAGGCATGCCCACGGGCCTCACGGTGACGCATCCGCTCTCCGGCGCGGCCGTGCCGCTGTGGGTGGGCAATTACGTGCTGATGAGCTATGGCGACGGCGCGGTGATGGGCGTTCCCGCGCACGACGAGCGCGACTTTGCCTTTGCGCAGAAATACGGCCTGCCCATCCGGCAGGTGATTGCCGCAGAAGGCGAAAGCTTCTCCACCGAGGCCTGGCAGGAGTGGTATGGCGACAAGCAAAAAGCCGTGTGCGTCAACTCCGGCCCGCTCGACGGCCTGAACCACCAGCAAGCCGTGGACAAAGTAGCCGAACTGCTGGCCGCGAAACAACACAATGGCGTCGGCCTGGGCGAGAAAAAAACCACCTGGCGCCTGCGCGACTGGGGCATCAGCCGCCAGCGCTACTGGGGCACGCCCATCCCCATCATCCACTGCGAACACTGCGGCCCGCAGCCCGTGCCCGAGCAAGACCTGCCCGTGCGCCTGCCCGAAGACCTGGTGCCCGATGGCAGCGGCAACCCGCTGGTCAAAAGCGAGGCTTTCCACGCCGGCGTGACTTGCCCGAAATGCGGCGCAGCAGCCCGGCGCGAGACGGACACGATGGACACCTTCGTCGATTCGTCCTGGTACTTCATGCGCTATTGCGACGCCAGCAACCAGCAGCAGATGGTGGCCAAAGGCACGCAGCACTGGATGCCGATGGACCAGTACATCGGCGGCATCGAGCACGCTATTCTGCACCTGCTGTACGCGCGCTTCTGGACGAAAGTGATGCGCGACCTGGGCCTGGTGAAAATCGACGAGCCTTTCACCCGCCTGCTCACGCAAGGCATGGTGCTCAACCACATCTACAGCCGCCGCACCGCCAAGGGCGCCAAGGAATACTTCTGGCCCAAGGACGTGGAGCATGTGCTCGACGACGCGGGCAAGGTCATCGGCGCCAGGCTGAAAAACGCGGTGGACAGCGCCGACGGCCTGCTGCCCGCAGGCACGCCCATCGACTACGAAGGCGTGGGCACCATGAGCAAGTCCAAGAACAACGGCGTCGATCCGCAAGAGCTGATCGCCCAGTACGGCGCCGACACCGCGCGCCTGTACACCATGTTCACCGCCCCGCCCGAGCTGACGCTGGAGTGGAACGACGCCGCCGTGGAGGGCAGCTACCGCTTCCTGCGCCGCGTGTGGAACTTCGGCTTCAAGCTGCACGGCATGGCGGGCGTGGCCGCCGCCATCGCCGCGCTGCCCGCCAAAGGGGCGGCGCACAGCGCGCCGCAAGCCGGCTTCGGCAAGGCCGCCAAGGCCCTGCGCCACGAAATCCACAGCGTGCTGAAGCAAGTCGATTTCGACTACCAGCGCATGCAGTACAACACCGTCGTCTCCGGCGCGATGAAGATGCTCAACGCGCTCGAAGCCTTCAAGGCCGATGGCTCGGCCGGTGACGCCACCGCGCTGGCCGAAGGCTTTAGCATCCTGCTGCGCGCGCTCTACCCCGCCACCCCGCACATCGCCCATGCGTTGTGGCAGGCGCTGGGCTACGCCGCCGTCATGGGCGACTTGCTCGACGCCCCCTGGCCCCAGCCCGACGAGGCCGCGTTGCAAAAAGACGAGGTGGAACTGATGCTGCAAGTGGGCGGCAAGCTGCGCGGCAGCTTCACCGTGCCCGCCAGCGCCGACAAGGCCGCCATCGAGGCCGCCGCGCTGGCCAGCGAAGCCTTCGTCAAATTCGCCGGGGCCGAGGCGCAGCCGAAAAAGCTCATCGTCGTGCCGGGCCGCCTGGTCAACGTGGTGCTGTAAGTTCGGGCGTTTGAATGCTTTGAATGGGGCGCTTTGATGCGGCCACGTTCAAACGCTTGCCAAACACGCAGCACATCACAGCAGCACAGTACAACGCACAACAGTCAACACGATGAGCAAACTGGGAACCTCCATGCACCGCTTGAACCGACGCCAATTCATGGGCCTGAGCCTTGCAGCGGCCGGTGCCGCCAGTGCCACGCTGGCGGGCTGCGGCTTTCGCCTGCGCGGTGCCGACTTGCACTACCCGTTTCGCTCCATCCACATCGCGGGCAACGGCTCGGCCATGACGCATCTGCTCCAGCGCCTGCTGGCCGGGCAAGCGCAGGTGGCCGCCCAAGCGGCTGATGCCGAAGTCATCCTCACCGTATTGCTTGATCAGGAAGAGCGCAGCGCCTCGGCCCTGGGCACCAGCGCCAAAGTGCGCGAGGTGGAGTTGCGGCGGCAGTTCGACTTCAGCCTGGTGGATGCCAAGGGCAACACCTTGATTGAATCGGCCCCGATCGTGCTGCGCCGCTTTGTCAGCTACAGCGAGAACGAGGCCACAGGCAAAGAGGCGGAGTTCGAGATCCTCTTCAGCGATATGCGCAACGACGCTGCCCAGCAAGTGTTGCGCCGCCTGGCCGCCACACGACCCGCCGCGCAATAAGGGCCAAGCTGCCCCGCTCACCCCATGCAAATCAAGGCCGAGCAGCTCGATCGACACCTGCAACGCGGCTTGCAGCGCCTGTACGTGCTGCATGGCGACGAGCCCCTGCTGATGCAGGAAGCGGCTGATGCCATTCGCGCCGCCGCCCGCGCCCAGGGCTTTGGCGAACGCAGCAGCCACACCGTAAGCGGCGCGCATTTTGACTGGAGCGCCGTGCAAGGCGCCAGCCAATCGCTGAGCCTGTTTGCCCAGCGGCAAATCGTCGAAATCCACCTGCCCACAGGCAAGCCCGGCAAGGAAGGCCCCGCCGTCCTCACCGCGCTGGCGCAGGGGCTGGAACCCGAAGGCGATCTGCTCGTCCTCGTCACCCTGCCCCGGCCCGATCGCACCCTGAAAAACGCCGCTTGGTACACCACGCTGCAACAGCGCGGGGTGGATGTGGCGATTGAAAGCGTGAGCCGCCAGCAACTGCCGCAGTGGATTGCGCAGCGCCTGCGCCAACAGGGTCAACACGTGGCCGCCGGCGCAGAAGGCGAACAAGCCTTGCGCTTTTTTGCCGACCGGGTGGAAGGCAATCTGCTCGCCGCCCATCAAGAGATTCAGAAGCTCGCCCTGCTCTACCCTGCGGGCGAATTGCGCGCCGCGCAGATCGAATCGGCCGTGCTCAACGTGGCGCGTTACGACGTGTTCAAGCTCAGCGAGGCCGTGCTGGCAGGCCAGCTGCCGCGCGTGCAGCGCGTGCTCGACGGCCTGCAGGCCGAGGGCGAAAGCGAAGTGATGGCGCTCTACACCCTGGCCGAAGACATTCGCGCTCTGCGCCGTGTACGCGAAAGCATGAATGCAGGCAAACCCCTGCCCATGGCCCTGCGCGAGCAGCGCATCTGGGGGCCGAAAGAGCGCCTGTTCGAACGCGCCCTGCCGCAACTGCAAGCGCCCGTGCTGGCGCAACTGCTGCATGCCGCGCATGCGGTAGATGGCATCGTCAAGGGCATACCCGCACCGGGCTGGCCCGCCAACGGCTGGCAGGCCCTGCACCGCCTGGCTGCCGACCTGGCCCACGCCTGCCGCAGCGGGCTGCTGGCCATGCCGGTCTGATCGTTCTTTGTCGGTCTTGTCCTTTCTTTGCCCTTTGCGCCACCTGCCAGCTGGCGTTGATTTGGCGCGGATCTGGCGCTGGCAAGCACCGCGCGTGCCAATGATCCGCGCCCAACTGCCTGGATGCTGCTGCTTGAAAAACCACGGCCTGCTTCTGCCGTGCGCCGTGGTGATTGCATATGGATGCATCAGCGGCCAAACGCCGCCCACACGGCGGGCCTGCTCGCGCTTGCCGCGTGTTGAAGGCGCTTGCACCCGTTCCGAGCAAACGCTCGGCATGACCTGCGCAGCATCCCATCCAGCGCCAAGCCAAGCACGCACAGCCCAAGGCCGCCGTGCAGCGGCAAGCAAGAGAAAAAGAAGTTGTCGGCGGAAAAGGAAATACAGCAGGAGCAACAGCGATCAACGCAGCGGCAGGCGCATCAGCGCCCCGCATTTGCTCGGGCGTTGGCTTCGGCGCTTGAAGCGGCACCGCTTCCCGCCGCCGATGCCGCTCCAGCCGCCTGGCTGGCAGCAGAGGTGGCCGCTGCCGCAGCGGCTGGTGCGTGCTTGCGCCCGAACAGGGTGGTGAGCGCCTGTGCCGCCGGGGCCGGCGCATAAGGTGGCGCGAGGGCAGCGCTGCTACCCAGTACCGATGCCGCAGGCGCGGCGGCAACCGGCCCAGCGGCGCTTGGTGCCGGAGTTGCACCAAGTGCCGCAACAGCAGGCACATTCGCCACGGCAGGGGCACTGGCTGCACCAGAAAAAGCACCCACGGCCTCTGGCAAGAAAGCCCCCACCGCCCCACGCAAGGGCGCATTCGCAGGCACGTTCGCCGCCAGCGGCGAAGCCACCATGCCGCCGGGCGGCCAGGGCATTTGCGCCACCTGGCGGCGTTGCCCGATGGGGGCCGAGCTGCGACCCACCTGGGTGGCGGCAATGTCCTCGGGGCTGGGGTATTGGCCCAGCAGCCAGTAGTCGAGCACACGTCGGGCGATGGGAGCAGCGGCAGCTGCGCCAAAGCCGGCGTTTTCAACGATCACGGCGATGGCAATCACGGGCTTGTCGGCCGGGGCAAAAGCCACGTAGAGCGAATGGTCGCGCTTGTGTTCGGCCAGGGCGGCGGCGTTGTAGCGCTGCTTTTGCCCAATCGTCACGGCTTGCGCCGTGCCGGTTTTGCCGCCACTGGTGTAGCCCGCGCCCATGAAAACACCGCGGCTCGTGCCCTCTTGCGTTACGCCCACCATCGCGCTTTTGATGAGGTCAATGTGCTGCTTTTTGTAGCCCAGGTTCACGGGGTGTGGGCGTTCCAGCGCCTGCTGCGTTTGCGTCAACGGGTCTTGCAAATACAGCCCCAGACGCGGAGCAAAGCTGTTGCCGCCATTGACCAGGGTGGCCAGCGCGTGGGCCAGCTGCAGCATGGTGAAGTTGTTGTAGCCCTGGCCAATGCCCAGCGAAATCGTCTCGCCCGAGAGCCACTTTTGCTGCTCGGGCCGCTTGTAGGTTTTGCGCTTCCACTCGGGGCTGGGCAGCACGCCACGCACCTCGCCGTTCAGATCGATGCCCGTGCGCTGCCCAAAGCCCAGCGGCTGCATGAAGTCGTGAATGGCCTGCACGCCCATTTCATGCGCCAGCGAGTAGTAGTACACATTGCTCGACTTGATGATGCTGCGCCGCAGATTGACTGCCCCCAGCGCGTGGCCGCTGCGGAAGCGGTGGTTGCCGTACATCCAGTAGCCGGGGTCGTGAATGGTGGTGCCGGCCGTGCGCGCGCCGGTTTCAAGCGCGGCCAGCGCCATGAAGGGCTTGTAGGTGGAGCCTGGCGGATAGGTGCCGCGCAGCGCACGATTGAGCAAGGGCTTGTTGATGGATTCGTTCAGCGCCTTCCAGTTTTCATGATCGATGCCGTCCACGAACAGATTGCCGTCGAACGAGGGCTTGCTCACCATCGCCAGCACCTGGCCGTCGCGCGGGTCAATCGCCACCAGCGCGCCACGGCGCTTACCGAACAAATCCTCGATCATTTTTTGCAGGCGAATGTCGATCGACAGCACCACATTGCGCCCAGCCACGGCCGGCTGGCTGGCCAGGCTGCGCACCACTTGGCCGCTGGAGGTGATCTCCATGCGCTCGCTGCCTGATGTGCCATGCAGCACCGATTCATAGCTTTGCTCAATGCCCAGCTTGCCGATGTGTGTGGTGCCGCGGTAATTGAAGGCGTCTTCGCTGTCTTCGAGTGTGCGTTTTTCTTCCGGGTTGATGCGGCCGATGTAGCCGATCACATGGGCTGACAGCTCGCCATAGGGGTAATAGCGATATAGGCGCGCGTTGATTTCCACGCCCGGAAATTCGTGGCGGCGCGTGGCCAGGCGGGCGATTTCCTCGTCACTCAAGCGGTGGCGCAAGGGAATCGGCTCGTAGTCCTTGCTGTCTTGCCGCAGCCGTTTGAAGCGGCGGCGGTCGGTCTCGCTGACGGGGATGATCTGCGCCAGCGCATCGATGGTGGCATCGATGTCGTCGATGTTTTTCGGGATCAGCTCCAGCGTGTAGGCCGAATAGTTGCTCGCCAGCACCACACCGTTGCGGTCCATGATGGTGCCGCGGCTCGGCGGCACCGGCACCAGCGCCGTGCGGTTGCTTTCGGCCTGCGCCGCATAGGTTTCGCGCCGCAGCACTTGCAGCACCACCCAGCGCCAGGCCAGCAAGGCAAAACAAAGCAGCACCAAGGCCGCCAGGGCCAGCAGGCGCAGCTTGAAGCTGCGTTGGCGCGCCGCGCTGCTTTGCAGATCGGCTGCACTGGCAAAGCGGGAGGAGCTTCTGCGCATGGCTGCTTTAGAAGTTAGAGAGGGCGTGTCAAATCGCGATCGGGTGCGCGGCGTTGCGGTGCCAGCAGCAGCCAATCCAGCACGGGCCACAGCAGAGTTTCGATCAGCGGCGCCCACAACAAACCGGTGCCTGGCCATTGCCCACCGCTGGCCAGACGCAGCAACCACAGCATGGCATGTGCCGCCACGAAAATGCCCAGCAATTGCAGTGCCTGCCAATGCGGCCTGAAAAGTGGCAAGCGGCGGTGCAGCAGATACACCACATAGGCCACCGCCGCATAAACCAGTGCGTGCATGCCGAGCAAGGTGCCGCCGTGCACATCCATGAGCAGGCCAAACGCCGCTGCGATCAGCACGCCAATGTGGCGCGGCTGGTGCAGGCACCAAAAGGCCAGCACCAACAGCAAGAAGTCGGGCATCCAGCTGATGCGCCCCAGGGGCAGCAAATTCAGCAGCAGGGCCGCCAGCAGGCTGCCCCACAAAAAGCGGATGTCCACCGGCAGCAACAAGCGCTGCTCTTCACGACCCAGCATCATGGTCTGTGCCCTCCTGCAGCGGCGCTGCTGTTGGCGGTGGCAGATGCAAGGGGGACAACAGATGTCGCCGCGGTGCGCACAAGCGCTGCAGTACGAGCCGCACTGGCGACACCGGGCGTACCAGCTGGACCAACTGCACTGGCGGCGCTCGATGCGCGGGGCATGCCCGACACCCGCGCGCGGCTGCGGCCCGGTTTGGCTGCACTGCCCTGTTCGGCCTGCTCGTTTTCCGGCATCGGCTCTTGTGGCACGGGATCCAGCACCAGCACGTGATCGACTGAAAGCATGTGCGCTGCAGGCGTGAGCTGCACGCGTAAAAAGGCACTGTTATTGCGCCGCTCCACTAGCGCCACGGTACCCAAAGGCAGACCCGCAGGGTAAATGCCACCCACGCCGCTGGTCACGATCACGTCGCCCACCTGCACATCGTCGGCATTGGACAAAAAGCGGATTTCCAGCGCATTGCCGCGCGGGTTCTGGCTGTCGCCATAGACCAGACTGCGCTCGCCCGTGCGGTTGTTGAGCGCAGGCACGGCCTGCTGCGGGTTATCGACCAACAGCACTTCACTGGAAAGCGGAAACACTCGCACCACCTGGCCCAACAAGCCGTAGCCATCAATCACCGGCGCACCTTGGGCAATGCCCTGGGCGCTGCCCTTGTTGAGGGTGACTTTGCGCACGAAAGGATCGGCCGCCACATAGGCCACTTCGGCCGCACGCGCCTGCATCGGCAATTGCTGCTGCAAGCCCAGCAGTTCGCGCAGGGCGGCGTTTTCGCGCATCAGCAATTCGGCGCGCTGGGCCTTGAGCGCCAACTGCGCAATTTGCAAAGTGGCCTGTTCCTTGGTCTGCTGCGCCGTTTCGACCGTGGTGACGTAAGCACCCATCAAATCCACCGCCTTGACCGGCTGGGCACTGAGCCACTGAAAGGGCCTGAGCAACGTGGCCATGCCCGCACGTACGCCATCGCCCACCTGCCAGCGACCATCCACCAACATCAGCACGATGGCCAACACCGCCACCAGGCCCATGCGTGCAGCAGGCGACAAGCTGCGCCGAAACATCGGTGGGGGCTTGCGTTCAAACGAGTGCAGCGACATGGCCCGTGAAGAAAAATCTGCTCACGCAGGGGCTGGAAACAAGGGGAGCGCCGCCACAGCCAGCGCCCCGAAAGACAATGAAAGACAGCAGCAGCGTACGGCCTTTTGCGGCTGGCCCAAGATGCCGACCGCGCCAGCCACCGCCCGTACGATCCGGTTTATTCGCTGGTGAAAATGCTGTGCGTGCTGTGCATGCGCTCCAGCGCAATGCCGCAACCGCGCACCACGCATGACAGCGGCTCTTCGGCAATCAGCACGGGCAGGCCGGTTTCTTCGGCCAGCAGGCGATCCAAGTCGCGCAGCAATGCACCACCGCCGGTGAGCATCATGCCGCGCTCGGCAATGTCGGCGCCCAACTCGGGCGGGGTTTGTTCCAGCGCGGTTTTCACGGCACTCACGATCTGGTTGAGCGGGTCGTTGAGCGCTTCGAGAATCTCGTTGCTGCTGATGGTGAAGCTGCGCGGCACGCCCTCAGACAGGTTGCGGCCCTTGACTTCCATCTCGCGCACTTCGCTGCCCGGGAAGGCGCTGCCGATCTCCTTCTTGATGGTTTCGGCCGTTTGCTCGCCGATCAGCATGCCGTAGTTGCGGCGGATGTAGTTGATGATGGATTCATCGAGCTTGTCGCCGCCGATGCGCACGCTGCCCTTGTACACCATGCCGCCCAAGCTGATCACACCCACTTCGGTGGTGCCGCCGCCAATATCCACCACCATGGAGCCACTGGCTTCGCTCACGGGCAAGCCCGCACCAATGGCGGCGGCCATGGGCTCTTCGATCAGGAACACTTCGTTGGCGCCGGCGTTTTTGGCTGCATCGCGGATGGCGCGTTTTTCAACCTGCGTGGAGCCGCAAGGCACGCAGATGATGATGTTGGGGCTGGGCTTGAACACCGAGCGCGGGTGCACGATCTTGATGAACTGCTTGATCATCTCCTCGGTCACCACAAAGTCGGCGATCACGCCGTCTTTCATCGGGCGGATGGCATCGATATTGCCGGGCACCTTGCCCAGCATGGCCTTGGCTTCTTTACCCACGGCCTGAATCACTTTGCGCCCGTTGGGACCGCCCTCGTGGCGAATGGCCACGACCGAAGGCTCATCCAGCACAATGCCGCGCTCGCGCGTACAGATCAGGGTGTTGGCCGTCCCCAAATCAATGGCCAAGTCGGAAGAAAAATACCGGCGGAAACCAGAAAACATCTTGAAAAATCCTTGTTCGAAGCATTCGTCAGGCACTGCGCTTTGCTGAGCGCAGCCCGTGATCTGTTGATGCTTGCGCGGCTTGCTGCTTTATCCATGCAAAAGCCGCTGGCAAAATTCGGTGAGGTGGAGCTGAGTGTTTCAATGAAGATAAGGGAAGAGATTCGTGCATGCAATCTCTGCCTGGCGCCTGCACAAGGGCATGAAAAAACCAGCCGTTTTCTAAGAACCTGTTCACGCTCTCCCCACGGGCGCTTGAATGACGGAAGCGGGCGGTCTGCAGCGTTGCAAATCTTGTCCATAGCACGGGCTATGAACTGTGATTTGCGCCTTGCATCCCATCCCGCACTCTGTCCAATCGCATCGCGTTGAAAGCATGAACAGGTTCTAAACGACTGCTGCTTGCAAAGCCCGGCAGGCACTGCGTTTGACGGCGACCCCGCCTGCAAAGCGGGGATAATACCGTATCCGGCTCCGGCCCATGCCCTGCAAACCCGCGCCCATATACCATTTTTTGCAATTTCATCCTGGCTGGGCGCGGTTCATAAACGATGGCTCGTTCACGTTCAATCACGTGCGAATAGGCAGCGGCTCAAGAGTAAGGCTAGGCTGGCGCTTATTTGTTGATTTGTATTTGTATTACCTGGCTTTGGGCCATTGGTCTGACTCGCATGCATCGCTCGCTTGGTCACTGGCTCGCCTCCCCCCACTTCGTTTGAAGCTCCTTGTAGTTTTTACCGATTGTTTTGACCCATGTCTTTGACGCCTGAAAACATCCAAGTCATCTCCCGCCTGGCCCATCTGTCTTTGAGCGAGGCCGAAGCCGCCAGCATGCTGCAACACCTCAACGGTTTTTTCGATACGGTGGTCAAGCCCATGCAAGCGGTGGATACCAGCGGCATCACCCCGCTGGCGCATCCGGTGGACATCTTCCGCATCACCGCACTGCGCCTGCGCGAGGATGTGGCAAGCGAACCCGATCAGCGCGAGCGCAACCAGCAAAGCGCACCAGCTGTGGAAAACGGGCTGTTTCTGGTGCCCAAGGTGATTGAGTAAGCATGGACTGGTATCGGCGCTGGCTGGCATCCATGAATGAATGCACCACTTGTTTGGCCATTCCATAACGGCCCCAGGCATCGAACAGCTGAGCCGCGACAAAACAACCGATCTTGCCCAGCCCTGTCTGCGAACAACAGCCAGCCCCACCAACCGCCCACTGTTTTTGAAGTTTTCTTTTTGACGCCCGCTGCCCAGCGCCTTTGACCGCCGTGCAGCCCTTTCCTTCACATGAGCCCAGGATGAATGATTTTCACCACTCCACCGTTGCGGGCCTGAGCCAGTTGCTCGCCAATAAACAGACCAACGCCACCGAATTGGCCCAGCATTTCCTGCAGCGCAGCCAGGCGCACCAAGACTTGGGGGCCTATCTGGCCATTGACGAAGCCGCCACGCTGGCGCAAGCCAAGCTGGCTGATGAGCGCATCGCCGCTGGCACGGCCGGGCCGCTGACCGGCGTGCCCATTGCACACAAAGACATTTTCGTCACGCGCGGCTGGCCCACCACCGCCGCCAGCCGCATGCTCAAGGGCTACCAAAGCCCCTTTGATGCCACCGTAGTAGCGCGGCTGGGCTTTGGCAACACCGATCAAGGCGGGCAAAACACAGAGGCGAAAAACGCGGGCGCAGGCATGGTCTGTCTGGGCAAGCTCAATTGCGATGAATTTGCCATGGGCAGCGGCAACGAGAACTCCGCCTACGGCCCCGCGCGCAACCCCTGGAACACAGCGCACGTGCCCGGCGGCTCATCAGGCGGCAGCGCCGTGGCCGTAGCCGCTGGCCTGGCACCGGCTGCCACCGGCACCGATACGGGCGGCTCCATCCGCCAGCCGGCGGGCTTTTGCGGCATCACCGGCATCAAGCCCACCTATGGCCGCGCCAGCCGCTACGGCATGATCGCCTTTGCCTCCAGCCTGGACCAGGCTGGCCCCATGGCACGCACGGCCGAAGACTGCGCCCTGCTGCTCTCGGCCATGTGCGGGCCAGATCCCGATCGCGACTCCACCTCTTTGGATGAACCCGCCGAAGACTTCAGCCGCAACCTGAATCAATCGTTGGATGGCCTGCGTATCGGCATTCCCAAAGAATTTTTCGGCGAAGGCTTGGCCGCCGATGTGCGTGCCGCCATCGACGCTGCACTCAAGGAATTTGAAAAACTCGGCGCCAAGCTGGTGCCCATTTCGCTGCCGCGCACCGAGTTGGCGATTCCGGTGTACTACATCATCGCCCCGGCCGAAGCCAGCAGCAACCTCAGCCGCTATGACGGCGTGAAGTTCGGCCACCGCGCCAAGAACTACACCGACCTGCAAGACATGTACACCCAAACCCGCACCGAAGGGTTTGGTGAAGAAGTCAAACGCCGCATCCTCACAGGCACCTATGTGCTGAGCCACGGCTACTACGACGCCTACTACCTGCAGGCGCAAAAAATCCGCCGCATGATTGCTGACGACTTCCAGCAAGCCTTTGCCCAATGCGACCTGATCGCTGGCCCCGTGGCCCCCACCGTGGCCTGGCCAATCGGCGCGCACAAAGATCCGCTGGCCGACTACCTGGCCGACATCTACACTCTGCCAGCATCCTTGGCTGGCCTGCCCGGCATGAGCCTGCCCGTGGGCTTTGGCGCAGGCGGCTTGCCCGTGGGCATGCAACTCATCGGCAACTACTTGCAAGAAGGCCGCCTGCTCAATGCCGCGCACCGTTTGCAGCAAGCCACCGATTGGCACACCCGCAGGCCCGCAGGAGTTTGAACATGAGCAAAAACACATCCCCCCTGGTGCAGGGCTACGAAGTCGTGATCGGTTTTGAAACCCACGCCCAGCTCGCCACACAAAGCAAAATCTTCAGCCGCGCCGCCACCGCCTTTGGCGCTGCGCCCAACACGCAGGCTTGCGCCGTGGACATGGCCTTGCCCGGCACGCTGCCGGTGATGAACCGCGAAGCCGTGGCCTGCGCCATCAAGCTGGGGCTGGCATTGGGCAGCCACATTGCGCCGCGCAGCATCTTCGCCCGCAAAAACTACTTCTACCCCGACCTGCCCAAGGGCTACCAGATCAGCCAGTTTGAAATCCCCGTGGTGCAAGGCGGCGAGGTCAGCTTCTTCGTCGATGGCGAGAAAAAAACCGTGCGCCTGGTGCGCGCTCACCTCGAAGAAGACGCGGGCAAATCGCTGCACGAAGACTTTCAGGGCATGAGCGGCATCGACCTCAACCGCGCCGGCACGCCGCTGCTGGAAATCGTGACCGAGCCCGACATCCGCTCCACCGAAGAAGCCGTGGCCTACGCCAAGGAGCTGCACAAGATCGTCACCTGGATCGGCATTTGCGACGGCAACATGCAAGAAGGCT
The DNA here is from genome assembly GCA_030529505.1 of Allobrachymonas sp. Classification (GTDB taxonomy): domain Bacteria; phylum Pseudomonadota; class Gammaproteobacteria; order Burkholderiales; family Burkholderiaceae_C; genus Brachymonas. The sequence continues at coordinate 792 of JAUMWT010000043.1, read as the reverse complement.
CTTTCCGTTGCGACGCCAACGTGAGCGTGCGCAAGCCAGGCCAACCACTGGGCACGCGGCGCGAAATCAAGAACCTGAACAGCTTTCGCTTCATGCAGCAGGCGATTGACTACGAAATCCGCTGGCAAATCGAGCAACTCGAAGACGGCCACGCCATCCAGCAGGCCACCGTGCTGTTCGACCCCGACACCGGCGAAACCCGCGCCATGCGCACCAAAGAAGACAGCGCCGATTACCGCTACTTCCCCGACCCCGACCTGCCCCCGCTCTGCATTTCAGAGCAATGGATCGAGGAAACACGCACGCAAATGCCCGAGCTGCCGCGCCAAATGGCCGAGCGCTTCGTGGCCGGCTACGGCCTGCCCGAATACGACGCCACCACGCTCACGCAAACCCCGGCGATGGCCGCCTACTTTGAAGCAGCGGCCCAGGCCAGCGGCCAGCCCAAGCTGGCCAGCAACTGGGTGATGGGCGAGATCAGCAAACGGCTGAACGCCGAAGAAATCGGCATCGAAGCGGCCAAGGTCAGCGCCGCGCAACTGGCACAACTCATCGGCCGCATTCAGGACGAAACCATCAGCAACGCCGCCGCGCGCCAGGTGTTTGACGCCCTGTGGAACGGCGAGGCGAGCGAGGTGGACGCCGTGATCGAGGCCAAGGGCCTGAAACAGATGAACGACACCGGCGCGCTGGAAAAAATCATCGACGAAGTGATTGCCGCCAACCCCGCCAATGTGGAGCAATACAAGGCCGGCAAGGACAAGGCCTTCAACGCCCTGGTCGGCCAGGTGA
>JAUMWT010000042.1 GCA_030529505.1 Allobrachymonas sp. | reverse complement strand
CTTGGCCTGCGCCACCAAACAGGCGATCGTTACCGGCATCGCCAAACAACTCATCATCATCGGCCCAGCCGTACAGCGTATCTGAACCCTCACCGCCATACAAGGCATCGTTGCCCGCATCGCCGTGCAACAGATCATCGCCCTGCCAGCCAAACAGGGTATCGGCCCCGGCGCCGCCATAAAGCTGATCGTTGCCATTCTCGCCATTGAGCAAATCGGCCCCCTCCCAGCCATACAGCACATCGTCGCCTTCACCGCCGTACAGATGATCATCCCCGGCATCGCCATGCAGGGTGTCGTTGCCCGTTTCGCCAAAGACCTGATCACTGCCCGCACCGGCATGGATCACGTCGTCTCCGCCCAGGCCGTTGATCGTGTTGTCCGCAGCCGTGCCTACCAGGGTGTCGTTATCGACGCTTCCGTAGATGATGGCGCTGCCCTGCACTTCGCCTCCTGTATCTGGCTGGGGAGGGGGCGGCGTTTCACCCGGGGTGGTGTCGCCTGTATCGGGTTCGGGTGCAGTGTCAGGCAGAGTCAAGCCCAATGCGCCTTTTTGATAGCCCTGAACTTTGATCGTTGCGGCAAATTTTTTGCCGCTAACAAGCAGGTCAGACTTGTTTTCTGTTGTCAGAGTCAATTCATACTGCTGGTTATGCCATTGATTGGGGTGGGTCTTGTCTGCCGTCCAATTGAGGTGACCAAGTGCAATGCCATCAATGGCAATGTAGCCCTTGCCATCACTGTCTTCCACGATATTGAGGTCTGCGCTGTTTTGCAAATCGGTTGTGGTGAACCAATAAGCATCCAGCCCCTCGCCGCCATGCAGATGATCATTTCCGGATCCGGCAACCAGCATATCGTCGCCTTTGCCACCGTACAACTGGTCATCACCTTTGCCGCCATCAAGGAAATCATTACCGGAAATATCCTGGTTGCGGTTGTCGTCACCCCAAAGAATATCGTCGCCATCTTCACCTTGCAGATAGTCGTTGCCATCCTGGCCAATGATCAAATCATTACCGGCACCGCCAAACAGAAAATCCGCTGCGCCACCTTCGGCGACGCGGTGATCGCTGTTCAGAGGCTTGAGCTTGGCATTCAGGCTGTAATCGCCTGTATCGCTATTGACGGTAACACTCCAATCGAAAGTTTCTTTGTGTATGAGGCTAAAGCTGCTCACAGCCTGAATATCCCATTTCCCATCACGATAGTTGTATTCATTTCCAATTCTTGGGTTTGAAATGACGGGTGGGGTATAGCCACCCCCTATGCCTGGTGGCAGCAGTGGGTGCGAAGGCGGTGCTGGCACATAGCCGCCTCCACCAATGCTGCCTTCTGTATAAACGACATTGCCGCGCGAGGCAGCGCGAATAAAACCATCGCCTACCAACACGTCATCGCCCGCGCCGCCATATAGCCAGTCTGATTCTTCGCCACCCAGTAAGAAATCGTGGCCACGGCTGCCATACACCTTGTCTTTGCCCAAGCCGCCATTGGCCCAATCGCCGCGTTCGTCAACGCCCACTTGTGCCAAATATTCGCCACGCTCACCGGTGTGAATGGTGTCGTCACCCGCCATGCCGTTGATCAAGTCACTGCCTGCTCCGCCCACCAGGGTATCGGCATCCAGTGCTTGCTCCTCCAAAGATCGGTTGGTGCCAGCGCCCACGTAAGAGCTGCCATTCAAAACATCGTTGCCCTCGCCGCCTTCAATCACATCGGCATGGAAGCCGCCAAAAACACGGTCATTGCCGTTGCCGCTGCGAATGATGGAAGCCTTGGCTCCGCCGCCAAATATCACATCGGCCTTGGCACCACCGGTAATCTCGAAACCTTCGTTGCCTAGGTAAAACACGTTATAGCGGTTGCCATGCCCAGCTTGCTGAATCAAGCCAGTGCCATCGGCATTTTTGGGTTGCTCGCCTTCCAGGCTGATGCCCAAGGCATTCACCATATTCCCGGTGGCATTGCCCTGTGCCAAGGTAAAGAAAGACTTCACCAGCACGCTGTCTGATCCGCCACGGGCAATCTTCAAATCGTCACCCGCGCGTGTGGCAAGCAGTTCAGCGTCTCGTTTGCCATTGACATCTACGCTGAACCAGGTATCGGCGGGGTCAGTATCCCCCCGCGTAAAACGGCTGGCGGTGATTTCAGTCAATGACTGCCTGCCTTTGAAAATGATCTTGCCGCCGCCATCGCTGTCTTTTACAACATCATGCTCTTCAATGTAATAGGTATCCAGGCCCAGACCGCCATTCAAGTGGTCGTTGCCTACGCCACCGTCCAGCAGGTCATCGCCCTCATCCCCTTGCAATTGATCATTGCCCCGGCGGCCATAAAGCTTGTCATTGCCTTTGCCACCCAAAATGCGGTCGTTGTTTTCAGGGCTGTTTGGGCTGAAAACACCCCCTGCCATGTCCAGTCCCTGGATCACATCATCACCGCTGCCAGCAACAAAAGTGACTTGCGTCGGTCCATTGATTTTCTGAAAATTTTGCAATCTGATATTTTCTATTTTTGGTAAACTGTATGATTTTCCCAATGGTAGATTAAATCCTTTTATCGCATCAATAATGGTTGCCGCAGTGGATATTATAGGAAAAGGTATTAATTTTATAGCTTCCAAAATTACTTCTAAGGCATGACCTTCAATAGGATATTTGTCCAAATCAAGATTATCGGTGCTATTTGTTCCGTAATAGACAGATCGGTTTTGCTCGTCTTTGAACGAAATAATGCCTTCTTTATATAATTCACGGTATATTTGCTTGCTCCCATCAAGTACACTCAATAAGCGTGTTTTTTTCCTCAGCCCACTAAGGAGGTAGTTGTTGGAGATCAATTCTTCCACATCGGTATGATAGTTTTCTACCGTATAATTTGCCACTCTTTTCACTTTTTCTAAGTCGGTATAAACAAAATTTACCGTGCGCCCCAGACCGAAATTGGTATCAATTTTCGTTCCAGGTACGGCACTTGGGTCGCTAATGAACTCGTTGAGCTTGTTGCCAAGTTTTTGAAAAGAATTGTCATTTCCTCCGGCGAAATCGAAATTATCTCCACTTGTTGGTGTAATAACAAAATTCTTTATTTCTCTTTTGCCATCGGCATGCAGTACAAACCGCACTTCTTCGTCGTATTTTTCGCCTTCTGCCGTTCCAATTTGAAATCCAGTTGTCTGGAATAATTGAACCCGTTGGGCAAAGGCATAATTACTCTCTCCGTTTGGGCGGAATTGGGTTTGCGAAAAAGAATTATATTTGTTCGGTTCAGGTTTGTGGATATTTAAATTTTGTTCGTTCAAGAGCAAAATTTCTTTTAGGCTAAAAGAAATCGATCCATCAGTCGCACTGATACCTTTTCCAGAGTAGCGAAGATAACTGTCTTTCAGCGGCTTGATTTCGGGCAAGATGTTTTTTTTGTTGATTTGAGAGAGTAGAGTTAGGTTCAAAAAAATTTCTGACTACGGAAGAAAGCGCGCCATTTATAAATCCACCAGGCTTGCCTTTCTCCATGAAGTCAACGGCAGATATTTCTATACTACTAAATTGATCTAATTTCCTAATAATGTTTTCTGATAAAAGATTGTCTTTTTTTGGTTGTTTACCAGGTTTAGCGTTAAACAAATAAAGCGTCCATATTTCTTGAAAAGTGGGCAGTGTCATTATTAATCTCCTTAAGTTAATAGCATCTTGGGTGAATCCATTTGTAGGGTGAAACCATTCCATTGGAAACATCCATAAGTACATAAGCATTGTATTTGGTGCTGTAAAAATTGCTAATTACACCTCCTTTTCTTGTGCCTTTGCGGAAAACACAAACTTTGACCAAGGTTTCTGGATCTTGAATGATTTTAATCAAGGTGTCTTGGTTGTATTTGCGCTTTGTTCTTCTGTTTTTGAACTCTTCAAAAAAAACAAAGCCAGTGCGTTTGTAATATTGTTTTTTGTCTATGGAGCTTAAATCTAATCCAAAAGAGCGGCAGTTATCGAATATTTCATAATGTTTTAGTTCTTTAGGGTTTGGTACCATGTATCCAGAAAGCGCTTCATATGTTCCATTAAAAGATTCGAACATCTCCGCCTTTAAATCTTTGGAGAACATCCAAGTGCTTTTGATTATCTTGTTATTCGCCGTAAATAGAGTGGAAGGAATGTTTTTTCTGAATTTTTTTAAATCTTCTTGATCAAACTGGCGCAAATATTCCAATGTGCTTTTAGTGTCACTGTCTTGATTGGAAAGTAAAGAGTACATATAGAAAATACATCTTTGGCTATTACGTCTTTCGCCTATCGAATCGTAAGTTCCGTATGTATACACAAATTCGTCTGTTCGGTACGGATTGGATGCACCGGAGTGAGTATGTGCTTCGGATGCCCTTGTCTGGTTTTCCCATTTTTTTTCATTGCGTGTATGTAAAAAAGCTGTACTTGCTGCTAGCGTGAGCAAACAAAAAGATAGAAATCTTAGATACAAAAACTTTTTTTTCATTGCTTGAAATATTTAGTTGCCAGAGAGATTTGTAATAACGCGCTTTACTTGGGATTTTCTATAATTTTCTGTCAGAGAGAAATGCCTTATAAGTTTTGATAATTGAGAGGTAAAGCTATTTTGTTAAAAAATAACTACTCTAATTTTTTTGAAATTGGGAAGTGCCATAGTAATATCTCCTTGGGTGAAAGGATGTTGATAAACTTGCTGGTTGTGCAGGCAAACGAAGAATAAATTGAGTATTATTGTTATGATTCGTATGGGGGTCTTAACTTTATGTAGGCTTCAATATAGGCATTATATTTGATGCTGTAATATTCCAATTTAACTCTTTGCTCGTTTATGTCTGCTCTTATTAAGCTGTCTGAGTCCTGTAAAATGTTTGCAAGAGTTTTTGAATTGTGGATTCCTCTCGTTGCCAAGCTATAAAATTTTTCTTTTGGATAAATTTTAATTCCTGTTTTTATTTTGTCTGTTGCTCCGGTTAAATAATCTTTGCAGTCCAGATAGTCTAAATAATTATTTAAATGCTCGTCGCCAAGGTTTGCCTCTGGATTGAATAAGTCATAATCCAGCTCGGACAAAGGGAGCCAGGTTGTTAGAATTCTTTCGTTAATAACAAGGGGCTTGATATTGTTTTCTTTTGGCTTCGCTGATTGTGAGTTTTTTAAAATTGTTTTGGTTGCATAATGATGTTTATATAATTCATTAAATTCTTTGTCAAATTGGCGAAGGTGTGTCATGGTATTTTTTTTAGGGGCGTCTTTGAGGAATTTGTGCATTTTGCTTTTACAGTATTGATAATCATATTTTTCTGGGAGCAGTGTTCCGCCTTCTCCCAATTTTTGATAAGTGCCTTTTTCATAAACGGCAGATTCCCACGATACGCGTTTTGGGTTCATTTCCAAGTCTGCTTGTCTATGGAATTCCATCATCTCTTGGTCGGGTATTGTTGTGAAAAAATTAACTAAATAAAATACAAATAAAAAAAGAAAGATAGTGGTAATAATCGAAAATATCAAGCGGTGTTTTTTCTTGGCAAAAAAATGAGGCATGATGTCGATGAACTATGATTAATAAGTATTGAAATTTATGTGATGGAATCCTATATTTGGATTGAGAAAAGTTAGCGACAAGCACGATTGGGGTTGTTTTTTATGCGCCCAAAATTAAAGGTAAGTTCGAAAAAAATATTTCGTGTGGCGTTGTAATAATAAACATGGCTTCTTGAGCAAGAGTCCATCATGCTTATTAAAGTATTGGGGTCGTTGAGTGCGGAGATAACTGTAAGTTGATTGTATTTTGCTTGTGTTTTTTTGTTTTTAAATTCTTCATAGAAATCCCAGCCAGATCTTTTGACTAAAGCTTTTTCCTTATAAGGTTCTGTTGTGTCTTTAATGAAGTCCAGGCATCTTAGGAAAAATGAATATTTTTCTTGATTTTCAAGATTGATGATTTGCCCCAGCTCTTCCTGTCTTTTGAGGTTGTGGTCGAATGGGTTGAAGATGCTGGGCTTGAACTCATGCAGTTGCATCCATGTTGTATAAATGGATTGATCTTCTACTACAAGCAATGTGTTTTTGTTGCTTTTACGCTTTGATTCCAATTTTTCTCTGTCGAATTGACGCAAGTAAAGTTTGATATCTCCTTGGGGAAGAGGTTCTAGCAAGCTGTATAAATATGCTCTGCATGATCCATAAAAATAGTCGGCCTCCATCAACTCTTTGTCGTATGCGCCGTAGCGATAAACAAATTCTTTGATGCGGAGTGGGTTGTGCACACCGTTGATGGTTTCTTTGGCAATGGGGGGTAGAGGCCAGTTCTTTGTTTCGCTGTATGGTGGAGTGGTGCAGAAAAAAGGCAGCAGCAAACTTGCACAGATGGCGCTGCTGACGATCAGAAGGTCTTTGTTCATGGCTCTGAGGCGGGCTTGGGCTTTGCTGTTGTGAGTGGCAGAGTGGTTAGGGCGGCGGGGGTTTTGCAGGTCGTAGCGATGCGGTGTGCCAAGGTTGGGCGATCACGCTGTGAGTAAGGCCAAGTCAAACCGGGTACTCCAGGCGCATCGCATAACAAATGGGTGCTTGATCGGTGGCATTTTCACAGTTTGCAGGTTTTTGTCAATTCTTCTTACGGATGTCGCAGGGAGCCAGGGGGGGTGTGAACTTCAGGGTTTTTCTGCGTTGACTATGAGTGGAAAATGTGCAAACAAAACTCTTGTTTGCTTGTGTTGGGCAAGGTGATTGGGGGTGAGTAGATGGCTTGGTGTTAAACGTAAAAAAGCCGTGCGTTTTGGGCGCACGGCTTTTGTTTTTTTATTTGATTTTTTATGGCTAATGTGGGATGCCAGTAAAACCTCTTCTAATTCGCTGGATGCTGCTTAGCCCCTGGGCATGCCCGGAAAACCGCCGCCGCCCATCAGGCCGCCCAGGCCGGGCATGCTGCCTAGGCGCTTGAGCATTTTGGCAAAGGCGCCGCCTTTCATTTTTTTCATCACTTCTTGCATTTGGCCAAATTCCTTGAGCAGGCGATTGACTTCATGCACTTCCACCCCGGCGCCGGCGGCGATGCGGCGTTTGCGTGTGGCTTTGATCAACTCGGGTTTGCGGCGTTCTTGCGGCGTCATGCTGCAAATGATGCCTTCTTTGCGGCGAATATCGCGCTCGGCTTTATTCAGATCGGTTTTTTTGGCGCGTTCGGCCAATTGGGCGGGCAGGCTTTCGACCATGCTGGCCAGTCCCCCCATTTGCTTCATTTGCTGCAATTGGGCGAGAAAGTCGTTCAAGTCGAAACTGTCGCCGCTTTTGACTTTGGCGGCGAGTTTTTCGGCCGCTTCCAGATTGACGTTGGCCGTGACTTGCTCGACCAGCGCCACGATGTCGCCCATGCCCAGGATGCGCCCGGCGTGGCGCTGGGCATCAAACACTTCCAGCCCTTCCATCTTTTCGCTCACGCCAGCGAATTTGATGGGCGCATCGGCAATTTGCCGCACCGACAGGGCCGCGCCGCCGCGCGCATCGCCGTCGAGTTTGGTCAGCACCACGCCGGTGAGCGGCAGCGCCTCTTTGAAGGCCTTGGCGGTGTTGGCGGCATCCTGCCCCTGCATGGCATCGACCACGAGCAAGGTCTCGATGGGCTGGATGGCCGCGTGCAGCGCCTTGATTTCGGCCATGAGGGCTTCGTCAATCGCCAGGCGGCCGGCGGTATCGACCAGCAGCACGTCGAAGTAGTGGCGGCGGGCGTGGTCGAGCGCGGCGCGGGCAATGTCCACGGGCTTCTGCTCGGGCGTGCTCGGGAACCATTCGGCGCCCACTTGTTGCGTCACGGTTTTGAGTTGCTCGATGGCGGCGGGGCGGTACACGTCGCCCGAGACGGTGAGCACTTTCTTCTTGCGCTTTTCGATCAGGTGCTTGGCGAGCTTGCCCGTGGTGGTGGTTTTGCCCGCGCCTTGCAGGCCGGCCATCAAAATCACGGCGGGCGGCTGGGCGGCCAGGTTCAGTTCGCTGATGCCCTCGCCCATGGTGGCAGCCAGCTCCTGGTTGACGATGCTCACCAGCATCTGCCCGGGCGTGAGGCTGCTGAGCACTTCTTGCCCCATGGCCTTTTCTTTCACGCGGGCGATGAGGTCGCGCACCACGGGCAGGGCCACATCGGCTTCGAGCAGGGCCATGCGCACTTCGCGCAGCATGTCTTGCACGTTTTCTTCGGTGATGCGGGCCTGGCCGCTGATGGTTTTGACCAGGCGCGAGAGTTTTTCGGTGAGGGTGGAAGCCATGATGGTGGGCAATGAAATTCGGTTGGAGATGGGGCGGCTGCGGCGGCCAGGGGCCAATCAATTGATGCGCAACGAGGCCATTCGCCATGAAGCCGGTGGCCGAGCCGGGCAGCGCCATGCGAAGCAGGGCCATGTGGCCGGAGCACGTACCGCGGGGGATGGGCAATGGTAAGCCATCCGCTCGTCGATGTACGGGGCGAGATGGCGGCAAGGGCGGATTGTTGCCGGGGTGTCGGCCTTTGACAGGCATTTGTGATGGAGCCGCGATCAAATGCCCGGCCCCAAGTGGAACGCAAAGGCAGTGGCAAGGCGCAAAACGCAGGCGGGCTGGCCGCCCGGCGAGCGGCAGGGGGCAGATTGCTTCTGCGAAGCAAGGGGCATGACGAAGGCGCATGAACAGGCCCTTACCCTTTACAGGCCTCCTATATATAGATGGAGCAGGCGGCGCTACACTTGCTGGAGAACTACTTGATGCCCGCGACATGGGCGGTGTGCTTGTGTCAGGCAGAGGAGGGGTGGCCAGCTTCTGCGAAGGCGCGCGTGGTGGTAGGCGATGCTGTTGGCGGTAAGGCCAGTGTCTGCCTGTGTGGCCCGCGAGTGGTTTCAGCAGCGGCAAGCGCTAGCCAGGCGGCCGGGCATGGGCTTTGTGCCACGCCAGCACCAGATGCCGACAGCGTGACGGGGACGGGGCAGAGCAGGGCAGGCCAGCGCCTGTGGCTGAATGGAGCCGCCCCGGCTGCTGCTGAACTACTGCCGAACCGTTGCCCAACGTGATGGCTGCTGCGCAAGTGGTGGGCTAGCGGCGTGTGCCCGGGTTGCGGGCAGGCTGCTCGCGGCTTGCCAATCAGCCGCGGGGCTGGTTGAATCAGTCGCTCCCTCGGATCAGCCAATGCCCTGGATCAGCAGCTGGCCAGCAGGCCAATGAAGGACAGCAAGAACAAGCCAGCGGTGCGGCGCGAAACCCGTTCCGCCCGAGCAGAAAGGATGACGATGAAATACGCTCTGCCCCTGGTCGTGGCGGTGCTGGTGTGGTGGCATGTGCTGCGCAAGCTGCTGGCGTTTGCGCGCAAGCTCAGCAGCGGGCCGGCTGCGGTGCGTGCCGGGGCAGCGGGAAGTGGGCATCGGCCGCAGCCTGCGCAGGCCATGCAGCCCTGCCAGTTGTGCGGTGTGCATGCGCCGCACACCGAGGTGGTTCAGTGGGCCGGTCGCGCCTATTGCTGTGCCGAGCACGCCCGCCAGGCAGCGTCTGGTGACTAGGCCCCAGTTGCCCGCGAACGCTGGCTTCAGCGACTGCGCCAATGCATGTGTGCCAATAACACGCCCATGACGAGGATGCCAAAGAAGCCGTTGCCGAACGCGAACGCTCCCGCCGCTGGCATCGAATCCCTCATGCGCAGGCATGAGTCAGAAGAATGATCCAGAAGAATGAAACGGAAAGACAGACCAGCATGAACGCTTCTTCCGCATCCCCCAATCCGCCACATTCTCTGGCGTCTGCGCCTGTGGGTGCGGCGGACAAGGTAGCGGCCAAGGCCGCGCCGCAGTGGATTCAAAGCAGCCTGAGCGAAGACGAGGTGCAGGCCATCACCGGCGACGGCACGCAGGCCAGCCTGCGCATCTGGCAAGGCTTCATGACGGCGCGCTTGATGGTGGCGGCTCTGCTGCTGATCCTGCACGCGCTGGGCATGTACTTTCGCGGCAGTTTGTCGGTCGTGCTGCTGGCGCTGTGCGCAGGCTATTTGCTGGTGACGCTGACCACGCGCCTGCTGCTGGCGCCCGTGCCGCCGGGCCGGCGTTTCGAGCCTTATTGGCCCATCACCCTGGGGCTGGATTTGCTGGTGTATTTCCTGCTGGTGTGGTTCAGCCAAAGCCCCATCGCCAACTACACCCCGCTCTTGGCGCTGCCGCCGGTGATGAGCGCCGTGCTGGGCACGCGACGTCTGGCGATCTTGTCCGTCATGGCCTCCAGCCTGTTGATGGGCTTGGCGAGCTGGCGCGACTACCAAAACAGCGATCTGGACAGCCAGGTGCTGCAAGCGGCGGTGATGCTGCTCTACATGCTGGTCATGTTTCTGGTCACGTCGATTCTGCAGCGCGCGGCTCGCAACTACGGCGTGCAGCAAAGCCAGGCGGCGATTGGGAGGCGGCTGCTGCGCCTGCAAGGCCGCATTCAAGACATGGTGGTGCAAAGCGTGCGCGACGGGGTGCTGGTGGTCAGCGGATCGGGGCGGCTGCGCGCCATCAACCAGGCCGCGCAGCAGATGCTGCACATGCCGCCCGACGAGCCTGCCATTGGTCGGCGCCTGAAAAGCATTGCCGCCATCGGGCCCTTGCTGCATCTGATCGAGCAGAGCTTTGCCGATGGCGAGGGCGCTTCGTCCGAAGTCTTCCTGTTCGCGGCCGATGGGCCGTCCACCCACCTCATGGTGCGTGGGCATGTGTGGCCTTCGGCCTCGGCCGATCCGGACGACGAAGCGCTGTGCCTGCTCTATCTGCAAGACATGCAAGAGGTGCAGCAGCGCATGCGTACCGAAAAACTCGCAGCCATGGGCCGCATGTCGGCAGCGGTGGCGCACGAAATCCGCAACCCGCTGGCCGCCATCGGCCAGGCTGCTCAGTTGCTGGATGAAGAACTGGATCAGCCCATGCAGAAAAAGCTCAACGGCATGGTGCAAGACAATGTGCAGCGCCTGGGCCGCATCGTGAGCGATGTGCTCGACATCGCCCGCATGCAGCAATACCCCACGGCCGAAGCGCCACCGCTGGCGCTGGATGCCACCGTGCAGCTGCTCTGCGACGAATGGCTGCAGCAGCACGCGCCAGATGCGCCGCCCGTGCACCTGGCGCTGAATCTGTCCGATGTGGCCGTGCGTTTCGATGTGGAGCATTTGCGCCGCATCGTGGTCAATCTGCTGGACAATGCGCAGCGCCACGGCGCGCAGGGGGACGAGGCCTGCGTGATCGTTTCCACCACCTTGCACGAAGGCATGGCCCGCCTGCAAGTGTGGAGCCGGGGCGAGCCGCTGCCGCCGCCCGTGCTGGCGCGCCTGTTCGAGCCCTTTGCCGCCGGGCCCAGCCGTTCCACCGGCCTGGGGCTGTACATCTGCCGCGAACTGTGCCAGCGCCACCGTGCCGACATGCACTATCAGCACCTGCCTGCGGCCCTGCCTTGCCAAGGGAGCGGGCAGGCAGAGGCCGAAGGCAATGCCTTTTTCGTGCGCATGCCCATCACGCTCATGCCGGTTGCAGCGGCGGGCCCGGCCGATGTGGATGTTGCTGCCGATGTTGCCGACGCGGCTGATGCAACGGATGCGGGCAACGCAGCACCGCATAATCCCGGCCATTCTTCTTGATCTGTATAAAAGTAAGGAGCCGCCCCAGTCATGACGACCCATCCCATCGGCGCGGCCGTGCTCGTTGTTGACGACGAGCCCGATTTGCGCACCCTGTACGAAATCACCCTGCAACGCTGCGGCTACGCGGTGGAAAGCGCCGCCGATCTGGAGCAGGCCCGCGCCCTGCTGCAGCGCAAGCGTTACGCCGTGTTGGTCACCGATATGCGCCTGCCCGACGGGCAGGGCCTGGAACTGGTGGAGTGGCTGCAGCAAAAGCAGCGCAACGAGCGCAGCATCGTCGTCACGGCCTACGGCTCGGCCGATAACGCCGTGCGCGCGCTCAAGGTGGGGGCCTTTGACTATTTGAGCAAGCCCGTCAACCTCGACCAGTTCCGGCGCGTGGTGGCGCAGGCGGCACAGGCCGCTTTGGCTACCACGAGCACCACGGCCAACCCCGCGCCTGCTGCATCTGTCACTGCTGCTACCCCTGGTACCGCTGCTGCGGCTGATGCGGTGGCCTTGCCCGCAGCCGCAGCACCAGCGGGGCCTTTTGCTCCCGTCGCACCCGCTGAACCTGCCGCTCCAGTGGCATGGGCTGCTGGCCAGCCGCCTGCTCTCCCTGCCGCTGCGCAAGCCGTGCCGCCTGTGCCTGAAACGGCGGCCCATGCCGCCCCCCACACCGCCAGCGCGCCAGAGCCTGCCGCACTGGCCAGTATGATCGGCTCGGGCGCGCAGATGCAGCAGCTCAAGGCCACGCTGCGCAAGGTCGCGCCCAGCATGGCCCCCGTCTTCATCTGGGGCGAATCGGGCGCAGGCAAGGAGTTGGTGGCGCGCGCGCTGCACCAATGCAGCCACCGGGCCGATGGGCCTTTTGTGGCCGTCAACTGCGGTGCGATTCCCGAAGCGCTGCTCGAAGCCGAATTTTTCGGCGCGCGCAAAGGCGCCTATACCGGCGCCGTGGCCGACCGCGAGGGCCTGTTTCAAAGCGCCACGGGCGGCACCCTGTTTCTGGACGAAATCGGCGACTTGCCGCTTTCCATGCAATCCAAGCTGCTGCGCGTGATTCAGGAACGGCAGGTGCGGCCGCTGGGCGCGGCTGAAGAAATTCCGGTGGACGTGCGCATCGTCAGCGCCACCCACAAGAACCTGGCCGAGATGGTGCAAACCGGCCAGTTCCGGCAAGACCTGTACTACCGCCTCAACGTCATCGACGTGATCGTGCCGCCGCTGCGCGAACGGCGCGAAGACATTCCGGCCCTGGCCCGTGCCCTGCTGGGCAAGATCACGGCCGAAAGCCAGGCCGCCATGCCGGTGATGACGCCCGCTTTTCTCACGCGCCTGCAAAGCTTGCCGCTGCCCGGCAATGTGCGCGAGCTGGAAAACACCCTGCACCGCTGCTGGGCGCTGAGCGATGGGCAAACGCTGGATGCCGATCTGCTGGCCGGCCTGGGCGAAGCGCCCATTGCAAGCGCGCTGCTGCCGGCCGCGGCCATGCCGGCGGGAACATCGGCAAGCCCTGAAGTTGCCGCTGTGGCCCATCAGCCGGCTGCGCCGCTTGCCGCGCAAGCCGAACAGCCGCTGCAGGCGCAAGAAATTCCGCTGCCTTGTGATTTGCAAACTTTTTTGGATGCGCATGAAAAAGCCCTGCTGCAACGCGCCTTGCGGCAAACGCAATTCAACCGTACGGCTGCGGCCGCCTTGCTGGGCTTGAATCTGCGCCAGATCCGCTACCGCATGGAGCGTCTGGGCATCTTGGCCGATGGAGCCGATGCGGCATGAAAGCCGCCGCCGACCCGGCCCATGCGGCTCATGCGACCCATACAGTCCATGATGCGTCAAGCGCCGCGCCAGCCACTGAGCCATCCCCCGCCACTTTGCACAGCAGTTGGCGCAGCGGCTGGTATGGCGCGGCGCAGCGCGTGCCCAGCCCCAATTTCGGCCCGCGCCCGGCCGGTGCGGCCATTGATCTGCTGGTGCTGCATTCCATCAGCCTGCCGCCGGGCGCATACGGCGGCCCGCAAATCGAGCAGCTCTTCACCAACACGCTGGACTTTGATGCGCACCCCTATTTCCAAACCATTCGCGGCCTGCAGGTATCGGCGCACTTCGTGGTGCGGCGTGATGGCAGCCTGCTGCAGTTCGTGAGCTGTGATGATCGTGCCTGGCACGCGGGCGCATCCAGCTGGAACGGGCGCAGCCAATGCAACGACAACTCCATCGGCATCGAGCTCGAAGGGCTGGAGGGCACGCCCTTTGACGCTGCGCAATACCCCGCGCTGGCGCAACTGGTGCTGGCCATTGCGCAGCACTACCCCATCGCCCAGATCGTGGGGCATGAACACATTGCGCCCGGCCGCAAGCACGATCCCGGCGCCGGTTTTGATTGGCGGCGCTTGCAGCAACTCACGGGCTGGGCGGATGCGCGCTTTGCACCGCAGGCCTTGCAGCCATCGCTTGGGCAGATCAGTTGAACCGAGCATGCGCTGATGCGGCGCAGCGCGCATGCCGCTTGATGCATCGCATGCTTGCCTGGCTTGTGCCTGGGCGCGTGCCGCCACATGAAGACCGGACTGTGCACGCTGCATGCATGGTCATTGCAATCAATGCATCGGGTATCGGCGCATGCGCGATCCATGCCTTTCTGAACGCATGCCATGCACGCACGAATGCGCAAGCCTGCGTGCGCAGGGCCGCTCAAACGATGGCGGGCGCGGCATCTGGCGATGCCAAAGCACAACATTTCCGCGCAGACGCGCGGCAATGTCATCAAAAAGCTTTGCATCTGATGAGGGTTGCTTTCATAATGCGGCTCAGGAAAGCAACCATGTTGATTTGGCATACAGGCTCTGCAATCGCAGCATCATCGGCAACCCTTCTTTTTCGCCGCATCCGGCAGCTTCAGCCAGCGGCGTCTTTTTCATCCCCGCTTTCCGCACGGCGCACATTCCAAAAGCTGATCTCCGAACGCTTCTCGCCATCCGCCGCAGCGCACGAAAACATCCACAACAAAAGACTGCGCGATCACGGCCTTGCACGGCGCCGCACCTTTTTCAATCACGCCCTGCCCAGTTGCAGGCAGCAGGCATCTTTTGAAGATGCAGCGGCGCAGCCCTCTTGTGGCAAGGGCTGGCGGCGTATTCTTCCCTTCGGATTTTTCGCAATAGAGCTTTCAAGATGCGCCGTTGCTGCGCGAGTTTTTCCCATTCATGGCTTTGCATCTGCGTGCGGGTGCAGGGCCATGCGTCGTTTCCGGCTCAGTCTTTTGCCGGAAGCGTTCCTTGTCTCGTGACCCTCAAGGAGATCATCCATGGCAACTGCCAAGAAGCCGGCTGCAAAGAAAGCCGAACCTGTGAAGAAGGCAGCTGCAGCCAAATCTGCAGCTGCAAAGAAACCGATAGCCAAAACCAGTGCTGCCAAGCCCGCTGCGAAAAAAGCAGCGCCCGCCAAAAAAACCGTAGCGGCCAAGAAGCCCGTGGCGAAAAAAGCCGCGGCTGCCAAAAAGCCGGTGGCCAAAACCACAGCGGCGAAAAAGCCTGCTGCCAAGGCCGTAGCGGCCAAGAAGCCCGTGGCGAAAAAAGCCGCGGCTGCCAAAAAGCCGGT
>JAUMWT010000100.1 GCA_030529505.1 Allobrachymonas sp. | reverse complement strand
TGCTCTCATCCACTGAGCATATCCAAATAAGCAAAAGATTTTGAACAGGCTCTAAGCCGCTCTCGCGTCTTGCGCCTGCATGGCGCGCCAAACGGCCAGAGCCTGACGTGTGGCCGCCACATCGTGCACCCGCACAATGCGCACGCCTTTTTCCACAGCCAGCAAGGCTGCGGCCACGCTCGCCAGGCTGCGATCGTGCGGCAGCAAATCGCTGCGGTGCATCACATCGGTGATGCCGGGCGGCAAAGCCTCCAGCACGGCGCCCAGCGTCGATTTGCGCGACCAGCCCGCCAGCACGGCCTGCCCCGTTTGCTGCAAACGCGCTTGCCACGCCAGCAAGGCCAGGTTTTGCGGCACGGTTTTGCCAAAGCCAATGCCCGGATCCCACACGATGCGATCGCGCGCCACGCCTTGTTGCACCAGCACATCGGTGCGCGTTTGCAAAAAAACAGCCACGGCTTGCACCACTTCCTCATTGCTGCCTGGCATGGGTTGAATTTGCATGCTTTGCGGATCGCGGTGCATGTGCATCAGGCAGATGCCGCACTGGCCGTGCTGCGCCACCACCTGTTCACCACTCAGCCCCTGCGGGCCGCTGCGCCAGCGCAAGGCGTAGATGTCGTTGATGATGTCGGCCCCGACATCAAGTACGGCCTGCATCACCTCGGGCTTGTAAGTGTCCACAGAGATGGGCACCTTGAAGCGCACGGCCTCTTGCACCACGGGCAGCACGCGGTGCAGCTCTTCTTCCAGCGGCACGGCCGCAGCGCCAGGGCGCGACGATTCACCGCCAATGTCCAGGATGTTGGCTCCTTGACGAATCAACTGCTCGGCATGCACAAGCGCGCTGCGCACGTCGGCATGCTGGCCGCCGTCCGAAAACGAATCGGGCGTGACGTTGACGATGCCCATGATCTGGGGCTGCTGCAAATCCAGCCTGAAGCGGCCGGCCTGCCAGCAGGTTTGCACGAATGCCGAATCGGATGATAGTGGTTGATTCATCACAAAACAATCAGTAGTGCTCAGGAAAAAACAGGGCCATCGTCCAACACGGCAGGCAGGCCCGGCGCAAAACACGAACGACTGCCGAAAAACCGCACAAGACGTGAAAAAGCGCCACATCCAAATAGGCAATGTGGCGCTTTCAAGCAATGCATCAACAAGGGGGGAACAAGGACGAGAAGCTTGTTCGCCGATCGGCCTAGCGCCCTGCTTCAGCAAATCCTTGCCGAGCAAGCGTTAGGCGACTCCCCCCAAGCCCCCCCCCCCCCGCGCACTCACCCCGGATTGGGCGTGGGGTGCGTTTCGGGCAGGGCCGGTGGCATGGCGCTGCCGCCATCACGCGGCGGGAGCTTGGGCGTCCAGTCGTACGGGGGCTGCGGCTCGCGGCCAGCCATGATGTCTTCCACCTGCTCGCGGCCAATGGTTTCCCATTTCATCAGGGCGCTGGTCATCATCTCCATCTTGTCGCGGTTTTCTTCAAGAATTTTCTGCGCCACGGCGTACTGTTCTT
>JAUMWT010000041.1 GCA_030529505.1 Allobrachymonas sp. | reverse complement strand
GGGCCTGCTCCAGAATGGGAAGGATCTGTTTGAACTGCTCACGGCTGATGTCGCTTGGATACTTTGCTCTCATCCACTGAGCATATCCAAATAAGCAAAAGATTTTGAACAGGCTCTAAAGGACTCTGCGAATCTCTGCATCCTCTGCGCCTTTGCGGTGAAAGCGACTTGAAAAACTTCTGCGGCTTTGGCGAAATCTCTGCGTCTTCTGCGTCTTTTGCGCCCTGATTCAAGCCTTGCCATATCCCATCGCCTCGCGTTGAGATCATGAACAGGTCACGCGCAGCCTGGCTGCGCCCGTCTGCATCTGGCCAATCACGGCCGCTTCGGCGCAGCCGTGCTGGTGGAAGATATCGAGCACCTGCGGCACGGCTTGCGGCACACAGGCCACGAGCAGGCCGCCCGAGGTTTGCGGGTCGGTGAGCAGCTTCTGCTGCCATTCAGGCAGATGGGCAGGCAGCTGCACCTCGGCCCCGTAGCTGGCCCAGTTGCGCGTGCTGGCGCCGGTGGCGATGCCGGCCCGTGCGTGCTGCACGGCCAAGTCCAGCAGGGGCAGGCGGGCAAAGTCCACTTGCGCCGCCAATTGCGAGGCGCGGCACATTTCCAGCAGATGCCCGGCCAGGCCAAAGCCGGTCACGTCCGTCATGGCATGCACGGCAGGCAACTGGGCCAGTGCCGGGCCAGCGCGGTTGAGCATGGTGGTGACGCGCAGCATGTCGGCATAGCCCGTATCCGAGAGCAGCCCTTTTTTCAAGGCGGCCGACAAAATGCCCACGCCCAGCGGCTTGCCCAGCACCAGCGCATCGCCCGCCTGCGCGCCGCTGTTCTTTTTGAGCTGCTGCGGATCCAGCAGGCCCAGGCCCACCAGGCCATACACCGGCTCGGCAATGTCGATGGAGTGCCCGCCCGCCAGCGGGATGCCAGCGTCCGCACACACCGATGCGCCGCCTTGCAGGATGCGCGCGATCTGCTCGGGCGGCAGCTGCTTGAGCGGCATGCCCACAATCGCCAGCGCCAGAATGGGCTGGGCGCCCATGGCGTACACGTCCGACAGGGCGTTGGTGGCGGCGATGCGGCCAAAGTCGAAGGCATCGTCCACGATGGGCGTGAAAAAGTCGGTGGTGGCCACCAGCGCTTGCGTGGCGTTGATTTGGTACACCGCGGCATCGTCAGATGATTCGGTGCCCACCAGCAGCTGCGGCGGCAAGGCCCCGGCGGGCACGGCGGCCATGATCTGCTGCAACACGGCCGGCGCGATTTTGCAGCCGCAGCCCCCGCCGTGGGCCAGGGTGGTGAGGCGGATGGGTTCTAGAACTTCGGAAGGGTGGACGTTGGTATTCATGAAGCAGAGGCCATCAAGAAGAAGCGTAATGCGCCCAAACGGGGCAGATGAAAAAGACCAATAGGAAAAGGAAAAGGCCAATGGCGCGATTTTGCAGGCTGTGTTGTTGCCAGTGATTGTGCAGGCGAATGTGCAAGCTCCCATTGCCGGGCAGGCCCGGCCATTTGCCATTCCAAGCGCCAGCCCAGCGAACCAAGGCCCCCTGTCGCGCCGGGCTTGCGCCTTGGTTCGCAGCTTCTTCTGGCGGCCCCAACTGCTTGGCAAGGGCTATGCGGCACGCGGCGCACACCGTGCAGGTGGAGCAAGGTGCTGGCGCAAGCGCTGTTCCAGCCCACCACCCAACGGCGGCTCTTCGATGCCGCACAGAGAACATCGCAACACACCACCTGCAACACGGCCTGCACACAGCGGGCGCAAGCCCCCGCTTTCGCCCGCAGCCGTTTTTGCCAAGCATGGCTGGCCTGACTGGCGCGCCAGCCGCCCGATCGTCCAATCCGCCATCGCTTGACCCCCCAAACCCTTGCCCCTGCGTCCTGTGTGAAGAAAGGCTCGGGATGTGACGTTGTCGTTACAATGCGGCGGCATCATGCCTGCCAGCGGCTGGGGGCGGCCATCCGGCACAACGCGGGCCCGCCCATGACGGCTTCTGGCCTGGTCTACCGACCCATCGGCTCATGCGATGCTGTGGCAGACTGTGGGCCTTTCTCTTTCATCTTTCGGCTTTTTCATCATGCAAGTCTTCAAAGCCCCTCAGGCTCAGGTTCTCGCAGCCCTGCAATCCGTGGCAGGGGTGGTGGAGCGGCGCCAAACCCTGCCCATCCTTTCCAACGTGCTGCTGCGCAAACAGGGCGAAACGCTGGAGTTGCTGGCCAGCGACCTCGAAATCCAGATCCGCACCAGCGAAACGCTGGGCGGCGACAGCGCCAGCTTTCAAACCACCGTGGGCGCGCGCAAGCTGATCGACATCTTGCGCAGCATGCCGCCTGACCAGACCGTGACGCTCGAATCGGCCCAGGGCAAAGTGGTGCTCAAGGGCGGCAAGAGCAAGTTCACCCTGCAAACGCTGCCGGCCGAAGACTTTCCGCTGGTGCAAGAGGCTGCCAATTTTGGCCCTGCCTTCAGCGTGCCGCAAAAGACGCTCAAGCGCCTGCTGGCGCAAGTGTCGTTTGCTATGGCCGTGCACGACATTCGCTATTACCTCAACGGCATCCTGTTCGTGGCCGAGGGCAAAACGCTGAGCCTGGTCGCCACCGACGGCCACCGCCTGGCCTTTACCAGCGCCGAGCTGGACATTGAGGTGCCCAAGCAGGAAGTCATCCTGCCGCGCAAAACCGTGCTTGAATTGCAGCGCCTGCTCAGCGACAGCGACGAGCCGCTGGAACTGCAATTTGCCAACAACCAGGCGCGCTTCCGCTTTGGCAAGATGGAATTCGTCACCAAGCTGGTGGAGGGCAAATTCCCCGACTATCACCGTGTCATCCCCAAAGACAACCGCCACCACCTCGTGCTGGGGCGCTTGCCGCTGTTGGCCGCGCTGCAACGCACGGCCATTCTCACCAGCGAAAAATTCAAGGGCGTGCGCATCAACGTCGAACCCGGCACCCTGCGCATTGCCAGCAACAACGCCGAGCAGGAAGAGGCGGTGGACGAACTCGACATCGAATACAGCGGCGATGCGATGGAGATCGGCTTCAACGTCACCTACCTGATCGATGCGCTCACCAACATGGATCAGGAGATGGTGCAAATCGCCCTGCAAGATGGCAACAGCTCGGCGCTCATCACCATCCCCGACAACACGCAGTTCAAATACGTGGTCATGCCGATGCGGATTTAACGGCTCATCCCGTTACCGGCGCATGCATTGACATCGGTGATCGGTGAAAACACAAAAGCCCTGCCAGCAATGCGCGAGCAGGGCTTTTTGTTTGAACGTGTCTGTATTGAATGTACTCAAGCCGATGGGGCGCTTTACAGCAGGCTTGCAACCCCACGCAACACGGCAGATCGCCCGCTCCCATTTTCAAACGCCCGCAAGGAAGTTTTGAACAGGCTCTTAGGCCGGCACATGCCTGGTGGCATTTCACGTCGGCTTTGCCGACATGAGCCTGAACTGAAACACAGACACGTACGCTACGCTCCGGGCCTTTTTACAGTCCTGCAGCCGCACGCAGCGCAGCTGCCTTGTCTGTGTTTTGCCTACGACGCCAACCGATTTCCGTGCTGACGCACGGTGCGCTTACCGCCCAGCGGCTGCTTTCAAAGCAGCCGCCTTATCGGTTTTTTTAGCTCCGGCACGTGCCGACGGCACTTCACGTCGGCTTTGCCGACATGAGCCTGCACTGAAACACAGACACTCGTACGCTGCGCTCCGGGCCTTTACAGGCCTGCAGCCGCACGCAGTGCAGCTGCCTTGTCTGTGTTTTCCCAAGTGAATTCCGGCTCGTTGCGGCCGAAGTGGCCGTAGGCCGCCGTCTTGGTGTAGATGGGGCGTTGCAGATTGAGCATTTCGATGATGCCTTTGGGCCGCAGGTCGAAGTGCGCGCGCACCAATTGGGCGATTTGCTCGTCGGGAATCACGCCCGTGCCTTCGGTGTAAACGGTGATGTTCATCGGCTCGGCCACGCCGATGGCGTAGGCCACCTGAATCTGGCACTGGCGCGCCAGGCCGGCCGCCACGATGTTTTTGGCCACATAGCGCGCGGCGTAGGCGGCACTGCGATCCACCTTGGTGGGGTCTTTGCCGCTGAAAGCGCCGCCGCCGTGCGGGCAGGCGCCGCCATAAGTATCGACGATGATCTTGCGACCAGTGAGGCCGCAATCGCCCTGCGGGCCGCCCACCACAAAGCGCCCGGTGGGGTTGATGAGGTATTGGGTGTCTTTCAACCACTCGGCGGGCAGCACGGGTTTGATGATTTCTTCCACCACGGCTTCGATGAAGCTGGCCTTCATCTTGGTGGGGGTTTCGCTCTGGTCAGGCGTGTGCTGGGTGGAGAGCACCACGGTTTCAATGCTGTGCGGCTTGCCATCCACATAACGCATGGTGACCTGGCTTTTGGCATCGGGCCGCAAGAAGGGCAGGCGGCCGTTTTTGCGCAGCTCGCTTTGGCGCTCCATCAGGCGGTGGGCGTAGTGAATGGGCGCGGGCATCAGTTCGGGCGTTTCGTCGCAGGCGTAGCCAAACATCAGGCCCTGGTCGCCCGCGCCGGTGTTCAAGTGATCGTCGCTCGCATGATCCACGCCCTGGGCGATGTCATTGCTCTGCTTGTCGTAGCAGACCATGACGGCGCAGCCCTTGTAATCGATGCCGTAGGTGGTGTCGTCGTAGCCGATGGCCTTGATGGTGTTGCGCGCCACGTCTATGTAATCCACATGCGCGTTGGCGCTGATTTCGCCCGCCAGCACCACCAGGCCGGTGTTGGTCAGCGTTTCGGCAGCCACGCGCGCGCGCGGGTCTTGCGCCAGCACGGCATCGAGCACGGCGTCAGAGATCTGGTCGGCCACCTTGTCGGGATGGCCTTCGGAGACGGATTCGGAGGTGAAGAGAAAGTCGTTCGCCATATGAGGGATTTCCTTTAGCAAGCATGTCCAGCGCGTTGCCAAGTCTGGCGAACGCTTTAGCAGTGAACGCAGCCTGTGCAAAAAGGGCTGCGTTTGCGCATTCGCATGCGACAATGCGCGGTTTTTGCGACGATGCCGACGCTGCGAATGGGGCCGCCCTGCAAGTTGCTCCTTAACTCGGCGGCTCCGCAAAATGATAGCATTTTGTGCGAAAAGACGAGGGATAGTTAGAGCCTGCTCACGATCTCCTCACGGGCGCTTGAAAATGGACGCGGGCGGTCTGCTTCGTTGCAAATCTTGTCCATAGCTCAAGCCATGCACTGCAATTTGCGCCTTGCATCCCATCCCGCGCCATCTCCAATCGCCTCGCGTTGAGATCGCGAACAGACCCTTACGCAAACAGGGCTCCTGCCGCTGTGGGCGGTGCGGCTTGAAACGTGTGGCGGGCATCCCGGCCTGATCGGCGCTGCGCGTGCCGCAGCCAAGCGCAGCGCCACAAACGCCCCAGCCGCCCGCACCGCACAGCAGCGCAGCACGGATTCACCAACGCCCACCACGCTGCTCCAACTGCCGTTCAACCGCTGTTTCGGCCCACACTGCAAGCCGTTTCGTTTTAGACCATGACTGGCCTTTTCCGTTTTTTATCTCGCTTTCCCTTGTGGCTCTTGCACGCCATCGGCGCCGTGATGGGCTGGCTGGCTTACGGCCTGTCGGCCCGCTTTCGCAAGCGTTGGAACGAAAACCGCGCCCAAGCGGGCCTGAGCGCCCGCCAGGTGCGCGGCGGCATCGCCCACAACGGCCGCATGATGCTGGAACTGCCCCGCCTGTGGCTGGGCCAGCCCGTGCCCACTTTCTGGCAAGGCATCGAACACATCGAGCACGCCTACGCGCAACGGCGCGGCATCGTGTTTTTGACGCCGCACCTGGGCTGCTTTGAAATCACCGCGCAGATGGTGGCCGAACGTTTTCATGCGCAATACGGCGACCTGACCGTGATGTACCGTCCGCCCAAGCAGGGCTGGATGAGTGAGATGATGAAGCATGTGCGCAACCGCCCCGGCCTGCGCACTGTGCCCACCACCCTGGCCGGCGTGCGCCAGATGGTGCGCGAACTGCGCCAGGGCCGCGCCGTGGGCCTGCTGCCCGACCACGTGCCGCCGCAGGGCCAGGGGCTGTGGGCGCCGTTTTTCGGCCGCCCGGCCTACACCATGACGCTGGCAGCCAAGCTGGTGCATCAAACGGGGGCCATGCCCATCATCGTCTGGGGCGAGCGTCTGCCCGCCGCGCGCGGTTACCGCCTGCACTGCGTGCCCATGACCGAGCCGCTTTCTTCCGATCTGCAAACAGCGGTGGAGCAAATCAACCGCGCGATGGAGGCGCTGATTCTGGGCGCGCCCGAGCAATACATGTGGAGCTACGCCCGCTACCGCCACCCGCGCGCGCAGCCCGGAACGGAAAGTGGCGCCACAAGCCCAGCGCCAGCGGCCCTGCCAGCCACCCCGCCAGCGGCTGCATCTGATGCTGCAAGCGACCGGCCCTTTGGGGATGCAGGGACGGAAACGAATACGGATGCGAATGCGGACACGGGTGCAGCCGCAGCAGCAAGCGATGGCGCGGACGGCCACGCCTCTGCTGCACCCACAGCCCCCCATCCGGCGGAACGCACAAAACGCACAAAACGCACAAGCGCAACCACCCAAGAGGCGTCCGCCCCGCCCACCCAAGGCTCGCTCGCTGCCACGATGGCAAGCCCCAACGCCACCATCGCCACGACCGGAGGCCCCAGCGCGTGACGCCCCCCAACGCAGCATCCCCCACGCCCGGCACGCCAGCGCCCCCTGGCCCCACCGCGCCCCTGCCTGCAGCCCCCCAGCCGGAGCCGCCGCAGGCGCTGCCCCCGCCCAGCGGCGTGGAGCGCGCCGTTTACGCCCTGCTGGCGCTGCTGGCCCATTTGCCGCTGGGCCTGTGGCGGGCCTTGGGCGCGGCGCTGGGCTGGCTCATGTATGGCTTGCTGGACTTGGCGCGCAATCGCAAGCGCGTGGCCGATGTGAATTTGCAGCTCTGCTTTCCCGAGCTGAGCGCGGCCCAGCGCCGCCGCCTCATCCGTCAGCACTGCGTGCGCCTGGCCCAATCGCTATTTGATCGCATCTGGCTCTGGCACGGCAGCGAGGCCCTGCTGCAAGGCCGCATCCGCCTGGCGGGCGACAGCGCGGCCCTGCGCGCGCCCAAGCCCACCATCCTGTTCGCTCCGCACTTTCTGGGCATGGACGCTGGCGGCATGCTCGTGGTGCCCCTGCTCAGCGACCGCGCCTGCGTCACCATCTACAGCCCGCAACGCAATGCCGCCATGGATCGCTGGGTGCGCCGCGGGCGCAGCCGCTTCCCCAACAGCCTGCCTTTGTGGAAAGGCGGCGGCATCAAGCCCATCATCGCCGCGCTGCGCCAAGGCGGCATGCTCTACTTGCTGCCCGACATGAACTTTGGCGCGGAAGAATCCATCTTCGTCAACTTCTTTGGCCAGCCGGCAGCCACCATCCCCTCGCTCTCGCGCTTTGCCAGGCTGGGGCGTGCGCAAGTCATCACCGCCGTGACCTATATGGAGCCCCACGGCTACACCGTGCACCTGAGCGAGCCGTGGCGCGACTTCCCCAGCAGCGACGTGCATGCCGACACCCAGCGCATGAACAGCCATCTGGAAGACTGGGTGCGCCAGCGCCCGGCCGAATATTTCTGGCTGCACAAACGCTTCAAAACCCGCCCGCCGGGCGAGCCGCCGATGTATTGACGGCTGCACGAAGTACAGTGAATGGTGCGCAAGCGCCGGCACCCGACGAGCCGCCTTGCACGGCTGCATCCGAACGCACAAAGCAACACGCCATCGGCGCTTCGCCCGCTGCCTGCCCGCACACGAGCCTGGCGAAAAAACAGACCACACCGGGCCAGCGCAGGCAAACAGACCGCACCCGGCCAGCACAGGCCACCCGCTGCACGCAGGCCAAGCCGCCACGGCAGATACCCAGCGGCTTGCCCCCGGTGGGGCGCTGTTTGCAGGTGCGCCGCCCACGGCCTTGAAGCAAAAATCGCCCGGATGCCGCCGTGCACGAATGGCGATGCAAAATCACCGCGCACGACGCAAACGATGGCCCCAAGCCGCAAACACACCCAGCTGTGCCCATCTACACCCCTCTGTACCCGGCTGGCGGGCTTGCAGCACCGCCCAAGCAAAACTGCAAACGCCCAAAGACCACGCGCCCAGTCCGCATCCTTCATACTGCCCGCATGATGACACCCGACCCCGCCGCCATTGCCCCCACCGCCGCCCGCCTGATCATTGAAGAAGGGCTGGAATACGCCGCCGCCAAGCGCCGCGCCGTGAAAGAACTGGGCCTGCCCGCCCGCACGCCCCTGCCCGACAACGAGCAAATCGAAGACGCCGTGCGCGAGCACATCGCCCTGTTCTGCGCCGACACCCAGCCGCGCGAGCTGGCCGCGCTGCGTGAACTGGCCCTCTTGTGGATGCAACGCCTGCAAGCCTTCGAACCGCTGGTGGGCGGCGCCGTTTGGCGCGGCACCGCCACACGCTTGAGCGACATCTATTTGCAGCTGTTTGCCGACGATGCCAAGGCCGTTGAAATCGCCCTGATCGATCAGAACATTGATTACGAAGTGAGCCGCGTGCCCGGCTTGCACGGGCAAGAGGTGGATGCACTGAGCATTCACGCCTGGTGCGAGGGCCTGCAAGAAGAAGTGGGCGTGCACCTGCTCGTCAATGGCCCGCTGGCCCAGCGCGGCAGCCTGGGCAAAGATGCGCAAGGCCGCCCGCTGCGCGGCAATGCTGATCGCCTGCAGGCCTTGTTGCAGGCCGATGCACCCAGCAATCCATCAATAGAATGAATGGCAACACAACCCTCCACATTCCACCCACGCCCGCAAGGAGAGTCCCATGCTCAAACGCTTCAAATCCGCCGCCGCTGGCGAAATCGTGATGCTGGCGCCGCACGCCGAAGAGATTTTTGCCGTCATCAAGCATCCGCTGGGTGAGCGTGGCGTCATCCCCGCAGCCCAATTGCCTGCAGCCATCGCCGCGCTGCAAGCAGCCATGGATCGATCCAAACAGCAAGCCGCCGCCAGCGGCCGCACGGCCGACGCCGACGAGCTGAGCGCAGCCGACACGCCCGTGCCTTTTCACACCCGCGCCCTGCCTTTTTTGAACATGCTGAGCAAAAGCCAAACGGCCCAGGCCGATGTGACCTGGGGCATTTGACTGGCAAGCCGCCCGGGGCGCCTCTGAAGCTGCCGATCGCAACGCGCTGCCAGGGGCCACTCAAGCGCACGTTCAGTTCAGAAGCGCACGGCTTGAGGCTTCTTGCGTTGCCTCGGCAACTGCCGCCAGCCTTTGCTCCGCAATTGGTGCAATTGGCGCATTGGCCCGCATCGGTTGGCAAAACGCCTGTTTTGCCGCCATCTTTGGGTTTTGGCGCTGCAAAACCACTCCCACCCCAAACCCTGGCCGCTCAATGGGCAACTTGGCGCTGTTACCGAAAATTTTGCACTTTTCCGAGCTTTTTTGTGAGAGATAGAGCCTTTTGGCTCCCCGAATGCCTATTTGTGACAAAATACACAACTTGCATTGCATGTCTGTTCAACCCAGCTGTCAACGGCAGACCCCAGGTCTTTGGCCCCTGTGCGCAAACCGCAGGCGACCTTTGCCAGAACCCTGTTCAGTAGATGGCAACACAGTGAGTGAATTCACCCATGGATCTGCGAAAACTCAAAACCCTGATTGATCTGGTTTCGGAATCCAATGTTTCCGAACTGGAAATCACCGAAGCCGAAGGCAAGGTGCGCATCGTCAAGAGCGTGGCGGCCGAATCGGCCCCCGTGGTTTACGCCCAGCCGCCCGTGCAGCCCGTGGCGCTGGCGCCTGCGGCAACACCCGCCGCCGCTGCCCCCGCACCTGCAAGCCCTGCTGCACCGGCAGAAGCGGCGCCTGCCGCTGCGGCAGCGTCTGGCCACACCGTCAAATCGCCGATGGTGGGCACTTTCTACCGCGCCAGCAGCCCCGGCGCCGAACCCTTTGTGGAAGTGGGCAGCACCGTCAAGGTCGGGCAAACGCTGTGCATCATCGAGGCGATGAAAATCCTCAACGAGATCGAAGCCGAAGTGGCCGGCACCGTGACGCAAATCCTGGTCAACAACGGCGATGCGGTGGAATTCGGCCAAACGCTGTTCGTCATCGAATAAGCGCCCAAGCCCCATCCAACTGGCACGGCGCGCTGGGGGTAGCTAGCCACTCCAGCCATCCACGCGCGCCACGCCAGCGTCTGAGCAAACTGCGGGACCCTCTCTATGTTCAAGAAAATACTGATAGCCAACCGGGGCGAAATCGCGCTGCGCATCCAGCGCGCCTGCAAGGAAATGGGCATCAAGGCGGTCGTGGTGTATTCCGAGGCAGACCGCGAAGCCAAATACGTCAAGCTCGCCGATGAGGCCATCTGCATCGGGCCGGCGCCTTCGCCGCAAAGCTACCTGAACATGCCGGCCATCATCGCGGCGGCCGAAGTGGCCGATGCCGAAGCGATTCACCCCGGCTACGGCTTTCTGGCCGAAAACGCCGACTTTGCCGAGCGCGTGGAAAAAAGCGGCTTCACCTTCATCGGCCCCAGCGCCGAAGCCATCCGCATCATGGGCGACAAGGTATCGGCCAAGCACGCCATGATCAAGGCGGGCGTGCCCTGCGTGCCGGGCTCCGACGGCGCCCTGCCCGAAGACCCCAACGAGCTCAAGCGCATCGCCAAGAAGATCGGCTACCCGGTCATCATCAAGGCCGCAGGCGGCGGCGGCGGCCGCGGCATGCGCGTGGTGCACACCGAAGCGGCCCTGCTCAACGCCGTGGCCATGACGCGCGCCGAAGCCAGCACGGCCTTCGGCAACCCGGCGGTGTACATGGAAAAATTCCTGCAGAACCCGCGCCACATCGAAATCCAGGTCATTGCCGACAACTACAAAAACGCCGTGTTTCTGGGCGAGCGCGACTGCTCCATGCAGCGCCGCCACCAGAAGGTGATTGAAGAATCGCCCGCGCCGGGCATTCCGCGCCGCCTGATCGAACGCATTGGCGACCGCTGCGTGAGCGCCTGCAAGAAAATCGGCTACCGCAACGCCGGCACCTTCGAGTTCTTGTACGAAGACGGCAATTTCTACTTCATCGAGATGAACACCCGCGTGCAGGTGGAACACACCCTCACCGAGTGGACGACGGGCATCGACATCGTGCGCACGCAGATCATGGTGGCCGCTGGCGAAAAGCTGCCCTTCGGCCAGCGCGACATCCAGATGCGCGGCCACGCCTTCGAATGCCGCATCAACGCCGAAGACCCCTACAAATTCACCCCCTCGCCGGGCCGCATCACCCTGTGGCACCCGCCGGGCGGGCCGGGCGTGCGCGTGGACAGCCACGTGTACACCAACTACTGCGTGCCGCCCAATTACGACTCGATGATCGCCAAGCTCATTGTTTACGGCGACACGCGCGAGCAGGCCATGGCGCGCATGCGCACGGCGCTGGGCGAAACGCTGATCGAGGGCATCAACACCAACATCCCGCTGCACCGCGACTTGATGGTGGATGCGCGCTTCATCGAAGGCGGCACCAACATCCACTACCTGGAGCAGTGGCTGGCGCAACGCTCGCGGTGAGCAAGCACTTGCCAGCAGGGGCGTGTCTCACACCATGCCATCTGCTGCACAAACGGATGGCTGCGTGATGTCGGCACCCGGTGCAATCTGGCAGCTGGCGCGCAAGCGATTATTCCGCCTGCCTTGGAGAAGATGCCACGTATCCCTGTGCTGCATCGATTCACAGCGGCCCCAAACGCCAAACCGCTCAAGCATGTGAAACGGCCTGGCGATTGGATCGCTGCAATGGTTTGGAATCAATCGCTGGGCTCATCGCTCACCCGGGTGCTTCAGCTTTCGCATGCTTGTGCAAACAGATCGTGAGTCTGCAAGTTGCCAAGCCACAGGCAGCAAGTCCGTGGCGCTCCAAAGACGAACCCCCGCATGGCGCAGCCAGCATCGCATTCAAGGCAAAGGGCGCGTGCATTCAGCGGCGAATGCGGTGCTCGCCCGTGAAAGCAGGCCACGCGCCGTCAGCAGATCATCGGCACCCGGCCATCAGGCTTGCGCTTTCGCCCAGGCTTGTTATCAGATGCGACCCACCCGCCAGATCGCGCCCTGGTGTTGCAAGATGGGCGGTCCTATTCAATGACTCAACCAATGCCTCATAAGCCGTCGGCCTGCCAGACAGCAAGCTCCAGCCGGCTGCTTTCGGCCCCAACCATGAAGGAACGCCATCGTGTTTGAACTGCGCCTTTTGTGCCCCGAAGCCGAGGTCGAAACCTTGAGCGACGCCTTGCAGGCGCTGGATGCGCTGAGCGTTTCCGTTGAAGACGCCGACGCCCAGACCGACGCCGAGCAGCCCCTGTTCGGCGAACCCGGCTTGCCCGCGCCCAAAGAGGGCTGGCAACGCTCCCTCATCACCGCCCTGTTTGCCACGCAAGCCGCCGCGCAAGAAGCCGCCCGCCTGCTGCCAGTGCAAGACTTTTTTGCAGGCAGCCACATCCTGGGCATCGAAGCCCTGCCCGAGCAGGACTGGGTGCGCCTGACGCAATCGCAATTCACCCCCGTGGCCATCACGGACGACTTCTGGATCGTGCCCAGCTGGCACGAAGCGCCCGCGCAAGCCAAGCACCTGATCCGGCTCGACCCCGGCCTGGCCTTTGGCACCGGCACCCACCCCACCACCTGCATGTGCCTGCGCTGGCTGGCGCGCCAGGCGCCAACGGTGCAGGGCGCCAGCGTGCTGGATTACGGCTGCGGCTCGGGCATTCTGGCCATTGGCGCGGCCCAGTTCGGTGCCGCCGAAATAGATGCGGTGGACATTGACCCCGCCGCCGTCACCGCCACGGGCGACAACGCCGCCAACAACCAGGTCAGCGTGCGCAGCGGCCTGCCCGATCTGGTGGAACCCGCGCAAGCCCGCTACCAGATCGTGCTGGCCAACATCCTGGCCAGCCCGCTGAAAGTGCTGGCCCCGCTGCTGTGCGCCCACGTGGCCCCAGGCGGGCATCTGGTGCTGGCCGGCATTCTGGAGCGCCAAACGCAAGAACTGCAAGCGGCCTACGCCCCCTACCTGCGCCTGAGCGTGGCCGATGCGCAAAACGGCTGGGTGCTGCTCACCGGGCAGCGCCCGGCCTGAGAGCCTGTTCACGATCTTCTCACGGGCGCTTGAAAATGGAAGCGGGCGGTCTGCGGCGTTGCAAATCTTGTCAACCCTCTTGCACATGTCGCACGGGCCATGCACTGCAATTTGCGCCTTGCATCCCATCCCATCTCCAACCGCCTCGCGTTGAGATCGTGAACAGGCTCTGAAAGCGGCAGGCGCAGGGCGCACACATGCGTTGCTGGCGCGCCGCTGGCCGCAAGCGACGCAGAGCCGCCGGTTGCTGATTACTGATTGCTGTCGGCTGCTGCCTCCATCCGCCTCAAAACCGCGTCTTCTGAAAACGGCTTTTCCTCTTCGCTCATGTGGGCGCTGGGTTGCAGGTTTTCTTTTTCGATGCGCCCTGGCCAACGCACGAGGCAGATGCAGCCAAGAAGCTGTTCAAGATCTCATCGCGAGGCAATAAGGCCAGCCGGACAAGGCCAGCCCTGCGCATCCGTCAGCACCACCGACAAACGCCCGTGATCTTGCATCGCGCCAGCCGCCGTCAGCGCACCGGGCAAAGGAAGCACTCACCTGTTGACCGCCCTTGCAGCCATGCGGCTGGCGGCCGCTGCCGCCCTACAATGCAGCACCATGCGTTACGTCACTCATTGCCCCAGCTGCGGCACCGCTTTCAAGATCGTTGACGATCAATTGCGCATCGCCCAAGGCTGGGTGCGCTGCGGCCATTGCCAAGCCGTGTACAAGGCCAAGGAGACGCTATCCATCGTCGTGGATGACGAAGAGCCGCCGCAAGCCGCTTCAGCGGCAGTCACTCCCGCAAGGGCAGCAGCGGTCACAACCCACGCCCCAGCAACTGCCCAGCGCCCCGGGACGGCTGCATCTGCCGGGCAAACAGCCCAGGCAAGCTCTCCCGAAGCCGAAGCCAGCCCCCCGGCCGAAACGCCGCCCGCATCAAACACCGACAAGGCCAGCACGGCCCAGCCCAACACAGAGGCCGAACCCAGCGCCCATCCTGCCCAGCGCGCGCCCAGCCCCCCGGCCGCCAAACCGACAGGCGGCAGCAATATGCTGGAACGCATCGCCGCCATCATCGCTGCCAAAAAGGCCGCGGCCAGCAAGGCGG
This sequence comes from Allobrachymonas sp., assembly GCA_030529505.1. Classification (GTDB taxonomy): domain Bacteria; phylum Pseudomonadota; class Gammaproteobacteria; order Burkholderiales; family Burkholderiaceae_C; genus Brachymonas. The sequence goes on along the minus strand of JAUMWT010000041.1, from coordinate 2,016 downwards.
AGCCGCAGGCCAGGCCCGATGCGGCAAGCGCCCAGCAGGCGGCCAGCGAAAACGCCAGCCCGCCGCCGAGCAGCACGGCCACGCCCGCAGACGATGCACCCGCCAAGCTGGCTTTGCCTGCCCCTTCAGCCAGCACGCCCGCGGCCCCTGCGGCTGAGCGAACGGGCGGCGAGGCCGCCAGCCCAGCCCTATTGCGCAGCAGCAAAGAGCCGGCACAGCCTGCAGCCTTGTTGGCACTCACGGATGAATCATCCCGCCGGGATGAGGCGGCATCCGCCCAGGCGGCCGAACACGCAAGCGGCACCTCGCAGGAAGCCCGGACAGACGGCAGCCCAGCAGCCGACAAGGCCTCGTCCGAAAGTGCTGGCTCACATTCCAGCCCAGCCAGCCGCAGCGCGGACGATGCCCTCAGCGCCCCTGCCATGCTGGAATGGGTGCAACTGCCCGAATCCCCTTCTGCACCGGCTGAACATGCCGCTGACGCAAGCGCGCCTGCCCTGCCCAAGCACGCCGTGCTGCCTTGGCAAGAGGGCGAACCTTTTCCCAATCCGCAGCCCGCAGCACCCGCCTTGCCGCCTTTTTTGCGCGCAGGCGATGCGCCCGACGACACAGCGCCTGCCCCCATTGCGCCAGCTCTGGCCAACCCACCAGCGCCCTTGCTGCCCGAGCCAGCATCCGTTCAGGGCAGCTCCGCGTCATCCCCGGCCGATTCCGCATCGAACAGCCAGCCCCATTCAACGACGGATGCGGCTGCTCCAGCCACTGAGGCCCGGGAAACAAGCGGCGCCGACCCCGTTCAGGCCAGTGAGCAGCCCACGACGGCGCAAAACGCCAGCGAAGCGAGTGAGCACGCCGCCCCACAGGCCGAGCCGCGCAAGGCCGGCAGCGACACCACGCCCAAGCCAGCCCCCAAAGACGCAGATGCCCACACCGATGCAGATGCTTGCAGCGCAAGCCTTTCACCGGCTTTTGCCCAAGCTGCTGCGCCTGAATCGCCCGCTGCGGCGGCCGCGCCAAAGGCCAAAACGGCCTCTTCACCTGGACCGTCCGTACCGCCTGCATCGCCCGAAACCCTGCCAGCAAACGCAAGCAGCGATGGGCAGCCCGCCAGGCACGCTGCCGCCGCACCGGCAGATGGGCCATCCACAACAGCCGCCAGCGCTCAATCAGCCGCTGCTGCATCTGCCAGCACAAGCACAACAGCGCCTGGGCGCAACAGTGCGGCCTCTGCAAGCGCAAAGCCTACGGCCAAGACGGAATCAGAGGCCGAGGCCCTGCTGCGCCGCCGTGCCCGCCGCGAGCAAAGGCGGCTGAAAAGCAAATCCGGCGCCCGGCGCAAACGCGCCAGCTCATCCGGCTCGGCCCAGGGCAAAAAGCCGCGTGGCCTCAAAGCCCTGTGGCAGGCGCTGCTGCGGCCTTTCAAATCGCCATCGGCCCCAGCGCCCAGCCCGGCAGCCAAGCCGCGCGCGCAACCACCGGCTTTGCCCGCCCCGGCGGCAACGAGCCAATCGCCCACGCCTGGCGCAGCCAGCCTGAGCCCATCGAGCAAGGCAGAAGCGGCCCCCGGGCTTGATTCGCCAGCGCAGCCGCTGCTGCCCCCCGCAAGCGATTCCGCCACGGGCAAAGACGCAGCCCGTGCAGACTGCGCTGCATCCACCCCAGGCAACGCAGCGGCAGCCGATGCCGCACAGGCGCCCAGCCACACGCCCCCTCGTGCAGCCCCCTCCGCAAGCACCGTGGCGGCGCGCGCCAACACGGCCCCCGCTGCCACGGCCAGCGACGACGAAACCTTCGCCTTCATGCGCGATGCGCAGCGCCGGGCCTTTTGGCGCAAGCCCTTGGTGCGGGCTGGCTTGGCCGCAGGCATCGTGCTGGGCGCGCTCACGCTGGCCGGGCAATGGGCCTACCAGAACCGCTCGGCCCTGGCCGCGCGCATGCCTTTGGCGCATGCCGCTTTCGAAGCCCTGCGCTGGCCCGTGCCCCCTTGGCAAAACATTCAGGCCATCGAGATCGAAG
>JAUMWT010000040.1 GCA_030529505.1 Allobrachymonas sp. | reverse complement strand
TCAAATCCGTTGTTTGATGTTGTGGCTCAATATCTCATGACGACGATATCTAAGACAAAGCCTTCGTATCGGCTTGATCGGCTGGCACATCTTGTGCATGGAAAGTCAACAGCAGGTCGGGGGCGAACAACACCGTGGCACGCAGGCCGCAGCCCGGCCCTTCATCGTGCGCCATGCCGTCGCTCAGCAACAGCTCGCTGCGATGGCGCACGGCGATCTCGCGTGCAATGGGCAGCCCCAGGCCCGTGCCCTCCACCTTGCTGCCCGGTAGGCGGAAAAAACGTTCCAGCACGCGCGCCCTGTCGGCTGGCGCAATGCCCGGGCCGTTGTCCTCCACCTCCAAAAAGGCGCGATACACCGTGCTGGGCGCAGATGGGCGCTGCGGCTTCAGTCCCTTGCCTGCCGTGGCTTGTAGTGCCTCCTGCTGCGCCAGCACCCCGCAGCGAATCGTGACGATGCCGCTCGCTGGCGTGTATTGCAGGGCGTTGTCCAGCAGATTGCTCAATAGTTCTTGCAGCCACAGGGCGTGACCGCGCACGCTCACCGCCTGCACCTCCAGCCCCAAGTCGATGCCTTTTTGCGCAGCGGCGTCCAGATGGCGCTCCAGCACGTCTTCGCACAAGGCTTGCAAGTCCACCGGCTGCATTTGTTGCAGTTCCAGCGTGTCGGCCGCATCGGCGCGAGAAAGCGAGAGCAACTGATGCACCAGTTGCGAGGTTCGGCGCGTGGCCAGGCGCAGACGCTGCAATTCTTCCACCGGCAACTGCACCATGTGCTTTTGCCCGTTCTCGCTCCACACCAGTTGCGCCTGGGCTTGGGCTGCCTCGTCTACAGCGTCAGGCAAAGGAGCAATTGAATCGCCGTCGTTGGCGAGTTGATGCTTGATGGATTCACTCCAGGCCTCGATCTGCGCTTGCAGGCTGGCAATGGGCGTGCGCAATTGGTGCGCGGCATCGGCAATGAAGCGGCGCTGCGCTTCGGATTGGCGGTTGACCATGCGAAACAGCCAGTTGAGCGATGTGACCAGAGGACGAATTTCCAGCGGGATGCCACGCTCGTCGATGCTGCTCAGGTCGCGCGGCGAGCGCCGTTCGATCGCCAGCGTCAAATCACGCAGAGGACGCAAGGCCTGGCGCACGGCCCAGCTCACGAAAAAAGCCACCAAGCCAATCATGACCAGATTGGGCAGCAGCACCTTCATGGCCAACTGCTTGAACCAATGCTTGCGCGGGTCGGACGAATCGGCCACTTCGACTACCACATCACCCGCAACCGAAGGCACCCGCTGCACCACGATGCGGTAGCTGGTGTTGTTGATGTCTTGATTGAAAAATTCAGGCTCGCGCGTGAGCGGCACCACCGAAGGCAGGCTCTCATCCCCATGCAACACGTGCCGCTTGGGCGTGTAGATTTTGTAGATGACCTGGCCGTTGCGTTCCTTGAGGAATTCTTCTACCGGCGGGGCCAGCAGCAGCACCGGCGGATCGTCCGCATGCGCGCCCACGGCGATGATGGAATCGGCCAGCAAGGGCACCAGTTGCTGCAATTGCTCGTCTTGCTGGCTGGCAGCGGTGCTGGCGGATCGGTAATCAATCCAGCCGCTGACCAGGCCCAGCAAGCACAAAGGCACGATCAGCAGCAGCAGCAAACGACGCTGCAAGCGCACCGGGCTGACTTTGTCGGCATTGCCATGCAGGGCCGGCGCCGGCTGCGGAGAGTGATCAAAGGAAGAAGACATGAAAAGACGGTGGGAATCTGACGCATCAGCAGCAGATGCTTGAGCAACTTGGACCACTTGGTTCAAGCTTCAATACCCAAGCCGCGCCTGCTTTGCCAACTCGGCGCACATTGGCACATGTGTTTTGCCAGAGCCGGGATTCATGAGAACCAGTTGGCCGCCCGCTCTGTGTCAAGCCCTCACTGGCGCTGTTCGATGCGATAACCAAAACCGCGAATGGAACGCAAGGCGATGCCATAAGGTTCCAGCTTGGCACGCAGGCGAGAAACATACACCTCCACCGCATTGGGCGTGATCTCCTTGTCCCAGCCCGTGAGCGATTGCAGCAGCTTTTCCTTGTTCACGGGCTTGGGCGCATGCAGCATCAGGTATTGCAGCACCGTCCATTCGCGCGGCCCCACGTCCAGCGGCTGCCCCTCCACCAGCACCTGGTGCGCTGCGGTATCGATCGACAAAGGCCCCAGCGTCAACACCGAGGTGGTCGCAGCTTGCGATCTCCGCAACAAGGCGCGCAGCCGCGCCAGCAACTCGGGCAATTCGAAAGGCTTGACCATGTAGTCGTCGGCGCCTGCGTCCAGCCCCTGCACGCGGTCGTGCAAGGCATCGCGCGCCGTCAGCATCAGCACCGGCATGGTCTGGCCGCGCTGGCGCATGCGTTGGGTCAACTCCATGCCGTTCATCTGCGGCAGGCCAATATCGATGATGGCAGCGTCGAAACTGTCGGAAGTCATGGCGTCCAGCGCGCTTTCAGCGCTTTCCACCACATCCACCACATAGCCCGCCGTCGCCAAACCCTGCTTGATGCCTGTGGCCAGCATCTGATCGTCTTCCACCAATAACACACGCATGAGTTTTTCTCCCCCAATCCCAATCAAGAGCGGATCATGGTACCGTAGGGCTGACCGAGCAGCAACTCTTGCAGCATGCCGTGCGGCACGCGCCCGTCCAGAATGTGCACGGCTTTCACGCCGCGCTTGGCCGCATCCAGCGCGCCAGCGATTTTCGGAATCATGCCGCCGGAGATGGTGCCATCGGCGCATAACTCTTCAATGCGCGCAGGCGTCAACTCGGTCAGCAGCTCACCCGCCTTGTCGAGCACGCCTGCGATATTGGTCAGCACCAGCAGCTTTTCAGCCTGCAAGGCCACCGACACGGCCGCAGCCACCACATCGGCATTGATGTTGTAGCTCTCACCCGCTTCGCCCAAGCCAATGGGACTGACCACCGGGATGTAGCCCGCTGCGATCAAGGTGTGCAAAGGCTGCGCATCCACGGCCGCAATATCGCCAACCTGGCCGATGTCCGCGGGCTTGGCGGCTTCATCGTCTTTGTCCTTGACGAAAAGCTGGAGCTTGCTGGCGCGGATCATGCCGCCGTCGCGCCCCGTCAGGCCCACGGCCTTGCCGCCGGCTTGCTGGATCAGACCCACCAGATCCTGCTGCACCTCGCCCGCCAAGACCCACTGCACCACGCCCATCGTTTGTGCATCCGTCACGCGCATGCCTTGAATGAATTGGCCCTGCAGGCCCAACCGTTTCAAGGCCGATTCGATCTGCGGCCCCCCGCCATGCACCACCACCGGGTGCATGCCCAGGGTTTGCAGCAAGACCACGTCTTGCGCAAAAGCCTGCTGCAGAGCGGGTTCCGTCATGGCATTGCCGCCGTACTTGAGCACGATGATCTTGCCCTGATACTGGCGGATCAGCGGCGCGGCGTGCACCAGCGCATCTGTCGACAATTGAGGCGTGTTTTCGAAACTGGATGAAGAAGGACTCATTGATGCGTACACACAAAAACAGACCGGCCAATGATAGCGGTTCGCTTGTGCAGCGCAGCGTGAATCAGGCAAGCAGACGTTTTGCAACACTGGCAAACCGCAGCCAAGAAACAAAGCCGACCATTGAAGAGAACTGAATACAACGGCCCTGCTTCCCAAACCAACAGGCCCTGGGGACTCATCCATTCAGCAAACAGCCCAAAAATCAAAATCCCAGGCTGAGCTCCAACTTCAAGCGTAAGCAACCCATATGAAATGCACGCAGCACATGCATGGTGCACGCATGGCTTACCCCTAGCCAGCCGAAGATGCGAAAAAGATGTGAAAAAGATGCAAACAGGCCTTTCCCTCAGCCCCGCACCTTCAGCGCCCAAGGGGTGACTCGCCCTTTCAAGGTGCACACACGCTTTGGCTTTGTGTGTACGAATTGGGATGAATTCTCCATACCCGCTGGCTGGCAAGCACATCAATCAGTCAAGCGTACAAAAAGCCGCCTGTTTCCAGGCGGCTTTTTGTATCGAGCAAGGCACGCTGCACAGTGGCAACCGTGACTGCTTGTGGCCGGCTTATTCGCAGCTCGGCTTGCCGGTGCGGTGGTTGATGGCGCCGTGCGCAATCAACAGCTTCTGCATCTCGGTATGACCGCGCGTGCAGGCATAGGAAAGAGCGCTTTGGTTATAGGCGCCTCTGCTCTTGTTGGTTTCGGTCGTCACCAGGTTGAGGTCAGCGCCCAGAGAAATCAGGTACTTCACCGTTTCCAGACGGTTGTTGCTGGCAGCCACCATCACCAGAGTTTCGCCGTCGCTTTCCACGCTTTGATCGTTCAAATTGGTTTTGTCTTTGAGACGGGCATAGATTTTCTTCACGATATTCGTATTCTTGCCCAGCACGGCCGATTTCAGCACGTTGTACACATCACCCCGATCGGTCGCCCACAGATCAGCGCCTTGGGCCATCAAATAATCCACCATGTCTTCATAGCCGATGAAGGCAGCCCAGCCCAATGCGGTTTGGCCCAGGCTGGCTTCGTCTTTGGCCTCGATATTCTGGCCTTGCTGCACCATTTTTTTCACGGTTGCCAAATCGCCGCGCTTGACCGCATCGAACCAAGCGGCATCAGGCCCTTCGGACGGCTTGGCGTAGAACACGCGCCAAGACAGCTTCTTCGGATTGGCGATGTCGGCCATTTCCGCTTGACTGAAGCGAAAGCCCTTTTGCGCCTGTTGCATCGCTGGTTCAGCAGGCTTTTGCATGGCAGCATCGCTGCTTTTTGCGGCACTGTTGCAAGCCTGCAAGGACAAGGCGCTGCCCAGAACAAGCGGGAGAAGCAGTTTATTGTTCAGCATGGTTCACTTTCAGAAAAAATCATTACAAAGCAGAAAGCTGCTTGCCGATTCTAGCGAGCGCACATGCAAGACACGGTAGCCCGCTCAAAACATGCATTCTTTTACACGGCGCTGCCGATGCAAACGCGGGGGCTTTGCATCAAAGCACACCATCACGGCTCCATCTGCCGCACTTGCTGGATCCCTTCCTTGATCCACCAGATCCTGCCTTTGCCTGGGCAGGCGTCCAATGCCCTGCTTCGCTTAACGCGCTCTATTCCAAGCCATACCTATCCACGACATCACTGAATGGCACCCTCAATAAAAAACCCGCAGTGCATCAAGCGCTGCGGGTTGAGTGGCTCAGTTCCTCATCGGCTCACGAGGCAGCCACTAGGCTACCTCTAGCCGACGACGAAATGACTTACATCATGCCGTCCATGCCGCCCATTCCTCCCATGCCACCGCCAGGCATGGCAGGGGCTTCGTCTTTGGGCGCCTCGGCGACCATGCACTCGGTGGTGAGCATCAGGCCTGCCACGGAAGCCGCGTTTTGCAGCGCCGTGCGTGTGACCTTGGTGGGATCCAGAATGCCCATTTCAATCATGTCGCCATAGGTGTGGTTGGCCGCGTTGAAGCCGAAGTTGCCTTTGCCTTCCAGCACTTTGTTCACCACCACGCTGGGCTCGTCGCCTGCGTTGGCCACGATTTCGCGCAGAGGCGCTTCAATGGCTTTGAACACGAGCTTGATGCCGGCGTCCTGGTCATGGTTGTCGCCCTTGACTTCACCAGCCAATTGACGGGCGCGCAGCAGCGCTACGCCACCACCAGCGACGATGCCTTCTTGCACCGCAGCGCGCGTGGCGTGCAGAGCGTCTTCCACGCGGGCTTTTTTCTCTTTCATTTCCACTTCGGTGGCAGCGCCCACCTTGATCACGCCCACGCCGCCGGCCAGCTTGGCCACGCGCTCTTGCAGCTTCTCGCGGTCGTAATCGGAAGTGGCTTCTTCGATTTGTACACGGATTTGCTTCACGCGCGCCTGAATGTCGTCGGCCTTGCCTGCGCCATCGATCAGGGTGGTGTTTTCTTTGCTCACTTCCACACGGTTGGCTTGGCCCAAATCGGCCAGCGTGACTTTTTCAAGGGTCAGCCCCACTTCTTCAGCGATGACCTTGCCGCCTGTCAGCACAGCAATGTCTTCGAGCATGGCCTTGCGACGATCGCCAAAGCCGGGCGCCTTGACGGCCACCACTTTCAGGATGCCGCGGATGGTGTTGACCACCAGCGTGGCCAGCGCTTCGCCGTCCACGTCTTCGGCGATCACCAGCAGCGGACGGCTGGCCTTGGCCACTTGCTCCAGCACAGGCAGCAGTTCGCGAATGTTGCTGATCTTTTTGTCGTAGAGCAGGATGAAGGGGTTCTCAAGCAGAGCAATTTGCTTGTCGGGGTTGTTGATGAAATAGGGCGAGAGGTAGCCACGGTCGAACTGCATGCCTTCAACCACGGCCAGTTCGTTGTCCAGGCTCTTGCCGTCTTCCACGGTAATGACACCTTCTTTGCCCACTTTTTCCATGGCGTCGGCAATGATCTTGCCGATGGACTCGTCGGAGTTGGCCGAAATGGAAGCCACTTGGGCAATTTCTTTGGAAGTGGTGGTGGGCTTGGAGGCCTTTTGCAATTGATCCACCAAGGCGGCAACAGCCTTGTCGATACCGCGCTTCAGATCCATGGGGTTCATGCCCGAAATCACGTACTTCATGCCCTCGCGCACGATGGACTGGGCCAGTACGGTCGCAGTGGTCGTACCGTCACCAGCGTTATCAGCGGTTTTGGAAGCGACCTCCTTCACCATTTGCGCGCCCATGTTCATGAGCTTGTCTTTAAGCTCGATTTCCTTGGCGACCGACACACCGTCTTTCGTCACCGTGGGGGCGCCAAAGCTGCGCTCCAGCACCACGTTGCGGCCTTTGGGGCCCAGGGTGGTTTTGACCGCATTGGCCAGAATGTTCACACCTTCCACCATGCGGGTGCGGGCTTCGGAACCAAACACAACGTCTTTCGCTGCCATTTCAAAATTCTCCAATATTCAATATCTATGCGCCCCAGAGGGCAAAACAGTTTCGCCTTGGCTTAGCTTGCCTGAAGCAAGCCCACAAGGTCAAGGGCTTAGACCCGTAAGCGCTTCGAAGCGCTTGTGGCATCCAAGCCAGGAGCTCAGAGCCGTGAGCTGCACGGACGGGTGCCCTGTCTTGCAATGAATTTACTTCTCAACCACGGCGAACAGATCATCTTCTTTCATGACCAGCACCTCTTCGCCATCCACCTTCACAGCCTGACCGCTGTATTTGCCAAACAGCACGCGGTCGCCCACCTTCACGGTCATGGCAACGGTTTTGCCATCTTCCACACGGCCGGGGCCAACGGCCAGCACTTCACCCTGATCGGGCTTCTCGGCCGCGTTATCGGGCAGCACGATGCCGGAAGCGGTTTTGGTCTCGTTCTCCAGGCGCTTGACGATCACGCGATCGGCGAGTGGACGCAGTTTCATGAAAAACTCCTTGCTAATGAATCAACGATGAAAAAATCGGGAATGCTCACTTCTGCAACAGCTTGCTCGCGTAAAACGAAAAGCAGCATCCGCTGCTCCGCTCTCAGCCACAGTTCAACGCAGCAAGACTAGCAAAGTGATACAGGGAAAAACGGGCCAACAACTCTGAGACTGTTAGCACTCTCCCCTGATGAGTGCCAATGTTAGGACATTTCTTACTGTTTCAAGAGCTATAAGAGTAGATTTTTTGTCCTTGCAAGCGCTTGAGTGCTCCATCAGATACCGGCGTCCCTGCTGAAGCGAAAAGCTACGAAATTGCACTTCCTGCACTACAGTTTTTAGTCAGCCTAAAAAGGCACCAATGCGCATATCTCTACCCTAAAAATCAATAAAAAAGCCACACATGAAGTGTGGCCTAACGTGAGATCAAGCAACGAATGCCGTGCATCAAGCGCACTTTATAAGTTAAGTAAGCGGCTTTTCCTTATCTGCCCCAGCAATCCGTCACAGTTGCACCGCCAGTCGTATTGTTTGCTCCCCGCAACCCCGTGTTCGTCAAAGTGTATTCGCCACACCTGTCGCCAACTTGAGCGCCTTGCGGCGTGGCTGTAAGTGTAAAAGTCGCACCATCTCTGGAGTCCAGTGCGATGACATAGCGCCTTCCCTCAACTGTCTTTAGCCCATCCGGAAACTGCGCCGTCAGTGGATACGTTCCTTGCGCAGTTGCGGCGCGCTCCAGCCATTGCGCCGCCTCCAGCAAGCCCGCGCGTGCCTCAGCCCGATGCCCACGACGCACATACTCCACATAAGAGGGATAGGCAATGGCCGAAAGAATCGCGATCACCACCACCACGATCATCAGCTCAATCAGCGTGAATCCCGAGTTAGCTCTGCCCAGCACATGTTTCGAATGAGTGCCTACAAATGCCATTTCTGCTACTCCTTGATTACTGCAGCTGACGCCAGCTCGGACGCACTGCCTGAATGGGAAGGGGAGCCAACCTGTTCTCTTGTGGCAAAGCTTTGCCTGCGCCTGAACTGGTCACCACAGCGCCGCGCTCGCCCTTGACGATGGTTGAGCTATCTGGCAGCAAGGACATTCGCGCCACGCCCAAATCCTCAGCGTTGTAAAGGCCGTCACCGTTCAGATCCATCAACTGCACTGAAGGCGGCTTGCCTGTCAGGATATTGACCAGCGTCAAGAAACGCTTGCCCGCATTGGGCGTTGCACTGCATGTTTCGTCTTCCAAGTCGCCCGAGCCGCTGGCTGGCACCAGCGAATTGACCACCAGAATGTTGCTGCCATCGTAAAAGCCCATGGCTTGCAGCACGCGCTCACCGGCCACTGGCAGGTTCATGAACCAACCCTTGCTGGCTTCATTGCTCCAGTCCAAAGTCTTGTTGCCCGTTTTCCAGAAGCTCGTGCCTGTGCTCACGCCTTGGCCCACATGCTCAGTCGTGTCCACCGTTTGATTCACCAAATCCACATCCCAAGGCAATGCCTGCGGGGCAGGTACAGCAGCTGCCCCTGCGGAGGCCCTTTTGCCTGGGTGTACTGCCAGATATTTTTTTTCATCACCGCGGAAGCGATAGCGCGTGTTATCCAATACGGAATAAACAGCTTGCTTATCTGTGTTGGAACGATCTGCAATGCTCAGGTTTTGCCCCGTACCAAAAGCCACCATCATGCCCCGGCCCGACTCACTAACGCGCACAGTGGGCGCAGCGGTAATGGGCTGTGGCTTGCAAGGCTTAATCACCTCGCCTGCATTGTTGCGCGCACAAGCCTTGAACAAGGGCTCACCACCAAAGGCCACGCCCCACTCGCTGGCCTTGTCGCTGGTCACGTCAAACTTCCAGAGGTTGCCCTTCAAGTCTCCAGCGTAAATGACATCAGGGGTATCGTCACCATTGATGTCCACCACACGGGGCGCAGACAGCCCGTTGGCCAGCGCATCATCACCAACTACTGTTGGAGCCAGCTTGTGCACGCTCTTGTCTCCATCCAGGTATTGAATGTAGAGCACGGGCTTTTCATTCGCACTGTTGTAACCGTTGCCCAACACGGCCGCCCACCGGCCATTGTTCATCTTGACCACCTGTGAAGCACGCAGGGAATACGTTTCATGCGGCACCGGGTCACTGAAGATATGGCCCAGATCCGCATCTACCCCGGCAGCATCTGGCTGGCCGCTCTGGTCACGAGGCACTTGCGTCGCATCCAGCACCACCACCGAATCCGAATTCTCAACGGTGAAATTCTTGGGATCTGTCACATCCAGCACAAAATAACCGCGCCCGCCAGCACCGAGCGTACCCACTAACATGGTTCTCCACTTGGAACCTACCTTTATATCCCCTGCGAAGGGCGAGCCATCCACGAAGAATTTGTGGCCATAAGTGGGCAAAGTCAGCTCACGCAAAGCGGGCAATACCCCTTTGGGCACATAGGCAAGGCGTTCACGACCATCCTTGGCCGAAAAGCCGTGCAGCATCCCATCGTTACCACCCACGTAGATCATGGCATCGTCTGCCTTCTTGCGAGCGGTTCTAACGAACTCCAGGTACGAAGCGTCGCCATAGCCGCTAGCGGGCTTGCCCACATACCACACCTTGGAATTGACGATATCGCCTTGGCGCGATTGGCGTTTGCGATATTTCTCGTTGCTTTCCTGCGTGCGGTCGCCGCGCAGGTAGTTCAGGCGGTTTTCGCCCTCGGGATCGCTATCGGGCTGCCCGCCAGAAAGCGCCTCGCGCTGCGCAGGGCTAAGCGCCAGATTGCCAGATGCATCCTTCCAGACAAAAGGCACGCCACGGTTCGTCACGTCGTTGAAGCTCAGGATCAGGCGCTTCTTTATATCCTCAGGGCCGAGATTATCAAGCTTATCAGCAGTGGTTTCCTGGGTGCCGCCTTTGCCTTTCCAGCCGGAGCTGGGAACTTGGGTGCCATCAGTCTTGAGCGTCCACGACTGAACAAAGCCCTTCCATGCCTTGGCCGAGTCAAAGCCACTGGTATACAAGCCAACATCCGTATAGACGTTATTGGTACCACTGGCAGTGGTTGAGGTTGTGCCAGGCGCATTGTCAGCAGCGATTTTCTTGAAAATTTCGGTAAATGCCGTCGTTAAGCGCGCCTCGCTATCCACCGGGTAAAACTTGCCCCGGCTGTTAAGCGCCATATGCCACAAATCCGATTGGCGGTTTGCCTCTTTACTCCCATAAATATCCAAACTAGGCCAACTCACGCTGCCCTGGTACAAACTGGCAAAATCACCGCCGTAGTTATCAGCCAACACATTGGCAGGCTTCGTGACCCAGGTTTGATCGAACCTCGGCTTGGCGGCCCAAGCATAAGCTGATTTGCCATATCCAATGGTGAAATTGGTCATATGCTGCCAGGTGGCAGGGTTGTATTTGGGGTTCCAGAACTTGGGCACCGTCACACCACCAATTACTTCTGTATCTGGGGCGTTTTTATATTCAGGCAGCAATTCGATTTCGTTGGGAATATTGGGCTGCAAATCCACCGACCAATGCTTGAAAGCCCAATCGGCCAGGTTGCCACTATCCGATCCTTTGAAAACTCTCGCCCAATCGGCATTAGGATCATAAGCTTGACCACTGCCACCAACGTTTGAATTGGGCTGATCGTCCAGGTTATCCGAAGGTCTGTGATGCCACTGTGCATTCCAAGCGCCATCAGTCAAGAATATATGATAAGCACGTCGACATCCCAGATAGGGCTTTTCTTGCACCCCCGGCTCCTTGGCCCAAGGGCTGTCTATACTCAAAGCAGGATCACTCATATAAGCAAAAGCCCGATCCATAATCCGGTGAGACGGCGTGAAAGCATTTCCGAACAAACTATCCAAATAACTTAGAAAATTGCTGCGATGCTCACCCTCGAAGGTTCGCATCGAATTGGCGGCACCACGAACAATACTGGTGGCATCCATGGTCTCACCATGATTTTTATGCATAGACAGCCAAGCCAAACGGATTGAACCCTCGGGCACAGCAGCAGGCGAAGTAATGGCTGAGCGCAATGATCGCTTGAGAATATTCATGCGAGGCTCACCTGGTTTAGCCTTAAAATAATTACCACCAAGCTTGTATTGGGTCGCAGCACGCCTATGAACTTTTACATTAGAAAAATTCCCGCCAACAGCATATCCACCACTATTGTTTTCATACAAACACCAATACTGCTTGCGACTTTCGTGAATATAAAGCTCACCATTCTCCACGCGGTATTTTTCAGGATGATATGTTCTCAGAAATTCTGCCGTATCACATTCATTAATATCCCAACGCATACTACCCGAGTTATCGAGCGAAATAATCACATTGGGCTTGGGTGGCTTATGACCAGAGCCAGGCGGCGTATCGGCCAACTCCAGTGGAGCAGCGAAGGCTTGTGTGCCAGTCAGCAGCATGGATGCTGCCAGCACACTGCTTACGGCTTGGTGAATGACGGTTTTCTTGAACATGGCAGTTTTCTCCACTGGATGGGATCAATTTTTAAGTTTTTGCGGTACGAAGGTTTGCTGCAAAACCACGCGAGTACCCTTCTTGCGCCCGTAAGCAATAGCGGTTACACGATAAACCACCAAGGGATTGGCATTGAGCGGCAGCAGATTATTGACATTGCCCTCAATGAGGCTGGCGCTTTGCGCGGCATCGCTATAGGGAAGCACTTCTATCCAGTACCAGGCGCCTGTGCTGCCGTTTCCGGTTTGATTGAGAATGGCGCTGCCGGCAGCGCCCAGCTCGGCAGTGTTCGCACCCTGGACGGCACCGGTATATTCACCATAACGCGCGCCCACACCCTCTTTTTGCATTTCTTTCATCAAATCAGCATTGTTCCAGAAGTCCTGGCCTCTATGTTTGGAGTCTGCTCCACGCTTGGCACACAGGGCATCTTTGCACTGAGTGTCGGCAATACCGCTGAGTTGAGCTATCAAGGGATCAATTTCTTCCGAGCCTTGTGGTGGATACAGCACCCCGGATGCTCGGCAGATCTTGGGCTTGCCCGGAATCTTGACGCACAGTTCGCCATTGGGTTTTACACGCAGCATATCCAGCTCCGCGTCTTGCAGCATGGCTTGGGCCGCAGCAAATGCACGCTGATAATCAGCATCATTGCTGATTATCATCTGGTTGAACAATGCCGAGCGCGATGCCCAGAGCGCCAGCAGCATGCTCAACATGACGAGCACCAGGACGACAAACAATGCAACGCCTCGCTGGCGTGCGTTTCGAAGAGAAGCAAATTGACGAGAATAATTCATAACATTATGGCAGTCATGAAAATGCATCGAGAGGAAACCCCATTACCCAAGAACGCCTTGACTGCGCAATTGGAAAACGTTACGGAACACTTGATGAATTCGCCCGCCATAACTGACCGATTCATTGGAGCAGTTTCTATAAGTAGAATCAGCAGGCAAATCCACAGGGACATCTCCCACCAAGTCAAGACAAACTTCCAAGGCCACCACGTCCGCCCATTTCTCTACGCCTGCTGCATTGACTTTTTTCAACTTGGGCGCACCTGCTGCAGCATCACTCTGTACGTAATATTGCACCCTGAAATCGTTTACGTTTCTGATAATCGCCTGTGTGCTGCCGGTAGCGCCGTTACATATGAGAGCACCATCTCGGACAGTGAAACGATTGATAATATGGGAAGGATAAACTCCTTTATCATTCCCCCCTCCTTCTCCGAGACAATCACGAAATAATGTCGCCTTGCTGGAAGTGTCAAATTGATCCTCAAAATAATTTTTATACCCTACGGTCAATGCAAATTCAGCATCACCGGGAGAATCTTTTCCTTCGATGATTTGATCCCATTGAGTATAATCCACCTTGAACCCCACTTTAGAACCTGCAGAAAGAGGAGTACTGGAGCCTGCCACCCTCTCAACATCTAAATTGAGCTCCAGAGAACCGGCCTGCCTGATTTGCTGTCCCAAGATGCGGAAAGCATACGAAGCCTGCTGCTGCAACTGCGTGGCATCGCCAACCGTTCCAGACGCACTACGCGAAGCCATCAGCCCAGCAACGGCCGCGCCAACCACCAGCAAACCGATAACGAGGCCGACCATCAACTCCACGAGCGTCATACCCGATTCTTTACGCATGGCAGAAACGCAAAAAAACCGCTGTTTGCATTGCATTGGCATTGAGCATTGGGGCAACATATCAATTCTCACTCATGACTATCGAACAGGATATTTTTCAGGATCCGCTTATTTTTTGCACGCTACCGTCTGCACAATAAATTTGAGCCTGACCTGGACCGGCATTGTCATTGGCTACGCAGCGCGCAGCCAGTTGAATAAACTGCAAATAGCATGTTCTTCCCTCCGGACACTGGATTTCCGTGTCGGATATGTCTCTGCTTCCAAGCCTGAAGTATCTCGAATAATTATCATCATCTGCATTTTTGGCTGACTCATTTTCACGCCAGGCAATCAACACCCCCAACTGCCGCCTTGCACCTTCTTCAACACCCTTTTCATCATTGACGAAAAACACTTTGGCATCAGCCAACGGCAGCGCAGCCTGCACGGACTCTTTCCATGCCGCCACGTCAACCTTTGCAAGGTTTTGCGGGCTGCAGCCCTCATTGCAATTAAGCTTGTCGTCTCCTTTGGAATTCCAATCTATGTTGTAACCAGAGGCGACCTCTTTCACAAAAGAGTTGGGATTCATGCGAACGCGTTCGCTTAAATTTTCCACCAGACGAATCGCTTGTGCTTGCCGCACTGAAGTTTGGGTATTGGCCATCGTACGTATTTGCAAGCTTAAGATTCCGAATATACCCAAAGCCACAACCAACAATGCCACGAGAGATTCGAGCAGCGCAACGCCCTTTTGAGAATTGAAGTTGATCGACTTCATCATGAAAATCACTCTCCGCAGGGAATTTGAGAAGAAGGAATGGCCCTGATACGCCCACCGCTGCTCATACAAACACCTATGGCAGATGCATCATTGATTGACTTGCCATTGGGAACCAGACTGAACCCCAAATACTTGCCTTTGACGCTCCCCCAGCGATCCAGCCGAATCGTTTCGGCGCCACTGGTCCGGGTTACTTGCACGCCAGGCGGAGAGTCATAACGCTGAAGAACGTCCTCTACTCTATCGCACTTGCCATCGCCGTTGTCATCACTGCATACAATCCAGCCGCAATCCCAGTCGGCCACATTGCTGCCACCTGTGCAGGCAGCATTTTCAGTTCGCGTCAATCTCTGAATCACGACGTTGCCGCCGTTTTTAATCGCCTCCGAACGAGCGAAATACAAAGTGGACTGCAAAGCCTCGCTGACTTGGCGTACACGCCAGCGTTCCATCAAGGAAAAAAAGCTGGGCGCTGCAAATGCGGCCAAAACGGCAAAAACGACTATCACCACCATCAGCTCGATCAAGGTCACCCCCCGCTCAGTTTCGCAAGCTGACAAGCGATTCAATCCGGATTGAAATTGGAAATTTTTGAAATAAAAATTCACAGCCACCCTTTTTGCAACACAGCAATAAATGATTTATTTCACACTACTATTTATAAACATTTCTATCAATGGGCATCTTTTCTTATCCCATTCAGAGTAAAAATCAAGTTACAAGCAAATGCCATCATTTCTGAAAAAGCGGCTTGCGACAAGCGCCACACCGAATAGTCCAAAGAAGGGACAATCCACAACAAAAGCCAAAGCTTCTACCGTCAAGAGCCTAGCTCAACCAATACGGAGCGCAGAGTTCAAGAGACGAGACCAAGCAGACATCTTTTTCCCAGATGGTACTTATTTGCCATCAAGTGCAGGCGCCATTCGTCCATCGAAACACTACCGCTCATCAACGCAGAGGCCACTTTTTAGTGCTCGCACTTTAGAACCTGTTCACAATCTCAAGGCGGGGCGATTGGACAAGGAGCGGGGTGGGATGCAAGGCGCAATTGCAGTGAATGGCCCGTGCGACATGGCAAGGCTTGGACAAGATTTGCCACGAAGCGAGCCGCCCGCCTCCATCATTCAAGCGCCCGTGAGAGGATTCTGAACAGCTTTTTTATAGCGCCCCTGCTCCGCAAAGGAACTGGCCGCCAAGCAAGCTGCCCAACAGACGGCAACACCCCAAAACCAAAGCATTAGAGGGCAAACACCGTCCGTGCGCCGTTGAAGCGGGTCAAGAAGTAGGTCTTGTCCAGGCTATCGACCCTGACGCCTTTGCCGCTGGAAGGCGCATGCACGAACTCGCGTCCGCCGATGTAGATGCCCATGTGCGAAAAGGCCGCGCCCAGGGTGTTGAAGAAGACCAAATCGCCGCGTTGCAGGCGGCCTTCGTCAATCGGCTGGCTGGCGCGCGCCCATTGGATGGTGCTGCGCGGCAGCAGACGACCAGCGGATACACCGCTGAATACGTATTGCACCAGCCCGCTGCAATCAAAGCCGGTTTCAAGCGTGTTGCCGCCGTAACGATACGGCGCATTGATGGCGAGCATGGCGCGCGCCACGGCTTCTTCGCGCCGGGCCGCATCCAATTGCAAAGCGCTGCTCGCGGGCAAATTCGGTATGGGAACACTTCCGCGCCGAGTGCCCGGCGGTTGGAGCACCTGGGTCACCCGGCGCGGTGCCGAGCCGCACCCCGCCAGCAACCAGGCCGCCACGCCCAAGCTTGCCCCCAGCAAGAGTCGGCGGCGCGGCAGTTCGGGCAAGCAGTTAGCGGTTTTTTGCGAAGTGCTGTGACAGGTATCCATTTCAAACCCTTGAATTTGATACAAATCGTTTTAGCACAATGAAGCTTTCCGTTACCTGACACGCCTTGACACTGATGTTTTGCGCTGACAAGCCGTCGATGGTGCGGCTCTGCCTGCAAAACAAACCATTACAACCATCGCCAGCCAAGAGAGTGGGCCCACTACTCGGAGAGCCTGATGCTCATACCCGATTTCTCTTTTCCCTGTTGTCCTCTTATCGAAATTGCGCGCCTCCTTCTATTCTTTTAATGCCGAACGCTTGAGTAATGCCTGTAAATGGCCTATTCGCTCGCTCTACCCATCCATGTTGAGCAGCAGAAAGTTTGCACCGAGCCGGATGCTCGCCATGCTTCGAAGACAACGTTTTTTACGCATCTGCGAGCAAGCCCTCCACACACGCCATCCATGCGAAAAGGCGCAAGTCAAAACCTGCCCTCACCTTTGCTCTCGCATCAAAAACAGAAGGGCTTAGGAAGCAAACGCATCAAAGAGGGTCATCTCTGAGCAGTTCAAGCAATGTCTTGTAGAGATCAAGGTGGCGTTGGTT
>JAUMWT010000099.1:1157-1695 GCA_030529505.1 Allobrachymonas sp. | reverse complement strand
TCGCCAAAGACAACCGCCTCTTTATCAATGCCGTCTTGTGGATTCTTCGAACCGGTGCGCCTTGGCGCGACCTGCCTCCCGATTACGGCGACTGGAAGAACGTCCATCGCCGTTTCTGTCGTTGGCGCGATAGCGGCAGATGGGAGGCCTTGCTTGAATACTTTGTGGATCAACCCGACTTCGAGTGGTTGATGATTGATGCCAGTCACTGCAAGGTGCATCCCCATGCGGCGGGCGCGCGTGGCGGCAATCAGGGCATGAGCCGTACAAAAGGGGGCTCAACACCAAGGTACATCTGGCCGTGGATGCGCATGGTATGCCGGTCAGAATCCTTGCTACAGAAGGTTCCCGGGCGGATTGCACGCAAGCATCAACACTGATTGAGGGATTGACGGCCGAGCATCTGATTGCCGACAAAGGCTACGACAGTGATGTTGTTGTCCGACAAGCGCAGCATCAGGGCATGCAGGCACAGATTCCGCCACGAAAGAACCGCAAAGCGCCGCGTACGTTTGACAAGCATCTGTACCGCCATCGG
>JAUMWT010000099.1:0-1147 GCA_030529505.1 Allobrachymonas sp. | reverse complement strand
ATGGCGTGGCATTGCCACTCGGTATGCCAAGAACTTGGATTCCTTCCTGGCAGCAGCTCAAATCCGTTGCCTGATGTTGTGGCTCAATATCTCATGACGACACCATCTAGCCACCCGGAACGCGGTGCGTGCAGGTGTGTTCAGGCACCTTCCGGGGCCACCCCATTACTGCCCTGGCTGCTGCGCGCTGGCGTTGCGCAAGAACGGCGCGGGCGGCTGCAAAGCCAAGGTATGGGCGTATTGGCGGGCCAGCAGCTCATCCAACTGCGGATCGCGCAGCAGCACCTGCCCTTGCCCCGCAGGCGATGCCGGATAAGGCATACCAACGACGGGGCGCTGGGGCGAGTGCTCGGTGGCGTCGCCCGAGAAAGCCTCCAGCGCCTGCTGCTGCGCAGCAGCCGCCTTCTGGGCCGCCGACGATCCTTCGGCCAACTGCATGCCCTGCCCGACAGGAGAAAAGCGCGCAACGCTGTTCCACCCGATGGCGGCCACTGCGGCCAAAGAGGCGACGCCAGCGACCATCTTCCAGCGGAAAACAGCGGCATTGGCCGCCTCGTACCCCGACGCTACGGCCACGTCCGTGAGGGCCGGGGCTGGCTCTGGCTGGGCGGTATCGGCACTGTTGTGTACGACGCCATTCATTGCCGCCTCTTGCGCCATGCGCGCGCGAAGCCCTTGCAAAAACGCGCCACTGCTGCTCATCTCGCTCGTGCGGCCGGTGCGCAAGCACTCGCCCGCGATGTGGTAGATCTCCCAGGCTTGCAACAGCGCATCGCACTCAGGCGCCGTGGCCAGATGCTGCATCAAGCGATCGCACTCCGCAGCCGACAACTCGCCATCTGCCAAGGCCGAAAGCAACAGGCCCGCCTCGGTCTGATCGACGGCAGGAGAAGACGCTTGTGGGCGCTGAAAAGAAAGGTGTGACATGAGCAACCTCGAAAAACAACGTGAAATGCGCAATGACGTGACGCGGCTGGCCAACGCTGCACAGCCCCAACGGCTCCTTTGACTCACGCGGGCACCACAAGTTTCCTGTTTTCTAACATGCGGTGAAGATGTGTAAAAAACGCGGCTGCGCACCCAGCTCACCAACGCTTGCCCATGCGGTTTTCCAGCAAGGGCTTCACGCGCTGCGAAATCGCCTCAC
>JAUMWT010000039.1 GCA_030529505.1 Allobrachymonas sp. | reverse complement strand
GAGCAATACAAGGCCGGCAAGGACAAGGCCTTCAACGCCCTGGTCGGCCAGGTGATGAAAGCCAGCAAGGGCAAGGCCAACCCCCAGCAAGTGAACGAACTGCTGAAAAACAAACTGGCCTGATCGTTCACCCGCCATCTGCCCCAGGCCGGGTTGCGGTGCGCAGCATGTGCGCCTCGCCCGGCTTTTTGATGCCTTGCCCCTTCCCTTGAGAAGCTGATCGCCATCTCATCGCGCTTGAAGGAGCATACGAACGCGTCCTTGGCGCCTTGTCCATCTGGCCCCCTTGCGATGGGCAGACGCCGTGCATCGCGCCCTCGCTGAGAACCTGTTCAACATCTCCTCACGGGCGCTTGCCAATGGAAGCGGGCGATCTGCGGCGTTGCCAATCTTGTCAACCATCTGGCTGTTGCACGAGCCATGCACTGCGCCACATACAAAGAGGTGCGCCTTGCACCCCATCCCGCACTCTGTCCAATCGCCTCGCGTTGAGATTTTGAACAGGCTCTGAGATGTGCGTCCGGCAGCCCCATTGCACTTCAGCCTCCCAAAAGCCCACGCTACAGAATCGTCAACGGCTGCCAAAGGTTCGAGCGCCAGCCCCTGCCCTCTTTCGCCTGATTGCTTGCTAGCCCCCTCAGCCAAAGTTTCAAAAGTGCGCTCCTTTTGCTGCAGGCCCTCTTCTGCCCCATTCAAGAAACATCTCGGCAGCAGATTTGTTAACAAGAGTAACTCTCATTTAGAATACTCAACTGATTTCGCTGGCGGCAGACATTCATGACTTCCCCGCGAGGGAAATGCCATTGCTGCCTGACCGGCTCACTCATGCGGGTGTTTCTGCCGGGCTGCTGCCTGGCAAGCAACGCGCCTCATTGCTCCAAGCCTTTCTCCGCCGCTTCCAGCAGCCCAGCCAACAAGGTTCCATCACGCGCCCATCATGCCCCCTTGCACTTTGATCCCCGTCGAGCACTGGCTGGCGCCGCAAATTGAACTGTGCGATGCAGACGAGCGCTTGAGCTTTCACATTCAAGACGCCTTGCGCTACCACGGCTATGACGCCGTGGGCGGCGTTGTGCTGGGCTTTCGCCTGCTGCAACGGGCCATTGCCCAGCTGTCGCCGCAGTCGCCGCCGCAACGGCGTGCGTTTGAGGTGCTCACGGCTTTTCCGGGCCTGGGCTTTCGCGATTGCATGGAGCTCATCATCCGCTGCGTGAGCGAAAACCGTTTCCAGCTGGATACCGGCATCCGCAACCCCCAGGTGCAAGAAGGCGTACAGGGCAGGCTGCATTTCGAGTTCGCCTACCACGGCCAGCGTGTTGTGCTCTCAAGCATGGCAGGGGCTCTGTCCGAAGAATTCGTTGCACTGGGCCGTGCCAGCAAGCAGCCCGGCTTTTCACAGCAACAGCGGCAGGCCTGGCGCCAAGCCAAATTCGAGCTGGCCAATGCCTTGCTCGCCGCCCGGGCAGAAGACGTGATCCGGGTGCTTTGATGCAAGGCGCTGCCACATGGTTCCACAAGCTGCGCAAAACCTTGCGCATCGCCTGGCCCATGCTGGCCATGCTCTTGCTGTGGGAAGCCATTGCGCGCAGTGGCTGGGTTTCGGCCTATCTGCTGCCCAAGCCGCTGACGGTTGCCGCCACGGCCTGGCAGTTGTTCCAAGAGGGTGTTTTGCTCACGCACACAAAAGCATCGCTGACGCGCATCGCCATCGGCTTTTTCATCAGTTGCAGCACGGGCATCTTGCTGGCGGGCGCCACCGTCCGGTTTCGCTGGCTTGCCGACTCCACCACGGCTGTGCTGGGCCTGCTGCGCATGATTCCCCCATTGGCGCTCACGCCCTTGCTGATTCTGTGGCTGGGCATTGGCAACGCTACACAGATCAGCATCATCGTGCTGGCCTCGTTCTTTCCGGTCTTTTTGAATGCGGCCAGCGGCTTTCGCCACATCACGCCCGAGCTTGACGAACTGGCACGCAGCCTGGCCCTGCCGCGCATGAGGTATGTGAGCCACATTGCCCTGCCAGCCGCCGTGCCTGCCCTGGTGACAGGGCTGCGCCTGGGCTTTGGCTACAGCTGGCGCGCACTGATCGGCGCCGAGCTGATCGCCGCCAGCAGCGGGCTGGGTTACCTCATTCTGGATGCGCAGGAGCTGCAGCGCACCGATGTCGTCATCGTGGGCATCTTAGTGATCGGCCTGCTGGGCTGGGGCATGGATTGGCTGTTTCAACGCACAGCCACCCTTTTTCTGGGCCGCCGTTTTCCCGAGGTGGCCGCATGAGCCCAATGAGCCGCATCAGCGCGGCCCCTGTGCCCGTCCTGCAAGACGCGAGCTTACGCTTCGGCTCGCGGAACGTTCTCGATCGCATCACACTCACGCTCAAAGGCGGCTGCGTCAACTGTCTGCTAGGGCCCTCGGGCTGCGGCAAATCCACTTTACTGCGGGTGGTGGCGGGCTTGTTGCAGCCTGATTCCGGGCAAGTGCTCGTTCCTCCCACGCATTGCGCCACGGTGTTTCAAGACCCGCGTTTGCTGCCCTGGCTGAGCGTGGCCGAGAATCTGGGGCTGGCCCTGAGCGGACAAGCGCGCCCACAGCAGGCTGCACGCATTCGGCAGGCCCTGGCGCAGGTGCAGCTTGCAGGCACGCAAGACCTGCTGCCGCGCGAGCTCTCCGGCGGCATGGCGCAGCGTGTCGGCATTGCCCGAGCCTTGCTGCGCAAGCCCCAGCTGCTCTTGCTGGACGAACCCTTTTCCGCGCTGGATGCCATCACGCGGCGTGAACTGCAAACGGTGCTGCGCGAACTCATGGCCACCCAGCAAACCACCTGCTTGTTCGTCACCCACGATATCCATGAAGCCACTGCGCTGGGCCAGCGCCTGTTCGTGATGCAAAACGGATGCATCACCCAACAGTGGGATGCCCCTTGGGACACCCCCGCCATTCGGCAGCAAATCATGCAGGCCCTCCAGCACGCGGCGCATCACCCCTCTGCTCCCGACACCCCTTCCGGCCAAGCAAGCGCCCCCAAGGCGACTTCGCTTTTTTCTTCCTTTTCTTGATCCACATCCAGGAGGCTTTCATGAAACGTCGTCTCTTCCTCACCCTGTGCCTGCTCTGCGCATTGGCCACGGGCAGCGCCCAGGCCCAGCCCAACAACGCCTTGCGCATCAGTTATGTGCGCTCGCCCTTCAACCTGCAATTGATGGTGATGAAAGAAAAAGGCATTTTGCAAAAGCACCTCAGGCCACTGGGCCTGCAAGCCCAGTGGCCTGAAATCAACTCGGGCGCCAAGCAGGCACAAGCCTTGGCCAGTGGCGACCTGGATATGGGCGGCGTGATGAACACCACCTCCGTTCTGCTGGCAGAAGGCGAAGGCAACCCCGTGCGCATCGTGGCCGGCGTTTCGCGCCCGACCGATGTTTTTGCCATCGTGGCTGGTAAAAACGGTCCGCGCACCGTGGCCGGACTCAAAGGCAAAGCCATTGCCGGCCCCAAAGGCACCGTGCTGCATCAACTGCTGGTTGCCGCCCTGGCGCGCGAGGGCATCGGCATGCAGCAAGTCAACTTCTTGCAAATGGATTTGCCCAAGGCATTTGCCGCGGTACAAAGCGGCCAGATTGATGCGGCCTTGCTGGCGGCCAACTTCGTGCTCAATGCGCAAAAAGACGGCTCGCACGTTCTGACGCGCGCCACAGGCTTGGTCACCCCTATTCTGGTCATGACCGCAAGCGACAAATTCCTGCAAAAACACCCGGACCGGGTCAAAGCCGTTGTTGCCGCGCACGACGAAGCCTGGCAGTGGATTCAGGCCAATAAAGAAGATGCCATCGCCCTGGGCGCCAAGCTGCAAAACATCAGCGTGGACGAGGCCCGGCAGCTCTACAACTGGTCGCACTTCACCCAGCGCCTGAAGCCCAGCGACTTTCAAGCCATGGAAAAAGACGTGCAGTTCATGCTCGATAACGGCATGATGCGCAACCGCGTGGACGTGCGCAAAATCGTCGTCCCCAGCGCCCTGGAAGCCACCGCCAAATGAACGAATTGAGCTCCCGGCACACGGTGCGAGTGGCCGATCAAGATGGCGTCATCGACATCGGCCCGGAAGACTTCATCAAATACAGCACCCGCGCCAACGTCATCGCCGCCGCGCTCATGACGCGGGTGGCCCAACTGGGCTTTCGCCTGCTCTCGCCCGACGCGCCCGTCTGGCGGCGTGAACTGTACTGGCGCCTGGGCTTTCCCGGCCCCGGCCTGGTGGACTGCGTGGAGCTGCTCTCGCATGCCGTGCGCGAAAACCGCTGCCTGTGCCAGCCCGTCACCGATCACCCGCACGCGCCCTTCTCGCTCAAGGGGCAATTCGTTTTCGAGATCAGCTATCGCGGTCAAACCGTGCAAATCTGGCCCAGCCCGCAGGTTTTTGATGACGAATTCAGGCAACAAGTCAGCACCTGGCAAGAAGCGCCCGACAGCGCCGATCGCCAGGCCTTTCTGGCCTACAAGGCCCACAAAGTGCAGCAGATCCTGAGCCTGCCCGAAGAAGATCTGCTGCACGCCGTGATGCTGAAAGCCCGCCCCCCAGACAGTTGATTCGCTTTCAGGGCCTGCTCAGGGTCTTTTCAGAGCCTTCTCGGCAAGACCATCGGATATGGAGCGTGGCGGGGCGCCTGACGCCCTGCCAAGGCATGGCGCAGCCCCATAGCCCGCACCGTGGACAAAATTGGCAACGCCGCGACCACCCACTTCCCTCATTCGAGCGCCCGCCAAGAAATCGCAAACAGGCACTGGAAGGAGTATTCCCGAACTGGGAGCAAAAACAAAAAAGCCAACCCTTGCGGATTGGCTAAGTTGTTGAATTTGCTGGCTCCTCAACCTGGGCTCGAACCAGGGACCAACGGATTAACAGTCCGGTGCTCTACCAACTGAGCTATTGAGGAACAGAACCGAGATTGTAGCAGCAAAAAAACGCGCTTGCAAACACTTTGCGCACTTGCTCACAAACAATTTGTGTTCAAACCTCATCCGCGTCTCATCTGCCCTACACTGGCTCGTCTCGACACACCCGCTTATCGCGCCATATCCGTGCTTGTCCTTTGCACCCCAGGGCCTGTTTCCTGCCATTCAGCATGAAGCCATTGAGCCACGAAGGAGTGGGCTGACCAGACTCTCATCACGATGAAGGCGCAGCACCCTTGCCATGCTCAAGACGGGCCAGGCAACCAACCTTCCGCATCCACGAATCAAGCCGACGCGAAGCAATGAGCAACAGCCTCTTGGTGGGCCTGGCCCCTCACTCCATGCATCGGCTTAGAGCCTGTTCACGATCTCAACGCGAGGCAGTTGGAGATGGAGCGGGATGGGATGCAAGGCGCCCATCCTTGTATATGGCGCAGTGCATAGCCCGTGCCATGGACGAGATTTGCAACGCAGCAGACCGCCCGCTTCCATTTGCAAGCGCCCGTGAGGAGATTGTGAACAAGCTATTAGCGCCTGTTCAAAATGAAGCTTCGCTCCTTTTACCCAGCCTGCCGCATGGCCCGCCTCTGCCGCTCACTTGCATGTGATGGCATGCAGCAAGACACGTCCCACAGCTTTTCCCTCGCCAACCCATTCATGACATGAAGGCCATATCTACAGCAGACCGTCCTGCGGCAGGCAATCCGCTTGCCTCCACCTTGCTACAGCTCTGGCGGGATGTGCCCGACCCTCTGCTCCAACCGCAGGCCCTGGTGCATGCTCGCAATTTGCGCGTGCAGGCCGATACCAACGGCACAGCCGCAGTCGCAGAGGTTGCCTTGCCCTATCCGGCCAACAGCCTGCAAGCCGATCTGGCCCGGCAGCTGCGCGGCGCCTGGGCGCAAGCCGATCTGGCAGAGCCGCCGCCGGAGATTCGCTTCACGACCCGCATCGTGCCGCATGCCGTACCGTCCAGGGTCGCCCTGCTGCCGGGCGTGAAAAACATGGTGGCGGTGATGTCGGCCAAGGGCGGGGTGGGCAAGAGCACCACAGCCGTCAATCTGGCGCTGGCGCTGGCCGCCGAAGGCGCGCGCGTGGGCCTGCTCGACGCCGATATTTACGGCCCCAGCGTGCCCATGCTGCTGGGTCTGCGCGGTCAGATGCCGCAGGTGATTGACAACACGCGCATCGTGCCGCTGGAAGCCTGCGGCATTCGGGCCATGTCCATCGGCCTGCTCGTGCCTGATGAAAAGGCCACGATCTGGCGCGCCCCCATGGCCCTGAAAGCCCTGGAGCAACTGCTGCGCCAAACGCAGTGGGGCATGCCGTCTGCAGACGAGCTGGATTACCTGATCGTGGACATGCCGCCTGGCACCGGTGACATTCAACTCACCATGAGCCAGCGCATGCCGCTCACGGCTGCCGTGATGGTCACCACACCGCAAGACCTGGCCTTGCTTGACGTGCAAAAAGGCGTGCAAATGCTGCAAAAAGTGGGCGTGCCCGTGCTCGGCGTGATTGAAAACATGGCCGTGCACATTTGCAGCCAATGCGGCCATCACGAACACATCTTCGGGGCCGAAGGCGGCAAAACATTGGCACGACAGCACGGCCTGCCCTATCTGGGCGCCCTGCCGCTGGCCCTGCCGATTCGGCAGCAGGCCGATGCCGGCCAGCCCATTGTCGCGGCCGACCCGCAAGGCGGGATCACGGCCATTTATCGCCGCATGGCCCTGCAAATCGCCGCCGGTTTGGCCGCACTGCCGCCCGACCACAGCCACAAGTTTCCGCCCGTGCGCGTGCAAGCATGAATCAGCAGCCAGGCAACGCCCGCAACACCGGCCCTCAACCGCGCCCGCTCACAGACGAGCCCTCGGCAAACGCCCGGCCTGCCCCAAGCAGGCATTGGCTGCGGCAGTTCGGGCGGGACTTTGCCACGCTCTGCTGGCTCAAGGCCGCAGGCACGGCTCTGTTCATGGGCTTGTTTTTCAAGGCCTACTTTCATCTTTTGCACCACCCGGCGCGCCCCGTCTTTGTCATGCCAAGCACGGCGCTTGACCAGGCCATCGGCTTTTCCGCGCCGTGGGTGCTGGCCTACTTCTCGCTGTGGCTGTATGTGAGCCTGCCAGGCGCGCTGCAAGGCAGCGGACGCGCTCTGTTTTGGCACGCCTGGGGCTTTTTCGTTCTGTGCCTGGCGGGCCTGCTGTTTTATTACTTCTTTCCCACCACCTTCGTACAACCCGCCGTGGACTGGAGCCCCATGCCCATTGGGCGCATCTTGCAAACGGTCGATCAGGCGGGCAATGCCTTTCCCTCCATGCACGTGGCTGCCGCCCTGTTTGCCGGCCTGTGGCTGCGCCGCGAGTTGCGCCGTGTGCAAGCGCCGCGCTGCCTGGAGGTGCTGAGCGCATCGTGGTGCGCCGCCATCATCTATTCCACATTGGCCACCAAGCAACACGTCGTGCTCGACGTGATGGCCGGTGCGGTGCTGGGCGCGGCGCTGGCCTGGGCTTCCATCCAATTGGCCGATCGCTGCCGCAGCGCAAGCGGTGTAGCGCACAGCCCACGACCGCCTCCGCATCGGTAAACATTGCCCATTTCAAACGCGGCTTGAATCCCTTGTCAAAGACTTTTCGACACGCATGGAGAAATACAGGAAATGAACGCAAGCCCAGCCTGGGAAGAACGCCAGAAAAGCATCACCCAAGTGATCCGGGAATTGAAGTCTTTTGAAGATCAGGAGCTGATCGTCGCTGTCACAGACGACGAAGGGCAAACCTTCAAAACCGTCAAGCTCATCAGCAAAGGTTTTGACGGCGACAAGGTGTATTGCGCCCTGCATATTTAGATGCCCATTGCTGCTGCAGGCCGAACCTTGCTCCCACATCGGCCGACCGATCAAGCAACCATTTCAAGCCGCTTTTGCCCTTTGCCCGTGCCCTTTGTTGTTCCCTTTGTTTGAGGGGGAGCTTCAGTTCAGTGAAGCGCGGAGCCGAAGTGCGCACGGCCGGTGCATTGCTGCCACACAGCAGCAGGAGGCGGAAAGCCGTGGCTCCGCTTTGCGCCCGATGACATCCGCCATCAGCAATCCATAAAGCGATAGCGCGGCAGCATCAACGCCCCCAAAGCACGCCCCTTTGCAGGCCCACGCCATGCAACTGATGCGCACGCCGTGATTGACAGTGCAAGACGGCCGCACGAGAGGGCGGCCAGCCCGGCCTGCCTCAAGCCGGATCTTTTTTGCTGCCCGATACCCGGTTGATGGCTTCGTTGATTTCAGCGATGGAGCGTTCGATCTCGTCGTCATTCATCTCGCTGGTTTCTTCAGCGGTGAGAAAAGCCGATTGGATGGTTGATGCGAATACCCCTTCAAGAATGCTGTCGGTCACGACCTCCGACGTGCTCTTGGTGCTGGGCATGTCCCAGCCCATGGCCAGCACGGTGGTGTTGTCGCAGGTATCGCCGCCGCGGCGCAGGGCTTCCTCCACCATTTCGGGCAATTCGGTGGACAAGGGGCGATCCACATCCGCAAGGTAGCTCTGGATTTCTTCGTCGCTCAAATTGCCCCACAGGCCGTCGGAGCACAGCATGATGCGGTCTTTTTGCCGCAGCCGCATCGGCAACGACACATCAAAGATCGGCCTACTGGGCGAGCCCAGGCAGGTGAACAGCACATTGCGGTTGATGCTGTCGACATTGGCTGCAAAAAACTCGCCCTGTTCCATGTAGCTGTGATCGCGCGTGCGCAGCAGGATTTTTCCTTCTCGCACCACGTACAGGCGCGAGTCGCCACAATGCACCCACATGGCGTGTCCGTTTTGCACCAGCGCGGCCACCACGGTGGTGCGCGGCGTATCGGGCAGGCCCTTTTCACCGGCATAACGCACGATGCGGTGGTGGGCGGCCAGCAGGCTGTCCGAAAGGAATTCGGCCGGTTTTTTCACCGTGGGCTGCGCCTGCTGCTGGAACTGCGCGGCCATGGTCTGCAAGGCCAGTTGCGCAGCCACTTCGCCTTCGGCATGGCCGCCCATGCCGTCGGCCAGCACGAACAGGGCCGCATCACGAGTGTAGCAATACCCCATGCGGTCTTCGTTGTTCTTTCGTCCGCCCTTGCGGCTGAGTTGAAAGACGTTGAATTTCATGGACGGCTTCCTGGCAACAAAATACGCGACAAGGTGCTGGGCTTGCGGCCGGACGGATCAGGCGGCGAAGAGTCGCCAAACACGGTATCAAAATGCCCCTTGATGCGCTGCGCCAAAGGCGTTTCCTGATCGTACTTGGCCACGTCGGACTCTATCTCCTTGACCAGCGCATGCACCGATTGCGGGCGCGCCAAGGGGTTGAGCGCCATGCACCATTCGACCATTTCGATCAGGTTGTCGGAATACACCTTGCGCATTTTGGAAAGGGCCAGGCCCAGCCGGTCTTTTTCCAGCCGTTGTGGAGCCGCATTGGGCGGATAACCCAGCATGCACACGAAGATGCAGGCGCCAATGGCGTAAATGTCCGTCCAGGGCCCCAGATCGCCCTTGCGCCGATACATTTCGGGCGCAGCAAAGCCCGGGGTGTACATCGGGCGCAGGAAATTGATTTCGTGATTGATGACTTCGCGCGCCGCGCCAAAATCGATCAGCACGGCCTTGTCGTCGTTGGTGATGAAAATATTGGCCGGTTTGATGTCCAGATGCAGCATGCGGTGTTGATGCACCACCCGCAAGCCGGTGAGGATTTCTTCGAACAGCGAATAAATGGTCGCTTCGTGAAAGATGCGCTGCTTTTTGAGCGAACGCGCCGCGAGCACGAAGTCCTGCAGCGAAGCGCCTTCTAGCAGGTTCATGACCATGTAGACGGTGTCGTTTTCGCGAAAGAAGTTGAGCACCCGCACCACCGACGCATGCGAAATCTGCGCCAGCGCGCGGCCTTCTTCGAAAAAGCTTTTCAGTCCCAGGCGATACAGCGAAAGCTTTTCCGGCTGCACGACCGGTACCTTCTCCCCTTCGGCCCGCGAACACAGGGCCGCTGGCAAATATTCCTTGATTGCCACCAGGCGGCCTTTTCGATCCATGGCCTTGTAAACCAGCCCGAAGCCGCCCGATGCCACCTGATGCACGATGCGGTAGCCGCCCAACTCGGTGTCGGGCGGCAGGGCTGCCGGCTTGGATTCAGACGCTGCTGCGGCCATGAGGGTGAAGAATCGATCAGCGCGCCAACTGGCGCAAAGCTATACTTTCGCCGGTTGACAGCTGCTAACAAAGTAGGAGATGAAGCATGGCAGTTTACAGCATGACCGGTTACGCCTGCTTGCATTTTTCTTATTCCAGTCACAGTTCTGCAGAAAAAACGACACAAACCACGCTTCAGGCCGATGCGCCCAGGCCCTGGCGCCTGACTTTGGAGCTGCGCTCTGTCAACAGCCGTTTTCTCGACCTCAGCTTCAAGCTCCCCGACGAACTGCGCCCATTCGAAGCCGCCATGCGCGACCTGCTGCAAAAGCATTTGCAGCGCGGCAAGATGGAGTTGCGCGCGCAACTCGAAAGCGGCGAGCCGGGCGTGCATGGCGGCCCCTTGGCCCTGCCCAATCCGCAAGCCCTGCATCAATTGGCCCATGTGCAAAGCCAGGTGCTGACCTGGTTCCCCCAAGCCGCGCCTTTGTCGGTGGCCGATATCCTGCGGGCCGCCAGCAACGGCAAGCCCAGCCTGCCAGCCAACGCCCTGCAAGACTGGCTGCTGGGCAGCCTGCGTGCCCTCATCGAGCATCTGCAAGCCACCCGCCAGACCGAAGGCGCGCAATTGGCCCAGACCCTGCGCAGCCGCACACAGCAACTGCGCGCCTTGTGCGAACAAGCCCAGCCCCTGATTCCCCGCCTGGTGGCGCAGCAGCGCGAGCGCTTTCTCGAAAAATGGCAAGAGGCCCTGCAACAGGCCGGCAGCGGCAGCGTCCCCGCCGCCACGGCCCAGGAACGCGCCCTGAGCGAAGCCGCCGCCCTGGCCCTGCGCATTGACGTGGCCGAAGAGCTGGATCGCATCCAGGCCCACCTGCACACCATCGACGCCCTGCTGGAGCAAGGCGGCGCGCTGGGCAAGCGGCTGGACTTTCTGATGCAGGAACTGCATCGCGAAGCCAACACCTTCGGCTCCAAATCCAGCAGCCTGGACACCTCGCACATCGGCATCGACATGAAAGTGCTGATCGAGCAAATGCGCGAACAAGTTCAAAACATCGAATAAAGGCAGCAAACCATGACTTCAGCAAGCGAATGCACCCTGCCCGGCAATCTGCTGGTCGTTTCCGCCCCCAGCGGCGCAGGCAAATCCAGCCTCGTCAAAGCCCTGATGGAGCTGGACGCTGGCGTGCGCGCCTGCGTTTCGCACACCACGCGCGCGCCACGCGGACAGGAGGTGGACGGCCGCGAATACCATTTCATAGACACCCAGCGTTTCAACGAAATGGTGGCGCAAAACGAATTTCTGGAATGGGCCCACGTGCACGGCAACCAGTACGGCACCTCGCGCCAGGCCGTGCAGAATTTGCTCCAGGCCGGGCAAGACGTGATGCTCGAAATCGACTACCAGGGCGCCCTGCAAGTGCGCAAGCTCTTTCCGCAGGCCATTCTGATCTTCATCCTGCCGCCAAGCTGGGAAGAGCTGCGCGCCCGCCTGCAACGCCGCGGCGAAGACAGCAGCGCAACCATCGAACAGCGCCTGTGCAACGCCCAGGCCGAGATGCAGCATGCCAAAGCATTCGACTTCGTTATAATCAACGAGTTATTCGAACGCGCCCTGTTCGACCTCAAAACCATCGTTCATGCGCAACGCCTGAAATACTCTGCGCAGTCTTGCGCGCGTTCAGCGGTCTTTTCCGCATTGAACATCTGTTGAACGATTCTTCCCCCCTCTCTCTGCTCATCCCCCATCTGGAGTTTGCTTCTCATGGCCCGCATCACCGTCGAAGATTGCCTGGCATGCATTCCCAACCGTTTTCAACTGGTTCTGGCCGCCACTTACCGCGCGCGCATGCTGAGCCAAGGACACGCTCCGCGCGTCGAAAGCCGCAACAAACCGGCCGTGACGGCCCTGCGCGAAATCGCCGACAACAAGGTCGGGCTGGAGATGTTGAAAAAAGTGCCGGGCTAATGCCTTGGCTGGGATGGGCAGGCGTCCGTAGCCCTTTGCGGCCACCCGCCCGGTCTCTGCCATTGGCCTTCTTCCCTTCTCCCTGAGTCAGACCCCGCTTCTCCTTGTCAATTTACAAAACAGCGCCGCCCAGGCGCTTTTTGTTTGCCTGCTTAGAGTCTGGTCATTTGTTGCCTTGCCCGAAGGGTTGCCTGGCAAAGGCAGCAACAGCTCCAGCCGCAGCGCACGAGTTCCCTTGCCCAATCCCGACAACAACTGATTACTGGCAATTACCTATAGGCACGATTTGGCCGCTGCATGTAAGATCAAGACTTGCCTCCGTATCCATGACCCAATAGAGGGACGATCTTGCATGCACCCACCTGACGCCGATGCTGTTTCCGCTTCCAGTTTTGCTGGCCTGCTCACCAAACTGGACTACCTGGAGCCGGACGAAATCGAGCGGGTGCGCGCGGCCTACAAGCTGGCCGATGCCGCGCATGCGGGGCAGTTCCGCAAGAGCGGCGAGCCTTACATCACCCACCCCATAGCCGTCACGGCCCAATGCGCCGAATGGAAGCTGGACGTGCCCGCGCTGATGGCCGCCCTGCTGCACGACACGATGGAGGACTGCGGCGTCAGCAAGGCCGACCTGGCCGAGCAGTTCGGTCCGCAGGTGGCCGATTTGGTCGATGGGCTGACCAAGCTCGACAAGATGCGCTTCAGCAGCCGGCAAGAGAATCAGGCCGAGTCCTTCCGCAAGATGCTGCTGGCCATGGCCAATGATGTGCGGGTGATTCTGATCAAGCTGGCCGACCGTTTGCACAATATGCGCACCATGTCGGACATGAAGCGCGAAGCGCAAATCCGCATCGCCACCGAAACGCTGGAAATCTACGCCCCGCTGGCCAACCGATTGGGGCTCAATCACAGCTACCGCGAGCTGGAAGACCTGGCTTTCAAATACCTGCACCCCTGGCGCCACGCCGTGCTCGACAAGGCCCTGCAGCACGCCCACAAGCGCCGCCGCCCGCTGGTGGAGAACGTGCAGAAAGAAATCGAAGACGCCTTTGCCGCCGCTGGCCTCAAGGCCCGCATCCACACGCGCGAAAAAACCATCTTCTCCATCTACCGCAAGATGCGCGAAAAGCGCAACAGCTTTGCGCAAATCAACGATCTCTACGGCTTTCGCATCCTCGTCAACAACAATCTGGATTGCTATGTGGCGCTGGGCATCTTGCACCAGCGCCATCGCCCCATGCCGCACCGGCTCAAGGATTTCATCGCCATCCCCAAGGAAAACGGCTACCAGTCGCTGCACACCACGCTGATCGGCCCGGCCAATATCCAGATCGAGTTTCAGGTGCGCACCGAGGCCATGCACCAGGTGGCCGAATCGGGCGTGGCCGCGCACTGGATGTACAAAACCCGCACCGAACAAGCCGCCAGCCAGGTCCCAGACAAGGCCAAACCGGCCAACTGGCTCAAGGGTCTGCTTGCCATCCACAAGGAAACGCTTGATTCGCGCGAATTTTTCGACAATGTGCGCGTGGATTTGTTCCCTGAAGACGTTTTCGTCTTCACGCCCAAGAACCGCATCATGTCTTTGCCGCGTGGCGCCACGGTGGTGGACTTTGCCTACGCCATTCACAGCGATGTGGGCGACCAGGCCATTGCCTGCCGCATCAACAACGAAGAAGTGCCGCTGCGCACCGAGCTGCAAAGCGGCGACATCGTGGAGGTGATCACCTCGCCCGATTCGCGCCCCAACCCCGCCTGGCTGAGTTTCGTGCGCACGGCGCGCGCGCGTTCGCGCATCCGCAGCCACCTCAAAACCCTCTCCGAAGCCGAAGCGCTGCGCCTGGGCGAGCGCCTGTTCATCCGCGCCTACCGCGCAGAGGGCATGCAGAAGCTGCCCGCGCGCGATGCGGCTCACGAACCCGTTTGGGAACAGCTCTTGCAGCAAGCTGGCAGCAAATCGCTGGAAGACCTGTACACCGAAGTGGGCCAGGGCAAGCACATTGCCAGCCTGCTGGCCAAGCAATTGGCGGCCCTGATGACGGGCCAGGGCGAAAAGCGCGACACCGTTTTGCAAAGCCAGGGCCACTTCGCGCAAGACAGCTCGGACTTCGGCCACATCATCACGCTCGATGGCAGCGAAAAAGCCTCGGTCAAATTCGCTCCTTGCTGCCACCCCATTCCGGGCGACGAAATCACCGGCTATCTGGAACGCGGCGAGGGCCTGATGGTGCACACGGCCGATTGCGGCATCGGCAAGAACCTGATCAGCAAAGATGCCGAACGCTTCATCGAGGTGGAATGGGCCGAGCAGATGGCGCGCCCCTTTGCCGTGGCCATCACCGTCACCATTCACAACCGCATCGGCGCCATCGCCGCCGTCACCTCGGCCATTGCCGCCGCCCGCGCAGACATCGCCTACATCAACACCTCTGACGATGCGCTCTACCAGGACTCGCAAGACCTGAACCTGATCCTGCAAGTGGACGACCGCTTGCATCTGGCCCATGTCTTGCGTGCCCTGCGCCGCGTGCCCGCCACCATTCGGGCGCAGCGCGTCAAGCCGGGGAGTTGATGCGCAGCATCGATTGCGCAAGTGTGGCTGCCCGCGCGCCTGATGTCTTGCTGCCAGCTACGCCACCCGGCCCAATACCCGCTTCCCGGGCACACCCTGGCCCCGCATCACCAGCTAAAGCGCCCCAGCAAGCCGCGCCGCCCCTGAACAGGAGAACCCGCCATGTTTCACTCCCCCTTCATGCCCAACGCCCTCGATTGGCTGCAGGCACTGCCAAGTGCCTGGGCGCAAGCTGCCCAAGCATGGCAGCAGACCCTGCAAACGTCTTTTCCTCCCGAGCCGAACACACAAAGCCAGGGCGCTGAATCACCCAACACCGCGCCGCCGCATCAAGACCTGTTGGCCATCCTGTGCGCCGCCAGCCAGGCGCTTGGCAGCAGCCTGGGCTGCCTGCAGTTGCCGCCCGCACGCTTGAAAGAGCTGCAAGCGCAATACGTGCAAGAGCTGATCGCGCTGTGGCAAGACCCGGGCAAGCTCGCCGAAATCGCCAGCGACCGCCGCTTCGCCAGCCCGCTGTGGCAACAGCGCCCTGTATCTGGCATGGCCGCGGCCATGTATTTGCTCAACAGCCGCTTTCTGCTGGCCTTGGCCGATGCCTTGCAAGGCGACGAGCAAACCTGCGGCCGCGTGCGCTTTGCCATCGAGCAATGGGTGGCAGCGGCAGCGCCCAGCAATTTCTGGGCGCTGAACGTGGATGCCCAGCACAAGGCCCTGCAAACCGGCGGCGCAAGCCTGGCGCGCGGCGTGCACAACCTGCTGGCCGATGCGCGCAAAGGCAGCATCTCGATGACGGATGAACGCCCCTTTGAAGTGGGCCGCAGCCTGGCGCTGAGCGAAGGCGCCGTGGTTTTCGAAAACGAAATATTCCAGCTCATCGAATACAAGCCGCTCACGCCCAAGGTGCACGAACGCCCCCTCCTCCTCATCCCGGCCTGCATCAACAAATACTACATTCTGGATTTGCAGCCCGACAACTCGCTGGTGCGCTTCACCCTCGAACAAGGCCACCACACCTTCATCCTGAGCTGGCGCAACCCCGATGCCAGCATGGCCCACATGACGTGGGACGACTACATCGAACACGGCATCATCACCGCCATGCACAAAGTGCTGCAAGCCTCGGGCGCCAAAAAGCTCAATGTGCTGGGCTTTTGCGTGGGCGGCACCATGCTGGCCACGGCACTGGCCGTGCTGGCCGCACGCAAGCAGCCCCTGGTGCACAGCGCCACCTTCCTCACCTGCCTGCTCGACTTCAGGCATGCGGGCGTGCTGGGCCTGTTCATTGACGAAGGCTTCGTGCGCTGGCGCGAAAAGCAGTTTGCCCACGGCGGCCTGCTGCCCGGGCGCGATTTGCTCAACACCTTCAGCTTCTTGCGGCCCAATGAGCTGGTGTGGAACTACGTGGCGGACAACTACCTCAAGGGCGAAACGCCGCGCGCACTCGACCTGCTTTTCTGGAACGGCGACTCCACCAACCTGCCCGGCCCCTGGTACGCCTGGTATCTGCGCAACACCTATCTCGAAAACAGGCTCATCGAAGCGGGCGCGGCCGTGGTTTGCGGCGAAAAAATCGATCTGGGAAAAATCAAGCTGCCGGTGTATCTGTACGGCTCGCGCGAAGACCACATCGTGCCGATCGAAGGGGCCTACACCAGCGCCCAGGTGCTGAGCGGCTGCAAACGGCGCTTCGTCATGGGCGCATCCGGCCACATCGCCGGCGTCATCAACCCCGTGAAGAAAAACAGGCGCAATTACTGGACCAACGACGATCTGCCCGCGACGCTTTCCGAATGGATGGCAGACGCCACCGAACACCCCGGCAGCTGGTGGGCCGACTGGGCCCAATGGCTGGGCCAGCAAGGCGGCCGCCTGGTGGCCTCACCCAAACGCTATGGCAACGGACAACTCAAACCCATCGAGCCCGCGCCCGGCAGCTACGTCAAAGCGCAGGCCAAGCCGGCATAAAAAACCGTTTGCGCCAGCAAGGAACAGCCATTGACCAGCCGCAGCCGTTCAAAATCCCGACGCAAGGCAGTTGGACAGGGAGCGGGATAGGATGATGCGAGGCGCAGATCAAAGCACACGAGCGAAGCGCATGGCCTGCGCCACATGAGCCACATGAGCCA
>JAUMWT010000098.1 GCA_030529505.1 Allobrachymonas sp. | reverse complement strand
TGAGCAGGCCCTGCTCGCCCATCAGGGCCATGAGTTCGCGCACGCTGATCGTGTCACTCTGAACCTGGTTCAGCATGTGCTGGATGGTCTCGCTGGCCGAGGAGAAATTGGGATGGAAATAACGCATGCTTGGAATAGAAAGCGGCGGGTGCGGCGCGCCTGCAGCAAGCCGCAGCACGTAGGCCGAACGGGTGAAGTGGGGCCAAGCTTACACGAAGGCTGCTCTCGTCAACTCCGGCTTGTCACCTCTGAAAAAGCCTGCCTCCCGAACGCCAGACACGCGGCCAAGCACTCTCTTGGCGTTTGCCTGGCGTTTAATTGGCATCTGCCTGCTTGGGCCTTGGCCCCAAGACCGGCGGCAGGCATGCGGTATGCACCTCGTATCTGTGTCCCACACGGCTGTGCACAGCAAGCCCCCACGCCAGCCGCACATGAACCACACGAATTCTGTGGCGCCGCATGGTGGATAAACAAGGGCCAATAACGCACCCACCATATAGCCTGGAGCCGTGATTGGCAGCAGCGTTTTTGCCAGTCTTCAGATAGCTTTTGGTAACAATTGCGGCCGATCAATTGTGGGATGATGCCCTCCGTTTTCTCGACACAAAGGAGCTTTCCATGCTGCGTACCCGTCTGTTTTCCATTGCTGCCGCCACCGCTGCGGCCATGACCCTGAGCGGCTGTCTGGTCACCCCCATGGGCCCGGGCTACAACCCATACCCCAATAACGCCATTGGCCAGCCCCAGTATCAGCAGCAAATGACACCCGTTCCCGCGCCCGGCAACTACTATGGTCGTGCGCAGGTGGTGAACGTGCAAACCTACCAAGGCAACGGCACCATGCTGCCGCCCGGTGGCACCGGTGCCGTCATCGGCGGCCTGGCCGGTGGCGCCATTGGCAACCAGGTAGCCAAAAAGCGCGACAACAACCGCACCCATGCCACACTGGCCGGCGCGGCCGTGGGTGCGCTGATCGGCGCCGTGATCGAGCAGCAAGGCTTTGCCCCGCAAGCCAACCAGCCCATTTACCGCGTGACCGTGCGCGCGCTCGACAACAACCAGCACTACTATTTCGACTACCCACAAAACCCCAATGTGCGCATTGGCGAATACGTGCAGGTGCAAGGCCAGCAGTTGTACCGCCTGAATTACTGATGCACTCCTGCGGCCGACTGGACTGACCAGCTGGCCCCACTGCAACACCGCCTGCCCCTTGGCCCCGCGCCAGTGGCAGGCGGTTTTTTCATGGGCTGATCGGTGCATCGGCGCTTCTGCCAAGCCCAACCGGCAGCTGCCAGATGCAATACAACAAAGTCGCCCAAGCCGCGGCGGGCGCATGCCGCGCGCGGCCCATTGCCCATCTTTGCAGGCGCATCAGCGGGCAGGTGCGTTGAGCCGAATCGTTGTGCGCCCCTCGGCCTTGCCCTTTGTTGTTCGTGTTTGATTTTTGCGGTGGCCGCCACGCGCTCGCTCGGCCATCAGCAGCCAACGCCCGCTGCGGGCAACAGCCTTTCACCCCTGCCCGCATCGCTAAGAGCCTGTTCAAAATCTCATCGTGAAGTGATTGGAAATGGAGCGGGATGGGATGCAAGGCGCAAATCGCAGTGCATAGCCCGTGCGACATGTTCAAGATGATCGACAAGATTTGCAACACAGCAGACCGCCCGCTTCCATTTTCAAGCGCCCGCGAGAAGATTTTGAACAGGCTCTAAG
>JAUMWT010000097.1 GCA_030529505.1 Allobrachymonas sp. | reverse complement strand
TCGTGCGCCAGCCATTGTTTTTGTACTGGTGGGGCGCGGTGCTGGGCTTTGCCCTTGAGCGCGTGAACTTGTTGATTCAGCCCTTTCAGCTCAGCATGCTTTTGAGATCCTTGAGCATCAAAAACAGGTGATACGGATCGGTCTGGCTGGGTTCAAACTCCCATGATTCATACCACTGCCGCGCGGCCTCATCTTTGGCATGCACCAGCAGGCAGCGAATGCCCGCAATATCTGCGGCCTGCGCGATGCGCAGCAGCGCGTCTTTGAGCAACGCTCGACCAAGCCCCTTGCGCTGATGGGCAACGTCTACCGCCAGCCGCGCCAGGATCATGACCGGGACTGGGTGACATGCCAAGCCCTTGACAACTCTGGCCGGTGCCACCGCTGCGTCTACGCTGCCAACAGCCAAACTGTAGAAGCCGACTACCGCTCCACCCTGGCAGCAGACATAGTTCTTTGCACCATTGGCTTTCTGGTTGACCAGCGCGTAGCGTTGCAAGAACTGGTTCAGCGCAACGTGGCCGCAATCAAACGCATCCACCTGATCGCTTGCTTCCAGCTTGCGTACAGGCGTGTAGGCAGGGCTCAATCCAGCACTCCGGGCTCGCTGAGCAACTTCTGCAATCGCGGCTTGCTTTGTATGGGCCGATCCAGCGCGGCTTGAAACGCCTGCCACTGTGCTTCATCCAACACAAACTGACGTCGCTCTGCCAGTGCCTGTGTGGCCGCCGTCACGCCTGCGTCCAGCAAAAACTCGCTCACGTTCTTGTGGCAGGCGCGTGCGGCCTCCTGCAACAGCTGTTTGACAGACGCGCTTGCACGAACGTCGATACGTTCGGTCTTGGGAAGATTCAAAGCGCTCATGAGGACCCTCTCAAGTAATCTCGGATGCTTCGATTGTAACTGTCCGGACAGTATCCGGACAAGAAGCTTTTTCATCTGTAGAGTTGTTTGTCCTGCTGCGTGTTTGTGCTGATTTTGTGTGCATTTGGCTTGGGGAGGAGGTTCGGCTGCCCAGCTGCGCCTTGCAGTTACTGCCTTGGCCAAACACCGGGCACGATGCGAAGACTTTGAACAGGCGCTCAAGCGAAACGTCCATAAAAGGAAACCACTTCGGGAACGTTCGCGAGGTCAGGGGGCTGGAAACAGACGAAAAACCCCAGCCGCGCAAACGGCTGGGGTTTTTGGTATGTGGTGGTGATAGGTGGAATCGAACCACCGACCTTGGGGTTATGAATCCCACGCTCTAACCATCTGAGCTATACCACCGACAAGCACGCAATTATAGCGGTTTTGGCTGGTGCTGCAAGCGCCTGTTGTCTGCGCGGGCGGGTAAGGGCCTGTTCAAAATCTCCTCGCGGGCGCTTGAATGTGGAGGCTTGCGGTCTGCTGCATTGCAAATCTTGTCAACCATTTTGCTCATGTTGCACGGGCTACGCACTGCGCCACATACAGAGATGGGCACCTTGCATTCCATCCCGCGCCATATCCAATCGCCTCGCGTTGAGATCTTGAACAGGTTCTCAGGGATCAAGCTTCATGTCGCAGTCGACACCCAAGGCTTACCGCATGCCATTGCGGTGAGCACGGCCAACGTCACCGACCGTAAGGGAGCGCTACAGGCACTGCAGCGCTGCAAACACCGATTGAAGCGGGTGCAAAGCCCGCTGTGTGACAGCGGCTATGTGGGAGGCCCCTTTGCACAGGGCGTACAGGACATTCTGGGCGAGCACGTCAAGGTGCAGATAGCCAAGCACAGTGAGTTGCACACGTTCAAGGTGATGCCCAAGCGCCAGATCATGTCGTCACGAGAAGCTGTTAAACTGCAGCAACATCATTGATTGAAGGC
>JAUMWT010000008.1 GCA_030529505.1 Allobrachymonas sp. | reverse complement strand
CGATTGCGCCGTTTACCGTGGTCATCTGCCCCATCGGCATGGATCGCAGCGAGGCGGTCAAAACCGAAGCCTTGAAGCTCTACAACAGCCTGCTGGCTGCCGGTGTGGACGTGATGCTGGACGACCGCGGCGAGCGCCCCGGCGTGATGTTTGCCGATTGGGAACTGATCGGCGTGCCGCACCGCGTGGTGTTTTCCGACCGCGGCATTGCCGCTGGCGAGTGCGAATACCAGCACCGCCGTGACAGCGCAGCCACCAAGCTGCCGCTGGCCGACATCGAGGCGCATCTGCGGCAACAAATCAAGAGCTGATATCAGCTGGCCCAAGGCAGCAAAAGCCGCTTCCGAAAGGGGCGGCTTTTTTCATGCCTGCACGTTCAATATGCAGCGCTTCACATCCAGGGCTTCTGCCATGTGGAGCCATGCCCCACCGCCCTGCGAGCGCCGCAAAGCCAAGGCGCTGCGCCGACATGCATCCAGGTGAAAGGCGAAGCAGCCAAGGCTTGCCAGCGTCTGCTCATTCTTCCTTGTGCGATATGAAACGCCCTGCCAAGGCTGCCAGTCCAAACGCCAAACACGTGCAGCGTCCTGGATGGCTACGAGCGACAGAGGCGCTAAGCTGCCTTCAATGAAAAGGAGCAAACGCCAAGCCGAACGCTGGAGTGGCAATGCCTCTGAACAATCGCAATTCACGAGCGCTTGGGAACAAGAAAAACAAAACCCGCCAGACAACAAGCAATGTGCATCACGCCAAGAAGCTGTTCAAAACCTCAATGCAGGCGATTGGATAGGGAGTGGGATGCAAGGCGCACATCTTTGCATGCGGCGCAGTGAATAGCCCGTGCAACATGGGTCAGATGATTGACAGATTCGCAACGCAGCAGGCCGCCCGCTTCCATTTTCAAGCGCCTCGTGTTGAGATCGTGAACAGGCTCTTAGTGCAGCGGCCCATGCACCCGCACCAGCAGTCCGCTGGTGGCATGCGGCGCATCCAGCAATTCGATGCGCCCTCCCCAGCGTTGCACGATGGCCTGCACGATGGACAGGCCCAGGCCCGAACCGGTGGCCTCAGTCCCCGCCACGCGGTAAAAGGCATCGAGCACGCGGCTGCGCTCGTGCGCGGCAATGCCCGGGCCGTTGTCTTGCACCTCGATCACGATGCTGCCGCCCAGTTGGCGCGCCGACACGTCCACCCGCCCGCCATCGGGCGCGTAGCGTATGGCGTTGTCCACCAGGTTCTTGACCACGGTGAGCGCATCCACTGCCTGCACGTGCAGTTGCAGGCCCTGGCCTTCGGCCCCTTCGACCAGGCCCAGGTCGATGTGCCGGGCTTCGGCCAGGGGCATGAGGTCTTCGAGCACTTGCCGAAACACCTCGTTCAGCTCCACGGCTTGAGCGGGCGCGGCCGATGCCTCTTGCGCGCGCGCCATCGTCAGCAACTGATCAAGCAGGCGGCGGTTGCGCTCGATGCCCTGCTGCAAGCTGTGCAGCCGCTCTTGCGCGCCGGGCGACATCTCGGCTGCGGCCAGGCGCTGCGCCTGCAGCGAAAGCGCCGTCATGGGCGAGCGCAGCTCGTGCGCGGCATCGGCCACGAAGCGGCGCTGCGCGGCCATGCTCTGATCCACGCGCGCCAGCAAACGGTTGATGGCGTGCACAAAGGGGCGGATTTCGGATGGCAGCTTGTGTTGCGACACGGCGTGCAAGGCGGTTTCGTGGCGGGCGTCCACCTCGCGCGCCAGCGTGGCTACGGGCTTGAGCATGCGATGCACCAGCAGCACCGTCATCAACACCAGCAGGGGCACCAGCAGCAAGAGCGGCAGCACCGTGAGCATGGCGCTGTTGAGGGCAATTTCGTTGCGCAGGCTGGTCTCCTGCATCACGGCAAAACGCTGGCCGCCGGGCAGGCTGTGCACCAGCAGGCGGTAGCCGGTGCCGTCCAGATCCAGCGTGTGCAAGCCGCTGGGCAAAGTGTCCGGCAGGTAGCCATCGCCTTTGGCCGCGGGCTGGCCCAGGGGCTGAATGCGCAGCTGCGTGTCGTCGTCAATGTCCAGCTCGTCATCGTCTGTGGCGTGTTGCAAGGCCTGCATGGCCGGCTCGCCTGCGTGGCTGACCAGCGCCGCCACCTGCCGCAGCACATCGTCTTGCAGATCGTGCACTTCTTCAAAGGTTTGCCAAAAGGCATAGCCCCCCGCCACCACGGCCACGGCCGCAATGGCCGACGAGAGCCACAGCGCCAGGCGCAGGCGCAACGAATGGCCCTTTGAGGCTTGCTTGGGGGCTTGATTGGGCGTTTGCGGCGTTTGAGAAAACGAAGGCTTCACGGAAGTTCTTTCAAAAAAATCGCCAGGGGGCTGTAGTGTTGCGCCTCAAGGCGATGAGCAGCCGCCCGAAAGCGTCTGGCGCGTCAACGGCGCCGCTCGGCAGCGCCATAGCGCCAACCACAAACACGCGCAGGCGGGCCGCACGCAGGGCGCTGTTGGCAATCTTTGCAGCATGCGGCGCTTGGGGGCTTGGCATAGAGAAAGCTGTGTCGCTTGCCAAGCAGCGATCAAGGCCGCGCCTGCTCCCTGCACAAGACTTGCCAGAGCGCAGCCCCGCCCGCTTTCCTTTTTCAAACGCCTAAGCGCCTGTTCAAAGTCTTCGCATCGTGTGCCTTGCCTGGCAAAGGCAGCAGCTGCAAGGCGCAAAGCACGAAACACAGGGCACGAACGGACCAGCCGCCCGGCGCGCATTTGCAAGGCAGCAAATGGCCAGGCTCTTTGTTGCACTTGCGCACACATGGAAAGACTTTGAACAGACCCTGAGAGGGGAGATGGAACAAGCCCTCAGAACCTGTGCAATATCTCAACGCGAAGCGATTGGAGATGGCGCGGAATGGGATGAATGGGATGCAAGGCGCGCATCTTTGTGTGTAGCGCAGCGCATGGGCCGTGCGACATCAGCAAAACGGATGCCAGGATTGGCAACGCAGCAAACCGTCCGCATCCATTTTCAAGCGCCCTTGAGAAGATATTGAACAGCTTTTCAAGCCACAGGGTTCTTGGGCACCATCCAGCCAGCGCCGCGCACATTCTTGATGGCATCGCTGCCCAGCTTGCGCCGC
Source organism: Allobrachymonas sp. (assembly GCA_030529505.1). Classification (GTDB taxonomy): domain Bacteria; phylum Pseudomonadota; class Gammaproteobacteria; order Burkholderiales; family Burkholderiaceae_C; genus Brachymonas. The sequence goes on along the minus strand of JAUMWT010000008.1, from coordinate 80,655 downwards.
AGGGCGTGGATCAGGAATTCGATGGCATTGCTTTCCACCTCTTCGCCCCAGCCGTAGACGCGGTCTTCGAGCTGCGCGCGCGACAGGATGGCGCCGGGCCGCAGCATCAGCGCATAGAGCAAGGCGAATTCGCGCTTGGACAGGCGCACGGCTTGACCGGCTTGGCCTGCCGCCTGCCCGACTTGTTCTTCCGGCGCGGGCGAGGCCTTGGACACATCGGCTGCGCTCTTTGCCTGCGCCTGTTTCACCTCTTTCGCCGCTTTCGACGAAGCCGTTTTTTTCGGCTCGCTCGCCGCAGCCGCCTCATCCACTGCGCCATCCAGCCGCCAGACTTCATGTGTGGCGGGGTCCAGGCGCAGCAGGCCGTTATCCAGCACAGGCGTGCCCATGCCGCTTTTACGCCGCAGCACGGCACGCATGCGCGCCAGCAGCTCGTTCATGTCAAAAGGTTTGATGACGTAATCGTCCGCCCCGGCGTCCAGCCCGGCGATGCGGTCTTCCACCCCGTCGCGCGCGGTGGTAATGAGCACGGGTACGGCATCGCTTTTGCCGCGGATGGCGCGCAGCACCTGCAGGCCGTCTTTGCCGGGCAGGCCCAGGTCGAGCAGCACCAGATCGTAGTGCTGGGCGGCCAGGGCATCCAGCCCGGCCGGGCCGGTCTTGACCCAATCGGCCGCGCACGATGCGTCCTTGAGCGCGGCCTGCGCGGCCGCGCCGATCATGGGGTCGTCTTCAATCAGGAGTACGCGCATGCTGCCTGGCCTGCTGCTGATCGCTCATGCAAGATCACGCGATCAGGCACGACGAGGGGCTGGTATGCCGCAATCAGTCATCCCATTCCACGCGGCGGGAAACGATCTTGCCCGTTTGGGCATCGACCTTGATGTCGTACTCCTTGCGCTCGCGCGTGACGATTTCGATCTCGTACACCAGCCGGCCCCGCTCCCGATCCAGCTCGGCTTTTTTCACCCGGCCGCCGCCGGGCACCTGCTTCTGGGCGATGGCAATGGCCCGGTCCATGCTGATGCGCGCACCAGCCTGGGCCGCAGACCGCATGCGATAGTCGTCATCGGCATGGGCCACGCCTGCGGCTGCACTCAGGCTGATGGCGGCGATCAAGGCGGCGATGGTTTTTGAGGCATTCATTCGGGTATTCATTGGAGGTTTCCTTTCAGTCTTTCATTCAGTATGTGTGGGCGCTGTACTGCTTTGTAGCAGGTTTTTCTTGCAAGCGCATCAAGGGTGCAGCCTGAAACTGGGCGTTGGATAGGGACAAATTCAGAAGCCGTCAACGACGCGGTCTGTGCTGCCCGCATTCCTCGGGGCGATCAGTCGAACCAGTCTCGGCGGTTGGACAGCACTTTGCCGGTCACGGCATCGATCTTCATGTCGTATTCGCGCCAGTCGGCGCCCACGACTTCGATCTCGTACACCCGGCGGCCCCATTCCACGTCCATCTCCACGTCTTTGACGCGGCCACCGGGATGGTGTTTTTCGGCAATGGCAATGGCCTGTTCCATGCTGATGGTGGCGGCAATGGCTGGCGCTGCAGGCACGGCGCCGCTGGCGGCCGGATTGGCCTGGGCCAGGCCCACGGTGGCGGCCAGGCTGGCAGCGGCGATCAGGGCAGCGATGGTGGATGGGGTTTTCATGCGATCTCTCCTCACGGTGTGGATGTGTATCAAAAAGGCGGCGTGCCTGTCTCTGTCACAGCGGCACTGCCGTCAACACCCGCAATGATGCAGACCCAAACTTAGCCCGCTATTAGGTGATTGCGGCTAGGGTTATTGGCCGTAGCGCAACGCCATGTTGCCTCTGCACGGCGGCGCGCTGCCCCACGATTGGCTGCGAGCATCCCGGCTGGCACTGCAGGCTGGCCGCAGCGCCTGCAAGGCCAGTCATTGGCCCCAGCGCAGCGGCTGTTTTTCCGCTTCCGGCGGATCCGCGTGCAGCGCCAAACGCCTGCCCGCGCCGCTTGGGCAGCCCTGTATCATTGCCCCCTTTTTGCCGCGCCCAGCCTGTTGGCAGGCCGCTGGCTCAGCTGCTTTTTGCGCAACCGCTCTTCGTTTCCTTGCCCCGCCCTGCCCCATGTCTGCCGGTTTGAACATCGCCCAACAAGAAGCCGTCAACCACCTGCACGGCCCCTGCCTGGTGCTGGCCGGCGCGGGCTCGGGCAAAACGCGCGTCATCACGCACAAGATCGCGCGGCTGATTCAGGCGGGCTGCGCGCCCAGCCGCATTGCGGCCATCACCTTCACCAACAAGGCTGCGGCCGAAATGCGCGAGCGCGCCAAGGGCCTGATCGGCAAGGCGGCCAAAGACGTCATCATCTGCACCTTTCACGCCCTGGGCGTGCGCATGCTGCGTGAAGATGGCACGGCGCTGGGGCTGAAAGAGAATTTCAGCATCCTCGACAGCGACGATGTGCTGAGCCTGCTCAAGGATTGCGGCAACACCACCGATGCCGCCGTGGCGCGCCAGTGGCAGTGGCAGATCAGCCTGTGGAAGAACCAGGGCCTGAACGCTGCCGCAGCCCTGGCGCAAACCGCAGCGGGCGACGAGGGCCAGCGCAGCGCAGCGATGGTGATGGCCCGCTACGAAGAGCGCCTGCTGGCTTACCAGAGCGTGGACTTTGACGACCTGATCGGCCTGCCGCTCAAGCTCTTGCAAGACCATGCCGAGGTGCGCAACAAATGGCAGCAGGCGCTGGGCCACGTGCTGGTGGACGAATACCAGGACACCAACGCCATTCAGTACGAACTGCTCAAGCTGCTGGTGGGCTGGCCCGATGCCAGCCGCGCGCGCTTCACCGCCGTGGGCGATGACGACCAGAGCATCTACGGCTGGCGCGGCGCCACGCTCGATAACCTCAAGAAACTGCCGCAGGATTTTCCGCAGCTCAGCGTCATCAAACTCGAGCAGAACTACCGCTCCACCAGCGCCATCTTGCAGGCGGCCAACAATGTGATTGGCAGCAACCCCAAGCTGTTTCCCAAAAAACTGTGGAGCGCCCTGGGCGAAGGCGAGCCGGTGCGCGTGGCCAGTGCCGACCACGAAGAGCACGAGGCCGAGCGCGCCGTGGCCCGCATCCAGAGCCTGCGCGCCAACTCGGTGCACAAGGAATTTCGCGACTTCGCCATCCTCTACCGCGCCAACCACCAAAGCCGCGCGTTTGAAACGGCGCTGCGCCGCGCGCAAATTCCCTACAAGGTATCGGGCGGGCAAAGCTTTTTCGACCGCGCAGAAATCAAAGACCTGTGCGCCTGGTTCCGCCTGCTCGCCAATCAGGACGACGACCCCGCCTTTTTGCGCGCCATCACCAGCCCCAAACGTGGCATCGGCCACACCACGCTCACGCAGCTGGGCGAATTTGCCAGCCGCTACAAGGTGAGCTTGTTCGAGGCGCTGTTCTCTGCCTCGCTGCCTGCGGCCCTGCCCAAGCGCGCAGTCGATGGCCTGCACACCTTTGGCCGCTTCATCAACGACCTGGAATTTCGCGCACGCAACACCACGGGCGCCGAAGCGGCCAAAGCCTTTTTGAGCGAATGGCTGCGCGAAATCGGCTTTGAGCAATACCTTTACGACAGCGAAGACAGCGAAAAAATCGCCGCCGCCCGCTGGAGCAATGTGCTCGAATTCTGCGACTGGATGGCCGGGCGCTGCGGCGGCCAGATCGACGACACCGCAGGCGTGAGCACGCAAAGCGAAAGCAAAAGCGTGCTCGAAGTGGCGCAAAACGTGGCGCTGCTGGCCACCATCAGCGAGCGCGGTGAGGATCAGAACGTCGTCACCCTCTCCACCCTGCACGCCGCCAAGGGGCTGGAATGGCCGCATGTGCTGCTGGTGGGCGTGGTCGAGGGCCTGCTGCCCTTCAAGGTGGAAGACGCCGAAGGCCACACCGAGGCCGAGGGCCTGGCCCAGCGCATTCAGGAAGAGCGCCGCCTGATGTACGTGGGCATCACCCGCGCACAGCGCAGCCTGCTGGTGAGCTGGCCCAAAAAACGCAAAAAAGGGCGCGAGCAAGTCAGCGCCCAGGCCAGCCGCTTCATCGCCGAAATGGCGCTGGACACCGCCACCACGCAAGAAGACCCACGCGAAAAACTCAAGGCCCTGCGCGCCGAATTTGCCAGGAAGGCGGCCGAGAGCGCAGCGGCCAAGGCGCAGCCGTAAGAGTCTGTCCAAAATCTCTACGCAAGGCGCCTGGATAGGGCAAGGCTTGAATCAGGACAGGACGCAGAAAGCGCAGTCGTCTGCTAGCAACACCCGCCACCTACCAAGCACACGTGCGAAGCTTCTGCGTCACCTCTGCGTACTTTGTGTCCCTGCGGTAAAGGCAGTGAACAATCTGCTGGCCTCAATCAACCGCCCACCGCCCTGCCCGCTTATTTCGTCTGCTTCTCGGGCAAGGGGCAGCTCACCAGCAGGCTTTCGGGGTTCTGTCTGATCTCCAGGCTGCGGCGCTCGATCTCTTTGCGCAAGGTGCTGCGCAGTTGGCCCGCGGCCCAGCGTCGGCGCTCGTCGGGCGTTTCGGGCACCAGCGGCGTGGTGGGAATGGGGCGACCCTCTTCATTCACCGCAATCATGGTGAAGTAGCAGGTGATCACATGGCGCACGCTGCGGCTGCGGATGCTTTCGGCTTCCACGCGCACGCCCACTTCCATGGACGTTCTGCCGGTGTAGTTGACCGAAGCCTTGAACGTGACCAGCTCGCCCACATGCACCGGCGCGCGAAACGAGACCTGATCGACCGAGGCCGTGACCACATAGCGCCCGCAGTAGCGCGCCGCGCACACATAAGCCACCTGATCGAGCAGGCGCAAAATGGCGCCGCCGTGCACGTGGCCCGAAAAATTGGCCAAGTCGGGCGTCATCAAAACGGTGAGCGTGGTGGAACGTTCGGGTTGTTTGTTGTCGGACATGCGACTCTCTCATCAAGACTGGAAAACGAAGAAGCGGCTGGCGCGTGTGCTGGAGCCATGCGCGCAAGCATTCAGGTACCAGGCCGCGCTGCAAGAAGCGCCTTTGCGCGGCTGGCAGAAGCAGCGGCCTGCGCCACGTTTCGTTTCTAAGAGCCTGTTCACGATCTCGGCGTGAATGGGCAAAAAGCGGTTTGGGATGGGATGCAAGGCGCAAAACGCGGCCAATAGTGCGTGCTATTGGCAAGTTTTGCAACACCGCAGACCGCCCAAATCCGCTTGATTGCTCGCCGTGCAGAGATTTTGAACAGGCTCTAACAGATCCATCCTTGCCCGCGCGGCCTGCGCTGCCAAAAAACGGACCAGCAAAGGTGAATCGCAAGGCCCAAGCTGCGCCGACACCGCGCCACCAAGTGCAAACGCTTGCAAGGCGCATTACACAGGCAGATGGCAGCCCGCACCACTGGGGCTTTTACCGATTTTGCTCAAGGTTGCTCAAGGCAATCCATCAACGGGGTTGCAGCTTATCACCCGCACTTGGCTGGCAGGCTTTGCCCAGAAGCCTGTTCAAAGGCGACTGAACTTTCAAGCCGCACATGGCCAGCAAAGGCCCCACCGCGCTTCCCCTGCCGAGCAAAGGCTTGCCCATGTCGCTCTGGCCAACGCAAGCCGCTTCTTGTATTTGCCCTTCAACTGACGACCCCTTGCACTTGCCTGAGCGATTCTGTGTGGCATCCACGCATCATCATTGCCCCCTGTTTTTGCCGCCGATCCAACAACTCCGATCAAAGCACAAACACGGCATTGGTTGCCAAATGTAATGCCGATTTCCCGCTCGCAACGGGCTTGAAACAAGCCGCGATACAGCGGCATCAAACCATCCTGATCCAACAGGCACATGGACGATTGGCTCAGGGGATGCGCATTTCCCTCTGTGGGGCGCTATTTATTATTTTTAATCCATGTGCTTTTCCTACCGCAAATGACTAGGCTGCTTGATATTTTTAAATAATTAATCGGCATTCATTTTTTATACCCGAGAAAATTTGTAAGGATAAATCCCGGATTTCTTACATCGGGCGCCAATTTTCTATCGGACTGTTGCCGCCTGAGCCGCTAATATTCAATCTCAGCCAAACGCAGTGATGCAACAGCTCTGCAAATTGCCTCGCTTGCTGCATCCGGCTGATCCTTCAAAAGCTGTGCTCCAGATATTCACCCTTTGTGATGGCAGTTCGATTGCACAGCTTTTCATAGCTAACCGCAGTCCATTCAACTGCTTCTAAAAGGAGATCCTTATGAAAAACCCTCTCGGCACACTCGTACGCACTGGTGAACGTTGCCCTGAAAGCGGCGTCTGGTTCCTGCAAGACGAACCGAACAAGACGCTTTACATGTACGAAGGCAAAATCGTTCCTCCGAACGACGAGAAAAACGCCAACTGGAAACTGCTGAGCTACATCTAAGCATCAGTTAGCCTGCCGGAAAATCTTGTAAGGATGTGGTCCCAGTTTTTTACATCAAGTCCCTATTTTCTATCAGACTGTTTCGGCTTTATTCGCTACCATTCAATTTCGCCCCGATGCATTGATGCAGGCATGTCATAAGACGCCCGGCTGCATTCATTTCAGAAACCAAAAGCTGTGTTCAAGGCATTCACCTGGCGTGATGATCCTTGAATGACACAGACTCATAGCTAAACCGCAGTGAAATCAACTGCTTTAAAGAGGAGATCCACATGAAAAACCCCATCGGCACACTCGTACGCACTGGTGAACGTTGCCCTGAAAGCGGCATCTGGTTCCTGCAAGACGAACCGAACAAAACCCTTCACATGTACGAAGGCAAAATCGTTCCCCCGAACGAAGAAAAAAATGCCAACTGGAAACTGCTGAGCTACATCTGATTCACGCTCCCAGCAAAAAAGCCACCTTCGGGTGGCTTTTTTGTTGTTTTTCATTCTCGGGCTGACCTGATTCATTCACCTTCATCTGCTGCTTGCGGCCTTTTTTGGAAAGCATGAAAATGAACCAGCCAAAGCGCGAGCAAAAAACAAGGCAAAACCATCAAAAGCTGTTTTTTCATCATCGCCAGTGAAATCGCCGTCGGATCCATGATTTCTCTGATAGGCCCCATCGTTTTTTCAGCGATCGCAAACCAAACCAGAAAACTGCCCACACCTGCAAGAGTTCCTGCAATGGGCCAAGCGGCTCCCAAACGCTTGTTTTTGATCCAGGCCGCACTCATGACGATGTGGCAAACCCAGGCAGTGGTCCACACAATGGCCATTAGGCAATCCAGAAAAGTTTTATTGTGGTGGCTCACAAATTCCGTTAAAAACATGATCGTGAAAAATAGGCCCACGAATGAAAACAAATAGGACAGCAACACCAGCAACCATCTTGTTTCCAAACTACGGTCTTCTTCCATAGTCCACCTTTCCAAAAGAAAATTTTGCCTTTCTGTGATCAATCATTGATGGTTGAAGCCGACAGCACTCCCTGCAAAGGCGCATCGGCACCCGTGGATGTGGTCAGCATGAACAGCATTTTGTGTTTGGCGCCAGGGCTGGACCAAGTGTAGGCCAGCGTGCGTGTAGGAACGTTGTTAGCGTTCACTTCCCTCTTATCCTCTTTCAACGCGGCCTGCAGCGGGGGCGGTGCCTGCTTGAATCTTTCAGCAAAACCCTTTTCAACAGCTTCTGTATCTTCCAGCCGCCGAACATAAACGGCGCAGAAGTTCTTTTTTTCATGAATCGCAAGTACGAAAGTGCCATGTTTATCTGGCACAGGCCAGGCGGTACCGGGCATGCCTTGCAGAAAAAAATGGGCTTTTTTTGCTGGCAAAGCCGGTAGCGGCTTCAATTTTTGGCGTGCCTCATCCATATTGTTCAAATGTTTCAAGCAAATGGATTGGTAGATATTGAAAAAAGATTTCACCTGTTCCGCTGAAGCATCGGCCCAGCAAGGGTTGGTAGCCAAAGAAACTGCTGCCACAGTGCCAGCAAGAATTTTTTTCATGATCAGGGTTTCCTTCTAATCTGGAAAAATCAAACTTTATTTGAAACGACTTGAGGCGGCAAATACACCGTGAATTCATTGATGGGTTCAATCAAAACACTGTGGGGGCATTGCTGCTCTTGCACAGAAACCAAGCCCAATCGATCCAGCAAGCCGAATCGGGCAGTAAGCAATTCACCTGGGTGCACGTGCAAGCGATCATGCCAAACGTGGTAAGTTCCCAATTGCCCATCACGCCGATGATAAAAGCCGCGCAACGGATGAGTGAGATACACCAGGGCCGTTTCTGCATCCGGAAAACCCGGCAAATCCAGCGCCTGATCGTTGCGGCTTTTCAAAACGACATGAGCAGGTGCCCATTGCGCTTCAGTGCGCATTTCATAATACTGATAGCGCCCATAAGCATCGACTTGGCAATCAAATTGCATACACCCTGCCAAGCAACAGTCCAAACATTCTACACATTTATTTACAAAAAGGCGGTTTACCAAATCACGCTGTTTTTCGGCTGCGCATGGCGATGAATCCGAGTTTGCATGCCGGATCATTGAAGGTTTTGAACATTTTCCTGAACCTTGCCCGGTTTTCCGCTTTCATCGCATTGCGGACGATTTTCAAAGCCCCCAGCAGGCCTTCGTCACGAATCAGGCCCCGGGGTGAAAGCAGGCTCATCTCGCCAGAAATCACATCCGTTGTTTGAAAGCCCGCTTGCAGGAAGAGGCTTCGCCATCCGCTTTCTGTGAGCGGCGTGACCTTGATCTGGATGGCATCGCGCAATCGCTCAAGCACTTGCTCGCCGTCTTTTTCATCATGGGCATTGAGCAGCACATCGTGTGTGAGCAGAATGCCATTGGGTTTGAGCACGCGCAAGTACTCACTTACAGCATTTTGTTTGGCTTCCAAAGGCAGCATGGTGAGCATGGCCTCGTTCAGCACGATGTCGAAACTATTATTGGCAAAGGGCAAGCGGGTGGCGTTGCCGTGCATGACTTCAATCCGATCGGCCACGCCTTGCTCATGAATATTGCGCCGGGCTTTTTCCAAAACCGAATGATCCAGATCAATGCCCGTGATGTGGCAGCCGTATGTTTTGGCCAAAGCAATCGCCGTGGTGCAGATATTGCAGGCCACTTCAAGTACTTGCTTGTCTTTGGAAAAGTTTCCTTTGGCGATGAGCCAATCCGTTGCCTGTTTGCCGCCTGGGCGCAAGCGGGTTTTACCCAGACGCGCCAGAAAATGGTGACCCACCTCTTCTTTTTTCATTACTCTTTTCCTGTTCTTTTCCAAGTTGCACACACGCCTTCAGAAAAACAAACTGATTTTTCTGAATCGGGTAGCAGACTAGCACCAAACCCAGAAATATGGAGCAATAACCAGATTCTCAGTGAGCCTATACAAAAAGGCAGCTCAATTAAAAAGGATGAGTCAAGCTTTTTTACATCTTTCTTTCTACGCTCTTTTTCATCCAAATCAGGCAACGCTCTGCATCCAGACCCGGTACTTGAAGTGGTTCCACGTGAAACACTTTCACCGATGCAGGCAAGGCCGCCATTTCATCCAAGGGTTGTTTACCCTTCATGGCCAACCACACGCCATCAGGCGCCAAAGCAGAAGCAGACCAGGCCGTAAAATCAGGCAATGAAGCAAAGGCTCGAGAAATGATGATTGCATGAGCCGCCCGGATCTTTTCAATACGCGCATGCTGAGCCTTTAAATTGTTCAAGCCCAGGCTACTTGCTGCCTGCTGGATGAAAGCGATTTTTTTGGCCACCGCATCCACGCAAGTGACTTGCAGTTCCGGACAGCAGATGGCTATCACCACCCCAGGCAAGCCGCCGCCACTGCCCACGTCCAACACATGAGCGCCCTGCCCTTCGGTATGTCGGAGCAAAGGACTGATCACCGCCAAACTATCGAGCACATGATGCGTAAGCATTTCAGCCGGATCACGCACAGCCGTAAGGTTGTACACCTTGTTCCATTGCGCCAGCAATTCGATGTAGCGCAGGAGCTTGTTTTGCTGCTCGGCATCCAGGGCCAAGCCCAGTGCTTGAATGCCATCCTGCAAAGCTGCCTGCATATTGCTTTGAGCTTGAGTCGTCACGCTTTTCTCACATGCAATCGATTGATTTTTTACTGAACAAAGCATCCTGTTTGACGGCAAACACGCATCACACGAGGAATTCACATTCCACTTGATAGCAACTCGTTTTGAGCCATGTTTTTCACAGCATGCTGCTTTTTCAAATGAATCAGCAACAGTGAAATCGCCGCAGGCGTCACCCCCGAAATGCGGCTGGCTTGCCCCAGTGTTTCCGGGCGATGCTCTTGCAGCTTCTGTCGCACTTCAATGGACAAGGCAGTGATTTTTTCGTAGTCCAAGTCTGCAGGCAAACGCATGTTTTCGTAATGCACAGCCCGCTCAATTTCTTCGCGTTGCCGCTCGATGTAACCTGCGTATTTGGCAGCAATATCCACTTGCTCGATCACGGGCGCATAGAGATCTCCCAAGGTTTCACGTGAAACACTCTCGTCCCTGAATGCGCCTTGCTTCAAACTCAATAGTTCGGAATAACGAACTTCCGGACGGCGCAGCAGATCGAACAAGTTGTACTCATGCTCAATGCTTTTACCCAATACCCGCATGCTTTCATCACTGGAAAGATTCTTTGGATTGACCCAAACGGATTTCAGGCGCGCTGTTTCACGTGAAACAGCATCGCGTTTGCGACAAAAGGCTTGCCAACGCGCATCGTCCACCAAACCCAACTGGCGCCCTGTTTCCGTCAAGCGCATATCCGCGTTATCTTCTCGCAATTGCAGACGGAATTCTGCCCGGCTGGTGAACATGCGATAGGGTTCGGTCACGCCTTTGGTGATCAAGTCATCCACCAGCACGCCAATGTACGCTTCATTGCGTGCGGGCAACCAATTGGAAGCCATCCATTGCGGCGCGATGGTTTCAGCCTGCGCACTGCCCCGCTCCCTGGCATGCAGCGCTGCATGCAGGCCAGCAAACAAGCCCTGGGCCGCGGCTTCTTCATAACCTGTGGTGCCGTTGATTTGCCCGCCAAAAAACAGCCCGTCAATCTGTTTTGTTTCAAAACTGCCCTTGAGCGAGCGGGGATCAAAAAAGTCGTACTCAATGCCATAACCAGGCCGCAAGATGTGCGCATTTTCCAAACCGGGCATGGATCGCACCAAAGCCAACTGCACATCAAACGGCAGGCTGGTGGTGATGCCGTTGGCGTAGACCTCGTGCGTGGTCAAACCCTCGGGCTCCAAAAAGACCTGGTGGCTGTCCTTGTCCGCAAAGCGCGCCACCTTGTCTTCAATGCTGGGGCAATAGCGCGGGCCCACGCCCTCCACCGCCTCGCCAAACATCGGATTGCGCTCAGTGGCTTGGCGCACCCATTCGTGCGCCTGGGCATTGGTGTGCGTCACCCAACAAGGCAGCTGCACAGGGTGCATGCGCGCGTTACCCATCAAGCTCGCAACCGGGGCATCAGGCAGGACACCGCGGGCCTTGCCTTGCCACACATTGTGAATGGCTTGCGAATCGGCAAGCGAAAGCAGTTCACCCACGCCATCGCCTAGCTGTTCTTCGCAGCGTGAAAAATCGATGCTGCGGCCATCAATGCGCGGTGGTGTACTGGTTTTGAGGCGGCCCTGTGGCAGTTTCAATTCCTTGAGCCGATCCGACAAAGCCACGGCTGCCGGATCACCCGCGCGCCCGGCCCCGTAGTTTTGCAGGCCGATGTGCACGCGGCCATTGAGGAAAGTGCCCGCCGTCAGCACCAGGGCATGCCCCGAAAAACAGATGCCTGTTTGCGTCACCACGCCGGTGACGTGTTCGCCCTGTAGCAGCAAATCATCCACCGCTTGCTGAAACAGCCACAGATTCGCTTGATTTTCCAATCGGCGACGAATGGCCGCTTTGTACAGCACCCGGTCGGCCTGGGCGCGGGTGGCGCGCACGGCCGGGCCTTTGCTGCTGTTGAGCACCCGGAATTGAATGCCCGCCTCGTCCGTGGCCAGCGCCATGGCGCCGCCCAGCGCATCTAGCTCGCGCATCAAATGGCTTTTGCCAATGCCGCCGATGCTGGGATTGCAGCTCATCTGCCCCAGGGTTTCGATGTTGTGGGTGAGCAGCAGGGTATGGGCCCCCATGCGGGCCGCCGCCAAAGCCGCTTCAGACCCCGCATGGCCACCGCCAACCACGATCACGTCAAACTGCTGCGGATAGTGATAAAAAATCTGAGACACGGTAAAAATGCCTGAAAAATATGCGATTCTGATTAAATCGCTCAAGACCTTGCTTGGATTTTCAGTAAAGGCAAGGACTTTAATTAAAAAGCAAACAACCTGGAAAAGCAACGAACGCTGCCACATGAAAGCAAAAGAACTACTCTCGCTTCATGAATGTAATTCCATGTAAAAAAAATAAGAAATCATCCTTGGGCAAACCTGTGTATAAATACGGGAAAAATTTTCATTTTTCCACAAAGCCTATTGTCTCAAGATGAAGAAGCCGCTTTTCTGCACAACCCAATCCAAACGATCCACAAACTTGTATCAATATAAGTAGTTGATTTTACAATGAAAATTCATTTTATCAACAATTTTTCCGATCTCTATCTAACTATCACTAAAATTTTAAAATAAATAACAAGAAGACAAATCCAACACCGAAATTTCCGGAAAAAAGCAGCTTGATTGTGATCAGGTTGCTAGATAAAATCCTTGCTGTGTGAAAAGTAGGAAAAAACCAAAGTTTCAGCAGATTGATCAAGAACTTACCAGTTCTGATATTGGTAAAAAAGTTTCTATTATTAAAACCTGTTCGAAATATCAACGCGAGGTGATGGGAAATGTAGCGGAACAGGATGCAAAGCGCACATCACATGCATGAGCGAAGTGCATCGCCCGAGCAACATGAGCCAGATGCTTGGCAAGGTTTGCAAGGCCCAAGAGCGCCTGCCTCCGTATTCTCAAGCGCCCGTGAGGAAATTTTGAACAAGGCCTCAGGCAGGGGTTGCCATGAATGAGATTAATTATCATTCATAATATGCACTGGATCGCCCAAGACTTCATTTTGGGCTTTTGTGTCTGCGTCCGTTTCAGGATGATTTTTTGGAGTACTTCACACATGCATACACGTGCACTGCACCATTTCCCCCTTTGTTTGCTGACCGTGCTGCTTGCAGCTTGCACCGCCACTGCGCCAGAGCAAAACAGCAACGCTCGGCAAACAGAAAATGCGCAATTCACCCTGCAGCCCTCCCAAGCCAAGTCCCATCAGGGCTCTATCAGCTCTATTGGTCATGGTAACGATATTGGCGCCTACATTCAAATCATGGATTTGAATAAAGATGGTGTCGTCACCCTTGATGAAGTGCAGGCGCAACGCATGCAGCAATTCCAGGTGCTTGACGCCAATCGCGACGGCAAAGTCAGCATGAAGGAGTACACTGAAGAGTTTCGCCAGCGTATTCAAAGAAGTATCGAAGCCGACCGCAGAGAGATCGACCGCATGACCGATATGCGTTTCGAGTCCTTGGCTGGTAAAGAAAGCCACATCAGCCGCGCCCGCTACGACCAAGCCAGCGAGCGCGCCTATGGCGCCTTCATCCAAGGCAAGATGCCTGAAAAACTTGCGCGTCAAACCTCCGGCAAAGGTCAAAACAAGAAGACCCAGCGCAATGGCGGCATGCTCATCATGCCTACCAATCACACAAAAGCCGGCATGATGGCTTTGTACGATCAAAACCGCGACGGCAAAATTACGCGCGAGGAATTCGATCAAGTGCGTGAAGATCAGTTCAAACGCACCGACAGCAATCGCGATGGGCGATTAAGCCGCGATGAATACGCCACGGAGTTCGATCAGCGCGTCAACGCCCGCCAGCATGAAGTCGTCAGTGCCCAAATGCGCCAAGCCCGTGTGCGTTTTGGCATTCTTGATGCAGACAAGAGTGATTTCATTGAGCTACAGGAGCTCATCCACAGCGGCAAGCAAATGTTCCAGCGCATTGACCGCAATGGCGATGGGCGCGTTGATCAAGCCGATGCCTCACTGTTTGCGTCCAAGCGCAACGCAGAAGCTGGCAAAGGCAGCGAGAAAAAAGCCAATTAATTCACAGCATCACGCCAGGGAAGAACTTCAGCGTCGCTTTGGTGGCGCCATCGACCCCGTGAAGAAATAACTGCCTCATCCGGGGTATAAGTTGATTGAAAAACGCCTCTCACACAGTGCATGCAGGGAGGCGTTTTTTATGAGTCATATCAACTTTTGTCTGTTCACGTCATTTTCAGTGGTGTGAAGCAGTCTGCCAAAACCTCATTTCTTGCACAGACAGCCAGTGTGCGCTTTGACGTACGCCTCAATTGAGGCTCTGGCAGACTAGCTTCCCTTCGGCTTGCACTCAGAGCCTGTTCAAGATCTCCTCGCGGGCGCTTGAAAATGGAAGCGGGCGGTCTGCTGCGTTGCAAATCTTGTCCATAGCACGGGCTATGCACTGCGATTTGCGCCTTGCATCCCATCCCGATCCACTTCCAATCACTTCACGATGAGATCTTGAACAGGCTCTCAGAACCCGTTCAAAATTTAATCGTGAGGAGATCTTGAACAGGCTCTGAGGGGCAGGGAGTGCCCATGCAGAGCTGTGGATAGTGCGGCGCCGGGCAATGGCCGCAGCAGAAATCCGTCAAGCCGAACCGGCATGGTTCTTGAAAGCCGAGCTTGCGACACGATTCAGGGCTTTACTCATGCGCATGATTGAAAAATCTTCCAAAGGCTGTGCAAATTCAGCAACTCCATGCCGTTGAAAGCGCGGATGCCCAACGTTTTGCTTGCTGCTCTGCAATTTCTCTCTACAACAATCCCGTTTGATCTTGCTACAGGCAATGCCAACAATGCTCAAGCGTTTGGGGGCAAGGGTATGGCCGTGCAAGCGCTTGGTGTATCAGTCGGCATAATCTTCGTGCGCGCGGGCAACGCTTTGCCGAGCAAGGCCTTTTTGCGCAAATCCTGCACATGGCTTGATGTGCCCGATCCTGAATGTTTGCTTTTGTGGTTTGTTTATGCTCTTCGTTCTTTCCCCCGCCAAATCGCTGGATTACGACAGCCCCGCTGCGCCTGCTGCGCACAGCGCGCCTTTGTTCATGGACGATGCGGCCGAGCTGATCGAGCTGCTCAAAACCCGGTCGCCGCAGCAGATCGCTTCGCTCATGGGCATCAGCGACAAGCTCGCGCTGCTGAACGTGGGGCGCTACGCCGCCTGGCGCAAAAAGGCCACGCCCGATAACGCCCGCCAGGCCGTGCTGGCTTTTGATGGCGATGTGTACGATGGCTTGTCGGCGCGCACGCTCGATAGCGCGCAGCTCGATTGGGCGCAGCAGCACCTGTGCATCTTGAGTGGTCTGTACGGCGTGCTGCGCCCGCTCGATCTGCTGCAAGCCTACCGCCTGGAGATGGGCACCAAACTGGCCAATGCGCGCGGCAGCGATCTGTACCAGTTCTGGGGCAGCAAGATTGCGGACTACCTCAACACCCGTTTGGCCGAACAAGGCGGCGAGCCGGTGCTGGTGAACCTGGCCTCTCAGGAATATTTCAAGGCGATTGATCTGCGCACGCTCCAGGCCCGTGTGGTGGAATGCGTGTTTGAAGACGAGAAGGACGGCAAATACAAGATCATCTCTTTCTTTGCCAAGCGCGCGCGCGGCTTGATGATGCGCTATGCCATCGAGCAGCAGGTGAACACGGTGGAGGGCCTCACGGGCTTTGATGCCGCCGGTTACGCCTGGGCGCCCGATGCCTCGGGGCCTGATCGCCTGGTGTTTCGTCGCAGGCAGGCCGATGCGTGAAGCCAGCGCGTGGCAACAAGCACGCTACGGATAGCGCCTCTTGCTGCCGTTTGCTGCGCCTGTGCTTGGCGCAAGCAGGGCGCTGATTTCTGGGAGTCTATTCAAAATCTGCCCGCGGGCGCTTGGAAATGGATGCGGGCGGTCTGCTGCGTTGAAATCTTGTCAACCATCTGGCTCATGTTGCACGGGCCATGCGCTGCGCCACATGCAAAGATTTGCGTCTTGTATCCCATCTACGCACGCAGTCCAATCACCTTGCGTTGAGATCTTGAACAGGCTCCGAGTGAGCCGATCCACTCCACTTCATTCCCACCCATGCACACCCACACCCCCGAACAATCGCAACTGGGCAAAGCCACGCACTACCCCGATCAATACGCGCCCGAAGTGCTCTATCCCATTGCGCGCCAGCCATCGCGCGCGGCGCTGGGCCTGGCGGCCAATTCCCTGCCCTTTACCGGCGCCGATCTCTGGACGGGCTATGAACTCAGTTGGCTCAATCTGCGCGGCAAGCCGCAGGTGGCGCTGGTGCAGCTGACCATTCCCTGCGAAACGCCCTGCATCGTCGAGAGCAAATCGCTCAAGCTCTACCTCAACAGCTTCAGCAACAGCCGCTTTGCCGATGCCCAAGCCGTGCGCCAGCGCATTGCGGCCGATGTGGGCGCGGTGGTCTGGTCAGCGGGCAATGCCACTTTGCCTGCCGCAGCAGTGGATAAGACAAAGGGTGAAGCGGCCGCCAGTGATGCTGTGGCCTCATCGCCCGCACCCAGCGTGCATGTGCAACTGGTGCTGCCCGAACAGTTTGCCGAGCAGCGCATCGAAAACCTGCCGGGCCTGAGCCTGGATCGGCTCGACGTGGAATGCAGCGATTACGAACCCGCCCCGCACTGGCTGCGCGCGGCCAGCGGCGAAGCGCCGGTGAGCGAAACCCTCAGCAGCCACCTGCTGCGCAGCAACTGCCCGGTCACCAATCAGCCCGACTGGGGTGATCTGCAAATCAGCTACAGCGGCCCGGCCATCGACCACGAAGGCTTGCTGCGCTACATCGTGAGCCTGCGCAAGCACAACGGCTTTCACGAGCATTGCGTGGAGCAGATCTTCATGGACATCATGCAGCGCTGCCAGCCGAGCCGGCTCACCGTGTATGCGCGCTACACGCGCCGCGGCGGGCTGGACATCAACCCCCTGCGCACCAACAGCCCGCAAACCCTGCCGCCCAACTGGCGCACGGCCCGGCAGTAAGAGCCTGTTCAAAGTCTCAACGCGAGGCGATTTGGATAGGGGGCGGGATGGAATACAAGGCGCCCATCCTTGCATGTGGCGCAGCGCATGGCCCGTGCAACATGAGCCAGATGGTTGACAAGATTTCAACGCAGCAGACCGCCCGCTACCCATTTCAAGCGTCCGCGAGGGGATTTTGAGCAGGTTCTTAGTGCACGGAAGCAGCCCCGTTCTGGATGAGCCTGCTTCTGGTTCCTCTCTGAAATTTCAGCGCCCTCTGCATAGCTTCTGCGATCCCTTGGCGCTTTCTGCGCCCACCAAGCAAGGTCATTGTGCCTGGGCCTTCTGTGCTGTAATCTGGCCCCATGAAACCGGCAAAAACGGCCCCTTCTTCCAGCTCTGCTGACACGGCATCCGCAGCTCCTGAGCGGGCGGCGGCGCCACGCGCATCGGGCCGTGGCGCGGGCCGGGCCGATGGCGCAGCGGCGCGTGCGCGCCTGCTGAAAGAGGCGGTGCGCCTGTTTGCCGAGCAGGGTTTTGCCCGCACCTCCACACGCACCATCGCGCAGGCCGCGGGCGTGAACATCTCGGCCATCAGCTACTACTTCGGCGACAAAGAGGGCCTGTACCGCAGCGCCTTTTACGAACCCTTTGCCGCGCAAGACGATTTCGATGGCACCCTGGCCGCCATCGGCAACCCCGATCTGCCCCTGCCCGATGCTTTGCAGGCTTTTTTCAGCCACATGCTGGCACCCTTCGGGCAAGACGAGCAGATGCGGCACTGCCTGCGCCTGCACATGCGCGAAATGCTCGAACCTACCGGCCTGTGGCAGCAGGAAATCGAAACCCGTTTCCTGCCCATGCACCAGGCCATGCAAGAACTGGTGCAACGTCACCTGGGCCTGCGCGCGGCTGACGAAGGCGTGCAGCGCCTGGTGCTGGCCATTGTGGGCATTCCCGTGTATTTGATGCTGGTGCAAGTCGATCTGCTGCAAAGAATCAGTCCCAAGCTGCTGCAAGGCCCCGTGGCCGAGGCGGTGCAGTCCTGCACGCGCTACGCCCTGGCCCTGATCGACAGCGAAAAACGGTTGCGCGCAGCAGGCGGCCAAGCTGCGCCCAACGTTGGCGATGCCGCGGCATCGCCAGCATCCCAACCATTGAGCGGGGGCGTGTGATGCAGCGCCTGCCCATATCTGCCCAAGGCGCGCGAAGACGGGCTTGGCAAGCAGCCGGCCCAAAGCATGCGGCCAAGGAGCCAGGCGGTTTGCTCCCAATGCAGGGCAAAGCAGCCCGCGGTTGCGGGCATTGGGCCAATGCAGGCATTGCAACCTTTGCTACCCAGGTGTTTGCGGCGCTGCCTGCACCGCCCTGCCCTGCCAGCCAGCAGCATGGCACTGCGGCTGATGCGGCGGCCTGCATCCCGGCGCTTGCGGCCGGTTGGGTTGGTGGTCATGCATAAAAAGCAAAACGCCCGGCCATGACCTGCCCCGAGCCGCTCTCCTCGCACTCATCCTCCTCGTCTGCACGCGCGCCTGTGCCCTTGGCGGCAGCAGGCGCGCCGCCGCCCGTGCGCCATCGGGCCATACTGGAATTGGCCCTGATTTATGCGGGCCTGATCGTTTACGCCTCGCTCTATCCCTTTGCGCCGTGGAACAGCAACGGCCTGCCGTGGTGGGGTTTCGTCACCCACCCCTGGCCCCGGTACTGGACGCGCTTTGACTTCATCGCCAATCTGCTGGGCTATGTGCCGCTGGGCTTTCTGATCGCCCTGGCCGCCTTGCGCAGCGCGGGCCAGTGGCGGCGGCGCTTGAGCGTGGTTTGGAGCGCGCTGCTGTGCGCCCTGCTCTCTTTCAGTGTGGAAGTCTTGCAAAACTGGCTGCCGCAGCGCGTGCCCTCGAATGTGGACTGGTTGCTCAACAGCGCAGGCGGCCTGCTGGGCGCGGTGCTGGCTTGGCTGGTGGTGAAGTGCGGCGCGCTGGAAGCGTGGTCACGCCTGCGGCGCACCTGGTTCGTGCCCGATGCGCAGGAAAACCTCGTGCTGCTGCTGCTCTGGCCCTGGGCCTTGCTCTACCCGCAACCCCTGCCCTTTGGCCTGGGGCAGGTGCAAGAGCGGCTCGAAAACCAGTTGGCCCAGTGGCTGGCTGGCACGCCTTTTGTGGACTGGCTGCCCCTGCGCACCATCGAATTTCAGCCGCTGCTGCAATGGCAAATCACGCTGGTGGTGGCGCTGGGCCTGGCCCTGCCCTGCCTGCTGGCCTTTGGGGCCATGCCCGCCTGGCGCAAGCGTCTGGTGCTGGGCGTGCTGCTGCTGGGCGTGGGCGTGCTGGCCAATGCCCTGGGCAATGCCTTGGGATTCGGGCCGGCGCACGCTTGGGCCTGGCTGTGGCCGCCGGTGCAAACGGGGCTGCTGGCCGGTGCCGCGCTGGCAGCCGTGGCCGTGGGCCTGCCGCGCTGGCTGTGCCGCTTGCTGGCCATCACGGCGCTGCTGGTGCAGCTCTGCCTGGTCAATGGCGCGGCGGTATCGGCCTATTTCGGGCTGGAGGAAGAATGGCTGCCGGGCCGCTTCATCCGCTTCTACGGCCTCACACAATGGATCGGCTGGCTCTGGCCCTATGCCACCCTGCTGTATCTGCTGGCGGTGGTGGGCGCTGCGCTGTGGCGGGCCTGGGCGAGCCGTTGCAAGCAGGGTTGATCCACGTCTTGCCATTGCCTTGAAGCCATGCATGGCTCACTTGCATCGTTGGGTTTGGCACTGCACAGGGCCGGCTTGCGGCGGCCCCACTCTGCCTCATGCAAGCCCTGATCCACGCAGGCGTTTGCCGCGCCTGCCTACAATGGCCGCCCGTTTTGATGGCGCTTTTTTTGCTGGCCCGTTTTTCTGATTCATGCCATGTCCAGTCATCCCTCCCCGTCCGGTCTTGCGCCTTTGTCTGATCAAGCTTCCACCCAGCCGCCCTACTTTGTGCGGCACATTTTCTTCTGCTGCAACCAGCGCGAGGCGGGCAAGGATTGCTGCGCCAAGCACGGCGCCGAAGAGGCTGCAGCGCATTGCAAAAAGCGCCTCAAAGACCTGGGCCTGCACGGCGAAGGCCAGGTGCGCGTGAGCCGTTCGGGCTGTCTGGGGCGCTGCCACGCGGCGCCGGTGGCTGTGGTCTATCCCGAAGGCGTGTGGTACAGCTACCGGAACCTGAGCGATATTGATGAGATCGTCAGCCGCCATCTGCAAGGCGGCCAGGTCGTGACGCGTTTGCTGATTGCTGCAGACGCTGATTGAGCGCTGTGGCTGCTTTGCCCATGTTCTGATCAATTCGTCTGGCGTTGCGCGTCCATTTTTCAAATGGCTTTTTGCCCATGCCCAGGCAGATCTGCCGCGAGGTGGCAAGACACGCCCTGTCACGCTTGGGCCCGCGGGGCGCGCCGGTTTGCGCGGGCTTTTCATGGACAATTGCCAGGCTCTGGCGGCTGCGAGTTGCCTGCCTGTTTCACCCTTTTGCATCAGGCTTTGCCATTTTTTGCCACTTGCCACCGGTCATGTCCAGTGGGTGCAGCAGCGCCAGCTAAAACAGCAAACAGCCGCCCAGGTCGTGAGTTGCTTAACCCGATGATGATTGCTTCCACCATGTCTTCTGCCCTGCCCTTTTCTTCTCGCCCCCCTTCTTTTTCTTCGCGTTTCTTGGTCGCTGCCTGCACAGCGGCTTTGATCGGGGGGCAGTGGCCGCTGGCGGCATCGGCGCAATCCAAAACGGCTGTGCGTGCAACGGTGGCGGGCCAGGCGGCCAACCCGGCCGGTGCGCAGCCAGGCGCCAGCCAGGCCACGGGCGAAGCGCAAGCCGTGGCCCCGGTGCAGCCGGGCTTTCCGGCCCCGCCGCCATTGGCCGCGCGCAGCTTCTTGCTCATCGACATCAACTCCAACAACCAGATCCTGGCGGCCAAGGACATCGATGCGGTGATGGAGCCGGCCTCGCTCACCAAGCTCATGACGGCCTACATCGTGTTCGATGCCCTCAAAAGCGGCAAGATCACGCTCGAACAGACTTTTGGCGTGAGCGAAAAAGCCTGGAAGATGATCGGCTCGCGCATGTTCATCAAGCCCAATACGCAGGTGAGCGTTGAAGATCTGCTCAAGGGCATGATCGTGCAATCGGGCAACGACGCCACCATGGCCCTGGCCGAGGGCCTGTTCGGCAGCGAAGAAGCCTTTGTGGCGCGCATGAACGAGGTCGCGCAGCAGTTGGGCATGCGCAACACCCGCTACCGCAACCCCGAAGGGCTCACGGCCCAGGGCCACACCACCACCGCGCGCGACATGGCCCTGCTCTCCACCCGCTTGATGAGCGACTTTCCGCAATACGTGCACTACTACGCCATCAAGGAATACCGCTACCCCGGCACCCCCGCCATCAATGCGGCCAACCGCAACCTGCTGCTGTTTCGCGATGCGAGTGTGGATGGCCTCAAAACCGGCCACACCGCCGCGGCTGGCTACAACCTGATCGCCACCGCCAAGCGCCCCACCGCGGCGCAGCCGCAGGGCCGGCGGCTGCTCGCCATCGTGTTCGGTACGGCCAACGAAGCCGCGCGCGCCAACGAAACGATGAAGCTGCTCAATTGGGGCTATGGCGCGTTTGAAGACGTGCAACTGCTGCAAGCCGGGCAATCGGTTTTGCAAGTGCGGGTGTGGAAAGGCCAAAGCAACAAGCTCGACCTGGGCAGCGCGCAAGACGTGTTCGTGACCGTGCCCGCGGGCCAGGCCAGCCAGCTCACGCGCGAGGCCGTGGCGCAAGGCGGCCCCATCGTCGCGCCGATCGAAGCGCAGCAGCCGCTGGGTACGCTCACCGCTAGCCTCAACGGCCAGCCTGTGGCCGCCGTGCCGCTGCAGGCGCAAAAGGCCGTGCCGCAGGCGGGCTTCTTCGGCCGCTTGTGGGATGCCTTCTTGATGCTGTTTGTCAAATAAGCCCGATCCAAGCACAGCAAGCGGGCGCGCCGGGCGGTTGCCACCAAGCTCTTTGAATCGAGCCGCTGTAAAACAAGGCCGTTGCGCAATGGGTGGGTGCTGCGTTTCCTGCATGATGTGGCCTGATTTGATCAGGCCCCATTCGTTTGCGCACGCATGGCCATGAACACAGTCCCTGCCCCCGAACCCGCCAGCGCCCAGGCCAGCGAAGCACTCATCACCCGCCTGCGCGATGCAGCCATCGCGCGCGGCGAGGCAGACGTGCAGTTGCTGCAAACCCATATCTCGTGGATCTTGCTGGCGGGCGACTTCGCCTACAAATTCAAAAAGCCGCTGAAGCTGGACTTTCTGGACTTCAGCACGCTGGCGCTGCGCCACGCGGCTTGCCAGGAAGAGTTGCGCATCAACCGCCGCACGGCGCCTGATCTGTATTTGCGCGTGCTGCCTGTTACCGGCAGCGTGCAAGCGCCGCGCATCGGCGGCCACACCGACGGCCACATCGACTCTGAAAACCCGCCGCTGGAATGGGCCGTGCGCATGCGCCGCTTTCCGGCCCGCTCGCTCATGGCCGAGATGGCTGCGCGTGGTGAACTGGCTGCTGCGCATGTCGATGCCTTGGCGCGGGCGATAGCGGCTTTTCAGGCGCAGGCCGCGGTGGCGCCTGCCGGCAGCCCCTGGGGGCGGGCGGCTGACCTGGCCCAGCTGGCGCAAGACAACTTCAAGGTTTTGCTGGCCCCCGGCTGCTTGCCCGCTGCGCACGAGCCGCTGCAACAGCTGCAGCAGTGGACGAGCATGCAAAGCCAGCGCCTGGCGCCGTTGATGGAAGAACGCCGCGCGGCTGGCCATGTGCGCGAAGGCCACGGTGACCTGCACCTGGGCAACCTCTTGTGGCTGCACGGCCAGCCCCTGCTGTTTGATGCCATCGAATTCAACCCCGCCCTGCGCTGGCTCGACACCGCCTGCGACATCGCCTTTTTGTTCATGGATTTGCACGCCCACGGCCTGCCCGCGCTGGCCTGGCGCCTGCTCAATGCCTGGCTGGAGCGCACGGGCGACTATGCGGCCCTGCCCCGCCTGCCCTACGACGCCGTGTACCGCGCCCTGGTGCGCGCCAAGGTTGCTGCGCTGCGGGCAGATGGCGATGGGGGCGATACGGCTCATGCTGCCCCTGCGCAACAAGAGGCCCTGCGTTACATCCACTTGGCGACCGAACTGGCCCGCCCGCGCCAGCCTTGGCTGGCGCTGACCCACGGCGTGAGCGGCAGTGGCAAAAGCAGCCAGAGCCAGGGCCTGATCGAACAACGGGGCCTGGTGCGCGTGCGCGCCGATGTGGAACGCAAGCGCCTGTTCGGCCTGCCGCCCGAGGCCAGCAGCGCCCACATTCCCGGCGGCATCTACACGCGATCGGCCAGCGACCAGACCTTTGCCCGCCTGCTGGACGTGGCGCGCATCGCCCTGCAAGCGGGCCAGCCCGTGCTGGTGGATGCCACCTTCATCCAGCGCGAACGGCGCGCGCCCTTCATCGAACTGGCGCGGCAACTGGGCCTGCCTTGGTGCATCCTGTCTTTCAACGCGCCCGAGCATGTGCTGCGCGAACGCCTGCGCCAGCGCCAGGTTCGTGGCGACGATGCCTCCGAAGCAGGCGAAGCCGTGCTGCTTGATCAACTCGCCCACGTCGAACCCTTCACGGTGGATGAGCAAGCGCACCTGCTGCGGCTGGACACCGCGCAGGCCGTGAACTGGACAAGCACCTGGCCGCTATTGCAAAAGCTGCTGGGCCTGAAGGGGCATTAAACAGGCAAGCCTGTTGCATCAGTGCGGGTGGCTTTTGGCAGCTGTGCCGCCCTTTTGCATGTGCGCTTTATTGCATTGCGGCAAGCAGCTTGATAAAAATCATTGCATGCCAATGGCTCAGGCGAATCGGGGATCACCAAAATCCGATGTCCCATGCATTTCATTCAATTCATGTTCATTGATATGAAAATAATAGGGCTAATCTTTGAAGCCCGGTTTATTCAGTAAATAAATAATGGCAGATTTGGATTTTTCTGTCGGATCGAACACACCGATCAATTTGGCTTTGCCATCATCTGCATCATCTTCACCGGGCCTCACATGCCGCAAAATATAAACCGTTGGCATGGCTTGGCGTTTTTTCATTCGCCAATTCTCTGTATTTCAAACACGCTTGAGACAACCTTTCATTGGCACAGGCCAAGCTCTTTCATCAGGCCGGGCCAAAAAAGCGCCGCAAAGTGCTGAAGACTTTTTGCTCGCAAGCTTCTACCGATGCACAGGGCAATTCATCAGCGAACAGATGCGAAGTGTCCACCCACATCATCTCGTCAGACCACGTATCCTCAAGACGATCAAAAGGACGAAGACGATACATTTTCTTTTCGTACAAATGCACGAAAAAGCACTGATCAGACTGTTTGGAAATATCCGCCCTGAATTCGAAAGTGCCGCGAGTCTCAGTGGGGCACTCGATGATCAGGCTTTTGACGATTTCGCGGCAGGTGAACATGGTTCTTCCAGAAAAATGCGATGTGGTTGCAAGCTAGTTGAATCAAGCAATATGCGATTGACCGATGCCTCATGGGATGAATGAACGCCGGTCATACATGGGTGGATTCATTTCGTTGTTTTTTGCTTGGTTTGGCAAGACAAGGGTATTTGGCCAGGCGACATTCACGGGAATGACAGGAATGGTGGCATCCGGCGTTAATCGCTTCAATCAGGCTTTGCCCTGCCAGCCAAACAGGGGGCGTTAAGCGCCCGGCCTTTACCGCGCTCAGCATGCCGGATGCGTTGCGCGGGCCAGGGTTGCGCGTGAATCCGTGCTGCCCCCACTCCAATTGCAGGCAACAGCCGCGGTGGAGGGGCAGCAATGCCTGCCGCCTGGCGGCAAGAGGTCTGGCGCAGGCGGCCGGTCTTTGCATGCATCGGATTGAGCCGCCGGTGAGCGAGTGCTTGCCATGAGCAAGCCGTGGCGGACGCCCATGATGAGCGCTCGTGATGAGGTGGTGTGGCACGCTTCAAACCGGGTCGAAATCGTTTTTCAGCACCACGCGGTAGCGCGCCCGGCCTTGGCGCACGTGGTGCAGGGCCTCGTTGACGGCCGATAGGGGAAATGTTTCCACCTGCGCAGCGATGCGTTTGCGCGCGGCAAAGTCGAGCATGGTGCGCAGCTGCATGGGCGAGCCGGTGGGTGAGCCTGCCACGGTACGCGCGCCATCGATGAGCGAGAAGGCGTGAATGTTCAAAGGCTCCATCACTGCGCCCACAATGTGCAGGCGGCCTTCGGGTTTGAGCAGCTTCATCAGCGCGTTCCAGTCCAGTGGCGCGTTGACGGTGCACAGCAGCAAATCCAGGCTGCCGCGCGCGGCGGCAAAGCTCTCGGGCCGGGTGGGATCGAAGATGTGTTGCGCGCCCATTTGGGCAATGGCCGCGTGCTTGGCCGGCTGGGTGCTGAAGGCGCTGACTTCGCAACCCCAGGCTTGGCAAAAGGCAAGGGCCATGTGCCCCAGCCCGCCTATGCCAATCACGCCCACGCGGTGGTGGGCCTGTATGCCGTGCTGCAACAGGGGCTGAAACACCGTGATGCCGCCACAGAGCAAAGGCCCGGCGCTGGCGGGATCGAGCCCCGCAGGCAGGGGGATGACCCAGGGCCATTGCGCGCGCACCCGCTCGGCAAAGCCGCCCCGGCGCGTGACGGTGGCGGCTGCATCCGCGCACAGATGCGCCTTGCCGCCGATGCAGGGATCGCAATGCTGGCAGGAATGGGCCGTCCAGCCCACGCCCACGGTTTGCCCCACGGCCAATCCCTTGACGGCACTGCCCATCTGCACGATCTCGCCAATGATTTCGTGCCCGGGCACCAGCGGGTAGTGGCTCATGCGCCAGGCGTTGTCGATCATCGACAGATCGGAGTGGCAGATGCCGCAGTAGTGCACGCGGATTTCAACCTCGTCCGCAGGCAGCGGGCCGGGATCGTAATCGTGGCGCAGCAAATCGGCGCCCGGCGCGGGCGCGGCATAGGCACGGATGAGTTTGGGGCGGGGTGGCATGGGGCGCTTCCTTTCTTCAGAGGGGCAAGGCGGCATGGTAATGGGCCGTGCCCTTGCACCGGCCCAGGCCCGTGCCGCCATTTTTCACCTGCGGCTGGCTGCAAGCCGCTGTTCAGAGGCTGCCTACAGTTCGGCCCTTGCTGTGTTTGGGCCGGCCACGTTCGAACGGCTTCTGTCTACCGCTTAGGGTCTGTTCAGAATCTTCGCCTCGTGTGCCTGGCTTGGCAAATGCGGTAGCTGCACGGCACAAAGCACAGATCACGGGCAACATGGCAGATGCAGCCTGTTAAGCAAGCCTTGGGCCCAGGCAACAAATGATCATGCGCTGTGCTGCTCCTTTGCCAAGACGGACAGCCCTGGCTGCTGCGGCGTGCGCCTGGTCGTGATTCAGCCTCCTCGAATCATGCCTGCGCCGTTGGCAGGCGCGTCATGCGCAGCACCCGGCGCACGCCGAGGATGGCGTTGCACGTCAGCCCCGCCACGATGCCGCCCCACAGGCCGTAGATGCCGTAGCCGAAGGGGTAGGCCAGCAGCAGGCCGCAGGGAAAGCCGATGATCCAGTAGCCGATGAGTGCGTAGAACATTGGCATCTTCGTGTCTTGCAGGCCGCGCAAAATGCCCGCCGCGCATACCTGAATGCCATCCACCAGCTGGAAGATGCCGATGATGAAAAGGATCTTCACCGCAATGGGCGTGATGGCCGCGTTGTTGGTGTACAGCCCGACGATGAAGCGCGCAAACAAAAAGATCATGAGCGCTGAAAAGGCCATGATGGCTGCTGCGAGGAACAGCCCGCCGATGGCGCGCTGGCGCAGAGCCAGGGGGTTTTGTTCGCCGCGCGCATGGCCGATGCGCACCGTGAGCGCGTAAGAAAGGCCCAGCGGCACCATGAACGACAGGCCGGCGTAATTGAGCGCAATCTGGTTGGCGCCGGTGAAGATCGCGTCCGAGCGGCTGACGATGAGCGTCACCGCCACGAACAAGCCCGCTTCCATGATGATGCCCAGGGCAATCGGCAAGCCGATGCGGAAAAAGTGTTTGATCTCTGCCCCGTCGGGCGCAGCAAAACGGTGAAACAGGCGATACGGCCGCCAGCGCGGGTTGCGCCAAACCGCATGAAACATCGCCAGCGCATACAGCGCATAGCACAGGCTGGTGGCAATCGCCATGCCTGCGGCGCCCAGGGGCGGAATCGGCCCCACGCCTTTGAGCAGCACGTAGTTGCCCGCAATGTTTACCGGAATCAAACCCAGCTGCACCAGGATGCTGGTGCGCGGGTGGCTCATGCCATCCAGAAAATAGCGCGCCGCCAGCGAACACACAAACAGCCCTGCGCCCGGCGCAATGAGCAAGATGTAAGCCCGCGCGCCTTCAACAATATCGGGCGCACTGCCGATGAGCTGCGGCACCCAGGCCGCCGCCAGTGTGAGCAACACGGTGAGCACGCCCAGCAGCGCCGTGAGCCACACCCCTTGCTGAAAACTGCGGCGAATGCCTAAACGGTCGCCCGCGCCCTGGTGCTTGGCAATCTGCGTGGTAATGACCAGCGCAATGCCGATCATGAACAGATAGATCAGCACGAAAATCTGCGCTCCCAGCGCGACCGAGGCCAGCACCGCAGGCGGCTCGCGCCCGGCCATCACCGTATCCACCACGGGCTGCACGTGCGACAGCAGCTGCGTGAAGATCAGCGGAATCGCCAGCTTCACGGTTTGCTTCAGTTCGGAAAAGGTGGTGCTGTTGCTGTTCATGAAAGGAATTTTTTAAAGCACGGAGCAGGCTCAGGGCTTGGGTCGATATGCAAGACCGTTTGGATGTGGCAGGCGCAAAACTACTCAGAAAGCGCAGAAGGATTTTGCTTGTTGGGCGAGCTCATCTCGCCGTCAAGGCGCAGTGGGCACAGAGATTCGCAGAGGATGCACGTAATGTGCGCCTCATGCATTAATGCTCTGCCTGAATGGCTAAGCCAGGACTTCTGAATGACGCAAAAGTCTCAAAAAACATCCAGCCAAAAAACTCTGCAAATCTCTGCTGGCTCTGTGCCCTGCACAGTGGTGCAGACACCGCAAGCGTTTACTAGCAAATGCCCGCTCACAATACCTGCAAGTTTGAACATGCCCACGCGGTCGGCGCCGAGCACGGGGCGCAGCTTGTCGTCGGCGTGGATGGTGCGCTTGTCCTGCGGGTCTTGCAAGTTGTGGGCCCTGATGTAGTCCCACAGCTTCTTCATCATCTCGCCACGGCCAAAGGGACCTGTAACGTTTAAGCAGATAAAGGGTGATAGCAAAGAGATGATCAGGCGTGGGTGAAAATTAGCGATAGATCAGCTTCAGAACGAGTGTGTATGCCACCTGAGTGGTTTTTGTAAGTGGGCCAAGTCGGCTGATATACATCTGCTTGTTCGCCCCAAGTCGTCCAGCCTGATCGTGTGCCGCGGGCGAAAAGCTCCAAATAAGGGCCGGGACTACATGATTCAACAATGTCGTAAAACTCATCCGGTTTGCGGGAATGTTCGCGTTTCTGGGTCTTTAGAATATTAACCTGACGGCGACCAGGGGCTAGTGTGCGCGCATTGCGTCCGCGTGTGCCAAACAGTACTAGCTCGGTTGTGTTACGGAAATAAAAACCCACACCGCGACCGTCGGGTTCGCCATCTTTGCGCACTTTATGCCAAACCAAATTGGATTTGTATTTGAATCCCCATGCTGCCATAACTGCTAGTCCTTCGGGTAATAGGGCATTGGGTACCCAGAGATAAAGATGGGCAGTTTCAGCAGCAATGTTGGTGACAGGAAGAGTTTTGATGTTCTCCAGTGACATCGTGGCGTAGCGCGATAGGCGTCGGTGTTCTGGAGCCACCTTGCCTGTACGATTTTGGAATTGCCAAGGAGGATCGGCAAGAATGGTAGCAAATCGCTGAGAGCCTACTCGGATCTGTAAATCTTGCGCTGCTGTGTGCTGGGGCGAAAGGGTAGTCATGGGATGTCCTCAACGTAGAGTTTTGGTTGGATGCCAAAAACCAATATGGGGCAGCCACCGCCACTGCCGCCCTCAATGCGGGGAAGCAGTTTGGCCATATGGGTAGTCGAGGCACCATAGCTTGAGCCACGACCCAAGTCATTGAAAATCTCTTGTAATTTATCGGTACGAGTGATGATGATTCCGACACTAATTGCTCGCAAATCGAAAAGTAGACGGAAATTGTTCAGATCGCGGTCGAAGAATGGGTCTTTGTTATTCCATTCAATTTCGAGGGCAATACGGTTCTTGAAACAATCTACCTTGTGTGTTGGTGCATCGCGTGTGACAGCGTCTACCTTATACTGGGTGACAAACTGCTTTTCTTGCCAGCCACGATCGTATAAAAATTGATCAATATGCTCGGAAACTTGGCTTTTGCGACCACCGCCCACAGTAATCCAGCTTTTCTGTAGTCGGAATTGCGTCAGTAGTTTGCACAAATCTTGCCATTCGGACGGAAAGTCGTGCCGCAGAATGGCACAGGCGTGCTTCCACTCATGCACTTCATAGTGCTTGCGGATGAATGCTGGCAGTAGATCAATACTCATAGTTCTAGCGTTATTTAAAAACCCGGTTTAATGGAGCAACGGTATTCGGGCTGTTGTCATTGAAGGTGCGCGCTCACAATGCCCGCGAGCTTGAACATGCCCACGCGGTCGGCGCCCAGGATGGGGCGCAGCTTGTCGTCGGCGACGATGGTGCGCTTGTCCTGCGGGTCTTGCAGGTTGTTGGCCTTGATGTAGTCCCACAGCTTCTTCATCACTTCGCCGCGGCCAAAGGGGCCGGGGCCGATGATGGCCGCCAGCGCCGCGCTGGGTTGCAGGCTGCCCGCGCGGGGGGCTTTCGCTGCCTTGGCGGTTTTGCTGGCAGCCGCTTTTTTGGCGGCCGGTTTGCCGGCAGCAGCGGCTTTGCTGCGGCCACCTGCGCTGGTACTTGAAGCGCCTGAACCGGCAGCCTTGCCCGCCGGGGCGCGCGGCGGGTATTTGCGCGCGCCTTCGCGCGGCTCGAATTCGAAGATGACCTTGCCCTCGTCCGCGCTCCAGGCCAGGCGCGCGGTGAAGGGGCGGCGCGTGCGGTTGCTGATGAACTGGGTGAGCGGGTCGGTTTTGCCTTCGCTCAACAGTTTGTGCATTTGCTCGGGCGCAATGGGTTGCTGCAGCACGATCTGCCCGCTTTTGAAATCGCAGCTGGGCGCGTGCGTGGCGCTGGCCACCGATTTTTCGCAGACGTAGCTTTTGCCAAAGGCTTTGACGGCGGCGCCGCATTTGGGGCAGGGGCCGAGGCTTTCTTGCGCCGACAAGTCCACGGGCTCGCCGCTTTGCTCGGCCTTGGCGTCTTCGCCAAAGTCGAATTCGAGTTTGAAGTGGCCTGGCGCGGCCTCGTCGGCCACCAGCGCCAACTCGGCCACGAAGGGCCAGCCCGCCTTGCTGCGAAAGCCTTCCAGCGGGCCGATGCGGCGCGTGCGCAAAAAGGCTTCGGCTTCGTCAATGGCAAAGGTGCGGCCCGCCGGTGTTTTGGTGAAGGAAAAGCCGCAGCCTTCGCTGCTGCCATCGGCCCCTGTGCACGCAAACCGGCGGTAGTTTTCTTTCATCACGCCGCCGCAGTTCGGGCAGGGTGCGGCCAGTGTGGCGTAGTCGCCGGGCACGGTGTCGCGGTCGTATTCCTTGGCTTTGCGCACGATGCGTTCGGTCATCGCCGCGATCTCGCGCATGAAGGCTTCGCGCGCGAGCTGGCCTTTTTCGATCTGCGCGAGCTTGTATTCCCAGTCGCCTGTCAGCTCGGGGCGGCTGAGTTCTTCCACTTGCAGGCCGCGCAGCAGGGTCATCAATTGAAAGGCCTTGGCCGTGGGGATGAGTTCGCGCCCTTCGCGCAGCAGGTATTTTTCGGTGAGCAGCCCTTCGATGATGGCCGCGCGCGTGGCCGGCGTGCCCAGGCCTTTTTCCTGCATGGCTTCGCGCAGCTCGTCGTCTTCGATCCACTTGCCCGCGCCTTCCATCGCGCCCAGCAGCGTGGCTTCGCTGTAGCGGGCAGGCGGGCGGGTGTGCAGGGCTTTCACGTCCACCGACTCGTTGCGCACCATCTCGCCGGGCTTGACGGGTACGAGCGATTTGCCCGCTTCGCCTTCTTTCTTGTCCATTTCGACGTCGGCCTCTTTGCCGTAGATGGCCAGCCAGCCGGGTTTGACGAGCACCTTGCCATCGCTGCGGAAGTGGTGGTGCTGCCCTTCGTGGCTGGCAGTGGTGATGCGCGTGGTCACCTGGTATTCGGCGCTGGGGTAGAACACCGCCATGAAGCGGCGCACCACCAAGTCGTAGATCTTCTGTTCTGCTTCCGACAGCGCGCCGGGCGCTTGCAGCGTGGGGATGATGGCAAAGTGGTCGCTGACCTTGGCGTTGTCGAAAATGCGTTTACTTGGGCGCACGTAGCCATCATCCAACGCCTTGCGTGCGTGCGGGGCCAGGTGGTTCAGGCCGCTGCCCGCGAGCATCTCGAAGGTTTTGCGCGCCACGCCCAGATAGTCTTCGGGCAGCCAGCGCGAATCGGTACGCGGGTAGGTCAGCGCCTTGTGCTTTTCGTACAGCGACTGCGCCAGCGCCAGCGTGGTTTTGGCGGAAAAGCCGAACTTGCCGTTGGCCTCGCGCTGCAAGCTCGTCAGGTCAAACAGCAGCGGGCTGGCCTGGGTGCTGGGCTTGCTTTCTTCCTTGACGGTGCAAGCCTGGCGGCGCACGGCCTGGGCAATGGCTTGGGCTTGCTCGGCGCTCCAGAGGCGGTCGGCACGCTTGTCGGCATCCAGCGGGTCTTTTTTGAATGCGGGGTCGAACCACTTGCCCACGTACTCGCCCGCCTCGGCCAGAAAGCTGGCGTGCACTTCCCAATAGGCGCGCGGCACGTGCTTGCGGATTTGCTCTTCGCGCTCCACCACCACGGCCAGCGTGGGCGTTTGCACACGGCCCACGGTGGTGAGGAAAAAGCCGCCATCGCGGCTGTTGAAGGCCGTCATCGCGCGCGTGCCGTTGATGCCCACCAGCCAGTCGGCCTCGCTGCGGCTGCGCGCGGCGTCGGCCAGGCCTTGCATCTGCGCGTCGCTGCGCAGCTGATCGAAGCCTTCGCGGATGGCTTGCGGCGTCATGCTTTGCAGCCACAGGCGCTGCACGGGCTTGGGCGCGTGCTTGCCCTCAAACGCATATTGCGCGATCAGGCGAAAGATCAGCTCGCCCTCGCGCCCTGCGTCGCAAGCGTTGATGAGCGTGCCCACGTCCTTGCGGCGCGCTTGCCTCACCACGGCGTTGAGGCGCGATTTGGTTTTTTCCACCGGCTTCAAATCAAAGTGCGGCGGAATCACGGGCAGGTGCGCAAAGCTCCACTTGCCGCGCTTCACGTCGTACTGCTCGGGCGCCTGGATTTCCACCAAATGGCCCACGGCGCTGGTGACCACGTAGCGTTCGTTCTCGAAATGATCCTCGTGCTTGGCAAAGGCGCCGGCCACCGGCGTGAGGGCGCGCACGATGTCTTGCGCGACGGAGGGCTTCTCGGCGATGACCAGGGCTTTGCTCATAAAGCGCATCAATCCATATCAACAGGGCAGCAGGGGCTGCGGGCAAATTCTTACAATCGGGCCAATGTGTCTTGCGCCAGTAGGCTGATGCCAGCCACGGCCAAGGCCGCTTTGCTTTTTTATACGCTAACACACTCTGTGCGTGCGGCTGGCAGCAGCCGGGCTGGCCGCAACGATTGCCGCAGGCCGTGCGGGTGTTGAAACAGGCACCGAAAAAATTGGGGGGAATGGTTCATGCAAAGCCTGGAACTGGCTTGGCCCGTGGCGGCCATCGAACAATCGCTGGCGGCGGTCTGGCCGGATGCGCAGGTCGAGGTGCTGCCGCAAGTGGCGTCGAGCAACACCACGCTGCTCGATCGCGCCCGCGCGGGCCAGACGCAGCCCACGCTGCTGGTGGCCGAGCGCCAAACGGCCGGGCGCGGCCGCATGGGGCGGCAGTGGCTGAGCTTGCAAGAAGCGGGCGGCTCGCTCACCTTTTCGCTGGGCGTGCCGCTGGGCCAGGCCAATGTGGCAGGCCTGTCGCTGGTGGTGGGTTACACCCTGGCGCAGGCGCTCGACCCGAACGGCGTGCACCGGCTGCGCGTGAAATGGCCTAATGATTTGTGGCTGGCCGGGCGCAAACTGGGCGGCGTGCTGATTGAAATTTGCAGCCAGGGCACGCAGCGCCAGGCAGTGATCGGCGTGGGAATCAATATCCGGGCGCTGCCGCCCTTGCCAGAAGCCGCGCCGGGCCAGGCCAGTGCGCAGCCCCCGGCCTGGGTGCAGGAATTTGCGCCGCATGCCACGGCCCCCTGGGTGCTGGAACAAATCGCCGCGCCGCTGGCACAGGCCGTGCGGCAATTCATCGACCACGGTTTTGCGCCGTGGCAAGCACGCTTTGCCGAGCGCGATGCCCTGCAGGGCCAGGCCGTGTGCCTGTCTGACGGCAGCCAGGGAGTGGCTCGCGGCATCAACGCCGGGGGCGCTTTGCGCGTGCAATTGGCCGATGGCACGCTGCGCGAGGTGCACTCCGCCGACATCAGCCTGCGCCCGCTGGACGCGGCCGCCCACTGAAAGCGGCGCCTGAAGTTTTGCCTGGGCGCAATGGATTGAAAAACATGCTCAACGTCGATCGCACATTTGTGGGCACACGGGCCGTTCAGCAGGCGCTGGCGGGCAGCCACACCATTTACCGCTACTGCACCTTTGCCGATGCCGAGCTGGAAGGCGCGCATTGCGACGGGGTCTTCGTCGCCTGCACCTTCGAGCACATCGACTTGTGCTGGGGCTTGTTCAACACGGCGATCTTCGTGGATTGCATTTGCGAAAGCTGCACCTTTCGCGGTACCTCGTTTGCCGGATGCCGCATCGTTGACAGCCGCTTTGAAAATTGCCGCTTCTTGCGGGACAATCTGCAGGCCGCCTGCTCGGCCGACGACACCCGCATCTACGGCTGCCGGGCCGTGCGCTGCGAAGGCTTTGATGCGCTGTTCGGTTGATCAAGACGAAGCAGCCTGATTCTCAAGGGCGTTGCGTTTTGCTGCAAGGGCGCCGGGTTTGCCCGGGCAGATGCCGCAACGATGCGGGCCAACATGCAGGAAAGCACGTAGCCCAATGGATGCAGCCAGGCGCTTGCGCATTGGACAGGCGACTGGCTGGCTGATTGCAGCCAACGGCTTCATTCCACTGGCGGATTGCCACCACGCCCCAACCCCTATCCACAAACAAGGAAGACCCCTCACATGCTGCGCTGGACATTGGCCCTGATCGTGCTTGCCAACCTGCTGTTTTTCGCCTGGTCGCAGCACTGGCTGGCTCCGCTGGGGCTGGCCCCCATGTCCGAAGGCGAGCCCTACCGCCTGCAAGAGCAACTGCACCCCGAGGCCATCGTATTGCGCCCGGCCCGGTCTGAAGCAGCCAGCCGCCTGGCGCCTGCGCCCACCGGCGAGACTGCGGCAGATGCCGAACCCGGTGCAGATGCTGCAGGCGCAGCCACAGCGCCCGCAGCTGAATCGGTGACAGGGCCTGCGCCGACGCTGGCGCAGTAAGGCCGCTGCCACTTGGGGCTTGGGACCTGCCCGTGCAGGTGTTTTTTTGTAGGCGGCGTATCTGCTTTGCTTGGCTGCGGATCATGCCAGCGCAGCGCGTGTGCAGCCAGCCTTTGTCAGGCCCGCGCAACCATGCACCAGACGAACTGTTGCGCTCTGCATGGTGCATTGGCATCGCTTGCACATTGATGCAGCGGCTCATCCGGCCGGCGGTACAAAATTGCCTGGGGGCGTTTCAACTCGGCCTGTGTGGCCGCTTCTTGCGCTGCATGCAACCTGCCCCGCCCGCCTCTGTGGTGGCGCAATGGCTGCGGGATATGGATGGCCGGATGGCCCGAGTGGTCAGGCGCATGATTGGCTGGCAGCATCTGGGTGGCTGGGCACGGTGCATCATGCCCATTCGTCACAGCCAGCCATCATGGCGGCGTGTTCTGGCTGCGCACCACGGCTGTGCAGGCAGCCGCGGCGTGGTGCAACCGCAGGGCTGGTGCAGCTTCCGGTTGTTTGCTTGGTGCAGACCCGCCCGGCCGCTGTGGCTTGCACATTTTGCGTACCTGCTTTTTCCATTCTGTTTTGACACAAGACAAACCGCATGAACGAAATCTTCCGAACCTTTCACCGTGTGCGCTTTGGCGAATGCGATCACGCCGGCATCGTTTTCTACCCCCGCTACGGCGAGATGAGCCACGCCGTGATCGAGGCCTGGCTGCGCGAGGGCCTGGAGTGCGACATGCCCACCATCATCGAGCGCTTTGGCGTGGTGCATCCGCTGGTCAAGCTCGAAATGGAATTTCTGCGGCCCAGCCGCTACAACGAACTGCTCGAATTCAGCCTGCAAGTGCTGCACCTGGGGCATACCTCGCTCACCGTGCGCATCGACGCGCGTTGCGACGATGAAGAGCGCGTGCGCATGAAGCTCAAACTCGTCAACACCAGCCTGCAAGAGCTGCGCCCGCAAGCCATGCCCGACGAGCTGCGCGCCAACTTTGCGCGCTTTTTGGCCGCACCTGCCATGGATGTAGAAACATGAGCCATTCCCATCATGCCAATACGGATTCATCCAACGCCCCGCCTGCCGTACCGCCCGACGGTGCCCCTTGGGCCGTGCACTGCCCCGATTGGCAGCAGGCCCTGCTTGATCTGCCCGCATCGGCCACGCCCGCGCAGCGCGATGCCGTGGTGGCCGATTGGGCGCAACGTTGCTGGCACGATCTGGGCACTGCCCTGCCCCAGCAGCGCCATGTGGTGTTGGCCCATCCCGGCCAGGTGCAGGAGCGTGCCCGCTTCTATCTGGTAACGCCAGAGGCCAGCGGCTGGCTGCATTCGCCCCTGCACGCCACGCCCACCGCGCCCCGCTGGCAAGCGGGCAGCGCCGATCTGCTGCTGCAACAGGCCCGCCAAGCGATTGCGGCAGGCTGCTGCGGCACAGAGGCGGGCTTGCATGCGGCGGCAGCCGTGTGGGCTGCGCTGGATGCGCAGACCCAGCGCCCGGCGGGCTTGGCCCAGCCGCACATCCCCGCCCGTCCGCCAGCGGCGGACGTAGCCGATACAGCCGCATCGGTATCTGCCTCTGCCTCTTCGGCACCGGCCGAACCAGATGCACCCATTGGCCCGCTCTGGCAGCGCCGCTACTTTCCCTTGCTGGGCACGCTGCGCGCGCGCGCTTTTGCGCCCATGCCCGCAGCCATGCGGCAAGCAGGGCATGCCTGGGGGCTGTACGCCGTCATGGGCGACGCGGACTGGACCATTCGCTGCATGCAGCTGGGCGTCCAACTCCTGCAGCTGCGCATCAAGCAAGCCCCGGCAGACGTGATCGACGCGCAAATCATCCGCTGCGCGCAAGCCGCGCACGAACAGGGCGCGCTGCTCATCATCAACGACCATTGGCAGGCCGCCCTGCGCTTGGCGCAGCGCCTGCCCGGCATCTACGGCGTGCACCTGGGGCAAGACGATGCCGCCGCGCTGAGCGAAGCGGCGCTGGATGAACTGCAAGCCAGCGGCCTGCGCCTGGGCGTGAGCAGCCAAACCCCCTGGCAACTGGCGCGCGCCCTGCGCCTGCGCCCCAGCTACATCGCCTGCGGGCCGGTGCATGCCACCACCACCAAAGCCATCGCCCGCCCCCCCGTGGGCTTGGCGGGCGTGCGCCGCTGGGCGCAAGTGCTGCATGGCAGCCTGCCCGAAGCCGATGCCCCTGCCCTGCCCCTGGTCGCCATCGGCGGCATGAATGCCGAGCGCGCCCAGGCTGCGGCTGCGGCGGGTGCTGATAGCGTGGCCGTGGTCAGCCACATCACCCAGGCGGCTGATCCGGCACAGGCCATCGAGGCTTTGCGGCGGGCGGTGGCGCAAGGCTTGGAGCAGCGGCAGGCAGAGCCGGAAACGGGCATGGGATCTTGATCGCGAACAGTGCGCGCGATGGATGAGCAAAAGAACAGGAAGAGCTCATGGCTATTTATCTGTTTGCGCCCTTGTGTTGGGCATTTTTTCTGCTTTTTCATGCCTATCTCAACCATAGGCAGTTGAAAAAAGACGGGCTGGGCTGGAAACAAATCAAGCCAAGCAAATGGTTGGCATGCTTCCCTGTTGTTTGCAATTTGCTGGGCATTGCGTTTTTGTGCTTTTTGATCATGAACTGGCCGGAGCCTGATCCGCCCGCTGACGGTGGGCCGCCCGGACCAGGAGACGGATTTGCCTATCTGTTTGGCTTGCTGGGCCTGTTTCTTGTATTTGTTTTATGCAATGTCATCGCTTCTTTGGCGGGTTTTTTCCTGAAAAAAGAAAGCAGGATTTGCCTGTTTTTAGGGGTGGGAGCAGGCATTCTTCTCTGGCCAATTGTCCTGTTTTTGATGTTTTCTTTTTACTTTTGACAAGTTGTTCATCGATCAAATGCGATCTGTTTATTGACCATGAATAATCATTCCAGGAATCAGCAATCCATTTCCGAGTCTGGGGAAGATTGGCGATTTTCTCCTCAAGAAGAGCATCGGGGTGCATTTGAAAAAGAATACCTTGTCAATGAATTCGGCTTGTGGCACCGTATTCGCAATACGCTTCTGGGATTGTGCTTGTTGGCTTATGGTGCATACGGCGTTTGGAAGAATGATTTGTATATTTCATGGGGAAGATTGAGCCGCGTGCATTTGCATGGCGCACCAGCCTGGGTCATGTATGCGGCAATGATTTGCGGAGCGGCATCATTGCTTTCGGTGGTGGTGGATCATTACGACCAACGCAATAATGAGGAGCGCTACGAGTGCTTCCGTCAAGTGGTATTTTTCTTGGGCTTCATTCTGGGCCTGGGTGTTTTGCTTTGGAATGAGTTGGCTCACTAATCGTTTGGCCGGATCATGCTTTTTCGGGCGGCGTGGCGTGTTTTCGTGAGCGTTGCAGCCAACCGCGTGGCGGTGCTTTGCCAAACAGGGGCATGGAAATCAGCCAAGGCCAGCCGCCGTCCCCTTGATTCACTTGCCTCTGCGCGTACTGCTCTTTTGAATGAGTTCTTTTGTGGCAGGGGATTTTAAATAAGCGGGCGCTCACATTTCACCGCTTTTACGGCTGCAAGCGCACGGACGAACTTTGCGCAACGCATCCTTCTCTGTCGCCAGTCGTGCAACAGAGGCAAGCAGCAGTCAAAACATTTTGTTCATATTTTTACCCTTTTGGGCAAAATATGCCGCCAATCATTTCTACACTTTAGGCACACGAAAAAATCGCTTTGCAGAATCGAATCAAAACATGCGAGGCGGCTTTCGTTTGTTTTTGTATTTTTTGCAAACAAGCGTCTCGGGCGGTTGTGGGATGGATGATTTTCGCCTGGCGTTTGCTTGTCGTGCACTGATGAGGGTGAGGGGGTTGGGGTGAGTGATTTATCGAATAAAAACCCACTGCAAGAGGATCTTGGGTCTGGAGAGGGATCAAAAAATGCCCCGGACGTTTTTGAGCCTGAGGCGTTGCAGCTGAAAGAGCTGGTGCACGAGGAGAAAGGGCTGGTGACGGCGCTTGGTGGGGCCGCTGATGGCTTCGGCGAGGCCGTGCATGCCGATGGAGGCGTGTGCGAAGCGGATGAGGCTGCAGCCGGGGCCGAAACGGCCGAAAAGAAAAAGGGCAAAAAGAAAAAAGCGGTCCGCAACGAGGGCAAGCCAAGCGCCAGTCTGGAGCAGCAAGCGGTTGAGCTGGGCACGGCCAAGGGCGTGGAAACGATGTTTCGCAACGCTTTTCGCACCGAGATGGAATTGCTGGCTTTGGCGGCGACCAAGGCCAACATCATGATTTCGCTCAACGGCTTCATCGTTTCGGCCTTGATGATTTCGGGCGCTTTCATTTTCAGTGATGCGCCCGAATTTCTCGTTCCGGCGGGCATTTTCATGTTCACCGCGGCTTCTTCCATCGTGTTTGCCCTGCTGTCTGCTTCGCCCGAGCGCGCGGGCAAGATTCGTGGGGCCTGGCACTGGTTGCAAGACCTTTTCAAAGGCAAGGCGAGTTTCAGCGATTTCAAAACCAGGGTGACGGCGCCAGGTGCGCGCTTCGTGGATCAAACACCCAATATCCTGATTTACGAAGATCGCGTGAAAATTCCCAAAGACGAGTATTGGGAAATGATGCAAGCCACCATGGCCGATCGCAAGAAGGTTTATCACAGCATGAGTGATGAGCTGTATTGGCTGGGCAAGCTGGCGAACAAGCAGTTCAAATACCTGGATTTTTC
This sequence comes from Allobrachymonas sp., assembly GCA_030529505.1. Classification (GTDB taxonomy): domain Bacteria; phylum Pseudomonadota; class Gammaproteobacteria; order Burkholderiales; family Burkholderiaceae_C; genus Brachymonas. The sequence continues at coordinate 41,302 of JAUMWT010000008.1, read as the reverse complement.
CTACACGGTGTTTCGCTGGGGGCTGCTGGCTTCCGTGCTGGCCTTCATCGGCATCAAAACGCTGCCCGGCATCATGCCGTCCATGCAGGAGCGCAAACAAAGCGCGGAGCTTGCCAAACAGGGCGTGCACAACTTGAAAGGCATTTACGAGCCTTCGGCGCTGCAAAGCCTGCCCGATGGCCGCGTGCTGGTGGCCGAGGACGAGCACTCGCACGCCTTCAGCATCATCAGCTTTGATAAAGACGGCAATATGCTCGAAGACGAGGCCGTCGACACCCGCATCATTCGTGGCTTCAAGCGCAAAATCAGCGATCTGGAAGGCTTGGCGCTGGATGACGAAGGCTATGTGTACGCCGTGACTTCGCATGCCCGCACGCGCGAAGGCTTGCGCCGCCCCGAGCGCGAGCATTTGATGCGCTTCAAGATCCAGAACAACGATGTGCGCGAACTGGCCTCGTTCGACAATCTGACCGATGTGCTGGAAAACTCCGAACAGTTGCACGCCATGCTCACGGCCAAGGTCGGCGTCAAGGTTGATTTCAGCACCATCAACATCGAGGGCCTGGCCTTCGACCCGAACACCAAGCGCCTGTTGCTGGGTTTTCGCAAGCCCGAATTCAACCAGAAGGCCATCGTGGCCTACATCGGCAACCCCAAGGAAATCTTCACGCGCAAGGCCGAGCCTGAATTCGTGGATGTGGCCGTGTTCGACATCAAGGGCGGCGGCATCCGTTCGCTCAATTACGACCCGGTGCTCAAAACCTTCATCATGAGCAACGAGGTGAAAGACGAAGAAGGCAACAAGACCTCGCAATTGTGGACCTGGAGCGGCGCACCCGACGCCCAGCCCAAGGCGGTGGACGTGCCCAGCCTGCGTCACCTCACCAATGTGGAGGCCATCGATTCGGTCGTCATCAACGGCCAGCCGCGCATCCTCATGATGAGTGACGAAGGTGATGCCAAGCTGAAGAAGCCGGGCAAATACACCCTGGTGGATCATGATGAAATGTGAGGCCCTTGCTGTGCTGCTGGCCTGTTGCTGGCGCGCCAAACGGCGAGCCGCTTTTGCGCAAGCACTGGCTTTGCCAAGCAAGGCACACGATGCGAAGACTGTTGAACAGGCTCTAAGGCCAAGGCGCCATGCAAAGAAAGGAAGCCAACCCATGCCTGAAAAACGGAAGCATGCAAGCCCCCTCTTTGGCACATGTGCAGTTGCCCTGCTGGCGCTGCTGGTCGCGCAAACGGCTTTCATGCCTGCGGCCCGGGCGCAAGATCGCAGCCGCGCAGCCCCGGCAACAGCAAGCGCCACGAGCGCCGCGACGCCTGCTGAGCACGCGCAGCTTCGGCAGATTTACGAGCCATCGGCCGTGCAGCAACTGCCCGATGGCCGCCTGCTGGTGGTGGAAGATGAAGCCAAGCGCTCCTTCAGCGTCTTGCGCATCAACGCCGATAACACATTGCTTGAAGATGCCGCAGCCACTCAGGCTCTGCGGCAAAGCATCCGCGGCGAATTGAGTGATCTGGAAGCCCTCGCGCAAGACGCGAAAGGCCGCTTTTATGCCGCGACTTCCCATTCGGAAGTCAAGGCCAACCAGGGAGGTGGCCGCCGCGCCCAGCGCGAGCGCCTCGTGCGCTTTGCGATCAGCAACAACCGCATCCAAGAAATGCGCGATGGCCCTAACTTGAAGGAAGCCCTGCAACAATCAGCGGTTGTGCAACAGGCAGTGCAAAGCCAGGCGGGCGGGCCAGCCGACTTCAGCCGCCTGAACCTGGAAGGCATGGCCTACAACCCCCAAAGCAAGCAACTGCTGCTGGGCCTGCGCGAGCCGCAAGTCAAGGCCGGATCCAAAGTGCTGTCGCTCATCCTCAGCATCAACAATCCCGATGCCCTGTTCGACAGCGGCGCCGCGCCCGAATTTGGCGAAGTGTTTGCGTTCGACCTCAAAGGCAGCGGCATCCGTTCGCTGGCGTATCACGCGCCCAGCAAAACCTATCTGATCACCAACGAAAGCTTCAAAACCGAAAGCGACAAGCCCACATCTCAACTCTGGCTGTGGGACGGCCGCGCGCAATCGGCCCCGCGCAAGGTGCATCTGCCCGAAATCGATGCGCTCAAAAACGCAGAAGCCGTGACCGTGGCCCAGATTCGTGGCAAGCCCCATCTGCTGGTGCTGGGCGACAACGGCAGCAGCAAAAAGCAGCGCGGCGCCAGCTATTTCATCATCGACGCCAGTCGCATCCTGCCGCCTGCATCGCGCTGATGGAGGCGGTATTCGAATGATGCGGCATGCGCCGTTTGGGGTCTTGTCCCGGCGTCTACGCCAAGCCATTGGAGATCGAGCGGGACAGGCCTTGGTGCTTGCTGCGAACGAGCGGCATCTGCTGTGCTGCACATGTTTGTCAGGCGCGGTCTGCCCATCTGCGCTTTGCGTCTTGCAGCCACCGCCTTGGCAAACTTCGCCAAGCAAGGGAGCTATGCAAGGGACGGCTCGGCAAACAGGGGCTGCACGCTGGCGGGCAGGGACTGGCCGGTGGCGTGGGCGCGCTCCAGCACTTGCCAGAAATAGCGGTAGCTGGCCCGGTCGTGCAGTTGGCGCTTGTGGCTGATGGGCGCCCATTGCGCGGCATGGGCGGCGGCGATGATGGCGGCAGCCTCTTGCACCACGTCTTCGTCTGGCGTGAAGGCGGCCAGGATCGGGCGGATTTGGTCGGGGTGGATGCTCCACATGCGCGAATAGCCCCACTGCCGCGCCGCCATGGTGGCCGCGCGGGTCACGGCGGCTCTGCCGTTGAGTTCCGTCACCACGCAATGCGAGGGCGTTTTGCCCCAGGCGTGGCAGGCCGAAGCGATTTGCAGCTTGGCCTGCACCACCAGCGGGTGGGTGCACTGCCCGTCTATCTGCATGGCGTGCGCGCTAATCGCGCCGCCGTGGCTGGAGATGAAGTCCATCAGCCCGAAGCTGAGCGAGGCCACGCGCGGATGCGCGGCGATGGTGAAGGCGCGGTGCACGGCCAGGGGCGATTCCAGCAGGGCGTGCAGCGGAATGTGGCTGCCGCCGGCCGCGTCGATGTGGCGCACGGCGCGGTCGACGTCTTCGACCGATTCGATTTTGGGCAGCATGATGTGGCGCAGCTTGTGCCCGGCGCGCGTGAGCAGCACGTGCACATCGTTGGCAAAGGCCGGGTGATCCAGCGGGTGCACGCGCACGGCCACGCGCGCGTCGGCCGCGCTGCCTGCGGCCAGATCGGCCACCAGCGCGGCGTGGTCGGCCTCGCGGCCAACGGGGGCGCCGTCTTCGCAATCGAGCGTCACGTCCATGACGCAGGTGCCGAATTCCTTGGTCAGCTCGGCCTGCAGTTGCAGGCTGCGCACCATGCGGCTGGGGATGCCGCTGTAGTGATCGCACACGGGCAGCACGCCGGTTCGGGCCTGTGCGCCCAGCAGGATTTCACGGGGGTGTTGTTGGGACTGGGCCATGTCTGTGGGCCTTTCTGGGTGGAGGGGCTGGACGGCGTGTGCCGCCCAGCGCGAGCTGCGCAATGATGTGCATGGGGCGGGCAAAAGGCAATCCGCCACTGCTCACCGCTTCGTCATCGATCCATCACTGTAATCTGTAATGAAAAGGGTTGAATCAGGCGCGGCGCGAGGGGACGTTTGGATGTGGGCGGGCAAAGGTGCGGGCCATGCGTGCGGGTTATACGGGTTGTGCGGGTCGTGCGTGTTGCTGCAAATACGGCAATGGGCGGCAAGTTGCTGGCAATGGCGGTTAATGGCGCTCAATCGTTTTCAATCGCCATGCATCGGCAGCAGTGGCCGCTCCCCCGTTTGGGCCAGGGTTCGTGCCAAGCGTTGCCATTGAACCCAAGCAAGCGCAAAAGAAGCCAAGCTCGCTCGGCCCATCAGCCCGGGCTTTGACGACATGATGACCACCCTGCCCCGCGGCCCAATACCGCTGGCCCCGCCAGCCACCAGCCAAGCAGGGGCTAAGAACCTGTTCAAGATCTCGGGATCAATGGGCAAAAAGCGGTTTGGGATGGGATGCAAGGCGCAAATTGCAGTGCATAGCCCGTGCGACACGTGCAAGATGGTTGACAAGATTTGCAACACGGCAAACCGCCCGCTTCCGTTTTCAAGCACCCGCGGGAGATTGTGAACAGGCTCTAAGGGCTGATCTGATTCGGGCGGGCGGTCAAGTGCGGCGCGCTGCTCAAGGGCTTGCCGCCGCCCCGCCTGTTTACAGCAGGTGCCTGACGCCTTCTTTCTCGCCTTCCAGCTCGGCCAGGGTCTTGTTGATGCATTCCTGGCTGAAGGCGTCGATCTCCAGCCCTTGCACTACCTGGTAGCGGCCGTTTTCGCAAGTGACCGGAAAGCCGAACATCACGTCCTTGGGGATGCCGTACCAGCCCTGGCTGGGCACGCCCATCGTCACCCAGCGGCCATTGCTGCCCAGCGCCCAGTCGCGCATGTGGTCGATGGCGGCATTGGCTGCGCTGGCGGCAGAACTCAGGCCGCGCGCTTCGATGATGGCCGCGCCACGCTTGCCCACGGTGGGCAGGAAGGTGTTGCGGTTCCAGTCCTCGTCGCCAATCATGTCCTTGACGCTTTGGCCGTTGATGGTGGCGAAGCGGTAGTCGGCATACATGGTGGGCGAATGGTTGCCCCACACGGCCATTTTTTCGATGGCGGCCACGGGCTGGCCGGTTTTTTCGGCGATTTGCGACAGCGCACGGTTGTGATCCAGGCGCAGCATGGCGGTGAAGTTTTCGGGCGGCAGATCGGGCGCGCTCTTCATGGCGATGTAGGCATTGGTGTTGGCCGGATTGCCCACCACCAGCACTTTCACATTGCGGCTGGCCACGGCATTGAGCGCCTTGCCTTGCGTGGTGAAGATTTGCGCGTTGGCTGCCAGCAGGTCGGCGCGCTCCATGCCCGGGCCGCGCGGGCGTGCGCCCACCAGCAGGGCGTAGTCCACGTCCTTGAAGGCCTTCATCGGGTCGCTATACGCTTCCATGCCCGCCAGCAGCGGAAAAGCGCAGTCTTGCAGCTCCATCATCACGCCGCGCAGCGCGTTTTGTGCCTTTTCGTCGGGGATTTCGAGCAGTTGCAGGATGACCGGCTGGTCTTTGCCCAGCATTTCGCCAGCGGCAATACGAAAGAGCAAGGCATAGCCGATCTGGCCGGCAGCGCCAGTCACGGCAACACGTACGGGTTGTTTCATGGTCGTTCTCCGAGAAAAGTCAAATGCGGCCACGTTCGGCCTGTTGCAGCCCGTGATGCGCCCATGATGGGCGCGCGGCCGCAGCCGGATTGGCGCACGGGCGCGTGGGCGCTGTGCGTCATGCGCCAGTAGTGTAGCGGCAGGCGCACGGGCCGCGGTTGAAGCGGCCGCTGCGTGGCACGCGGGCTGGCTGGGGGGCATGCAGACGGTGCGTGCCAGCCGCGCGAGTACCTTGCGCGGCCAAGGGCTTACGCCGCAAAGAACTGCCCGTGCGCCAGCACCAGCGCGGCGGCGCACAGCAGCAGAAAGACGAGTAGCTTCAGCGTGCCCCAGGCGTCTTCGAGCCATTCGCCGCGCAAGACCGAAAAAATGTCTGGCGTGAGCGTGAAGCGCCAAGCCTCCCAAAAGCCGTGCCAGGAGCCAAACAGAAGCTTGCCCAGTAGCAGCATGAAAGGCAGGCCGTACACGAAAAGAATCAGGTATTCGCGAAGGGTGGTAGGGTCGGGCATCATGACGGATCAGTACGTAAAAGAGCAGCGCTTAGGTTAATTAAACAGTGGCTGGCGACTATTGCCGCAGGCAGAGCGGTGGGCTTGATTGGCAGATGAGTAAGATAACGACAAAGCCTGTGATGTTGTGAGCGCAGGCTGTGCTGAGTTTCGTTCCCTTTTGCCTTTGTGCGCGTATGCCCTCATGAGTTTTCCTCTTAGCGAAAAACAAAAGAAATGGTTGGGTGCTGGCGGTGTGTCTGCCACATCGGCGGCAAAGCGGGTTGCTTCGGCTGCGCCGGTAGCGGCTGGCCCGTTGTATCAGCAGATCCGTCAAGCCATTGTGAGCAGTTTGCAGGCGGGCGAGTGGAAGCCGCATGGCCTCATCCCCAGCGAAATAGAGCTGGCCCGGCGCTACCAGGTGAGCCAGGGCACGGTGCGCAAAGCCATTGATGAGCTGGTGGCCGAGGGCCTGCTGCTGCGCCGCCAAGGCAAGGGCACCTTCGTGGCCAGCCACGACGAGCAACAGGTGCGCGACCGCTTTTTGCGCTTGCAGTCCGACCGGCCCGAGCTAGGCGAAACCCGCCAGCCCCAGCGCAACATCCTCGAATGCCGCCGCCTGCGCGCGCCGGCCGATCTGGCGCGGGTGCTGGGCCTCAACACGGGCGACACGCTCTTGCTGATTCGCCGCGTGCTCTCGTTTGCAGGCATTCCCACGGTGTTGGAAGACATCTGGCTGCCCGCTTTGCAGTTTCGCGGCCTTACGGCTGAGCGGTTGCGCGACTACCCCGATCCGACTTACGTGCTGTTCGAAAAAGAATACGGTGTGCGCATGGTGCGGGCCGAAGAAAAGCTGCGCGCCGTGCTGCCCGATGCCGAGCAGGCCGCGCTGCTGCAATGCGATGTGGGCACGCCGCTGCTGCAAATCGAGCGCATCAGCTACACCTTCAACAACCAGCCGGTTGAAATCCGCCGCGTGCTCAATCGCACGGACAGGCACTACTACCGCAACACTTTGGGTTGACCGCTTTTTGAGTGGGCTGCGCGGGCGCCTGTTCTTTTTTCGTTTTTCAGGCTTCTCTGATTTGATCCAAGCGTGAATGGTTGACGGTAGGGCTGCGCGAGCAGTTGGCCGCAGCGTCAGGTAGGCCATTGGCGCAGCCATTGCATTCATGCATTCGCGCATTTCATTTCTTTTGCTGGTGAGCGAGGGCGGCGCCTTGGCTGGGCGGTGTCTGCTTGGGGCCTTATCTTTGCCGGCTGATTCAAGCGCATTTCCAATCGCAAGCAAAAGCGCATTCGCTGCCATGCCAGCACTCGGTACGGCCATTCTTGATTGCGCCAAGCCACGAGCAGATGGCGAGCCCGTTTCTTGTTGACCGGGGGCAAGCGCACGATGCAGTCGTGCGTGGGCGGGCGAATAGGCAGCCGAGTAGCGGCAAGCGGCCATTGAATTGCAAGTCATTCTCAAGCAAGCGGTCTGCCCGGCAAAGCCTTGCCGGGCGGGGCTGAAACGGAGCTTGGGGTTTTCCCGTGGTTTCTGAGTGCGGCGCTGTGTTTTTGTGGCGCGACGCTTTTTCCGGCGGGGGAACAGCGCCTAAAATCCTCGGCATTCCTGTGCATGTGGCCGGGCGTACGCATAGGCATGCCCCCGGCTTTTTTCTTTGCTTGGATCAAAACCCTATGGCATCCCCACCTGCAAAAAACGCGCCGCCGCGGCGCGAATTCCGCAACATTTCTCCGGTCGACATCCTGTCTTACCGCCTGCCGCCGGGCGCCTTGGTGTCCATCCTGCACCGCATCAGCGGCGTGATCCTGTTCGTGATGCTTCCTTTCCTCATTTGGCTGTTCGACCATTCGCTCACGTCCGAGCTGTCTTACGAGCGCTTCACGGCCCTGTTTGACGGGCTCTTGGGCGTGCCGGGCTGGATGGTGAAACTGGTGGTGCTGGGTCTGATCTGGGCCTTCTTGCATCACCTGTGCGCGGGTGTGCGTCACCTGGTGATGGATGTGAGCCACAAGCTCGTGGCCAAGGCACCGGGCAAGAAGTCGGCGCTGGCCGTGTTTGCCGCAAGCATTCCGCTCACGCTGGCGCTGGGCGCCAAGCTGTTTGGTTTGTACTGAGCGCGGGAGGAGAAACACCATGTCCGTCAAATCCATCCTGCAAAACGCCAAGCGTTCTACCAGCGGCACCCAGCGTGGCCTGGGCGACTGGATCATGCAGCGCGCCACCGCCCTGCTGATGATTCTGTTCACCTTCGTGCTGATCGCGCGGGTTCTGCTGGTGCAAGGCCCTATCACCTACACCGCCTGGGCGGGCATTTTTGCCGCGCCGTGGATGAAGGGGTTGACCTTTCTCACCATCGTTGCGATGGGCTGGCATGCCATCGTGGGCATGCGCGATGTGTTCATGGATTACGTCAAGCCCTTTGCCCTGCGCCTGGTGTTGCACCTGGGCGCCATCGTCTGGCTGGGCGTGTGCGCCGGTTGGGCCCTTCAGGTTCTGTGGAGAATTTAAACAATGACAGCAATCATGCAAAACCTGCCGCGGCGCAAGTTCGACGTGGTCATCGTGGGTGCAGGCGGATCGGGCATGCGCGCTTCGCTGCAACTGGCGCGCGCGGGCCTGAAAGTGGCCGTGCTGTCCAAGGTCTTTCCGACCCGTTCGCACACCGTGGCCGCGCAAGGCGGCGTGAGCGCCTCGCTGGGCAATATGAGCGAAGACCATTGGGAATGGCACTTCTACGACACCATCAAGGGCTCCGACTGGCTGGGCGACCAGGACGCCATCGAATTCATGTGCCGCGAAGCGCCCAAAGTGGTGTACGAGCTGGAACATTTCGGCATGCCCTTCGACCGCAACCCCGACGGCACCATCTACCAGCGCCCCTTTGGCGGCCACACCGCCAACCACGGCGAAAAGCCCGTGCAGCGCGCCTGCGCCGCGGCTGACCGCACCGGCCACGCCATGTTGCACACCCTGTACCAGCAAAACCTCACGGTGCACACGCAATTCCTCGTGGAATGGATGGCGCTGGATCTGATCCGCGATGCCGACGGCGACGTGCTGGGCGTGGTCGCGCTGGAAATGGAAACGGGCGAAGTCTATGTGCTCGAAGCCAAGGCCACCCTGCTAGCCACGGGCGGCGCGGGGCGCATTTATCACTCGTCCACCAACGCCTTCATCAACACGGGCGATGGCCTGGGCATGGCGGCGCGCGCGGGCATTCCGCTGCAAGACATGGAGTTCTGGCAATTCCACCCCACCGGCGTGCACAACGCCGGCGTGCTGCTGACCGAAGGCTGCCGCGGTGAAGGGGCCATTCTGCTCAACAGCGAGGGCGAACGCTTCATGGAACGCTACGCGCCCACGCTCAAGGACCTGGCGCCGCGCGATTTCGTCTCGCGCTCCATGGATCAGGAGATCAAGGAAGGCCGCGGCTGCGGCCCCAACAAAGACCACATCCTGATGAAAATGGATCACCTGGGCGCCGAGACCATCCTCAAGCGCCTGCCCTCAGTGCACGAAATCGGCCTGCACTTTGCCAATGTGGACATCACGCGCGAGCCGGTGCCCGTGGTGCCGACCATCCATTACATGATGGGCGGCATTCCCACCAATATGCATGGGCAGGTGGTGGAGCATGTGGACGGTGCCAACCGCGTCGTCAACGGCCTGTACGCCGTGGGTGAATGCGCCTGCGTGAGCGTGCACGGGGCCAACCGCCTGGGCACCAATTCGCTGCTCGATCTGCTGGTGTTCGGCAAGGCCGCGGGCGACCACATCGTGCGCGCCAATCTGCGCGAGCAATTGCACAAACCGCTGCCGGCCGATGCCAGCGACAAAACGCGCGAGCGCCTGGCCCAGCTCGATGCCAGCACCGAAGGCGAATACTCGCAAGAAATTGCCGCCGACATGCGCCTCGCCATGCAGCAGCATGCGGGCGTCTTCCGAACCCAGGCGCTGATGGACGAAGGCGTGGAAAAAATCGCCGCCATTCGCGAGCGTGTGCAGCACATGCACTTGCGCGACAAATCGCAAGTCTTCAACACCGACCGCGTGGAAGCGCTGGAAGTGCAAAACCTGATCGAAGTGGCGCAGGCCACCATCGTTTCGGCCGCGGCGCGCAAGGAATGCCGTGGCGCGCACATGGTCAACGACTACGAATACCCGGCCGACCACCCCACCATGGGCCTGGGCCGCAACGATGCCGAGTGGATGAAGCACACCCTGTGGCACAGCGCCAGCAACAGCCTGAGCTACAAACCCGTAACGACCAAGCCCCTGACGGTGCCCACCGTGCCGCCGCAGGTGCGCACCTTCTGATGGCGTTTGACTGAGCCGCAGCCGCCCACGACCCGGAGTTATTTCTCGATGCAACGCACATTCAAAATCTACCGTTACGATCCGGACAAAGACGCCAAGCCGCGCATGCAGACCGTGACGCTTGAGCTCGACGGCAGCGAACGCATGCTGCTCGATGCCCTGGTCAAACTCAAAGCGCAAGACCCCACGATCTCTTTCCGCCGCTCTTGCCGCGAAGGCGTGTGCGGGTCGGACGCCATGAACATCAACGGCAAAAACGGCCTGGCTTGCCTGACCAATCTGCGCACGCTCAAAGACCCCATCGTGCTCAAACCCCTGCCCGGCGTGCCCGTGGTGCGTGATCTGATCGTGGACATGACCATGTTCTTCAAGCAGTACGAATCGGTCAAGCCCTATCTGATCAACCACAGCCAGCCGCCCGAGCGCGAGCGCCTGCAATCGCCCGAGCAGCGCGAAGAACTCAACGGCCTGTACGAGTGCATTCTGTGCGCTTCGTGCTCCACCTCCTGCCCCAGCTTCTGGTGGAACCCCGACAAATTCGTGGGCCCGGCCGGCCTGTTGCAGGCCTACCGCTTCATTGCCGACAGCCGCGATCAGGCCACGGCCGAGCGACTGGACGATCTGGACAACACCTATCGCCTGTTCCGCTGCCATACCATCATGAACTGCACGGATGTGTGCCCCAAGAACCTGAACCCGGCGCGCGCCATCGGCAAGATCAAAGAGCTGATGGTGCAGCGCGTGCTGTAAGGCGCGGGCGCTCCCGCGTTCAGTCATGCCCCAGCACATGCCACTCTCGCCCGAAGCGCTCAACCGGTTGCGCTGGCGCTGCCGCCGCGGCCTGCTGGAAAACGAACTCATCATCAACCGCTGGCTCGACGCGCGCATGGGCCACATCACGCAGGCGCAGGCCGATGCCCTGACCCGCTTGCTGGATCTGCCCGACAATGATTTGCTGGACTTGCTGCTGCGCCGTGCCCAGCCCAAGGCCGCGCTGGCCACCCCCGCCGTGCTGGCCCTGCTGGGCGAAATGCAGCGCCCGGGCGCTTAGTTTTTTCCAGGCTTTTCTCGCGTCCTGATGCGCGCGCCCAGCTTGGCCATGTGCTGAATGGGCGCTTGTTTGAAGCGGTGGCCAAGGGGCGCGCATCCCAGCCAGATGTGGCTTCTCAACGCCTTGTTCCGCTTGAGCCCGAGGCGAGAAGCGGAAGGCTTTTGCCCGGCAGCAGAGCGCGGCCGGTGGAAGCTGTCCTGATGCATCCCAGCATGCCTTTCATCCGCGCGATGCTACGAGCGCCTGTTCACAATCTCCTCCTCACGGGCGCTTGAATACGGAGTCGGGCGATTGGCCCAGCCCTTGTTGATTTGTTCGTTGCAAGCCCGGGCGCTCTTGCGCTTCTGTTCAAAGTCCATTGCCTGTGCGATGGAGAAGATTGGCAACGCAGCAGATTGCCTGCTTCCGTTTTCAATGGGCCCCATGAGGAAATTATTGACGGCCTCCTGGCGTTAACCCGCCTTTTTACATTGGCTTGCAGGGTTGGGCGCAGTCTGTGTCAAGATGCCACGCTTGTTCAAAGCCTGTTAGAGCCTGTTCACGATCTCAACGCGAGGTGCTTGGAGATGGGGCGGGATGGGATGCAAGGCGCAAATTGCAGTGCATCGCCCGTGCGACATGTTCAAGATGATCGACAAGATTTGCAACGCAGCAGACCGCCCGCATCCATTTTCAAGCGACCGTGAGGAGATTGTGAACAGGCTCTTAGATGATCTGGGCCAGAGGCGATGATTGAAGCGTGAAGGGGCTGAGGCTTGCCATGCTTCAAGTGCCCGGGATTGCCAGCAGGCTGGTTTTGTTTGTAAGCCCTTTGTGCTTCATCTCTTTTTGCTGTTACTTCGGGAGCCATGCAGTGATGAAACTTTCCAATAACGTCGCGACTCTTTCGTTCAGCAACGGCCAGCCCAGCGTGGAGCTGCCGATTTACGAGGGCGCCATCGGGCCGGAGGTGGTGGACATTCGTTCGCTCTACGGCCAAACCGGCATGTTCACCTACGACACGGGCTTTCTCTCCACCGCTTCGTGCCAGTCCACCATCACCTACATCGATGGCGACAAGGGCGAGCTGCTCTATCGCGGCTACCCGATCGAACAACTGGCCAAGCATTGCGATTTTCTGGACGTGTGCTATCTGCTGCTCATGGGCGAGTTGCCCGACGCCCAGCAAAGCAAGGAATTTCACCAGATGGTGTTGCGCCACACCCTGGTGCACGAGCAGATGCATTTCTTCCTGCGCGGCTTCCGGCGCGATGCGCATCCCATGGCCGTGCTCACGGGCCTCACGGGCGGCATGTCGGCCTTCTATCACGACTCGACCGATATCCACAATGCGCGCCACCGCGAAATTTCGGCCATCCGCCTGATCGCCAAAATGCCCACGCTCGTGGCCATGGCCTACAAATACGGCAAGGGCGAGCCCTATATGTACCCGCGCAACGATTTGAGCTACGCGGGCAATTTCCTGCGCATGATGTTCGGCACACCTTGCGAAGACTACTCGGTCAACCCCGTGATCGAACGCGCGATGGATCGCATCTTCATCCTGCATGCCGATCACGAGCAAAACGCCTCTACTTCCACCGTGCGCCTGTGCGGCAGCTCGGGTACCAACCCCTTTGCGGCCATTTCGGCTGGCGTGGCCTGCCTGTGGGGGCCGGCGCATGGCGGCGCCAACGAGGCCTGCCTGAGCATGCTCGAAGAGCTGTATCACAACGGCGGCATCGCCAAGGTGGGCGAGTTCATGGAAAAGGTCAAAGACAAGAATTCGGGCGTGCGCCTGATGGGCTTTGGCCACCGCGTTTACAAGAACTACGACCCGCGCGCCAAGCTGCTGCAGGAAACCTGCCACGAAGTGCTGGCCGAACTGGGGCTGGAAAACGATCCCTTGTTCGCCCTGGCCAAGAAGCTCGAAAAAATCGCGCTCGAAGACGATTACTTCGTCGAGCGCAAGCTCTACCCCAACGTGGACTTCTACTCGGGCATCGTGCAGCGCGCCATCGGCATCCCGGTCAATCTGTTCACGGGCATCTTTGCGCTGGCGCGCACCGTGGGCTGGATCGCCCAGCTCAACGAAATGATTGCCGACCCCGAATACAAAATCGGCCGCCCGCGCCAACTCTACGTGGGGCAAGCGCGGCGCGAAGTGCCGCCTAATTTCAAGGGCTGAGGCTGATGCCTGCCCGCTGCCCGCTTGAGGCCGCGTGGAATCGGCAAAGGCACGGCACGAAACGGCAGGGGTGCAGCGCCCTTTCTGGGTGTTTTTGCGGATAGGCGCAGCGGCCGAACAGCAGCATGATGCGCGATTGGGCTGCAAGTGGCGTGCAGATTGCAGGCATGGCGCGCAGCGCCGGCTTCAAGGCTTGGTGTTGTTGCGGCAAGACGTTTGCACGGCGGCGGCCAGGGTTTTGGCGCCCTGCCCTGCCACACGGGGAGAGAGCTGGATATGCTTGCGGCTCTGGGCCCGCCGGGCATGCTCAAAAGCCCGGCCAGCCCCCATGCAGCAACGGCGCTTAAACACAAGGCAGAAAACAAGCCGCAATACCGAGGAAACGCGAAATGGCTCGCACGCTTTACGACAAACTCTGGGATGAGCACGTCGTCCACACCGAAGAGGACGGCACCGCCATCCTTTACATCGATCGCCACCTCGTGCACGAGGTGACCAGCCCGCAAGCCTTCGAGGGCCTGCGCGCGGCCGGTCGCAAGCTGTGGCGCGTGAGCTCGGTCGTGGCCACCACCGATCACAACGTGCCCACCACCGGTTGCGAAAACGGCTACGCTGGCATTGCCGATGCCACGAGCAAAGAGCAGATCGTCACGCTCGATGCCAACATCGGGGAATTTGGCGCGGCGGCCTACTACCCCTTCTTGAGCGCCAAGCAAGGCATTGTGCACGTGATCGGCCCGGAAAACGGCGCCACCCTGCCCGGCATGACCGTGGTTTGCGGCGACAGCCACACCAGCACGCACGGCGCATTCGGCGCCCTGGCCCACGGCATCGGCACCAGCGAGGTCGAGCACGTCATGGCCACGCAAACCCTGATCGCCAAAAAAGCCAAGAATATGCAGGTGCGCGTCGAGGGCCAGTTGCAGCCAGGCGTCACGGCCAAGGACGTGATGCTGGCCATCATCGGCAAAATCGGCACCGCTGGCGGCACCGGCTACACCATCGAATTTGCCGGCAGCACCATTCGCAGCCTGAGCATGGAAGGCCGCATGACGATCTGCAACATGTCCATCGAAGCGGGCGCGCGCGCCGGCATGGTGGCGGTGGATGACACCACGATCGAATACGTCAAGGGCCGGCCCTTTGCGCCCGGCACCGATCCCGAAACCGGCCAGTTCGTGGGCGGGCCCGAGTGGGATCAGGCCGTGGCCTACTGGCGCACCCTGCATTCCGACGCGGACGCGCACTTCGACGCCGTGGTCGAGCTCAAAGCCGAAGACATTCAGCCCCAAGTCACCTGGGGCACCAGCCCCGAAATGGTGCTGGGCGTGACGGCTGCCGTGCCCGACCCCGACCAGGAAAAAGACGCCACCAAACGCAGCGCCATGGAGCGCGCCTTGGTCTATATGGCGCTGGAACCCGGCAAGCCTCTGACCGACATCCACGTGGACAAAGTCTTCATCGGCAGTTGCACCAACAGCCGCATCGAAGACATGCGCGAAGCCGCCGGCATGCTGCGCAAGCTCGGGCGCAAGGTGGCGCCCAATATCAAGTTGGCGATGGTGGTGCCGGGTTCGGGCCAGGTCAAGGCGCAGGCCGAGCGCGAAGGCCTGCACGAAATCTTCAAGGCCGCCGGCTTTGAATGGCGCGAGCCGGGTTGCAGCATGTGCCTGGCCATGAACGCCGACCGGCTGGAGCCGGGCGAGCGTTGCGCTTCCACCAGCAACCGCAATTTTGAAGGCCGCCAGGGCGCTGGCGGCCGCACGCACCTCGTCAGCCCGGCCATGGCCGCGGCGGCGGCGGTACACGGGCATTTTGTCGATGTCCGTGCTTTTGTATGACCAGCAAATAGAGGAGATTGCGTCATGAAACGTTTGACAGCCATTCTGGGTGTATTTGCCCTGGCCTTTTCTTTGACCGCTTGCAACACCTGGAGCGGCGTGAAGCAAGACGCCAAGGAAGCCGGCCAGGCCACCGGCCGCGGCCTTGAGAAGGCGGGCGAGAAGCTCCAGCAAGCTTCCCAGTAAACGCAGGGGCTTTGCCGGGGCAACCGGGCAAGGCCCTTTTTGATGGAAGACTGGATGGGCGTGGGATGCGGGGCTGAGCGCCGTCATTCTTCACGCCATCATCTGCGCCGCGCCTGTGCCTCGCGGGGCCGCTGGCCGTTTTTTGCTGTTTGCGCGCTTTCCATTTGCACTTCATTTGCCCCTCTTCCTGATTGGCACCATGCAAACATTCACCGTTCACCAGGGCCTGGTGGCCCCTTTGGATCGCGAAAACGTCGATACCGATGCCATCATCCCCAAGCAATTTCTCAAGTCCATTCGGCGCACGGGCTTTGGCCCCAATCTGTTTGACGAATGGCGCTACCTCGACAAAGGCGAGCCGGGCAAGCCCGAATCGGCACGCCAGCCCAACCCCGACTTTGTGCTGAACCAGCCGCGCTACCGGGGCGCGAGCATCCTGCTCACACGCGGCAATTTCGGCTGCGGCTCCAGCCGCGAACACGCCCCCTGGGCGCTGGAGCAATATGGCTTTCGCGCCATTCTGGCGCCCAGCTTTGCCGACATCTTTTTCAACAACAGCTTCAAGAATGGCCTGCTGCCCATCGTGCTGCCCGAGGCCGTCATCAGCCAGTTGTTTGACGAAGTGGCGGCTTGCCCCGGCTACCGGCTCACCATCGACCTGCCCCGCCAGGTGGTCGTGCGCCCGCAGGGCGAGGAGATTGCGTTTGAGGTGCAGCCCTTCCGCAAGGAGTGCCTGCTCAACGGCTGGGACGACATCGGCCTGACCCTGCGCCACAAAGACAAAATCGCCGCGTTTGAAGCCGAGCGCCTGGCCGCCAAGCCGTGGTTGGCCAAGCGCAGCAAGCGCGGCGCTGAAACCACTTTGCCCCCGGCCGCTTGAGGGCTGGCCGTGCATGCAAGTGCCGCTTTTTGCCGAACAGGGAAGCGGCTGTCTGTTTCTTTTCAAGGTGAGCCAAGCATGAAAATTGCCATTCTTCCCGGTGACGGCATCGGCCCCGAAATCATGGCCGAGGCGGTCAAGGTGCTGCAGGCGCTGCGCCTGCCGCTGGACTTGCAGTACGCCGACGTGGGCGGCGCGGCCTACGAAAAACACGGCCACCCCCTGCCCGAGGCCACGCTCAAACTCGCCCAATCGGCCGATGCCGTGCTGTTTGGCGCCGTGGGCGATTTCAAATACGACACGCTGGATCGCCACCTGCGCCCCGAACAGGCCATTCTGGGCTTGCGCAAGGCGCTGGGCCTGTACGCCAACTTCCGCCCGGCGATTTGCTACAAGGAACTGGTCGATGCCTCCAGCCTCAAGCCCGAGCTGATTGCGGGGCTGGACATCCTCATCATCCGCGAGCTGACGGGCGATGTGTACTTCGGCCAGCCGCGCGGCCGCCGCCAGGCGACGGATGGCCTCTTCCCCGGCGCGGAAGAAGGCTTCGACACCATGCGCTACAGCCGCCCCGAAATCGAGCGCATTGCGCACACCGCCTTTGCCGCCGCGCGCAAGCGCAGCAAGCGCCTCACCAGCGTGGACAAGAACAATGTGCTCGAAACCTCGCAGCTGTGGAAGGAGGTCGTCACACAAGTGGGCCAGCAATATCCGGATGTGACGCTGGAACACATGCTGGTGGACAATGCTGCCATGCAGCTGGTGAAGGCGCCCAAGCGCTTTGACGTGATCGTCACCGGCAACCTCTTTGGCGACATCTTGAGCGATGAGGCCTCCATGCTCACAGGCTCCATCGGCATGCTGCCCAGCGCCAGCCTCAACGACAAGAACCAGGGCCTGTACGAACCCAGCCACGGCAGCGCGCCCGACATTGCGGGCAAAGGCATTGCCAACCCGCTGGCCACCATCCTGAGTGCGGCCATGATGCTGCGCTACAGCCTCAATCAGAACGAAGCCGCCAGCCGCATCGAGCAAGCCGTGCAGCGCGTACTGGCCAGCGGCCTGCGCACGCCCGACATCTGGAGCGAAGGCACCAAGAAGGTTGACACCCAGTACATGGGCGACGCCGTGGTGCAGGCGCTGGGCTGATGGCCCTGATGATTTGATCGACGGCGCTTGTGAGGACTATCAGGCATGGCGCGTGCTGCAAAACCAAGCAAAAAGCTCATTGCCGCCTTGCAGCGGCATGCTGAGCGGCGGGAGTTGATCCAGTTGGAGCGCGCCGGCCTAGATGAGCGCAGCATCCAGGGCTTTGTGTTGGCGGCCTCCGAGCAACTGATCGTGCTGCAGTACGTGTACGACTTTTTGTGCGATGGCCTGCTGGCCCTGCGCACTTCAGACGTGAGCGCGCTGCGGCGCAGCGCCACGGACGCGCTGCAACAAGGCATGCTGCAAGAAGCGGGCGCGCTGGCCGCAGTGCCCTTTGGGCAGCGCTTTGACGTGAGCGATTGGCCCGGCCTGATCGGGCAATGGTCGCAACAGTGGCCCTTGCTGGTGCTGGAGTGCGAAGCGCAACAGCCGCCCGACTTTTTGATTGGCCAAGTGCTGAAAGTGGGCCGCAAAAAACTGCGGCTGCGCGGCTTTTCGGGCACGGCCCGCTGGTGGGCGCCCGAGCGCTGGCGCTATGCCGACATCACTTGCTGCCAGGTCGGCACGCGCTACATCCAAGCCTACCAACGCTATTTTGAACAGCACACACCACAGACGTGGTTTGCCATTCGGCAGCGTCAGCGCGCTGCGGCCATGAATCACAACAGCTTCTGACAAGCGCCCATGCCGCAGGCGCGAGCGGATTTGCAAATGGGGTTTTACGGCGCCAGCCGTTCGCGCACCCAGCGGCCATCGTCCAGGCGGTAGCGCAGGCGGTCGTGCAGGCGGCTTTTGCGGCCCTGCCAAAACTCCCACTGATCGGGCACGAGGCGGTAGCCGCCCCAATGCGGCGGGCGCGGCGGGTGCAGCAGATACTGGGCGCCGTATTTCGCCGCATTCATCAGCAGCACGTGGCGGCCGGCAATCACCTGGCTCTGCGGCGAAGCCCAGGCGCCGATGCGCGAATCTAGCGGGCGGCTGGCGAAGTAGGCATCGCTTTCTTCGGCGCTTACGGGCTCGACGCGCCCTTCGATGCGCACCACGCGCTCCAACTCGGGCCAGAAAAATTGCAAGGCGGCAAAAGGGTTGCCCGCCAGTTCGCTGCCCTTGCGGCTGTGGTAGTTGCTGTACCAGACGATGCCGCGCGCATCCAAACCCTTGAGCAGCACCACGCGCGAACTGGGGCGCATCTGGCTGCTGACGGTACACAGGGTCATGGCGTTGGGCTCGGGCACCTCGGCTTGCAGGGCCTGGTCAAACCAGTGGGCGAATTGCTGTAGCGGATCGGCGTGCGAGGCGGCTTCGTCCAGTTCGGCGCGTTCGTAGCTGCGGCGCAGCGCCGCCAGTTCTTCGGGGTGCAGGGGCATGGTGGTCAGGTACAAGTGAAAATAGTAGGTTTATGTATTTTAGATTCTCTAAACCTTAAACGTGCTTTAATCTTCCTCGAAATAATCTATGATTTGCAAATGGAATTAGATAAATATACTGATTTTGATGGATAAAGTCAATGATAAAAAATGGACCAGAATCCTGGTCCATTTTTTATCATCTAAATCCTATTGTGTGACAATAATTTAATTTGCCTGACTCCCGTAGATAAATATTGGAGTCGTCTGTGATTCTTCTGTAATTTTTCCAAAGAAGACTATTATTGGATCCTGCGTGTCCATTGGCTGCGAAATAGCCAACCCATTTATTATTTCCATTAATTACGCCTTGATCAATCAATGAGGTATATTGTATAGATAAATCATACTCCTCCTTTAGAGCATCATTTCTATTTTGAGGCTCTGATGCGACCTGAATCAATGCCATTCTTGCCTCATCAGGAACAAATCGTTTCATTTGACGATGCAATTCGTTCATGTGATGCAACTCTTCGGAGCGGGACATGCCTTGTCTATAGGGATACCAGTAGGTTATGGCAACATCCCATGCATTGCCAGGAGTCAAAAAATCTGGAGGCAAATTATAATTGCTTGATATAAAAAAATTGAATTCATTAACATTGTTCCTTGCTTGTGGGTGGAACGGTATTGTTACAAAAATCTTTTTACCGGGGGCAAGGTCTTTGTTGTATCCATTGTTGATTTCTGCTTGGTTTCTAATCATTTTGTAATACCATCTATACACCCAAAGTGCATTTGGATTTACATTGTTTGCGTCGGGAAAACTTTCAATTAAGACATCATCTTTGAGTAAAAATCCATATACTTTTGGATGTTCTCCCCATTGTTTCATGAAATTTTCCATTCCATCATTGGCGAACCAACTTTTGGTAAGAAAATTGTCAATTGGTAGTATTATTTGACTACAGGCATTGAGAGAGTTGATCGCTTTCTGAATTTCATTGTTCCTGCGTACGACGCTCCATTTTTCATAATTTGCATCATTGAAGAAAAACAAATTAAACTGTTTGTTCTCTAAAATATCAATATCCGTAGACGAGCTTACATACCACGCAGCTATTTTGCTTGAGGGACATGCATTGGCATATGTTCCTATGCTCAAAAGAAAAAACATCAATAAAATATTGAAAAACCTCATTTCAAGCTCCTTGATTAGTTCGCTTTAAGAGTGATGCTGGATAAGCGAGCCAGCATCTTGAATATAGCTTAATTTATGAAGTTTTGGATTAAATTTTAAAAAATTGGGTTTGATGTTTTTATGCGTCACTGGATGGATTTTTAGCCGAAACGATGAAATATGCAGTTTTTTTGATTGATAATTTAAGGTTTGTTAAAAATCAGGGCGTGAAACAAGAGGTGTGTGCGATCACTTTACGCTTCCTCTTAAAAACCAAGGGGTTTATTCGTAATTACTGTGCCAAGAAGGGCTTGGAGGGGCAAGCGGCGTAGGATGATTGGTAGAAGACAAAAATGTCTAGGATAGCCTTTGTGAGATGCTGTGCGGTCACAACCAAAGTGCGGCGGTCAGCGACGAAGTTGCTACAAGCGCCTCTCAATTTTTCGAGTCAAGATTGACATTTTGCTAGCAGTACTAGCGCATCGCGAGGACCAAAAAAAGCATGTGATCAAGCTGAAAGATGACCGTAGCAATTTTTGGTTGAGCGCGGGGTATTGAGCCAGGATTTTTATTGGGTTTTAAGTGTGTTTATCGCAGCGGCAATGGCAACGCCCACGACGATGCCCGCTGCGATTTCCAGGCGGGTGTGGCCCATGCGTTCGCGCAGCGGCGGGTGCGGCGGCTGATCGGCTGCGCCAGCCGCCAGTTTGTTGATGGCTGCGGCGTGTTTACCCACTTGCCGGCGAAGGCTGTTGGCATCGAGCATCACGATGAAGGCCAGGGTGAGGGCCACGCCAAAGGCGGGGTGGCCGATGCCTTCTTTGAAGGCGATGAGCGCGGCCATGCTGCTGACGATGGCGCTGTGGTTGCTGGGCAAGCCGCCGTAGCCGATGAGGCCGAACGCGAGCTGTCTGGCCTTGACGCTGTTGATGATGAATTTCGAGATGCCGGCGACGAGCCAGGCCAGCAGGGGCGTCAGTGCGTAAGAAAAGTCCATGATCCATCACCCTTTTTGGGCCAGCCACAAGGCCCAGCCGCAGGCAAGCACCCACAGCACCACGGTCAGCAAGAGCTGCCAGTCTGCCAGCAAGGCGTCGGTGGGCGATTCGCCGCCATCCAGGGTTTCTACCACGAACCAGTAGCGGAACAAGCCAAACAGAACCAGCGGCACGGTGATGACCAGTTCGGGCTTGGCCGACATCACGAACATGCTGTAGAACAGCAGCGCCCCGGTGGCCGCCATTTCCGCATAGCGATCCACCAGCGAGACGGAATATTTTTCCAGCACTTTCCGGCCTTCGATGCCACTTTGGCTGAGCTCCTGACGGCGTTTGACGGCGGCCAGATACAAGGCCAGGCACAAGGTGGTGATGAACATCCACGAGGACACGGGCACGCTCAGCGCCTTGGCGCCGGCGTAAACGCGCAGAACGAATCCGATGGCGATGGTGAAGATATCGACCACGGGCTGGTGCTTGAGCACAAAGGTGTAGGCCAGGTTCAGGGCCAGATAGGCGCCGATGACCAGCACCACCTGCGGAGCCGCGAACCAGCCGCCCACCAATATGGCGCAAAGAGTTGCGAGCAGGATCAAGGCAGCGGGGAGCGAAACGATGCCGGCGGCCAAGGGGCGGGTGTGGGACTTTGTGGGGTGGCGGCGGTCGCGCTCGATATCGTGCAGATCGTTGACGATGTAGGTGGCCGATGAGGCCACGCAGAACAGCAGCACGGCCAAGAGGGCTTGTTTGATGGCTGCCGCATCCGAAAACGCGCCGGAAAAAATCAGCGGGGCCAGCACAAAGCCGTTTTTGACCCATTGCTTGGGCCGCATCAGCCGGATGAGGCCCCGTATTTGTGTAAAAAGTGAGTGAGTCATTGCGGTATCATGCGCTGTGTTTTTTGATTCTTGGTGAAAGTACTTAATGTTTTCTTCGGCCAGGCTGGCGATTAACTATGCCATTTTTGCACTGATGGCAACTGTAGCAAATATTGCTGCCCAGGATCTGGTATTGCGCGTTTACAGCGGCGCTTTGGCCATTTTGCTCTCGATTATGGTGGGAACCGGAGTGGGTTTGGTGCTCAAGTACATCCTCGACAAGCGCTACATTTTTCGCTTTCGGGCACGCAGTGTCGCCCACGACACCCGGACGTTTGCGCTCTACACCGTCATGGGCCTGGCCACGACCGCGATCTTCTGGGGCTTCGAGTTCGGCTTTCAGGCCCTTTTCGCGACCAAGGGCATGCGCTACCTTGGCGGCGTGCTGGGCCTGGCCATTGGCTATCTGATCAAGTACCAGCTCGACAAGCGTTACGTCTTCCGAATGGAGGTGGCATGAGGCCGCTTGCTTCCTGGGGGCGTTTGAGCGCCGAACCGCACCATGTGGTGGCGCTGAATGATCCTGCCCGGATCAAGGATCTGCTTGGCCGCGGGGCCCAGCCGGGCCTGGCGCATGGCATGGGCCGCAGCTATGGGGATGCTTGTCTGAATCCCGAAGGCACGCTTTGGCTCACGACCGGGCTGGATCATTTCATCGCTTTTGACGACAGCAGCGGCCGCCTGGTGTGCGAAGCCGGCGTGCTGCTGCGAGACATCCAGCGCCTGGTCATTCCCCGCGGCTGGATGCTGCCGGTGACGCCTGGCACCCAGTTGGTGACCGTTGGCGGCGCCATCGCCAACGATGTGCATGGCAAGAACCACCACGTGCTGGGCTCTTTTGGCGACCATGTGCAAAGCCTGACCCTCATGCGCACCGATGGCGAAGTCATCCAATGCGGTCCGAACGAGCGGCCCGACTGGTTCGCCGCCACGGTGGGCGGATTGGGCCTGACGGGGCTGATCACCCAGGCCGAGATCCAGTTGCGGCGGGTCAACGGCCCGTGGCTGGATACCGAAACCCTGCCCTATGCCAATCTGGGCGAGTTCTTCCGGCTGGCCGATGATTCCGAAGCGGGCTGGGAGCACACGGTGTCGTGGATCGACTGCATCACGGGCGGCGGCGGGCGCGGCGTGTTCATGCGCGGCAACCCCGCTGCGGATGCGGACCAGCGCCCGGCCCCCCAGGCGCGCCAGTTGACCATGCCCATCGTGCCGCCCGTTTCGCTGGTCAATCAGCTCTCGCTGCGCCTGTTCAATACGGCGTATTACCAGCTCAAGAAGTGGCGGGCCGGGCGGGCCGTGGCGCACTACGAGCCTTTTTTCTACCCGCTTGACAACCTCCTCGAATGGAACCGCATGTACGGGCCCAAGGGCTTTTTCCAGTACCAGAGCGTGGTGCCGCGCGAAGTGGGGCAAGACGCGGTGCAGGCCATGCTCCATGCCATCGCCCGATCGGGGGAGGGTTCCTTCCTGGCCGTGTTGAAGACCTTTGGCCACCGCCAGCCCGTGGGCATGCTGAGCTTTGCGCAGCCCGGGGTGACGCTGGCGCTGGATTTTCCGAATCGCGGGGAGCGCACGCACCGGCTTTTCGAGCGGCTGGACGCCATCGTGCGCGAGGCCGGGGGGCGCCTCTACCCGGCCAAGGATGCGCGCATGCCCAGGGCACTCTTCGAAGCGGGCTATCCGCGTCTGGCCGAATTCAGGCAGTATCGGGATGCGGGCATCAGCTCGGGGCTTTCGCGCCGTTTGATGGGGGATTGAATGCTGAAACGGAAAAAAATCGTCATCGTGGGCGCCACCTCGGCCATCGCCGAACACTGCGCCCGGCTGTGGCTGGCCGACCAAGCCGCCGACCTGACGCTGGTGGGGCGCGACGCCCAGCGCCTTGAGCGGGTGGCCGCCGATCTGCGGGCGCGCAGCCCGCAGTCCGAGATTCGCTGCGTTCAGGCAGATTTTCTGAACCCCGAAGCCATCAGCGCCACGGTGGGGAGCATGGCCCAATCCGGGCGTGTGGACATTGCCTTGATTGCGCATGGCTCCTTGCCCGATCAGGCCGGGTGCCAGCGCCATTTGCCTGCCTGCCGTGATGCCTTGGCTATCAACGGCATCTCGCCCGTCCTCTACGCCGAAGCCTTTGCGCAAGAGATGGAAAAAGCCAATCACGGCACGATCGCCCTGATTGGCTCCGTGGCGGGCGACCGGGGGCGCAAATCCAACTACGTGTATGGGGCCGCCAAGGGGCTGGTCACGCGCTACGCCCAGGGCCTGCAGCACCGCTTGGCGGGCACGGCCGTTCAGGTGGTGCTGATCAAACCCGGCCCGACCGATACCCCCATGACGGCGCACCTCAAGGGCCAAGGGGCCAAGCTGGCGCCCGTTGAAAGCGTGGCCCAACAGATCGTTGCCGGCATCGCAGCGGGCAAGCCACTTATTTACACGCCGGGCAAATGGCGGCTGATCATGCTGGTGATTCGGCATCTGCCCGCCTTCATCTTCAACAAAATGGATATTTGACATGCAGCCCGACAAGCAAACACGGTTCGACTTTGCGTGGCTGGGGCGATCGAATGCGGGCCTGCTGGCCGCTGCATGCGCCCTTGTTTTTTCCGCGATGGGGGCAAGCGCTTTTTTCCTGTTCAAGAAAACCGCGTATTTCGACGACAGCTTCATTTATTTGCACATGGCTGCCAACATCGTGGAGCTGGGCACCGCGCGCTATTTCCCGATCGCGGAATCGGGCATGCTGCTTTCCAGTTCGCCGCTGAGGCTATTGACCTTGGTGCCGGCGTTTGGGGCCTTGGAATTTTTCAATGTGCCTTTGCGAACCATTGAAGCCGCACGGTTCGCTTTTTTGTGCAGCGGTTTCGTCGCGTTTTTATGCTTTCTGCCATTTTGGTGCAATCGGCTCAAGTCCTATTTGTTGCTGGGCAGCGCTTTCTTTTTGTTGAGCATGGCCCTGGATACCCTTTTTCTGATGGAAGGCGGGGTGCTGCTGCTTTCGCTGTTTACATTGGTCAAGCTGTTGAGCGAAAAAACGGAAAATCACTTTGCAATCGGGCTGGCTTTGCTGCTGGTGGGCCTTTCCAGGCCCGAAATCGGCGTGGTGGCGATCATCTCTACGGTGCTGATCTATCTTTCACAGCCCCAGGCTTTGTTCAAAATCATGCTGGCGCTCTTGCTCGGCTTTTTGGTGTATGCGGCGATCATGCTGCTTCTGGGCGTTTATCCCATTCCCAGCACCATCTGGTCCAAGCAAATCACCGGCAAGCTCAAAATGTTCACCGACAAGAATTTGATTGAAATTCTTCCGGGCGATATCGCTCAAATGATGGGTTTGAATGGGCCTGTCGTGGGCTGGATCTTGATTGGCTTGCCGGCCGCATTTGCTCTTTTGCTGGCAAGAGCGGCTGTTCCGGTCGTGTCAGCCATCTGTTTGCTGCTGCTGATTGCAGTTTCCATGCCCGGCAATTTCACTTGGTACAGCGAAAATTTCATGATCGCGCTCTGGGCCATCATGTTGGCGGTCAGCGTGGCCATTTATCAAAAGCGCGGCATGAAAATGGCCGCGCCTTTGGCTGTGTTGCTGCTTCTGGCATTTGCGCTGACGCTGTTGGCCAATTTGGGCAAGAACAAACCTTATCCGTGGAATGAAAATTCGCCGGGGTATTTGGCGTATCAGGAAGTGGGAAAAAGCGCCGTGGGCGATGGCAAGTACCTCATCAAGCCTTATTCCAACGAGCCGGTGAGGATCAGAATGTGCGAAATCGGCATTGTTTCTTTCTTCGCAGGGCCTGACGCATGGATTTACGATGTGTGCGGCCTGGTTCAAATCGGCAATCTGCAAGGCGCATCACAAAGCTGGCTGCGGTATTTTTATCCGTCTTCGTTCGGGGAAACGGGCGATGAGCAGCTCGCAAGATTCAAAGACCCGCAGGCAAGGCCCGTGATTGATGTGTGGGCCCTGCGCAATCCGGCAGAAGCTGCAGCGGCCGTGGGCCAGTGCCAATTCGTCAATGAGCGGTTTTGCATCAACACCTACAAGCCATGATGCGCTGCTTGAGCGCTTGAGAGCCTGTTCAAGATTTCATCGTGAAGTGATTGGACAAAGTGCGGGATGGGATGCAGGGCGCAAATCGCAGTGCATGGCCCGCATGCTATGGACAAAATTTGCAACGCAGCAGAGCGCCCGCTTCCATTCTCAAGCGCCCGCAAGGAGATGGTGAATAGGCGTCTCTGGGTGCAGCCGTGAACAGCAGCCCTTGCCTTGAACCACTCTGATCTGGCTGTTCCACCCCGCCCTGGCTGTTGCGGGGCCTGGCTTGTTCGCGAATGCCGCACCTCAGCCAGCCCGGCAAAGCGAGCGGCGGCGTTGGTTTTTTGAAACAGATGCGGGCCGATTGGCCCGTGCCAGCCAGCCGTTTTGGGGCATCCGCGTGGCGTGCAAAAAACTTCATATAGGAACGCGCTACAATCCGCCGCACTGTCATGCCAATCACTCGTCTTGTTTGTCCACTGAACCCGTCGCGGGATCACTTGCAGCGCCTGGTCGAATTGCAAACGCTGTTCGCCGAGGCCTGCACGTGGCTGGCGCGCACGGTGCGCGAAACGCGCTGCTGGAACCGGGTGGCTTTGCACCATCTGGCCTACCGCCAGTTGCGTGAAAAGTACCCCCAGCTGGGCTCGCAAATGGCTTGCAATGTGATTTATGCCGTTTGCCGCTCGGCGCGCCAGGTGTACCAGGGTGAGAACAGCCCCTGGAAGGTGGACAAGGACGGCGCGGCGCCTTTGCCCCTGTTGTGCTTTGCACCTACGGCACCGGTGTATTTCGATCAGCGCACCTTGAGCGTGCGCAAAGGCAGTTTGTCTTTGTTCACGCTGGATGGGCGCATGCAGTTCGAGATTAAGTTGGGTGCGGCGCAGGCACGCTTGTTCGAAAGCAGCGCACCCAAAGAGGTGGTGCTGCAAAGAGGGCGCGAAGGTTTTTCGCTGACTTTTTTCTTTGAAAAGCCCGAGCGCCAAGAGCAGCAAAGCGCGGCCTTGCCGGATTATTTGCAGGTACAGAGTGTGGCTGCCAGCTGAATTTATCGACTCTTCATCATGAAACCAAAAATCAATTTCCGTTCCGAGTTGGCCGCCGTTTTGCTGCAATTTCGCCGGGCTTTCATGGCCGCTGGCGTGTTCAGCATGCTGATCAACATTCTGGGCCTGGTGCCCACGATCTACATGCTGCAGGTGTACGACCGCGTGCTGCAAAGCCGCAGCGGCACGACCCTGCTGATGCTCACGCTGGTGATCGTATTGCTCTACATCGTGCAGGCGCTGCTGGAGCTGGCGCGCTCGCGCCTGCTCGTGCGCATTGGCACAGGCATTGATCTGCGCATGAACGACCGCGTGTTCGTGGCCTCGTTCGAGCAGAACCTCAAGCGCCAGATGGGCAGCGCAGGCGCGGCTTTGGCCGATTTGACCCATGTGCGCCAGTTCCTCACGGGGGCAGGGCTGTTTGCCTTTTTCGATGCGCCCTGGGCGCCGATTTATCTGCTGGTGATTTTTCTGCTGCACCCCTGGCTGGGCGTGTTTGCGGTGATCACGGCCATCGTGCTGTGCAGCCTGGCCTGGCTCACCGAAAAAATCACGCGCGCGCCCTTGACCGAAGCCAACAAGGAAGCCAACAACTCCACCGCCTACGCCACCAACACCTTGCGCAATGCCGAGGTGATTGAGGCGATGGGCATGCTCGACAACCTGAAAAACCGCTGGCGCGAAAAGCAGATACATTTTCTGGATCTGCAAGCGCAGGCCAGCGACCGTTCGGCCAGCATCACGTCCTTGACCAAATCCATCCGCATCGCGGTGCAGTCGCTGGTGTTGGGCCTGGGCGCCTGGCTGGTGATCGAGGGCAAGATGACGCCTGGCGGCATGATTGCTGGCTCCATTCTGCTGGGCAAGACTTTGGCCCCCATTGAGCTGGCCATTGGGGCGTGGAAGCAATTCCTGTCGGCGCGCACGGCCTACACGCGGTTGGAAAAACTGCTGGAAGAAAACCCCGAGCGCAAAGAGACCATGAGCCTGCCGCGCCCGGCTGGGCATTTGCAGGTGGAACATGTGGTGGCCAAGGTGCCGGGCGGCCAGCAGGTGATTCTGAATCAGGTGAGCTTTCAGGCGCAGCCGGGCGATGTGGTGGGCGTGATCGGGCCCTCGGCCTCGGGCAAATCCTCGCTGGCGCGCCTGCTGGTGGGCGTGTGGCCGTCCATTGCGGGCAAGGTGCGTTTGGATGGCGCCGATGTGTATCAGTGGAGCAAGCAGGAGCTGGGCCCGGCCGTGGGCTATTTGCCGCAAGACATCGAGCTGTTTGCTGGCACCGTGGCCGAAAACATCTGCCGCTTTGGCCCGCTGGATGCCGAAAAAATCGTCACGGCGGCCAAGATGGCAGGCGTGCACGAAATGATTCTGAAATTTCCCAAAGGGTATGAGACCGAAATCGGCGAAGGCGGCTCGCACCTTTCGGGCGGCCAGCGCCAGCGCCTGGGGCTGGCGCGTGCGCTCTACGGCAACCCGGCCTTCGTGGTGCTCGATGAACCCAACTCCAACCTCGACGACAGCGGCGAAGCCGCGCTGGTGCAGGCCGTGATGCAACTCAAGGCCCTGGGCAGCACGGTGGTGCTGATCTCGCACCGCAGCAGCATTCTGGCCGTTGTCAACAAGCTGCTCTTGCTGGTCAATGGCAGCGTGCAGGCTTTTGGCCCGCGCGACAAGGTCATGCAGGCCCTGCAAGGCGGCGCGCAGCAGCAGAAGCCGGCACAGTTGCTGCAAAAGGCCGCGCAGAACAAGGCACAGGGCGGGCCTGCCGACTCGGCCTCGAGCGAGCCACCAAGCCCGGGCGCTGGCCAGCCCCAAGCCCCTAAGCCCACAGGCGAGGGCGATGCAGGCGGCGGGACGAAAGGCGAGGCGTAAGGAAGAGCTGTGGGTGGGGCCGTGCAGCGTGGCGGCGAGGCCAACACCGCTGCGGGTGCCGGGTTTCGCAGGCCCTGGTGGCCGCGTACCGCCCAGCCCTGAGTGGCTCGGCTTCAAGCCCCTTCCCAGGCCCCATCCGGGGCGAGTGAAACAGACTGAATGTGCATCTTTTTCGATCTTCAAGGATCAACATGAACGACAAACCGTGGTATCAAAAATTGCTGCAAGGCCTGGGCCTGTCTGGCCGGGCCGAGCCCCTTTCGGACGACGCCGTGGCGAGCGAAACGCGCAAAACCATTCGCCTGGGCGCCTGGGTGTTCTGGCTCGGCCTGGGCGCTTTTTTGCTGTGGGCCTGCTTTGCGCCGCTGGATTCGGGCGTGCCCGGCAATGGCGTGGTCATTGTGGGCAGCAAGCGCAAAACGATTCAGCATTTGCATGGCGGCATCGTGCAGGAAATTGCCGTGCATGAAGGCGACCTGGTGCCGGCCGGCGCCGTGCTGGTGCGCCTGAACGACACGGACGTGAAAGCCCAGCACGACATCGTGCAACTGCAATACGCGCAGATGCTGGCGATGCAGTCGCGCCTGCAGGCCGAGCGCGACAAGGCCAAGCAAATCACCTTCCCGGCCGAGTTGCACGAAATGGGCGAGCAAGTGCCACAGATCGCCGACACCATGCGCGCGCAAACCAGTTTGTTCGAAGCGCGCCGCTCGGCACTGGTGGGCGAGCTCAAAACCATGGACACCATGATCCAGGGCCTGCACAGCAACATCCGCGGCCTGAACTCGATTCAGGGCGGCAAAGGCGCGCAGCTGAGCGCGCTCAACAAGGAGCTGGCCGCCTACCGCGAGCTGGCCGCCGAGGGCTTTGCGCCCCGCAGCAAGGTGCACGATCTGGAAAGGGCCGTAGCCGATGTGTCGGGCACGCGCGGCAACGATGCCGCGCAAGTCGCGCGCATGCAGGCGGCCATCGGCGAATTGCAGCTCAAGAAGCTGCAGCGCGAGCTGGACCAGAACAAGGAAGTGGGCCTGCAACTGGCCGAGGTGCAAAAAGAAGTGGCGGTGCTGCACGACAAATACAAATCAGCGCTGGAAGCTTACGAGCGCGCCACCATCCGCTCGCCCATCGAAGGGCATGTGGTGGGCCTGAACGTGGCCACCATCGGCGGCGTGATTCGCCCGGGCGAACACATCATGGACATCGTGCCCCAGGGCGACAAGCTCGTGATCGAGGCGCAATTCCCCGTCAACCTCATCAACACCGTCAAGGTGGGCAGCCTGGTCACGGTCAACTTCCAGATTCTGCTGGGCGGGGGCAAATCGCCCGCCATCGAAGGCAAGCTGGTGCAGCTCTCGGCTGACCGCCTGAGCGACCCGCGCACGGGCTTTCCCTACTACCAGGGCCGCATCGAAATCACGCCCAAGGGCGAAGAAGAGCTGCGCGCCAACCACATCGTGCCGCAACCCGGCATGCAGGCGGCCGTGATCGTGCGCACCGGCGAAAGAACGCTGATGCAGTACCTGATCGATCCGCTGGTCACCAGACTTTCCACCGGACTGCGGGAGCAATGATGAAACGAAGCGTTTTGCAGCAAACCCCGGCCTTGATGCTCTTGCTGGGCCTGCTGAGTGGCAGCAGCCTCTTGCGTGCCGAAACCATGGCCCCGCCGTCCGCATTGGCCAGCGCGGCCGATGCGGCTGAAACGGCAGCGAAGCCGTCAACTGCAACCTCTGCCTCTGCGCTGGCTGCATCGGCCGCACCAAGCGCATCAGCCACACCAATGGCTGCCCCCGCGACTGCGGCTTCATCCAAAAAGAAAGCGGCCAAGAGCAAACGCGGCGCCAAGGCCCAGGTGGCCGAGAAGCAGGCTCAGCCAGCAGAAGCAGCCACAGATGCTGTGCAGCCGCCAGACGTTGCTACAGCAACCGTAGTCGCAGCCGCAACCGCAACCAACCAGGCCACCAGCCCCGCCGCCAGCGCATCCGCTGCCGCCAAGGCCCAGCCCAGCAGCTTGCTGGATGTGTACCAGTTGGCGCTGGAGCGCGACATGCAATACGCAGCCGCCCGCGCTGCGCTGGAGGCTGCCAAGACCCTGCCCCAGCAGGTGGGCGGACAGTTTCTGCCGCAAATCAGCGCGCATGGCTCGCTGGGCAAAAACGAAACCGAGCAAACCACTTTGCGGACGCGGCGGCCATTGACACGAACCTTCGATTACAAGGCCCGAACGGCATCCATCCGTCTGGCCATGCCCATCTTCCGTCCCCAGTTGTGGGCCGAATATGCGCGCAGCCGGGCCGAGCTGCGCCTGGCTCAAGCCGAATTTGAAAACGCCACGCAGGAGCTGATCCTGCGCGTCAGCCAGGCCTATTTCGACACCCTGCTGGCGCAAGACGTGGTGGCCCTGGCGCAGGCGCAAACGCAGGCCATGTCCGCGCACGTGCAGCGGGCCAGGCGTTACTTCGAAACGGGCGTGGGCACCATCACCGATGTGGAGGATTCGCAGGCGCGCCACGAATCGGCCATGGCGCAGGAAATCACGGCCAAAAACACCTTCGACTTGCGCAAGAACATCCTGCAAAACATCACCGGGCAAGAGCACCATGCCCTGCGCAGCGTGAGCAAGGGCTTGCGCGCGCAAAGCCCCAAGCTCGACGAGATGGAAGGCCTGGTACAAACCGCCATGCAGGGCAATGCCGCCGTGCGTGCCGCGCAGGCCCGCTACGACGTGTCCGACAAGGAAGTGATGCGCGCCCGCTCGGGCCATTTGCCCGTGCTGGATCTGGTGGCATCCAGCAGCCGCGAGCGCAGCCCGGGCTACACCACCATCAACGAAAAGCTCAAGCACAAAAGCGTGGCCTTGCAGCTGACCATTCCGATCTTTTCGGGCGGCAGCACGCAGGGCCGCGTGCGGCAAACCATTGCATTGCGCGACAAGGCTTCCAGCGAGCTGGAGCATGCCCGCCAGATCACCAGCCTGGGCCTGCGCGAACAGTTTCTGAACCTGTCGGCCGCCGTGGCGCGCATCCAGGCGGCGCAGCAGCAGGTCAAGGCGCAGGATTTGATCCTGCAATCGGCCAGCAAAGGCAAAGAGCTGGGTGTGCGCACGCATGTGGAAGTGCTCGATGCGCAGCAGGCCCTGTTTGCTGCCCAGCGGGATCTGGCGCAGGCGCGGCACGACTATTTGCTCACGCAACTCAAGCTGCGCAAATTCACGGGCCTGCTCGACAGCGAAGATGTGCAGAAAGCCGATGATTGGCTGAGCCGCTAAGCTGCTAAGCCGCTGGGCATGGCTTGCGCCGCAGAGGCGGCAAAAGCGGGCCGGTGCGCTTGGTTGTTGCACGGCACATCTTGCTCATCCACGGGGCATGGGGCCGACATGCATGGGGTTGCAGGCTTGGGCACATCTCCTTCCCGCGATCCCGTCACTTCAGGCGGCTGCCTTGTGAACTGCTGCTGAAACGACCGGCAGCAGGCCAAGGGCGCATATTTTGTGACCCCGCGCACACACCGGATGGCCGGTGCTGAAGGACAATACGGCTTGCTTCAACCGAGGGTCGTTGGCCCTTGCGCTCTGTCGCTCATCGCATGGCGCAGAATTTTTCGGTCGATTCTTAGAGTCTGTTCAAAGTCTTCACATCGTGTGCCTTGCTTGGCAAAGGCAGCAAATGACCAGGCTCTCAAGGCGAAACAACCACACATGGCACGTCATGAGTGATTCATTGGCACAAGACTTTTTGCAAACATGCCGCGGACGCACGGTGTGGGTGCTGGCGCCCCACCCTGACGACGAAGTGTTCGGCTGCGGCGGCACCTTGGCATTGCTGGCCGCGAACCAAGCGCAGGTGGTGGTCGATATCGTGTCTGACGGGGCGTTTGGCGAATTCGGCAAAAACCCGCAGGCGCGCGTGGCCGAAAGCCGCGCCGCAGCTGCCGTGCTGGGCTATGCCGAGCCGCACTTCTGCAACTTTCCCGATCAGGGCCTGCGTTTTGGCCAGGGTCTGATCGATCATTTCCTGGCGCGCCTGCAGGCCCTGCAGCCGCATGTGGTCCTTATCCCCTCGGTGTGGGAAGTGCACCCCGACCATCTGGCCGTGTGCGCCGCGGCGCGCGAAGCCATTCGCTTGAGCGGCCTGACGCCGGAGGTCTGGATGTACGAAGTGGGTCAGGCCCTGCGGCCCAATGCCTACATCGACATCAGCACGGTCTTCGAACAAAAACAGCGCGCCATGGCCTGCTTTGCCAGCCAGTTGCGCGTGCAAGCTTACGACCGGCACATCAGCGCCCTCAACACCTATCGCACCTATCAGCTGCCTGCCCACGTCGCGGCGGCCGAAGCGTTTCACCGGCTGGATCCGCTCATGCTGGCCGCAGGCGGCAGTGCGCTGGAGGCAGCGTTGGCTCCTGTGGCCTTGCAGCAGGCCGAGCGCCCGCAGCCCTTGGTCAGCGTGCTGGTGCGCAGCAGCAATCGCCCCGAACTGATGCAGGCCCTGCGATCGGTAGGCGAGCAAACCTATCCGAACATCGAAATCTGCGTCGTCAACGCCACGGGCCAGGCGCATGCGGCACTGCCCGATTTCATCGGTACGCGGCCCTTGCGCCTGATCGATGCCGGCCAGCCCCTGGGCCGCTCGGAGGCAGCCAATGTTTTGCTGGAGCAGGCGCGAGGCGACTACGCCCTGTTTCTGGACGATGACGACTGGCTCATGCCCGGCCACATTGCAGGTTTGGCCGCCGTTTTGCAAAACGATCCGGCCGTGCTGGCCGGCTATGGCGACACGATTTGCGTGGAGCAAGATCGCGAGGGCCAGTGGCAGGAAGTGCGCCGCTTTGAAGGCGATATCCAGATCAGCGCCCTGCCCTTTGACAACAAATTGCCCATTCATGCCGTGCTGTTCCGCCGCAGCGCCGTGGCGCAACTGCGTTTTGATACGGCTTTCGATCTGTTCGAGGATTGGGATTGGTGGCTGCAACTCACTCAGCATGGCGCGTTTGCCCATGTGCCGGGCGCTTCGGCCATCTACCGCATCCATGCCGCCAGCGGCCACGGCGTGCGCGCCGATTCGGCCAAGGCGCGCGCGGCGCTGGAGCAAATCGTTCGCAAATGGCACCAGGGCTTGCCGATTGACCAAGCCGTGGATCGCCTGGCCTATGCGCGTGGCGTGCTGCAAGCCTTGCTGGACGAACAGCAGCGATCCACCGCCTTGCGTCGTGATCTGGACGAGGCGCAGCGGCACGCCCAGCGCTTGGTGCAGGGCTATGAGGCTGCCATTGCGCAACAAGATGCCCAGTGGCGTGAGCGATGGCAAGCCGAGCGCGAAGCCTTGCAAAAAACGGCGCTGCAGTTGGCTGATTTGCAGCAGGTGCTATTTGAAATCAGGCACGACAAGTTGGCCGAAATGCACGAGGCCATTCACGACATCCGCCGCACCAGCGCGTGGAGCGTGGTGGGTATGTTGCGGCGTCTCAAGCACCGTTGGCAGCGCACGGCGGCGGCCCAGCCAACTGGTACGCAGGGGGAATCGGCATCGCCTGCCCCTTCTGCTTCAGCCACAACGCCCGGGTTGGCGATGCCTGATGCCGCCCCCAGCGCGTCAGCGGCCGCTGTGGGCGGCCCGGCTGCCACGTTCAGCGCCAGCGGTGCGGAAGCGCTTCCTCATTTTCAAGACCATTCGCAAGAGGGCCGCTCTTGAAAGCCCGCGCATTCGCAGCCATGTGCTTGCTGTTTTGTTTGAACCGTTTGGTTGCTGGCAAGAGGCGGCAGCGCTGCCCCTTGGCCCCTGCCCAGCACTCTGCAATGGTGCGCGTAATTTGGGGAGCATGGCTTGGAGCCTTGTCTGGCGCTGCGTGCCGCGCGGCACGGTGCGTGCAAGCTGGGCGTGGGCATGCCCATGCCCTTTGAGCGATCTAGCACAGCGCTGCCGCATCGTTTGACATGATGGTTGATTCTTCCGTTCTCGCATCCGCCCCCACATCTGCACCGGTTGCCCTGCCAGCTGCGCCAGCAGTGGCCGTGCGCAATCTCGGCAAGCGCTTCGTGCTGTACGAAAAACCCGTACACCGCCTTTACGAAATGCTGCCTTGGGGCAAGCGCCACGGGCGCGAATACGTGGCGCTGGACGACATCAGCTTCGAGCTGCCGCGTGGCCAGGTGCTGGGCCTGATCGGCAAAAACGGTGCGGGCAAATCCACTTTGTTGCAGCTGATCTGTGGCACCTTGCGCCCCAGCAGCGGCAGCGTCGCCGTCAACGGTCGCATCGCTGCCCTGCTGGAGTTGGGCGCAGGCTTCAACCCCGAGTTCACCGGGCGCGAAAACATCTACATGAACGCCTCGATTCTGGGCTTGGAGCAGACCGAAATCGACCGCCGCTACAACGACATCGTGGCCTTTGCCGAGTTGCAGGCCTTTATCGACCAGCCCGTCAAAACCTATTCCAGCGGCATGTATGTGCGCCTGGCGTTTGCGATTGCCACCTCGGTCGAG
Source organism: Allobrachymonas sp. (assembly GCA_030529505.1). Lineage (GTDB taxonomy): Bacteria > Pseudomonadota > Gammaproteobacteria > Burkholderiales > Burkholderiaceae_C > Brachymonas. Next base: position 6,160 of record JAUMWT010000008.1, on the reverse strand, counting down.
CCCGACATCCTCATCATCGACGAAGCGCTTTCGGTGGGCGATGGCAGTTTTGCGCGCAAATCGTTCGATCGCATCATGGCGCTCAAGGATGCGGGGGCCACCATCATCTTCTGCTCGCACTCCATGTACCACATCGAGGCCATCTGCGATCAGGCCTTGTGGCTGGAGCGCGGACGCGTCGTCAAAATGGGCAAGCCCGAAGCGGTGGCGCGCCTCTACAGCGAAAGCCTGCTACAGAGCACGGAGCGCAGCGATGGTGCCAAGCAAGCGGCCTTTCACAAAGGTGAAGCCGCCACGGTGGCCGATGTATCACCAGAAGCTCTCAATCAACACCAGCAGACTTCGAAGCAGGCCTTTTTACGAGAAGTTCAAGTTAGCATTGATGGAGTGAGTGGCAGAGTGCTGCAAGCATACGCAGGACAGTCAAACTTGGAGATCTTTGTAGCGTACGCATATACATTGGATATTCCTCCTCCAACAGTTGTTTTTAGCTTGGAAACGTTTGGCGGTCATTTGGTTACTAGTTTTAGCACGGCTTTTGATCATTATTTTCCAAAGGTAGATGCATCGTCGGGATGCGGAAGTGTGAAATTAACATGTCCAAACCTACCACTTTTAAGGGGTAAATATAGGTTGGCTGTATTTTTAGGCTGTGAGCGCATGCTTCATTGCTACGATCACGTAAAAGGACTTGCCGAGATTGAAGTGTTAGACGACGGACTGGAGCAGGGGCTGGTCTTCATGCCCCATGCCTGGGACGATGGCGAAGTCATCCCTACGCGCAGAAGATGATGCAGCAAGCGGATGAGGCCGTTCAGGCAGCAAGCGCGCACGCGGCGCCAGCGGCTGATGCGGGCATGCGCGCATCCAAAGTCCTGCACATGCGCCGCCTGGCCGGTGACGAGCTGGGCCTGCTGCCACCCGTGTTTGCGCATGCCTTTGGTCAGCCGATCGGGCTGGATGTGCTGCGCTGGAAATACGCCACCGGCTTGGGCGAATCGTGGCTGGCGCAGGCAGCAGATGGCCGCCCCCTGATGCATTGCGGCCTGCTCTTTCGCGATGTGCGCTTTGCCGGGCAGGGCGCTCGCATGGCCCAGTTGGTGGACTTGGCTGCCGGGTCCGATAAAACGGGGCTGGCGCGGCGCAACGGGTCTTTCAGCCAGCTGATGCATCACCTGCTGGACCGCTTGCCGCGAGCCGACAATCCGCATGGCCTGGCGCTGGGCTTTCCCAGCGGGCGTGCCATGCGCTTGGGCGAGCATCTGGGCGTCTACCAATCGGTCGATCAAGTCTATGACTTGAAATTTGTCCCTGCGCCTCGGCACAATTGGCTGGGCCTGCGCTGCCAATTGCTGGATGCCCTGCCTGAAGCGCGTGTGCTCAATGCCCTCTGGCACAGCATGGCGCGCGAACTGGCCGATGCCGCCGTGGGCGTGCGCGATGCCACTTACATGCACTGGCGCTTTGTGCGGCATCCGCAGCGGCTCAGCTATCGGCTGCTGCTCTGCCAAAGCGCCATCTGGCGCAAGCCCTGTGCCTTGCTGGTGCTGCGTTGGGGCGATGAAGGTGTGTGCCACCTCATCGACGTACTGGGCCCGCCTTCTGCCCTGCCCGATGTGCTGACGGCCTTGCGTGCATGGTGCAGCCAGCAAGCCCTGCACGAAATCCGCTTGGCCCTCACCGGCCGCTTTGCACAGCAACTGGCGCCGCTGGCGGCCGAATGCACGGCCAGTGAAATCCGCATCATGGCCAACCCGCGCACTCCGCCCGAGGTCTTGGCGCATTTTCAAAACAACTGGTGGCTAATGTTAGGGGATACTGATTACCGATAGGTTGCTACAAATAACATAATTCATGCAGAAAAGGATAGAAGGTGCAAGGGAAATCGCAGGAAATGTTTGCTTATAAATATCGAAGATATTTTCAAATATTTATGCCTTTGAGTCGTTATTGTCCGGATTTTTTATGGGCATTGGTGCAAAAAACTTTTGGCCGTTTTTTGAATCCCTATCAACTTAGAAAAAGCATTATAACTAGCGGCCTAAAAATGGCTGCAGATACTGATAGTGAAAAAAAAGCATGGAATGCTTGGCTGGATAGTCACAGTCATTTCATACGTGATTTTTCAAGATATCATCTAATGAGTGAGAAAAATGTAGATAAATATGCTCATGTTGCGGATGTTGAATTGATCCGATATATGCGAACTCATGGGGGGTTATTGCTTACGTATCATACGCATCATCAAAATACTTTATGTTCCATTTTAGGTATTATGGGTTGTAAGTTATACGCCGTAGCGGATGCGCCGGATCGTTCTCCAATGTTTCCTTACATAGGCTCATGGATGGAGCAGATAAATAGGGAGTCTTCTAAGCATTTCAATGGCGGCGAGTATTTATTTAATGATAATTTGAGGCGTTTGCAGGGGTTGGTTAAAGAGGCGTTTTCAGAAAAATCATTGGTGGTGTGTTTGGCCGATTTTCCTTTGCCAAGAAATAATAACATCAAAAAGCTTTCATTTAATTTTTTTTCTAGACAAATATCTCCTCCAGTAGGTATTATTAGGTTGGCGATACGCTACAGAATGCCTATTTATATTGCAATTTGTGCTCCTTGCGATCAGAAGCTACTCGTGCAGTTTCAAGATTTGGGAAGACCTGAAATATTGGAAGATGTGCTGAAAAAATACATTTGTTTTTTGGAAATTGAGTGCAAAAAAAATCCTGCTTGTTGGCAAGGCTGGGATGGAGTTATTCAATCTTTTCCAGCCTCTTACAGTGCCAGTTTGCAGGATGAGTGAGTTCGTCCACAGGTGTTAGAGGGTCACGATTTTACTGTATCGCTTGCTATTTCCGGCCAAGTGCAGGAGGAGATGAAGTAGATCGATAGATCAAAGAGGCACGGTTGGATATTGGGCGTCGTTATGAGATGAAATTTTTAGAGGCTGGTGCGGATAAAGATCATGTGCACTTTTGGTAGAGTATAGCGGCGATCTGTGGCGTCACGAAGTGGATACGTACGCTCAAAATTCTGATTACAAGAGAGATTTTCATGAGGCGTTGGTAAGTCAGAAGAAGTTGTGAGGCAGAGAGGGTTTTGCGCAGAGGGCTATTTGCGGCAGCAGGGGGCTGGGCAGCTATGAAGGTGAGGAGATGAAAGCGATCCTCAGGCACTGAGCCTTGGAGTACAGATTTGCTTGGCTGGAGAAGAAGCGAAGACCGTGGAAGAATTGCGGGAGGCATCTGAACACTGACTTGCAATCCGCCCATCTTGCCTTCTTGGCACTGAACTCAACAGATTTTGAGCAGATTCCAAGAAAATTTGCGATTTGCTCATATGAGATAAAAGCCCCCATTGCTTCGTGACAATGGGGGCGCATAGAAGTTTTTTTGATTAATCTGGAAAGAAGGTTTTTGGCTATTTCATTCCAGTTTGCATTTTATGCATTGAATGTGGATGTTCAATACAAAAATAATGCGCATTAAGCAAAATTAGCTGCATTTAAAGTCAGCCAGCTGAACGGCACATGTGTATCAGCATGGTTGGCCAAGGTGATATTGCCCAGCAGAGTGACATTCAGGTCATTGGCGCTACCACCGTCCGTAACTTGATACACATCAGCGGTGCTAGTATCGTGGTCGATGGCAATGTAGAGCTGTTTGCTTGCGATACCTGTTTGCTCATCAATGAAAAGTTGTTTCACGTCTTCTGATGAATCATTATCAGTAGTTTCAGCTGTTATGCCGGGTTGTGTGTTTTTTTGTACCAACCGGATTTGCCCATTTGTTACACGGCCTACAACGGTCGCGGTGCTGTTGGCAATTTCAGTGTTGTGCAGTCTGGTTGTTGTGTCGTAAGCGGTTCTATGCAATAAGCCGAAGTCAAGTTTATCGTGGTTGCTGCCGTTGGGGGTGAAGTTCACGATCGTATCGTGCCCAAAGGCAGAGTTGAACTGCACGACATCGTCTGCAGCCGCGTTGGTGGAAGAAAGCACGATCAAGTCGTTGCCTCCGGCACCTTCGATGACGTGGCTGATTTTATTAGCGGCATTCTTGCCGGTGACCAGTGTGTCGTCGTCGCTGCGTCCCACTTGAGGGAGAGTCATAATGGCCATTGAGAGGTAGCCAAGACTGAGTTTGTATTTTACTTGTTCCAGAGTGCGGGGGGATGTCGAGTCATTTAGACTGTCAAAAAAAGTATCAATTGGTAGCGAATTCAGAATCGCATCGTTTGTACCGTCCCATTGACCACGCCCTTGAATATGCAGCGCATTTCTGCCGTGCTCGCCATCTGTTTTGGCAAATACTTTCAAAATGCCGCCGGGGCCGTCTTCCACTTCCAGTAATTGACTGAGTACCGCATCGCCACGGATGGCGTGTTTGATGCCTTGGTTGAGCTCTTGTTTGGTGACTTTGTAATCCAGGTCGTTCAATGCGATTTTTTGCGAAGTCAGGCCGCGATAATGGATTTGCAGAGTCGTTTTCCACGAAGGTGCAAAATCGAATACGGTGTCTGGTTGCAGGTTGCCCAGTTTTTGCGAACTATCGCCCTCCCACACTCCTTGCCCGGCTGTATTAAAGACCCAAGCGGCCCGGGTGAAGCTTGTTTTGCCGCCGATGGTGCTTTGCTGGAAGCCGGTGTTGTCGACGTAGAAGGTTTCGTGCCCGGCGGAGCCATTTATTTTTTGGGGGAAGTTGAGAGCCACTGCAGTGCTGCTACCCGGGTGGGTGGCATGCAAATAGCCTGCATTGATTTTGGCATTGTAGGCATTGGCGATGGAGGCGAATGGACCACTGGTAAATTGCGAAAGCAGCTCGGTTAGATCCAGTATGGCGCCAATGCGGTTGCCCGCATTGGCACGAATGAAGCCCGTGGCAATGCCCATGTTGTCGGTATTTCCATCGCCTTCCAGATCAATGGTATTGAGATAGGTTGTATTCAGCAGCATCGTGGCCAGCTGCTCATCTGTATAAGAGGCAAAAAGATTGTTGAGCACCTGAATGGAAGCTTCTTTGCCATGGGTGTTGAAGTGATCCAAAACGTATTGATAATCTGCTCTGCTGGGCGCAGTAGCTGTCAATGTGGCAAATGCACGCATCACGGTGGCTTGATTTCCGGTCATGGCCATTTCTTTGACTCCTTTTGAGTGAATGATTTCGCTTTAAGCCCAAGCTCGAAGCAGGCAAAGACTTCACGCCTCTCCACTTGGATGATACTTGCCTCCCTGTTTTTTGTAAAGCTGATCAGCGTGCTAATGTCTTTTTTCTCTTGTTTTGCTTTGCGGGCTGCTTGGCTTGTAAAAAACCACCTGTTTTTAAATCCAAGTGGTTTTTGCCAAGTGTGCTTTTGTTGAAAAGCAGGGGGCTGTTCAGCCCTGCTTTGGTGATGCGAAGCGGCCTGCCAGGCTGCCAATCGAAGCGTGTGCCGAAGCGCAAGGTATCTTTCAAAGAAGGATGAACAGGCCCTAGTCGATTGGGGTTGATGCCTCCATACATGTTTCTATCTGCGGGCCTGTTTGGCAGGCGTAGGCGTAGCGGCAGCTGCCGGGCATCAACAATCGAATCAGCGATTACACAAAACTCTCAGCTGTCAAGTTCGCCCAGTTATAGGGGTCGTCACTCGTGGGTGATTGGCCAGGGTGATGTGGCCGAGCAGGGTCACGCTCAGGTCGTTGGCATCTGCGCCGCCCACCACATGGTATACGTCGCCTGTGCCGGTTTGGCTGTCCACGGCGACGTAGATTTGTCGGGCGCCACGGCCAGCGGCAGCCCGCACTGCTGGCGGGTGCTGTGGGCCACTTTCATGGCCTATCTGTTTGACAGTTTCGACCTGACCGTGCTGAGCATCGTGCTACCGGTCATGCTGCAAAAGCTCTCGCTGTCTTTGCCGCAGGGCGGGCTGCTGGGTACGGCCACCATGCTGGGCAGCGTGCTCTTCGGCTTGATTTCAGAAAACCGCGGTCGCCGCTTCGCCCTAGTGCTGGCCCTGTGCTGGATGGGCCTGGGCATGGGCGCGGCCTATTTCATTCACGCTTGGTCGGCATGGATGGTGCTGCGCGTCGTCACCGGACTGGCCATTGGCGGCGTGTGGGGGCCGTGTGCAGCGCTGATTGCCGAGCACTGGGCCCCGCAGCAGCGCGGGCGGGCGATCTCCTTCG
>JAUMWT010000038.1 GCA_030529505.1 Allobrachymonas sp. | reverse complement strand
AAATCTCATCGTGAAGTGATTGAAAACGGAAGCGGGCAGTCTGGGGCCAATCGAACGGCTGGTGGACGCGGAAACCGCAAAGGAGGCGCAGAAGTCACGCAGAGGGCACAGAGGTTGGCTCGCCAAGAACGGCTTCCGTGCCTCATTTGTTAGCCATGCTGCGATGCGCTCACGTCACGCAGAGACATCAAAAGAGCTCTGCGCCCTCTGTGCCTTTGCGGTGAAAACAGCTTTGAAAACTTCTGCGGCTTTGGCGAAAGCTCTGCGCCTTCTGCGTCCTGATTCAAGCCTTGCGATAGCCAGGCGCCTTGCGTTGAGATTTTGAACAGGCTCTGACTACTTTTTGCGGCCGCCGCATCAATCGTGTTTTGTTTCGGGCCGGGCGAAACGGCTTGAACAGCTGCTCAAGCGCCCCCGTTGCCGGGGCGTTTCAGGGGCGTCAGCACTGCGGCAAGCGGCTCCGGCCGGATACGGCGCCGAATCAGCCCGGATATGGGGGCAGATCAGGCCAGCAACACGGTTTGCGAGGTGTTGGCGCGCTGTTTTTGGGCTTGGGGCGGCGTTTTAATTCCGTGTTGTTTTGTCGGGATTTGTCTTTTTTTGCCCTTTTGGCGACAGACTCCTAATTATTATTAATTTAAAATTACATCATATAATTTAATCTCTTTTAATTTTCCTGAGGCTGGGCAGATGCAAGCACCAAAGAAGCATCAAGCTGAGCCGCCGCCCTGTTCATTTTCTTTAAGCAAGGTTTGGATGCTTGCAAAGGAGTCTTCTATATGAGTGGGTAGGAGGTCTTGCCCGGGAATGGTGAAGCAGTGTAAATATTTGTAAAGATTTTATTTCAGGAAGTTGCTTTTGTTCGGTCACGCTGCCTAAAATTCCCAGCGCTGTGCAGAAGTGCAGTCGTATCCTCACAGTAATTTTTTGTTGTTGATGTATCAAAAATATAGGAGGTACCTATGTTGCTCACGGAAAGAGAGCTTGAAAAGCTGGTCGTTTACAACATGGCCGCCGTGGCTGAGAAGCGCAAGGCCAAAGGTCTGAAACTGAATTTCCCCGAGGCGGTTGCCCTGATCACCGCTGCCGCTCTGGAAGGCGCGCGAGAAGGCAAAACGCTGGAAGAGGTCATGGCCTCTTCCTGCAAAGTGCTCAAGAAGGGCGACGTGATGGACGGCGTGGCCGACATGATCCCCCTGATTCAGGTCGAAGGCGTGTTCACCGACGGCAGCCGCCTGATCACCGTGCACGATCCCATCCAGTGATCGGGTCGCTGAGTCTCACGTCAAACGCATTTCATTCTTAAATATTTCAAGGAGAACATCATGGCTGGAGGTGGAGCTTTCGGTGCCAACCGCGTTGGCGGCATCATTCCTGCTAAGGGCGACATCGAAATCAATGCGGGCCGCCCTGTGACCAAACTCAAGGTGCGCAACACGGGCGACCGTCCGGTGCAAATCGGTTCGCACTATCACTTTTTCGAAGTGAACCGTGCCATCGAATTCGATCGCGAAAAGGCTTTCGGCAAGCACCTGAACATTCCTGCTGCAACTGCCGTTCGTCTGGAGCCCGGCATGGAACAGGAAATTGAGCTGGTTCCCTATGCGGGCAAACAAGTTGTTTACGGCTTCAGCAACCTGGTGGATGGCTGGTGTGGCGCAGAAGGCAAGAGCGCTTACAACCCGGACTTGATCAAGGCCATGAGCAAAGTCAAAGAGCTTGGCTTTGCCAACAAGAAATAAATTCGTCTGGCTAATCATTTAGAAATATTCCCGATATTGAGAGGAAAGCAAAAATGGCTAAGATTTCTCGTGAGCAATACATAGGCTTGTACGGCCCTACCGTTGGCGACAAGATCCGCCTGGCCGACAGCAATCTGTTTGTTGAAATTGAAAAAGACCTGCGCGCCAGCTACGGCGACGAGGCCGTGTTCGGCGGCGGCAAGACACTGCGCGACGGCATGGGCTTTGACAACACCGCCACCAGCGAAGCAGGCTGCCTGGATCTGGTGCTGACCAACGCCACCATCATCGATGCGATCCAGGGCATCATCAAGGCCGACATCGGCATCAGACACGGCAAGATTGTGGGCATCGGCAAGGCCGGCAACCCCAACACCATGGCTGGCGTTACGCCCGGCATGACTTGCGGCCCTGCGACCGACGTCATCAACTGCGCCACGACCATCGTGACTGCTGGCGGCATTGACACCCACGTTCACCTGATCTGCCCGCAAATCGACAACACCGGCCTGGCTGGCGGCATCACCACTTTGGTGGCTGGCGGTTTCGGCCCCACTGACGGCACCAACGCCACCACCGTGACCTCCGGCGTGTGGAACGTCGAGCAAATCCTGCGCGGCGCCGATGCCATGCCCGTGAACCTGTGCCTGATGGGCAAGGGCCAGGCGGCAGCCGGCCAGGGCGCTGGCAAGAAAACCCTGGTCGAGCAGATCGAAGCCGGCGTGGGCGCATTCAAGATTCACGAGGACTGGGGCACCACACCCAACGCCATCCGTGCCTGCTTGCGCGTGGCCGACGAATACGATGTGCAAGCAGCCATCCACACCGACACGCTGAACGAAGGCGGCTATGTGGAAGACTCCATCGCGGCGTTCGAAGGTCGCGTGATCCACACCTTCCACACCGAAGGTGGCGGTGGCGGCCACGCGCCCGACATCATCCGTACGGCTGGCTTCATGAACGTGCTGCCCGCTTCGACCAACCCCAGCCTGCCATTCGGTGTGAACACCCAGGCCGAGTTGTTCGACATGATCTGCGTGTGCCACCACTTGAACCCGGCCATTCCGTCTGACGCAGCGTTTGCTGAAAGCCGCGTGCGTTCGGAAACCATTGCTGCGGAAAACGTGCTGCACGATATCGGCGCTTTGTCGATCTACTCGTCCGACACCCAGGCCATGGGCCGTATCGGCGAAAACTGGCAGCGTGCCGTGCAAACCGCGCACGCCATGAAAGAAGCGCGCGGCAAACTGCCCGAAGACGCCAAAGACAACGACAACTTCCGCGTGCTGCGCTATGTGGCCAAGATCACCATCAACCCCGCCATTGCGCACGGCATTTCTCACGTCGTGGGCTCCGTCGAAGTGGGCAAGATGGCCGACCTGGTGCTGTGGACGCCTGAAATGTTCGGCGCCAAGCCCAAGATGGTGATCAAGGGCGGCGTGATCAGCTACGCCGTGATGGGCGACCCCAACGCTTCGCTGCCGACCTGCCAGCCGCTGATGTATCGCCGCATGTACGGCGCCATGGGTGGCGCCATTGGTACGACTTGTGCCAACTTCATCTCCCAGGCTTCGCTGGATCTGGGCATCAAGGAGCGTTATGGCTTCAGCAAGCAAGCGATTGCCGTGAAGAACTGCCGCTCCATCAGCAAAGAAGACATGGTGCTCAACAACTATGCACCGGTGATCAAGGTCAACCCAGAGACCTTCGCCGTGACCATTGACGGCGTGCATTTGACTTGCCCGCCCGTCAAGGAGTGCAAGCTGAACCAGATGTATTACTTCAGCTGATCCACCAAGCCTCGGGTCATGCGCGGCCTGCGCATGGCCCGGTGGCTCTGCGGCCCGCCCTGGCTGGCGTCAGCCGACCTTGCTGGGGCGAGCCCCTCTTTCAAGTTCTCATGAATCGGAGTTTGTTGAAATGCTGATCGTCGATACCGTTTTGGGTAATACCAGCGACAAGCAATGGCAGGAACGTGCCGCCAAAGCCAAGGTGGATTACCTGGCGCTGGATCAGTGGGATGCGCAGAAAAACCGCCTGCGTCGCAAAACAGAACAAGGCAATGACGTGGCGATTTCGCTGCCCCGCAACACCTTCCTGCACAACGGTGACGTGCTGGCCTTTGACGAAGCCAACAACACGATGATCATCGCCAAGATCAGCCTGCGCGATGTGCTCATCATCGAAATCAAGGAACTGCTGAAAAAAGATCAATCCGAGCTCGTGCGCCTGTGCATCGAGCTGGGGCACGCACTGGGCAACCAGCACTGGCCAGCCGTGGTGCGCGACAACAAGATCATTCTGCCGCTGACGGTGGACAAGAAAGTCATGACCTCGGTGATGCGCACCCACGCCTTCCCCGACATCACTTACGACTTCCACCCGGCCGAAGTGGCCATTCCCTACCTGCTGCCGCACGAGGCGCGCCGCCTGTTTGGCGGGGCCGATCAGGGCTCGGTGGATCTGTCTCACCATGCGCACGGCGGCCACGGTCATGGTCACGGCCATCACCACGCAGCGGCCATCCCGCCCGGCCACCACAGCCACGACGGCGGCCTGACGCACCATGCCGACCATGATCACAAGCATGATCATGGCCATGATCACGGTCATAGCCACAGCCATTAATATCACATGGAGAAACGGTAGTAACTTATTGATTGCAAAGGAATTATTTGCTCGGAATAATGGCGGCGCGCAGCCATTTTCACGCTGTGTGACATCTTGCAATCATCAAGTAAAGGAAACCAACCATGACGAACGCACAACACACCCATGCCCATAGCCATGCCGACGGCGTGAAGCACACGCACGAACACGCTGCCGAATGCTGCGGCAAAACCGATTGCTGCGATCATGGCCACGAGCACCAGCACAGCCATGCGCACACTCATGCCGATGGCACCAAGCACACGCACGAGCATGCGGCCGAATGCTGCGGCAAAGACGACTGCTGCGACCACGGCCATGAGCACCAGCACAGCCACACGCACACCCATGCCGATGGCACCACGCATACGCACGAGCATGCGGCCGAGTGCTGCGGCAAAGACGATTGCTGCGACCACGGTCACGAGCACAAGCACGCCCACGCACACACCCATGCCGACGGCACCACGCACAGCCATGCCCACGACGAATGCTGCGGCAAGGACGACTGCTGCGACCACGATCACAAGCACTGATTGATTGAGTATGAATACCGCCGTTCAAGCCAACCAAACCCATGCCTCCAATGGTGCCGCCATGGCGCCGCGCGGCATGGCCGACATGTCTTTGCTGCACTGGATGCAGGCATTGCAGTTTGGCGATTCCACCTTGCCCACGGGCGCTTTCACGTTCTCGCACGGGCTGGAGTCGGCGATTGAGCGCGGTTTGGTCACCGATGCCAAAACGCTGCACAGCTTTACCAAAACCGCTGTGGAGCAGGCCGCCGGTGGCGATGCCATTGCGGTGCTGCACGCCTGGCGTGCGGCCCGCGAGGGCGATTTGCAGCAATTGCTGGTGATTGATCGCGCCGTTTACAACCGCAAACTCAACGAAGAGTTTCGCGCCATGACGGTGCGTACGGGCAAAAAACTCATCGAGTTGGCCGACAAGGTCATCAACTCCACGCGCGATGTGAAGCTGTTGAGCCAGTGGCGCGCCAAAGTGGCCAGTGGCGAAGCGGATGGCACTTACCCCGTTTGCTTGGGCCTTATCTTTGCCATGCTCGACATCCCCGAGGAGGGTTGCTTCATGGTGCACCAGTACGGGGTGGCGATGGCGATTCTGAGCGCGGCCTTGCGTCTGGTGAAGGTGGATCACGTGGATACGCAAACCATTCTGTTTCAGCTCAATCACACGATCGAGCGTGATTACGCTGTTGCAGCCAGGCGCCGCCTGGAAGACATGGCCGGCTTTTCGCCGGTGGTGGACATGCTCGCGGCGGTGCACGTTCGCGCGCACGTTCGCATGTTCATGAATTGATTGTTTGTTTCTAGCCTGAGAAGAGATTTCGCATCATGTCCGAAAAGAAAATCACCCGTATTGGCGTTGGCGGCCCCGTTGGTTCCGGCAAAACCGCCATCATCGAAGCGATCACCCCCATCCTGCTCGAAATGGGCGTGCGCGTGGTCATCATCACCAATGACATCGTGACCACGGAAGACGCCAAGCACGTCAAGCGCACGCTCAAGGGCATTCTGGCCGAAGAGCGCATTCTGGGCGTGGAAACCGGCGCCTGTCCGCACACCGCCGTGCGCGAAGACCCCAGCATGAACCTGGCTGCGGTCGAAGACATGGAAAACAAATTCCCGGATACCGACCTGGTCATCATGGAAAGCGGTGGTGACAACCTGACCCTGACCTTCAGCCCTGCGCTGGTGGACTTTTTCATCTACGTGATCGACGTGGCCGCTGGCGAGAAGATTCCCCGCAAAAACGGCCCCGGCATCACGCAATCCGACATTCTGGTGATCAACAAAACCGACCTGGCCCCGATGGTGGGCGCCAGCCTGGAGGTGATGGATCACGACTCCAGGGTCATGCGTGGCGACAAGCCCTTCATCTTCACCAACTGCAAGACGGGTGAGGGCATTCGCGAGCTGGCCGAGCTGATCCACCGCGATTGCTTGTTTGACGTGCCGCGCATCGACAAATAAACGAACAGCGCGTTCAAGCGTTCAAACAACTCGCTTTTGCTTGTTCTGCCGGCATGGTCGTGCTGGCAGGGCGGGCGGCTGCAAGATCAACAGATAAGAAGATGGTTATGACACAGAAAAAGCACGAGGAGAAGGTGCAAGCGAAAGAGCAAGCGCCTGTGCAGCCGGTGGATGCAGGCGCCGCCCATGTTGCGGCAGCCGCACACACGGGCTTGCTGGAAAACGTCATGCCGGAAGCCGAGTTCCAGGCTTTTCTCAAAACCCTGCCCGAGTCCACCCAGTGGCTGGGCAATGGCATTCCCCGCGACTGCGAGCCTTGGCGGCGCGCCCAGGTGCTGGGCACCGAAGCGGCCGAGTTTGACCGCTTTCGCGACGAGCCGCCCCAGTTCCGCAGCGCCGGTTTGGGCAAAAACGGCTTCATCCGCTTTCGCATGGCGCTGGACGTGGATGGCAAGCGCACCGTGATGAAAGACCTGGAGCGCCGCGCGCCCTTCCTGGCGCTCAAGGCCCGCCCCTGGGACGAGGCCATGCCCGAAATGTGCTGCATGTACATCTGCTCCACAGGCGGGGGCATGCTGCAGGGTGATCGTTACAGCATCGAGATCACCGTGGAAGAAGGCGCAACGGCCTACGTTTCCACGCAAAGCGCCAACAAGATCCAGGCCATGGACGCCAACTATGCCGTGCAGGCGCAAACGGTGCGCGTCAAAGACAACGCCTATCTGGAATACATGCCTGATCTGACCATCCCCTGCAGGCATGCGCGCTTTCTCACGGATACGCGCTTGGAGGTGGGCGACAATGCCTCCGTGCTTTATGGCGAAATTCTGGTGCCGGGGCGCATTCACCACAGCGCCGACGAATATTTCGGTTTCGATGTGTACTCCGCCTGCGTGCGCGCCTACAACAAGCAGGGGCAGGAATTGTTCTGCGAAAAGTTCGTGATCGATCCCCAGCAGCAGGATTTGCAGCAGCTGGGCATGATGCAAGGCTTTGAGGTGTATGGCAACGTGGTGTTGCTCACGCCCAAGGAGAAAGCCGATGCGATCTTCGAGCAGATTGACGCCAAATTCAATATGAAGGAAGAATTGGCCAGCGGCGTGAGCCGTTTGCCGAACGACGCCGGACTCGTGTTCAAGGTGCTTGGCAAGGAAGTCAAGGCCGTGCGCGAGCGCATTCACGAGTTCTGGCGCGTGGTGAGGAAGGAAGTCAAAGGAGCGGATCTGCCGGATCCATTCCTGTGGCGACCCTACTGAGCTGCTACAGGCTCGGGTTTTTTTATAAAAAGGAGAGAGAGATGGTAGATGCTGCAAACGCCCAGTCCGGTAATCCCTGGACCCGGGCAGCCAATAGCAATCCGATTGTGGAGTTCATCGATGTCGTCCTGCGCGGCTCAGGCCAGGTCATTTTTATGAACAACCCGCTCACCGGCTTGCTCAACTTCATTGCCATGTTTGTGGGCGCCTTTAACGGTGGTACCTCTTACGCGGTAGCCATCGGTTCCGTGATCGGAACGATCGCTTCCACAGCCATGGCCTATCTGGTCAATGCCAACCGCGATAACCTCAAGGCGGGTATTTATGGCTTCAACGGCATGTTGGTCGGCGCTTGCTTGCCCACCTTCCTGCAGACCAATACCTTGATGTGGGTGTTTTTGGTAATCGGTTCCATGTTCTCGACCGTCGTGATCATCGCCGTGGCCAATTTCCTGGCGCCCTACAAAATGCCGGCCTTTACCTTCCCCTTCGTGCTGGTGTGCTGGCTGATCGTGCTGTTTGCAAAGAAAGTTGCGGCGCTGCCTCCCAGCGCAGGTGGTGATTTGCCCGGTGGCGACTTCAACCTGCTCACAGCCGGTTTGCACAGCATTTCGCAAGTGTGGTTCGTGGCTGACAAGGCTGCTGCCATCATCTTCGTGGTGGCCTTGGCGGTTGAATCCTTCTGGTGCGCTGGCTTGACCGTTCTGGGCGCTTTCCTCGGTGCGGCTTTCGCCTACTTCTGTGGCGCGGATGTGGCTGCCGTGAACTTCGGCCTGTGGGGCTTTGCCGCTGCCCTGACGGCACCCGCCGTGGGCTGCGTGTTCATGAAGACCAATGCCAAAACACTGGCTTATGCGGTGCTGTCCATCTTCGTAACTGTGGTGATTCATGGCGCCATGCAGGTGATTTGCGGTGCCTGGGGCATCCCGACCTTCACCTTCCCGTTCAACCTGGCAGGCTGGCTGTTCTTGTTCCCCCTGTTCAAGTTCTGGCCTGAAGAAACAGCCTGATTGATGCCGCAAGAATAAACCCCGAGCGGTTTGGAAAACGGCCAAGGAGTCATCCTTGGCCGTTTTTTTATGGGGGCTTGGATCATCCACCATGAAGATGGTTTGAAGCGCAGGGCAAGCTGCGCTCAGAAAAAGATGCTGCCGGGTACAGCACGTAGCACGCGTTCTCAGCTCCCTGCTTCCAGCTCCCGGTTCACGGTTCACGGCCAGCCTCTTGCGCCTTGTCGGCTTTCATTATTGGCGAGCAGCATCACTGCTGTGTTTCGGCTGCCCTGGCCAGGAGGCATGACAAACAAGCGCCATGCATTGGCAGGCTTGGAGTGGTTGTGAGTACTTGCTGCTGCTTTCAGGCCCTTTTGGTCAAGGTCAATGAAACGGCAGAAGGCATCGCCCCACAGCACCTTGCTCATTGCAAAACGCTGGGGTCATCAAAGGATGCTGTTTGAAGTGATGGCTCGGCAAGCCGGCATGCAGCGGCCAGGCAAAGAGGCGCTCGCAAGCCTCAATAACTGCGCCCGCCTTTGTACAGGGCATGGGCGCGCCTTTGCAGCGCGGTGCTTTTGGCCAGTTGCGCCATGGCGCTGCCCGCATGCGCGTGGGTGATGGCCATGCCCAGCGCGTCGGCCGCATCGGTGCCGGGCAGGCCCGAGAGCTGCAGCAGGCGGCGCACCATTTCCTGGATTTGCGATTTGGCGGCGCGGCCGTGGCCGGCCACGGCTTTTTTCATTTGCAAGGCGGTGTATTCGGCCACGGGCAGCTGCTGGCTGACCAGGGTGGCCAGGCAGGCGCCGCGCGCCTGCCCCAGCAAGAGTGTGGCCTGCGGGTTGACGTTGACGAAAACGATCTCGAGCGCCGCCACCGTGGGCCGATAAGTCTGCACCACTTCGGTGATGCCTTCGCACAAGAGCTGAATGCGGGCGGGCAGATTGCCGGTGTCAGGCAAATCTTCATCCAGCGCGCGGCGCTTGCTGCGGGGCGTGGTGCCGATGGTGCCGCTGGCCACATAGTGCAGGCGCTGGCCGTGCACGTCAATCAGGCCAAAGCCGGTGGTGCGCAAGCCGGGGTCTATGCCAAGAATGCGCATGGTCTGCTGGCGTTTGGATGGATGGGGCCGATGGCTTGTGCGCAGTGCATGGGGCGCGGCATGGGCAGGCAGAAGAGAGGCGTCAAGGGCAGGGCGTGCATGAGCGGGGATGATAGCGAAAGGTCAAGTGGCGATGCGGCTGGGGCGGCGCACGTCCTCGGCGGGAGCCAGCCGCAATGCTTGTTGCAGGCCCAAGCGATCCGCCAATGCGTCAAAAGGGTGCTGAGAAGCTGTTCAAAATCCCCTCACGGGCGCTTGAAGATGAAGTCGGGCGGTCTGCGGCGTTGCAAGTCTTGTCGATCATCTTGCACATGTCGCACGGGCTATGCACTGCGCCACATACAAAGATTGGCGCCTTGCATCCCATCCCGCTCCATATCCCATTGCCAGACGTTGAGATTTTGAACAAGTTCTGAATGCCCGCCCGGGGGTCAGCCAGCCGCCAACGATCAAGAGAAACCAGAATCTGTGCACGCTATTTGATAGATGTGCCTTGCGCTTCAAAAGCGCATGCGTCAGGGCGCGGGCTGCCGTCAGGCAACGCTTGCTCAAGCGAGCCATGCAGGCGATGGCTTTTTGCGAGCAAGCTGAAGGGAGGCCGCCTGCCTCGGCCTCGCGCATCGTTGTAGGTTTTGTGCAGCCGCCCGATCTGCGCTGCAGCAGCGTGCTGTGCTCTACGCCTTGGTTGACGGCCATGCAGGCTGCTTCGCACCGCCAAAAATAATGTGATCGACCGCAGTCAAAAGATGGCCTCAAGGCAGTTCCACATCGCGCATCCACACGGTGATGGTGGCCGAGCGAGAGGCCAGGTAGCGCGAGTGGCGGTGCTGCTCGAAGTATTTGGGGCGGGGCAGCATCACGGCCAGTCGGGCGGCTTCCGCGGCGCTGAGTTGGGCGGCGGACTTACCAAAGTAGTGCCGGGCCGCCGCTTCGGCGCCAAAAACGCCTTCGCCCCATTCCACGCTGTTGAGATAAATCTCGAGGATGCGGCGCTTGCCCAGCAGCCATTCCAGATAGTAGGTGAGGGCCACCTCTTGCGCCTTGCGAAACAGCGTGCGCTCGCCCGACAGAAACAGGTTCTTGGCTAGTTGCTGGCTGATGGTGGAGGCCCCAAACACCTTGGGTTGCACGGCCGCTGGCGCGGATGCCCCGCTGGCGGCGGCTTGCAAGGCGGGGCTGACGGGGCGGCCTGTTTTTTGCAGGCGCGCCACGCGGCGCTGGGCGCGTTTTTGCGCGAGTTCTTGCTGGCGCTGGGCACGCTCGGTTTGTGCTTGCGCCTTGGCTTGAGCGGCGGCGTTGCGGCTGCGTGCGGCGCGAATGGCCTCCCAATCGATGCCGCCGTGGTCGAGAAAATCGCCGTCTTCCGACGCGATGACGGCGCGCTTGAGATGATCGCTGATCGCTTCGTCAGGCACCCACTGCTGCTGCCAGCGGGCGGCTTGGCCTTTGGCCGCCAGCCGCGCCAGCTCAGACCGCTGAAAGCTGGTGGATTGCGGGTCCACCCACACCATCAGCCCGATTCGGGCGATGAAGTACAGCTGCAGGCACACGCCGGCCAGTACGATCCATTTCAGGATGCGCAGCAGGCTGGCGGTGAAACGTGACATGGCCGCGCTTTCTTCAGGGCTGGGCGGGCTGCTCTGCATCGACCAGGGCGCGCAGTTCGGCGAGCACGGGCGCGGTGCGGGGGCGCACATCGCGCCACAGCGCAAACGACAGCGCCGCTTGCTCCACCAGCATGCCCAGGCCGTCGCGCCGTTTGATATCGGCTCGTTGCACCGACTGCAAAAAAGGCTGGGCGGCTTGGCCGTACATCATGTCGTAGAGCATGCCGTTGGCATTGATTTTTTCGGCCGGAAAAGCCAGCGGCTCGCCGCTCAAACTGCTGGAGGTGGCATTGATCACCAGGTCGAAAGTGGCCGGGCCATCTTGCGTGCTGCCGTGCAGGGCTTCGTCCAGCGTGCAGCTGTGCAGCGCCACCGCATGCATATTGGCCCAGGCGTAATGGCGCTCGGCCAGGCTGCGGGCTTTGCCCAAATCGCGGTTCGCCACGGTCACGCTGGCCGGGCAGATGGCGATCAGCGCATTGAGCACACCGGCGGCTGCGCCGCCCGCGCCCAGCAGCAAAAGGTGCAAGCGCCCGAAAGCAAAGCCGGCGTTGAACACGATGTCGCGCACGATGCCGGGGCCATCGGTGTTGTCGGCATGCAGCACCTTGCTACGCTTGCCCGGCACGCGCTGCCACACCAGGGTGTTGGCTGCTTGCGCCAGGGTGGCGCGCGGCGTGTGGCTTTGCGCGGCGGCAAAGGCTTCGTGCTTGAAAGGCACGGTGACGTTGCAGCCGCCGTAGCCCGCTTTTTGCAGGCGCTGCAAGGTGGCGGCAAAGGCGTCGGGCGCGCTGTCGATGGCTTCGTACCTGATGGCCTGGCCGGTCTGCTCGGCAAAGCGGGCATGAATCCAG
Organism: Allobrachymonas sp.; assembly: GCA_030529505.1. Classification (GTDB taxonomy): domain Bacteria; phylum Pseudomonadota; class Gammaproteobacteria; order Burkholderiales; family Burkholderiaceae_C; genus Brachymonas. The sequence continues at coordinate 6,362 of JAUMWT010000038.1, read as the reverse complement.
GGCGAGCGGCTGTGGGCGATGGGGTGGCCGACGACGGCGTAGGGGGTGGGGGTATCAGTCATGCGTAGGGGCCAATCTTGAGGATGGGTTGCTTGGGGGCTGTGTGAAGCATGAAGGGGGCGAGGGGCTTGCCGATGGATGGTGATGGACGGGTTGCGGGCACTTGATGAAACGCGGCCGGGTGCTTTGCCGTGCCCGGCCTGAAGGGCCGCTCGCCAAGAGCTGCGATTGGCGCTGGAGCGTGCAGCGGTTGTTCAGCTTGTTCATCTGGATGCCATATGGCGTGCAGCTCCAGTCGCTTCAAGCCATCGCTTCAGGCCGAGATCATAAACAGGCTCAGGGTTTGGGGCTGGCTGGCCGTTACGCATGTGGATGCGGGCAGGCAAGAACTGGCCTTGAAAAGCTGTTCCACATCCCCTCGCGGACGCTTGAAAATGGAAGCGGGCGGGCTGTTGCGCTGCCAATCTTGTCACCTGTTTTGCTGGTATCGCACGGGCCATGCACTGCGCCACATACAACACATAAAGCTGTGCGCCTTGCGTCCTGTTCCGACCCATCTTCAATCACCCCTCGTCGAGATTTTGAGCGTCTTTCAAAAAGCGTTGCGAAGGGATGCGGCTGTGCGGTTGGGTAACCCTGGGCTTGGGCGATGCAGTGTTTGCCTTCATTGCCTGTGTGGGGCTGCCCGCTTAGCCCTGCGCGTGCGGTGCCGCAAATGCCGCACAGGGCAAAAGGCGCGGGCGCGCAGGCCAGGCCAAATGCAGCGCATGCTTCTGCGTTTGGCCTTGTGGGGCCAGTGCCCTTCATGCCTCAGGCGCAGCAGGCCATGCCATTCATCCGCACGGCATCATGGGCTGGCCGGTGCGCTGGCTTCGGCGTCTGCCGCATCGACCAAATCCTGCGTGGTGCTGACTTGTGTGGACAGGGTGTTGTTGCGTTCGAACTTGAAGCGCGAAATTACGGCCAGCTCGTCGGTGTAGCGGCGCAGGGCGGTATCGAATTTGCCGAAAGGCCCTGCGCTGACGGCAATGGCTTCGGCGCGGCGATCCAGCATGCGGTTGCCCGAGCTGCGCATCACGCGGGTTTCGATCACGCGGCCATCGTGGTTGACGACGATGCGCAAAATCAGCTCGCCATAGAGTTTGACGCCGTTGTGCGTGGGGAAGTTGGCCGTGCCCTTTTCTTCGATTTTGGTTTTGAGTTTGTCGTAATACAGCGCCTGTGGCCCCTTGACGGTGGAGGGGGCGATGTAGCGGCGGCGCGGGCGCGAGTTTTCTTCCTGGATGCGGCGGTCGATTTTTCCAAAGGCATTGAGCAGCAACTGGCGCTTCTTTTCCAGCTCTTGCGCTTCAGCGGAACCGGCGGGCAGTTGCTCAACCACTGCGCTCAGACTGTCGATCTGCTGTTTGACCTGAGCAAGCAAATCCATTTGCTTGCGCTGCATGGCCGCCAGGTCTTGGAGTGAAGGAGCCTCGCCGGGAGTTTCCGCCGCTGATTTTTCGCTGTGGCTGGGCTGCTCGGTTTCCGTCTGGCTTTTGGTGGGGCTGAGTTCGGTGCCAAAGGCCTCTCGCTGCGAGGGCAGCAAGGGCGAGGTCGCAAACACGCCCTTCTCGTCCAGATTGCCGCCGCCCGACAGATTGTGCTGGGCCAGGGCTTGCGCTTCGCTGGGGGCTTCGTCGCTTGCGGCGTTGACCAGAATCACCTCCAGCGGCGTTTCTTCCAGCAGGCGGCTGTAGAAGCTGGGCGCCAACCTGTGGAGTTGGCTCACCGCTACGGGAACGACCACCAGATGCAGCGTGAGCGAAATGCTCGCGGCAATGCCCAAAGGCGAAGTCAGCCAAAGGGCAAAAGCGAGGGGGGATTTCGGCGCGGCCGAGCTGGATGTCATGACAAATTGGCGGGTGAGCGAAAAAGCCCACGCATTGTAGGGCGTGTGGCGCGGGTGAAGGCTCTTATGCCGCTGGCCCGCGCAGTCTGGCGATCAGGCCGTTGAGCGCGTCGATGGAGCCGAACTGGATCGCCAGCTCGCCGGCCTCTTCCACTTTGCCGTGGCGCTTCACGCGCTTTTTGATGCGCACTTCCGCGTGGGCCATCAGCAGGTCAGACAGCTCTTCTTCCACCCGGCGCACATCGGCCGACTTGGTTTTGTCGCGGGGTTTCTGGCCTGCCAGCTCGAAATCGGCGCTCAGGCGCTTGACCAGGCTTTCGGCCTCGCGCACCGAGAGTTTCTTGCCGCTGATCTGGTTGGCCGTGGTGATTTGCGCACCGCGCTCCAGCGCCAGCAGGGCGCGAGCATGGCCCATTTCGATGTCGCCGGCCAGCAGCATGGTTTGCACCGGCTCGGCCAGATTGAGCAGGCGCAGCAAGTTGCTGGTGGCGCTGCGGCTGCGGCCCACGGCCTGCGCGGCCTGCTCGTGCGTGAGGCCGAATTCGCCGATCAGGCGCTGCAGGCCCTGCGCCTCTTCCAGCGGGTTCAGGTCTTCGCGCTGCATGTTCTCGATCAGTGCCATGGCCGCGGTGGCGTGGTCGTCCACATCGCGCACCAGCACGGGCACTTGGCTCAAGCCGGCCAGGTGGGCGGCGCGAAAGCGGCGCTCGCCCGCGATGATTTCGTATTTGCCCGCGTTGGGGCCCTTGGCGAGTTTGCGCACCAGAATGGGCTGCATGATGCCCTGCGCCTTGATGCTTTCGGCCAGCTCGTAGAGCGCGCCTTCGTCCATGCGGGTGCGCGGCTGGTATTGCCCGGCCACCATGTCCGTGAGCGGCAACTCGGCCGGAGCACCATCGGCGCGGGGGGGGGCAATCGGGGCGCTGGCGCTGGGGCCGAGCAGGGCTTCCAGCCCACGGCCCAAGCCTTTTTTCTTGCTTGCCATGATGAGGCGTCTTCCTTTTCAACAATCTCAAAAATCGGTGGATGCGGCTGAAATGTACCGAAGAATCGGGCGCACCGATGCGCGCATCTGTGAGCATCGGTGACGTGCGCAGCTTGGCCCATGGGATCAGCCGCAGCAGCAGGCGTGAGGTTGGCGTGTGATTGGAGCGCATTGTGCCCAAAAGAATTGCGGCGCAGCCGTCGTTGCACGCGGTGCGGTGCAGCAGCCATGTGCGACGCTGGTCCCAAAGCGCATCCAGCAGGGTCTTGGCTCGTCGCATGCAGGCGAGCTTTTTTGATCAAGCGGTCATGCACAAGGCGAGTTGGGTGCGGTGCTGGTCACGCCTCATCCGGGCATCCATCCGCGTCCAAGCGCAGACGAGGCATGCGGCGGGCATGGCATGCGCAGCCATCCGTGCCGATCTGCATCGCACGCTTCTTCCTGCTGCTTGTAGAGTGGTGCGTGAAGCCGCCTTTTGCTTGGGTGGCTTGGCGGTGTTTGAACCGGTGGTTGCGATGGAGCGCAGGTCTTGCAGCCAGGCGCAGGCTGGCAAAAACGCGCTCAAGACGCGCGTCTGGCGTGCACCTGGCGGGCGTGCGCGAATGATGCGCTCACAAGCTCTTGATGCGCTCCACCATCTCGGCGGCAAATTCGACAAAGGCTTTGCTGCCTTTGGCGCTGGGATCAAACACCACGCCAGGCAGCGCGTAGCTGGGCGCTTCGGCCAAACGCACATTGCGCGGAATCACGGTGTTGAACACCTTGTCGCCAAAGTGGCTCTTGAGCTGTTCGCTCACCTGCTGTTGCAGGGTGATGCGCGGGTCGAACATCACGCGCAGCAAACCGATCACCTTGAGTTGCGGGTTGAGGTTGGCATGCACCTGCTTGATGGTGTTGACCAGATCGGTCAGTCCTTCCAGCGCGAAGTATTCGCATTGCATGGGCACGATCACGCCGTGCGCGGCGCACAGGCCGTTGAGCGTGAGCAGGCTCAGCGCGGGCGGGCAGTCGATCAGGATGAAGTCGTAGTCGGCATCCACCTTGGCCAGCGCCTCTTTCAGGCGGGTTTCGCGCCGTTCCTGATCCACCAACTCCACTTCGGCGCCCGCCAGCTCGCGATTGGCGCCCAGCAACTGGTAGCCGCATTTATCAGCGGCCACGCTGGCCTGGGCCACACTGGCTTGCTCCAGCAACACCTCGTACACGCTGTGGGCGAGCTGGCGCTTGTCCACGTTCGAGCCCATCGTGGCGTTGCCTTGCGGATCCAGATCAATCAGCAGCACGCGCTGCCCCAGGCGTGCCAAACCGGCCGCCAGGTTCACGCTGGTGGTGGTTTTGCCAACGCCGCCTTTTTGGTTGGCGATGCAGAAAATCTTGGCCATGAGGCTTTGCTCTCGCAGGTTCAAAAAAGAAGGAAGAAGGGACTTGGCACGCTGGGCAGATCAGATCCAATGCTGCAAGGGGCCGCCGCAACGTGGGTGCCAAAGCCGCAGGGCGCTTGGCCTGGCGCATGGCTGGCCTGTGTGGCGGGCGCACCAGCCGACGCAGGCTGCGGCAGATTGTATCGACGCCTGACAGTCTGTTTCTGGCAAAGCTCAAAGAGCTTTTTTGCCGCCGTTGGCGCGCTGGCATAAATATCCGACAAACTGTAATCGGTATTTCGCAAACGGCGTTTTTGGCGTATAGAATTGTTACCTGCTAGGCAGCCTGGATCAAGGCACCTGTTGCGCAAGCAGCGGGTAAAAGCTTTTGCAGCGCGTCGTGCCGGTGCTCCCGGCGCTGTTGCAAAGGTGTTTTGTTCAGGCGGCCATTGCAGTTTTTGTTGTTCAATTTTTCAATAACGGTTCGAGCGCATAACGGGAACCATGCGGGAGTTGACGGCTAGTCGCATAACCGCAGGAATCGAGGAAAAACGATGGCGAATCTAACGGAAACAGTTCCAGCAGATACGATGACTGATGCGGAGAAAAAACGAAAGGGCTGGCGCGTCCTGCTTTTCGGCGTTCTGTCCAACTTCAGTATCGGTATTCTGTATACGTGGTCCAACCTGAAAGATATTCTGGAATATCGCTCGGTCAGATATACAGAGGGCGTGGCTCGTGCGGCAGACGCTGCAGACCGCCTCTACAAGGAATGGGACATCACCCAGCTGAGCTGGCCCTATGCCTACGGTGGCTTCATTTCTGCCTTGATTGTGGTGTTTGCCGGCTGGCTGCAAGACAAACTGGGTCCGACCAAGGTGATCTTCGCCGGCATCCTGATGGTGGGCGGCGGCGCGATTCTGTGCAGCTTCTTCACCCACCAGCCGCTGATGTTCACCATCATCTTCACCATGCTGGTGGGTAACGGCATCGGCTTTGTGTACGCCTGCCCCCGTGCAGCGGCCATGAAGTGGTTCCATCCCTCCAAAAAAGGTCTGGTGAACGGTCTGGTGGTTGCTGGCTTCGGTCTGGGTGCCCTGTGGATCGCTCCGCTGGAGATCTATTTCCTGAAGACGCTGAACTGGTCGCTAGAAAAAACACTCGTGACACTGGGTGTATTGATCCTGATCTTGGGTACCATCGCCGCCTTCAACGTGGTGAACCCGCCCGCAGGTTACAAATACCCCGAGCTGCCCGTTGATCCCAACAAGCCGGTTAAAGAGAACATGAAAAAGTCTGCTTCCATCGGCCTGAGCGCCATGGTCAAGCACCCCCAGACTTGGATGCTGTTCTTCGTTTACGCCTTCTACTGCTCTGCCGGTGCGATGGTGATCTCCAACGCTTCCGACATCATGCGCGTGCAAGGCGGCGGTGAAGACGGGCCTTATGGCAGCGCAGTCAAGACGCTGGTCGGCATCATGGTGATGGTGGCTTCCATTTCCAACGCAACGGGTCGTACGCTGGGCGGCATCCTGTCCGACAAGATCGGCCGCAAGCCCACCTACTACCTGATCCACACGATCCAGGCCATCAACATGTTCCTGTTCCACTACTACACCACGCCGACGATGATCTTCATCGGCACGATCATCACCTGTGTGGCTTACGGTACGGTGATGTCCACCACGCCTTCCATCGTGGCCGACTACTGGGGTCTGAAGTCCTACGGCGCCAACTACGGCGTGGTGTACACGGGCTGGGGTCTGTCGCTGATCATTGGTCCGACCATTGCCCAGTTCTCGAAGAAGTACGTGATCGACAATAACTTGCCTTTGACACAGAGCTATCACATTGCCTACTATGCAGCCATTGGCTTGATCGCTGTCTCCTTCGTCTTGGCTTACTTGGTCAAGAAGCCCAAGTTCAAGCAGTCCGAAGTGATCGACGACTACATCCTCTCCCCAGAGGAAACACGGGCCTGATAAGCCTGCCATTGATCTCTCGCTACACACTGCTGGTAGCGAGAGCGTCAAAACAAAAAGCGCCTGCATATGCAGGCGCTTTTTTTAGGGGCTTAGATCATGTCGTCACGAGAGGCGGTTAAACTGCAGCAACATCATTGATTGAA
>JAUMWT010000037.1 GCA_030529505.1 Allobrachymonas sp. | reverse complement strand
TCTTGTTGACGGCCGCAGCGATTTCATCCACGCATTCGATGTTGATGAGCGTGGAGTCCATGTCGAAAGCGATCAGTTTGTAGTCCGAAAGGCGCGGCATTTGGGGCGGCACGCGCACCAGCAAAGAGGGTTCGGCATTCATGGCAGGCTCATTTCATGTGCAAAAAGATTTTGTCATTCTAGAAGATGCCCGGCACCAAACCGCCCCGGTTCGCGCCAGCCCCCAAGCGTTTGGGCACAAAAAAGCACGGCCATCCAATCCATGCATGACCGTGCCTAAAAAGGTGATCAGGAGCCTCCTGTCTTGGGCCGATCGCACAGCCCATCACGGCAGGAACAACAAGGCAGCGCCTTGCGGCTTCAGCGCCAGAACACGAAGGCCCATATGGCCAACAAGGTGATCGAAATGGTGTTGAGCACGGCCCCGGCCTTGAGCATGTCGCGCTGGAGGATTTTGCCCGTGCCGTAAACGATGGCGTTGGGCGGCGTGGCCACCGGCAGCATGAAAGCGCAAGAGGCGCCGATGCCGATGATCAGCACCAGCACGTGCGAAGGCATGCCCATGCGCTCGGCAATGGCGGCAAACACCGGCACCAGCAGCGCGGCAGAAGCCGTGTTGCTGGTGAATTCGGTCAGCAGCACGATGAAAGCGGCCACGCCAATGATGACGGCAAACGGGCTGGCGCCCGCCACGAACCCGGCCACGGTATCGCCCAGCACGGCCGATGCCCCCGAGTTGCGCATGACATTGCTCAAGGTGATGCCGCCACCAAACAGGAACAAGACGCCCCAGTCGGTGTTGTTGGCCACCTGGCGCCAAGAGGCCAGGCCCAGCATGCACACGGTGATGGCTGCGCTGACGGCCACCCAGGTATCCGGGCTGCTCACGCCCAGGGCTTTCTGAACCTGCTTGCCGAAAATCCACGCCAGCGCCGTAATGACGAAAACCACGATGGTCAGGATGCGGTCGCGCGTCCAGGGAATGTCCTCGCGCGGCAATTCGATGCGGCGGTTGAGCTGGGGCCGGAATACCAGCCACAGCGTCAGCACCATCAGCGGCAGCAGCAACAGCATGATCGGCAGGCCCACCTTGAGCCAAGCGGCAAAGTCCATTTTCAGCGCCTTGGCCGCAATGGCGTTGGGCGGGGAACCCACCAGCGTGCCCAGGCCGCCGATGCTGGCCGAATAGGCAATGCCCAGCAGCACGAAGGCCATGGTGTTGCGCTCTTCCTTGCCGTCCATATGCCCGATGATGCCAATGGCCAAAGGCAGCAGCATGGCGGCCGTGGCCGTGTTGCTGATCCACATCGACAAGGCCGCCGTCACCACGAACAGCATGATGGAGGCCATGCCCAGGTGCGAGCCCGTGAGCGACATGATCCAGAAAGCGATCTTGCGATCGAGCTTTTGCACGTGCAGGGCCGTGGCCAGGGCAAAGCCGCCGAAGAAGAGGAAGATGATCGGATCTGCAAAGGTGGAAAGCGCCTTGGCCGTGTTCATTTCCGGTATGCCGATCGCCACGGCGGCCACTGGCACGATCAGCGCCGTGATGGTGACGTGCACCGCCTCGGTCAGCCACAGCACCGCCACGAAGAACAGCAGGGCCAGGCCCTTGCGCGCGGCGCCTTCAAACGGCAAATAGGCATAGATGCCCCAACTGACGGCCAAAGCGGCAGCAACAATGACCCAAGCCATTTTGCTGCCCGTGGCGGGGCGGCGCATTTCATCGCTGGACTGCTCCAGGGCTGGAGGGGTATCTGGCGGCATCGGGCGGTTGGACGACATGCAATATCCTTTTTGGCGAACAAGCAACTCAATGTGACAAAGTTTGCCATTCTAGAGGCAATGGCAAGGACGAAAAAGGGGCAGTCGCCCATCCTGCCTAGTGGTAAATACCAAGGCCCCAGGCATGGCGCACACTGCGCCGGCAAACACCGTTCAGCCCCAAAGCCCCCATCCTGCCATCGTGTCTGGCCGCCACGCGGCGCACCAGGCGGCGCAGCAGTTTTTGCAGCAGCACGGCCGCCGCCAGGATGAGCAGCACTTGCAGCGCGGGCAGCAGCGCGTGCATCAGCTCCTGCGCCCAGTCGGGCAGGCGGGCGAGGGTGCGGCTCCAGAGGGCGTTCATCGCGGGTCGCTCCTTCAGGCCGCCAGCGGCTGGCCCAGGCTGCGCAGCACGTCGCGCACCATCTGGGCGCGGTCTTGTGGCAAGGGCAGCTCGCGCTCGATGCGCAGCTTGTCGTTGCCCGCCAGCTTGATGTGGCGGTTTTTCTGGATGAGCTGGATGATGGCCATGGGGTCCACCGGCGGGTTGGGGCGGAAGTTGATGGTGATGACGCCCGGCGCGGCGTCCACCTTCTGCACGCCGTAGGGTTGGCTCAGCACACGCAAACGGTGCACGTCGATCAGCGCTTGGGCCTGGGGCGGCAGCTTGCCGAAGCGATCGACGATTTCCTCCAGCAGCGCATCGATCTGCTCGCCCGTTTTGGCCGTGGCCAGCTTTTTGTAGAAGGACAGGCGCAGGTGCACGTCGCCGCAGTAGTCGTCGGGCAGCAGCGCGGGTGTGTGCAGGTTGATGTCGGTGGCGGCCTGCATGGGGCTGAGCAAATCCGGCTCCTTGCCGGCCTTGAGCGCCTTGACGGCCTCGGCCAGCATCTCGTTGTAGAGCTGAAAGCCGATTTCCATCATGTTGCCGCTCTGGCTTTCGCCCAGCACCTCGCCCGCGCCGCGGATTTCCAGATCGTGCATGGCCAGGTAAAAGCCGCTGCCCAGCTCTTCCATTTGCTGAATGGCGTCCAGCCGCTGGGCGGCCTGCTTGGTCAGTCCTTCGATTTCAGGCACCAGCAAATAGGCGTAGGCCTGGTGGTGGCTGCGGCCCACGCGGCCGCGCAACTGGTGCAGCTGCGCCAGACCGAATTTGTCGGCGCGGCTGATGACGATGGTGTTGGCCGTGGGTACGTCGATGCCCGTTTCGATGATGGTGGAGCACAGCAGGATGTTGTGGCGCTGGGCGACGAAGTCGCGCATCACGCGCTCCAGCTCGCGCTCGGGCATCTGGCCGTGGGCCACGGCAATGCGCGCCTCGGGCAATATTTCTTCGAGCTTGGCGCGGCGGTTCTCGATGGTTTCCACCTCGTTGTGCAAGAAGTAGACCTGCCCGCCGCGCTTCAACTCACGCAGCACGGCCTCGCGGATCACGCCGCTGCCCTCGTTGCGCACAAAGGTCTTGATCGCCAGGCGGCGCTGCGGCGCGGTGGCGATCACGCTCAAGTCGCGCAGCCCTTCCAGCGCCATGCCCATGGTGCGGGGGATGGGCGTGGCGGTGAGCGTGAGCACGTCCACCTCAGCGCGCAATTGCTTCATCTGCTCCTTGTGGCGCACGCCAAAGCGGTGCTCCTCGTCGATGATGAGCAGGCCCAGGTTCTTGAACTGCGTTTTTTCGCTCAGCAGCTTGTGCGTGCCGACCACGATGTCCACCGTGCCGTCGGCCACGCCCGCCAGCGCGGCGTTGATTTCTTTTTGCGAGCGAAAGCGGCTCATCTCCGCCACCTTCACGGGCCATTTGGCAAAGCGGTCTTTGAGCGTTTGGTAGTGCTGCTCGGCCAGCAGCGTGGTGGGCGCCAGAAAGGCCACCTGCTTGCCGCCGGTCACGGCCACGAAGGCTGCGCGCAAGGCGACTTCGGTTTTGCCAAAGCCCACGTCGCCGCAAACCAGGCGGTCCATCGGCTGCGGGCTGATCATGTCTTGCACCACGGCGTGGATGGCGGCGCGCTGATCGGCCGTTTCTTCAAAGCCGAAGTCGGCAGCGAACTGCTCGTAATCCTGCTGATGAAAGCGGAAGGCGTGCCCCTCGCGCGCGGCGCGGCGCGCGTAGATGTTGAGCAGCTCGGCCGCGGCATCGCGCACCTGCTCGGCGGCCTTGCGCTTGGCTTTTTCCCACTGGCCACTGCCCAGCCTGTGCAGCGGGGCTTCGTCGGCGCTCACGCCGGTGTAGCGGCCAATCAGGTGCAGCTGGCTCACGGGCACGTACAGCGTGGCGTTGCCCGCGTATTCCAGGTGCAGCATTTCCTGCAGGGCCGGGCTGCCGTCGGGGTTGCGCGCGCCCAGGTCCATGTTGATGAGGCCGCGGTAGCGCCCGATGCCGTGCTGGGCGTGCACCACGGGGTCGCCCACGTTCAGCTCGGCCAGGTCTTTGATGAGGGCATCCACGTCGCTCACCTGCTCTTGCTTGCGGCGGCGGCGCGTGGTGGGGCCGGCAGCGAACAGCTCGGTTTCGGTGATGAAGTCGATGCCACCGGCCACCCAGGCAAAGCCGCTCATCAACGGCGCGGTGGCCATGCCCACGGGTTCGCGGCTGGCCTCGAATTCGGCCAGCGAATCAAAAGCAGGCGGGTGGATGTGCGAGGCGCGCAAAAAGTCCAGCAGGCTCTCGCGGCGGCCATCGCTTTCGGCCAGCACCAGCTGGCGCTGCCCGGCCTTGGCCGCTTGCGCGATGTGGGCGCGCAGGCGCGCCAGCGGGTCGTCCGCGCCGCGCTGCACGGTCAGCTCGGGCAGCTTTTGCACGAAGGCGGCATCGGGCACGTCTTGCACGCCGGGGCGCAAGGCCAGCTGGGCGTGCGGCTTGGCCGTGGCGTAGAACTGCTCGGCGTTCAAGAACAGCGCCTCGGGCGGTAGCACGGGGCGCTCGGGGTCGCCCTGGGCCAGGCGATAACGCTCGCGCGTGTCTTGCCAGAAGTGCTGGAAGGCTTCTTCCAGATCGCCATGCAGCACCAGCGTGGCCGTGTCGCTGAGGTAATCGAACACGGTGGCCGTGTCGTCGAAGAACAGCGGCAGGTAGTACTCGATGCCGGCCGTGGCCAGGCCATTGCCCATGTCCTTGTAGATGCGGCTGCGGGTGGGGTCGCCATCCAGCAGTTCGCGCCAGCGGCTGCGGAACTTGGCGCGCGCGGCCTCGTCCATGGGGAATTCGCGCCCCGGCAGCAGGCGCACCTCGGGCACGGTGTGCAGGCTGCGCTGCGTGTCGGGGTCGAAGGCGCGGATGGAGTCGATCTCGTCATCGAACAAATCCACGCGGTACGGCTCCGCGCTGCCCATGGGGAACAGATCGATCAGCCCGCCGCGCACGGCGTATTCGCCCGGGCCGCTCACTTGCGTCACGTGCTGATAACCGGCGAGCGTGAGCTGGCTTTTGAGCGCGGCTTCGTCCAGCTTTTGCCCCTGCTTGAATTCAAAGGTGTAGGCCGCCAGAAAGGCCGGCGGCGCCAGCCGGTACAGCGCCGTGGTGGCGGGCACCAGCACCACGTCGGCCGCGCCCTGCTTGATGGCCCAGAGCGTGGCCAGCCGCTCGCTGATCAAGTCCTGGTGCGGGCTGAAGCTGTCGTAGGGCAGCGTTTCCCAGTCCGGAAACAGCACGCCGCGCACATCGGGCGCAAAAAAGGCCAGCTCGCCCAGCAGGCGCTGGGCATCGCCCGCATCGGCGCAGACGATGGCCGTGAGCCGCCCCGCCGCCTTTTCGCGCGCAGCCAGTTGCGCCAGCAGCAGCGCATCGGCACTGCCGGGCGGGCGCGGCAGGGTGTAGCGTTTGCCGGGGGTGAGCTTGGGAATTTGCATGGATGGAAATCGAAACACAAGGCGAAGAACAAAGGGCTGACAAGCTCAGCCCAAACGACAGCACCCCTGACCAGCGCTGGGCAGGGGTGGAAAAAGAGGCAAGAACAGCAAAAGCGCGATTTTACGGGGGTGCCGCTTCAGCCGTGGCGACAAGCCACACCCAAGCCCGCGCGACTGCGCCCTGCTTCAGCACGCCACGATCCGCGTTTGCTGAACTGCGCCCCGCATCGGCCAAACGCACCTAGCCCACCCAACGCGCCAGACGAGTGGATGGTCGCAGTGAGTCCACTCAAGCCCCGCGCCATTTGCGCCAGCCCTGCGCGCGCAATTCGCAGGCCGGACATTGGCCGCAGCCATAGCCCCAGTCGTGGCGCTGGCTGCGCTCGCCCAGGTAGCAGGTGTGGCTGCGCTCAACGATGATGTCCACCAGCGCCTGCCCGCCATCTTGGCCGCCGCTTTGATCCTCGCCTTTGCTGCCGTATTGCGCATCGGCCTGCTGGCCCAGCGCGTAGGCCAGCTCCCAGGTTTGCGCCTTGTCGATCCACATCAGCGGCGTTTCGATCACCAGGCGCTTGTCCATGCCCAGCGACAAGGCCACTTGCAGGGCTTTCATCGTGTCGTCGCGGCAGTCGGGGTAGCCGGAATAGTCCGTTTCGCACACGCCGGTCACAATCACCTGCAAGCCCCGCCGGTAGGCCAAAGCCGCCGCCAGCGTGAGGAAGAGCAGATTGCGCCCGGGCACAAAGGTGTTGGGCAGGCCGTCGGCCTGCATGGCGATGGCCGCATCGCGCGTGAGCGCCGTATCGCTGATCTGCCCCAGAACGGGCACGTCAAGCATGTGATCCTCACCCAGGCGAGCGGCCCAAGCCGCAAAGCGTGCGCGCAGGGCTTGCAGCACGGCCTGGCGCTGCGTCAGCTCCACATGGTGGCGCTGGCCGTAGTCAAAGCCCAGGGTTTCCACGCGCTCGTAGCGCGCCAGCGCATAGGCCAGGCAGGTGGTGGAATCCTGCCCGCCCGAAAAAAGAACCAAGGCGCTGGTGTGCATGGGGTGCCTCCGTCAAAAAACTGCGAGCGATTCTACGGCCGCGCCCAAATACTGGGGGCTTGAATGGGAGGCCCATGCTTGCGCTGCCGCCAGCCCGGTGCTATGCATAATCCGCAGCGGCTGCGCCCGCTCTTCGCTTCACCTTTTGCCATCCTGCCTCGTCTGCACCATGCGTCCTGTTCAAACCTATGCCCTGATTCCTGCCGCCGGCGCGGGCAGCCGCGCGGGCACGGCCCTGCCCAAGCAATACCAGATCGTGGCCGGGCAGCCCATGCTGTGGCACACGCTGGCCGCCTTTGTCCGTTGCCCCGCCATCAGTCAAACCTTGCTGGTATTGGCGCCGGATGACAGCTGGTTGGCCGCCCATCCTTTGCCGTCTCAAGCCTTCAAGCTGCAACCTTGGGTCAGCCGTTGTGGCGGCGCCAGCCGGGCCGAGAGCGTGCGCAACGGCCTGCTCGCCTTGCAAGAGCGCGGTGCGCAAGCCGATGATTGGGTGCTGGTGCACGACGCCGCCCGCTGCCTGATCACGCCAGAGCAGATCCAGCGCCTGATCAGCGCCTGCCGTAACGACCCCATCGGCGGCCTGCTGGCCCTGCCCTTGCCCGATACGCTCAAGGCCCAGCAAGCTGCCGCCCCGCACGCCGCATCGGCAACGCCCCGCGTGGCCGCCACCCTGCCGCGCCACGACAAATGGCTGGCGCAAACGCCACAAATGTTTCGCTTGGGCTTGCTGCTGCACGCGCTGGAAACTGGCTTGCGCGAGGCGCCTGCCAGCATCACCGACGAGGCCAGCGCCATCGAACGCCAGGGCCACGCGCCCTTGCTGGTTCAGGGCAGCGCCAGCAACTTCAAAGTGACCTACCCCGAAGACTTTGCCCTGGCCGAAGCCGTGTTGCGCGCCCGCGGCACGCCCCCTCGAACAAGCGCCCCGAACAAAGGCTGAAGCCTTCTCCGATCGGCGCCTCCAGCGGCGTCCATTGCCCCATCCGATGCGACAATCACCCGCATGATCACATCTGCCTCTTCATTTCCGTTTCGCATCGGCGAGGGTTGGGATTGCCACCAACTCGTGGCGGGCCGCCCGCTGTGGCTGGGCGGCGTGCAAATCCCGCACGACAAGGGCCTGCTGGGCCATTCGGATGCCGATGTGCTGCTGCACGCCATCACCGACGCCCTGCTGGGCGCAGCGGGCATGGGCGATATCGGCACCCTGTTTCCAGACACCGACCCCGCCTTCAAAGGCGCCGACTCGCGCGAGCTGCTGCGCGAAGCCATGCGCCGCGTGCAAGCCGCCGGTGCCTGGCAGATCGTCAACGTCGATTGCACGGTGATTGCCCAAAAACCCAAGCTCGCCGCCTACAAGCAGGCCATGGCCGCGAGCATCGCCGCCTGCCTGTCGATTGACGCCAGCCAGGTCAACGTCAAGGCCAAAACGGCCGAAAAGCTCGGCCCCGTGGGCGAAGAGCGCAGCATGGAAGCCCGAGCCGCCGTGCTGCTGATGCGCCCTGCGCTTGATTAAGCACTCACCCATTCGCTGCACGGCTGCCCCACGATGATTGAAAATGCTTCGCGGCCGATCTGCTGCGCCCAGCTTGCCGCCTTTTTGCGGGATGCGCACAGGCCGTGAATGGCGCACACCGTACTTCGCCCCCTGCATCGTGCCCGCAGCCAAGCGTCCCTCGCCCCATTGGTGAACGGAGCCCAACGTGAAGGGAACCCAAGCGCAAAGCCCATCTGCTTGCGAGCATGCCCAGCCCTTGGAACGTTCCGCGCGAGGCCTCATGAAGCGGGCTGTCTCGGCCGCCCCACCCATCCGCTTCACCTGGCCCGCGGCAGCCACAAAGTGGCCAGCAAGCCCCCCTGCGCACGGTTGCTCAGGGCCAGCTTGCCACCCATGTGCTCGACCACTTTCTTCACGATGGCCAGTCCCAAGCCGCTGCCCACTGCTGACGTTCTGGCTGCGTCCGCCCTGAAAAACGGCTGCGTCAAATCCGCCAACTGGTGCTCGGGCACGCCGCTGCCGCGATCGTGAATTTGCAGCAGCACCTTGCTGCCCTCGGCCTTGGCCTTGACGCACAGCTCGGTCACTTCGGTGCCCGGCGTTTTGCCATAGCGGCGCGCGTTTTCCATCAGGTTCGAGATCACGCGGCCCAGCTCCACCTCGTCGGCCGTCACGCGCAGATTGTGCGGCACGTTGATCTTGATCACCATGTCGTTGATGTTGAGGTAGGGATAGGCGCAGGTTTGCACCACGTCGGCCAGGTGCACAGTCTCGGGTTCGATCGCCTCGGGCCGCGCATAGTCCATGAATTTGTTGATGATGACGTCAAGCTGCTCGATGTCGGCCGCCATGTAGCGCTGCGATTCGGGGTCGGGCACGCTCATCTCCACTTCCAGCCGCAGGCGGGCCAGCGGCGTGCGCAAATCGTGCGAAATGCCCGCCAGCATCACGGCGCGCTCCTGCTCCACCTTGGCCATCTGCTCGGCCATGCGGTTGAAGCCGATGTTGACCTCGCGAATCTCCTTGGTCGAAACGGCTTCGTCCAACTGCCCGGCCTTGAAGTCGCCCTTGTGCACCTTGCTGATGGCATCCAGCAAATGCCGCAAGGGCTGGTTGATGATGCCCGCCATCACGGCCGCGCCAGCCAGGGACAGCAAGCCCGCCATCAGCACCCACACCAGCCAGGTGGCGCCCCCCACCTGATGGATGCGCGACTGGTCGGTGAGCAGCCAGTAGGGATCATCGTCGATGTCAAAGCCGATCCACAAACCGTTTTCGCCATTGACCGAGCGGGCCACGATGGTGTCAGGCCCCAGGCGTTGGCGCAGCTCCTGCGTAATGCGTTCGGCCATCTGTCCCGGGCGCATGGGCACGATGGTGTCTTCGGGCTCGCGTGGCAGAATGCGCACGCCTTCTTCTTCGGCCAGGGTTTTGATGAGGGCATAGCGCGTGATCGTGTCCGAATAAATCAGCGCAGCCCGGCTCAGATTGACCAGCGAAGCGATCTGCTGCGCCGTTTGCCGGGCGCGCGGCTCCAGATCCACCGAGCGCACCGAAAACAGCCAGCCCAAAGTGCTGAAGGTCAACAGCAGCGCCATCATGACGAAGGTGCGCCAGAACAGATTCAGCCCCCAGCGGGCATGCACGCGCGGGGACTGGGTGTCGGCATCTGCCGCGGTTGCATCCGTGTAGTCGTCGTCGGCCGCAGGTGCTGTGGGTGGGTTTTCCGGCTGATCCATGAAAGGCATGCCACAAAGGCTGAAAGCGCATCAAAAAACAAGGGCGCATTCTGCCATGCGCCCTTTTCCTGCAAGGATCTGCGCTCAGGCGCCGCCGCCCCCGTCGGGTACGAAGACATAGCCCACACCCCAAACCGTCTGGATGTAGCGGGGCGAAGCGGGGTCGGCCTCAATCAATTTGCGCAGACGCGAAACCTGCACGTCCAGACTGCGGTCAAAGGGCTCGAACTCGCGCCCGCGCGCCAATTGCGCCAGCTTTTCGCGCGACAAGGGCTGGCGCGGGTGGCGCACCAGCGCCTTGAGCATGGCGAATTCACCCGTCGTCAGCGGCAGATCTTCGTCGCCTTTCTTGAGGGTGCGCGCGCTCAGGTCGAATACGAAATTGCCGAAAGTCACCAGCTCGGTTTCCGCCGCAGGCGCGCCGGGCGCTTCCATCGCCGGGCGGCGGCGCAGCACGGCATGCACACGCGCCAGCAGCTCACGCGGATTAAAGGGCTTGCCCAGATAGTCATCCGCGCCGATCTCCAGGCCGACGATGCGATCCACATCCTCACCCTTGGCCGTGAGCATGATGATTGGCGTTTTGTCGTTGGAGGCACGCAGCCGCCTGCAAATCGACAGGCCGTCTTCACCCGGCAGCATCAGATCCAGCACGATCAGGTCAACCGCTTCCCGTTGCAGGATGCGGTTGAGGTTCTTGCCATCTTCGGCCACCATCACTTCAAAGCCTTCTTGGCTCAAGTAGCGACGCAGCAAATCGCGAATGCGCGCGTCATCGTCAACGACCACGACTTTGTCGGCACGTGCAGGATTGGCCTGGTTCATCTACGCGTCTCCTTTCCAAGTGAAATATGTAACAAGCCAAGATATTAGGCGGCATTTCAAGCTTTGGCGACGTTTTCTGGCCGCGCCTTTCATAGCGTTACATCTCTTGCACTTGCCTTGCCTTTGTCACGCGCCCACGCCTTGCACGCTTGTCAGCATCTGTCAGAATCAGGGCAGTGCTTCATGCCCAAGCGTTTTTGCCCCATGCTGGCGGCATGTGCTTTTTTTCATGAGCCAATCTCGTTTCATTGTTCGCAGTTTTGAGCCCTTGTCTGCAACAGAGAATCGCAGGCTTGCGGCAGAATATTTGATGTGTCATTCGCTGTGTCAATAAAAGCAGTACAAACCATGAGCGACGTTCAGCAGTTCCATTCGTTGCAGCGATTGCACACCGGTCTGCCATCTCCTTTCAGCTTGCTGTTTCCTTTCAATTGCCGTGTTTACTCGCACCGGGGCCCGCACCTGCTGCGGCACATGCCCCGAATCGCTTGTTCGCTGGCGATGTGCATCAGTGTTGCCGCTCATGCGCAATGCCCCGTACAGCCCGTCTATCCTCCGCGAGCCAGTCATGAAACGCCAGAAAACACCTTGCAGCAAGATGTGCGCGCCAGCATTGCGGCACAAAAAGACGGCAGCTGCCAAAGCGCCAAGCTCTTTCAAAAACGCATCCTGAGCAAAGAAGACTTGCAAGAGCTGCGCCGCGTGGTACGCGAACATGCCAAAAGCAAACCCATGCATGGCGCGGTTGGCGCCAAGCCTTGACCTCTTGCCGCTCGCCATTGAAACAGCCCCTTCAAAGGGGCTTTTTTGTTCTTTTTGACGGCCGCGCTGCCGGGAACGACTCAGCCATGCAAAGCAAGACACTGCTCATGCTGCAAGAGCGGTTTGGCTTGTGTGCTGGCTTGCTTGCCCAAGCCGTCGTCGCCAGCGGCAAGTCGCGAATTGCCGGATCACAGCTCTTCGATACGGCGCGGCGGATAGCTGTCCCAGTTGTGGCAGCCCGGGCATTGCCAATAATGCGCTTGCGCTTCAAAGCCGCAGGCTGCGCATTGGTAGCGGCTCAATGGCCGGATGGCGTGTTGCAGGGCCTTGTCGATCACCGGCTGGTGGGGATCGCCAGCCAGCTTTTCCCGATTGAGCCAACGTTCAGCCGCCATCAGCGAAGGGCTGCTTTGCAAATGCGCGATATAACGGGCAGCGCCACCGCCCGCCTTGCGTTCTGTGCCCGACTGCGCTTCCAACCAGACCAATGCGTTCACCAAATCGATGGAAGGCTGCGCTTGTTGCAAGGCCGCCAGTTGGGCGTGGGCCTGTTCAGCCTGGCCGCACGCGCAGGCCAACTCGGCATAGCTTTGCGCCACCAGCGGGGCATGTGCGGGCGCATGGCTGATGACGTGTGCCAACTGCTCCAACGCGGCGGGCCGATCACCTTGTTGCTGCAAGAAGGTCGCCAACTGGATACGCGGGCGCGGCGCCCTGGGCGCCAGCGAGATGGCCTGCTGCAGCAGATCGCGCATCGTTTCAAACTGCTGTTTTTTCTGCGCCAACTGCGCCTGCTCGCACAAATAGTGCGAACGTTGCTGGCTGAAATCTTGCCCATCGTTGGCGGCCTGCAATTCTTGCGCCGTGGCATCGGCCTGCGGCCAATCGCGCGAACGTTCGTAGATGTGCAAAAGCGTCAATTGCGCGCTGTGTTCAAAAGCCGTGCCCTTGAGCTGGCGCAGGGAATCTTCGGCCAAGTTGAGCAAACCGGCCTTGAGAAAGTCCATCGACAAGCCATGCTGCGCGCGCGCGCGGTCGGCCGCAGACAAATCGGCGCGCGCCAGCAGATGCTGATGCACGCGAATGGCGCGCTCGTATTCCCCGCGCCGCCGAAACAGGCTGCCCAGGGCAAAGTGCAGCTCCGTCGTATCGGGGTCTTTTTGCACGGCTTCGATGAAGGCATCAATGGCCGCATCCTGCTGTTCGTTGAGCAAATGGTTCAGCCCCTTGAAATAGGCTTTGGGGGCACTGCGGTTTTCGGTGCGCAGTTGGCGCAAGTCCAAACGCGAAGCCAGCCAGCCCAAGGCAAAGGCCGCAGGCAGGCCCAGCAGCAACCAGGTGGGATCGATGTTCATGCGCACGCGCCCTTGATCAAGATTCGTAGGGATGGCTGATGGCCGCGTCTGTCATGTGGCGTCCCAGATCGGCCGCATGCACCGGGGCCTGCGCCTGCGTTGCCGCAGCGGGCACGGCCACCGGCAGCCCAGCGGTTTGCTGGGCCTGCCGAGCCAAGCGCCGCAATTGCCACCAACGCGGCAGCATCACCAAAACGCCAAGCAAAACGCCCAATGCAAAACAGCCCAGCACCACAACGACCATCGGCATCGCCAGCGCCTGACCCGGCAGAAAGTAAAGCACCGCTTCGTGCCGATTGCCCAGTGCGAACGTGAACAGCAGAAAAAAAATGGCTGCCTTCAACAGCAGCCAGAGAAGTGTTTTCATGCGCGTTTCAAAAGCAGTTCATGGCATGCGGCGCATGCACCGGCCCGTATGGGCGGGCATTATAGAGAAGCCCCTGCAGCCAGGCTATCCAGCCTGCCCGCGTTCGGCCGCCGACGGATAATCCACCGCTTCGCGCAGCGCCTTGCCGGGCTTGAAATGGGGCACGCGCTTTTCTGGGATGTGCACGGCCTCGCCACTGCGGGGGTTGCGCCCCGTGCGCGCCGGGCGATGGCTGATGCTGAAGCTGCCAAAGCCACGGATCTCGATGCGGTGGCCATTGGCCAAGGCCTCGGCCATGCTGTCGAGAATGGTTTTGACGACCATTTCGGCATCGCGATGGGGCAGCTGATTGAATTGCGCCGCCAGCGCATCCACCAAATCAGAACGTGTCATGCAAGCTCCTGATGCCATATATTAAAAACGGCCCGATCCCCAAAAGCACAGCCCTTGCGGGCTGCGCCTGCGGGATGGGCCGCAGCCGCCTGTGAATCAGGCTTTTTCTTCGTTGTCCAGCTTGGCGCGCAGCAGGGCGCCCAGGCTGGTGGTACCGGCCGTGTCGCGGCCAGCCGACTGGTTCAGACTATCCAGCGCCTGCTGTTGATCCACAGCATCCTTGGCCTTGACGGACAACTGGATGTTACGGGCCTTGCGGTCGATGTTGGTGATGACGGCGGTGACTTCATCGCCTTCTTTCAGCACGGTGCTGGCGTCTTCCACACGGTCACGGCTGATTTCGCTGGCGCGCAGATAACCCAGCACGTCTTCACCCAGTTCGATTTCAGCCCCCTTGGCATCCACCGTCTTGACCTTGCCGGTGACCACGGCGCCCTTGTCGTTAATCGACACGAAAGTGGTGAACGGATCGGCATCCAGCTGCTTGATGCCCAGGCTGATACGCTCGCGCTCCACGTCCACGCCCAGCACGATGGCTTCTACTTCCTGGCCTTTTTTGTAATTGCGCACGGCAGCTTCGCCGGGCTCGTTCCAACTCAGGTCAGACAGGTGCACCAAGCCGTCGATGCCGGCAGCCAAGCCCACGAAGATACCGAAATCGGTGATCGACTTGATCGGGCCCTTGACCTTGTCGCCACGGTTGGTGGTGGCGGCAAATTCTTGCCAGGGGTTGGGCTTGCACTGCTTCATGCCCAGGCTGATGCGGCGCTTGTCTTCGTCGATTTCGAGCACCATGACTTCGACTTCTTCGCCCAGTGACACCATCTTGCTGGGCGCGGCGTTCTTGTTGGTCCAGTCCATTTCGGAGACGTGCACCAAGCCTTCGATGCCGGGCTCCAGCTCGACAAAGGCACCGTAGTCGGCGATGTTGGTGACCTTGCCGAACAGGCGGGTTTGCGCCGGGTAGCGGCGAGCCACGCCCAGCCAGGGATCGTCGCCCAATTGCTTCAGGCCCAGCGAGACGCGGTTCTTCTCGGCGTCGAACTTCAGCACTTTGGCAGTCAGTTCCTGGCCAGCGTGCACCACCTCGGAGGGGTGGCGCACACGGCGCCATGCCATGTCGGTGATGTGCAGCAGGCCGTCGATACCGCCCAGATCCACGAAAGCGC
The DNA here is from genome assembly GCA_030529505.1 of Allobrachymonas sp. GTDB lineage: Bacteria > Pseudomonadota > Gammaproteobacteria > Burkholderiales > Burkholderiaceae_C > Brachymonas. The sequence goes on along the minus strand of JAUMWT010000037.1, from coordinate 3,904 downwards.
CGTATTCGGTGATGTTCTTGACCACGCCGTTGACGATGGCGCCCTCTTTGAGGGTGGCCAGCAGCTTCTCGCGCTCTTCGCCCATGCTGGCTTCGAGCACGGCGCGGCGCGACAGCACCACGTTGTTGCGCTTGCGGTCGAGCTTGATGACCTTGAACTCCATCGTCTTGTTTTCGTAGGGAGTCAGGTCTTTGACGGGGCGGGTATCGATCAGCGAACCGGGCAGGAAGGCGCGGATGCCGTTGACCAGAACGGTGAGGCCGCCCTTGACCTTGCCAGCGGTGGTGCCGTTGACGAATTCGCCGGATTCGAGGGCTTTTTCCAGGCTCAGCCAGGAAGCCAGGCGCTTGGCGGTGTCACGCGAGAGGATGGTTTCGCCAAAGCCGTTTTCGGCGCTGGTGATGGCCACGGAAACGAAGTCGCCAGCCTGGACTTCAACTTCGCCCTGATCGTTTTTGAACTCCTCGATGGGCACATAGGCTTCGGACTTGAGGCCAGCGTTGACCACGACATAGCTGTGTTCAACACGCACCACTTCGGCGGTAATGACTTCGCCTGTGCGCATTTCGGCGCGCTTCAGGGACTCTTCAAACAGGGCGGCAAAAGATTCGGACATGAAATTTCCTGTCTGCTTCCGGGAATGAGGCTGCCCCATTGCAGCACTGCTGTCGGAAACAGGGGTTGATGTGGCATCCATTCAGGAGTAAAGCCACGGGGTTGACAACATGAAAAGCCACCCGCGCCCTGTGAGCCATGCGTTCGATCAATGCGTCAGATCGCGCGGCAAGAGCAGAAAACGGGCGGGACGAAAGCCGTTCGTCACATGGCAGCGCCGCTTGTGCACTGGCACAAGCGGCATCCGCAAAACATCAATGCGTTGCAAACGATTGCTCGAACGGCTGCTTGCCCTGCCACCATTGCAGCACTTGCTGGACCGAGGCGGCCACGTCAAGCTTTGAATTGTCCAGCAGCAGGGCATCTGCCGCCGGCCGCAAAGGGGCGATGCTGCGACTGCTGTCACGTGCATCGCGCGCCTGCAGGTCGGCACGCAGGGCGTCGATATTAGCAGAAAAACCTTGTGAAATCAGTTGCTTATAGCGTCTTTGGGCGCGTTCTTCGGCATTGGCCGTCAAAAACACTTTCAGCGGCGCCTGCTCAAACACCACGGTGCCCATGTCGCGCCCGTCGGCCACCAGGCCCGGCAGACGCCTGAAGCTGCGCTGCAAGCCCAGCAGCGCCTGGCGCACCAGCGGCCAGGCCGACACGGCCGAGGCGTCCAGCCCCGCCTGCGCGCTGCGGATGGCGGCACTCACGTTGTCGCCGCCCAGCCACACCTGCTGCTCGCCCTGCTCGTTGGTGTCAAAGCGCACGGGCAAGCGGGCCGCCAATTCGGCAATGGCGGCTTCGTTGCGCGCCTCCAGAGCCAGCCCGGCCCGGCGCGCGGCCAAGGCGGTGATGCGATACAGCGCTCCCGAATCCAGCCAGTGGTAGCCCAGCTGCTGCGCCACGGCAGCAGCCAGCGTGCCTTTGCCGCTGGCGCTGGGGCCGTCGATGCAGATCACGGGAATGTGCGCAGGTTCGGCCTGGCAAACGCTGAAAAACGCATCGAAGTAGCCCGGAAAGGTTTTGCCCACGCAGGCGGGGTCTTGAATGCGCACGGGCAGCTGCGCGGGGTTGAAGGCCGCCAGCGACAAGCTCATGGCCATGCGGTGGTCGTCATAGGTGTGGATGCTGGCGGCCCGCCAATGCCGGGCCGATGCGGGCGGGGTGATGCGGATGAAGTCTGCCCCCTCTTCCACCGCAGCGCCCAGCTTGCGCAGCTCGGTCGCCATGGCGGCGATGCGGTCGGTTTCTTTCACGCGCCAACTGGCGATGTTGCGCAGGGTGCTGGGGCCGTCGGCATACAGGGCCAGCGCGGCCAGCGTCATGGCCGCATCGGGGATGTGGTTGCAGTCCAGATCAATGGCGCGCAGCGGCCAGGCCCCGCGCTGAATGCGAATGCTGCCGGGCGTGCTGCTGATGGTTGCGCCCATTTGCCCGGCTGCCTCGATGAAGCGGATGTCGCCCTGAATCGAATTCACGCCCACGCCCTGCACGGTGATGCTGTGGCCCTGGGCGGCGTCGGCCGCGATGGCGCCCAGTGCGATGAAGTAACTGGCGGACGAGGCATCGGCCTCTACATGCCATTGGCCGGGGCTGCGGTAGCGCGCGCCTGCGGCGATGGTGAAGCGCTGCCAGCCCGTGGCATCGTGCTGCACGGTCACGCCAAAACGCTGCATCAGTTGCAGCGTGATGTCGATATAGGGCTTGGAGATCAGCTCGCCCTCGACCTCGATCGTGAGGGCATGCCCTGCCAACGGTGCGGCCAGCAACAGCGCCGTCAAGAACTGGCTGGAGACATCACCGCGCACGCGGATACTGCGCCCCGCATCACCAGCTGACGCACAGCGCGGGCCAATGCACAGCGGCGGGTAGCCCGTATGGCTGGCGTAGCGCACCTCGCAACCCAGCTGCTGCAGGCCATCCACCAAATCGCCAATGGGCCGCTCGTACATGCGCGGCACGCCCGTGAGCAGAAAGTGCCCGCCCAGCATGGCCAGCGCCGCCGTCAGCGGGCGCATGGCCGTGCCCGCATTGCCCAAGAACAATTCCAGCGGCGCATCGGCCTGCTGCGCCACACCGGCCGGCAGTTGCGCGCCAATGCCGGTGATGGTGACCGTCTCGCCCTCGCCCCGCTCCACCCCGCAGCCGATGTGCTGCAAGGCAGCCAGCATCACGCGGGTGTCGCCGGAATCAAGCACGCCCGTGAGCACCGTGGCCCCACTGCACAGCCCGGCCAGCAGCAGCACGCGGTTGCTGATGCTTTTGGAGCCAGGCAACTGCACCGTGCCGTGGGCAGCCTGCAAAGGGGGCAAATCAAGAAAGGCGGGGCGATGGTTGCTCATGAATCCGGATCGTTTCAAAAGAATGCGCAAATGGCACAAGCCAGCGGGCGGCTTGGCCACCCAAAACCTTGAAAGGCCCCTTGGAAGCACCGCATCAAGGAATTGAAGATTTTATGGGGCCCCTTGCCCCCGCCCCTTGTTGCAAGGCTTTTGCAACTGATGCGTGATGCACACGACTTGCGGCGACAATGCCACCCCATGCCAAGCACCCTGCCTGCCTGTTTACACGCCTTGCAAGACGCCACCCGCCAGCACCAGCAGGCGCACGGGTGCAGCGCCCATGTGTTTGCCGATGGGGCCGGCCTGTGGCAATTGCTGGCACAGTACCAACCGCAGCGCATTCTGGAACTGGGCACTGGCCTGGGTTACACCGCCTGCCTCATGGCACTGGCCAGCCCGCAGGCGCAAGTCGATACGCTGGAAGGCGATGCGCAGCACGCGCAGCTGGCCCGCCAGGCCATTGCCGCATGCGGGCTGAGCCAACGCGTACGGCTGCACGAAGGTTCCTTCCTGCCCGTGCTGCAAGGGATGCAAATCGCGCCGCAAAGCATGGATCTGATTTTTTTCGACGGCCATGCGCCCGCCCTGGCCTTGATCCACCAACTGCACGGCGTGTTGCGGCATGGCGGCCTGCTGGTGTGCGCCAACATCGAAATCAGCAAGCCCCACGGCTCACGCCGCGTCAAGGCCGAACTGCAAGACCCGACCCGCTGGCGGCCCCTGGGCACGCTGGAAAACGGCCAGACCCGCGTCGCCGCGGCTGTGCACGCATCTGCCGGATAGCCCACAAGCTGCGGCATGCGCAGCCTCGGCATTTATCGCTGGCACTGGCTGATCCTTGCGACTGCTACAACAAAGCAGGGGGCATCAAACAAAGCCACTAGCAAAGCCACTAGCAAAGTCACTAGATCATGTCGTCACGAGAAGCTGTTAAACTGCAGCAACATCATTGATTGAAG
>JAUMWT010000096.1 GCA_030529505.1 Allobrachymonas sp. | reverse complement strand
ACTTGGTGCGCAGCCGCATCAAGATCAAGAGCATGAACTTCATGCGCGGGCGCACTTTCATGAACAAATACCTGATCATCGACGAGGCGCAAAACCTCACGCCCAAGCAGATGAAGACCCTGATCACGCGCGCCGGCCCCGGCACCAAAATCATCTGCATGGGCAACCTGGCGCAGATCGACACACCCTATCTGACCGAGGGCTCCTCGGGCCTGACTTCGGTGGTCGATAAATTCAAGGGCTGGCCGCACAGCGGGCACATCACGCTGGCGCGCGGCGAACGCTCGCGCCTGGCCGACTTTGCCAGCGAGGTGCTGTGAGAGCCTGCTCAAAATCTCTGCACGGCGAGCAATCAAACGGATTTGGGCGGTCTGCGGTGTTGCAAAACTTGCCAATAGCACGCACTAAACAGGCTCTAAGGGTTCACTCACGACCTCGTTACACGCACTTGAATTGCCAGCAGGTCTTAAGCCACACGTTGGCGATTTCAACACCACAAGGCGTCACCGGCGCAGTGGAACAGATGCATCAGCAAAGCGTTCCACCTGCCCGACAAGCCCTGCGGCGGGGCCCGCCAGCCACTACGCACACAAACAAACCCGTCCATTGCGTGCAGCGAAGCGTGCAACTTCTGATGCGCGCCTAACGCCCTGCTTGACGCATACAGCAAGCACATGCCCCACACCCCCCACGATTTGCACCCCATGAGCCCGCCCCACCGCTTGTCAGCCCCCGATGTGCATGCGCTGTCGATGGTGTTTGACTTCAACACGGACGACAAGGATCGACTTGAGCTCCCGCAGCGCCTGCTGTTCAACGATGCGAAGGGCATCGAAATCGCCTGGCGACCCGATGAAGTGCTGCCCGCCCTGCAACGCATCGAGCAAGCCGTGCAGCAAGACGCCTGGGCCGCGGGCTATATCGCTTACGAAGCAGCGGCGGGGTTGGATCCCAGCTTGGCTCAGGCCATGCGCCCACCGCAAGGAGGCACAGCGCACGCCAACAGCCAATCGACCGAGTCGGAGCAGCCGTCCCAGATGCCACTTCTGGCCTTGGCCCTATTTGCTGGCCCGGGTTCAGACGAATTAGATGGTGTGGGCATTCCCAACATTTCTGGCGCTGGTGCGGCTGCCAGCAACACCGGCACACCAGCACCGCCGTTTGCAGACGGCCTGCCTGCGGTCCATCCCTGCATTCCATCGAGCACGCTTTTGACATCCATTCCCCAATGGCAGCTTGCTGAATCGCAGGCTGCCTACGTTGAAAAAGTCAACCGCCTGCGCCAAGCCATTGCCGCGGGCGATCTGTACCAAGTCAACTACACCCTGCGGGCCGATGCCCGGGTGCCCGCCGGCTTTTCGCCCTGGCTGTATTACGAGGCACTGCGCCAGCGCCAGCAGTGCCGCTATGGCGCATTTCTGAACTTGGGCAGCCATCACATCCTCTCGCTCTCGCCCGAGCTGTTTTTCGATTGGCACTGCGGCAGTGGCACCATCACCACCCGCCCGATGAAAGGCACCGCCCCGCGCAGTGCCACGCCACAGGCCGATGCCGCCCAGGCCGCCACCCTGCAAAACAGCGCCAAAGAGCGAGCCGAAAACGTCATGATCGTGGACTTGCTGCGCAACGACCTGGGCCGCATCGCCCAAACCGGCAGCGTGCACGTGCCGCAACTGTTGCACACCGAACCCTATCCCACGCTCTGGCAGATGACCAGCACCGTGCAAGCCACCACCCGGCCCGGCACCACTTTCACCCAAGTGCTGCAGGCGCTGTTTCCCTGCGGCTCCATCACCGGCGCGCCCAAGCACATGGCCATGCAAAAAATCGCTGCGGCCGAAGCCGAGCCGCGCGGCGTGTATTGCGGTGCAGTGGGTTTTTTCCACAAGGATCGCGCCCTGTTCAACGTGGCCATCCGCACCATCACGCACACACCGGCCCCCAATGGCGGCGGCCATCTGCGCTGCGGCACCGGCGGCGGCATCACCTGGCC
>JAUMWT010000095.1 GCA_030529505.1 Allobrachymonas sp. | reverse complement strand
GGGCAGCTGCTGCGCTCAATCGCCAGCGAGTGGTAGCGGTTGACGGTGAACTGTTTGGGCAAGCCTGCAAACACGCCCTGCTGCGTGGTGGTGATGAGGCTGGTTTTGCCGTGCATCAATTCCTGCGCGCGGATGATGGTGCCGCCAAAGGCCGCGCCAATGGCCTGGTGGCCCAGGCACACGCCCAGAATCGGCAGCTTGCCGGCAAAGTGCCGGATGGCCGCCACCGACACGCCCGCTTCGGCTGGCGAGCACGGGCCGGGGCTGATGCACAGGCGATCAAACACGCCTTGTTTGAACAAGGCATCCAGCGCATCAAGCGTGATTTCGTCGTTGCGGTGCACGATCACTTCGGCTCCCAACTCGCCAAAGTACTGCACGATGTTGTAGGTAAAACTGTCGTAGTTGTCGATCATCAAAACTTTCATGCTCATATCCTTCACCACAGACGCGCAGAGGGCGCCGAGTTTGGCTGCGTATCGATCACGCGCTGCGCACCGCGCACGGATGTTTCATCATTGAAGTTGAGCGGCAAGCACATCACGCCAGCCCTTCTTCCACCAGTTCGGCCGCGCGCAGCAGGGCACGCGCCTTGTGTTCGGTTTCTTTCCATTCCAGTTCGGGCACGCTGTCGGCCACCACGCCAGCAGCGGCTTGTACGTACAGGGTCTGGTCTTTGACGATGGCGGTGCGAATGGCAATGGCCAAATCCATATCACCTGCATAACTCAGATAGCCGCAGGCGCCGCCGTAAAGGCCGCGTTTGACGGGCTCGAGCTGATCGATCAGTTCCATCGCACGCACTTTGGGCGCGCCGGTGAGGGTGCCCGCCGGAAAGGTGGCCTTGAGCACATCCATATGGCTCATGCCCGCGTTCAGCAGGCCCTCGACGTTGCTCACGATGTGCATCACGTGGCTGTAGCGCTCCACGGCAAAGGCTTCGCTCACTTTCACGCTGCCTGTTTGCGCGATGCGGCCAATGTCGTTGCGCGCCAGGTCGATGAGCATGACGTGTTCGGCGCGCTCTTTGGGATCGCTGGTCAGTTCCTGCTCGATGGCTCGATCTTGCTCGGGCGTGGCGCCGCGCGGACGGGTGCCCGCCAGCGGGCGGATGGTGACTTTTTCACCCGCGGCCACATGTTCGTGCCGCACCAGAATTTCGGGCGAGGAGCCCACCACCTGAAAATCGCCAAAGTGGTAGTAGTACATATAGGGACTGGGGTTGAGCGAACGCAGCGCGCGATACAGATTCAGCGGATGCGCGGCAAAGCGTTTGTGCAAGCGCTGCCCCACTTGCACCTGCATGCAGTCGCCCGCAGCGATCAATTCCTTGGCGCGCGCAACGGCCTGCAGATAGTCCTCTTTGGCAAAGCTGCGCTGCACCGGCTCGCTTTTGAATACACCTGCCGTGGGCGGCATGGCGGGCTGGCGCAGGCGCTCGTACAGCTCGCGCAGTCGGCGCTTGCCGCGGCTGTAGGCTTCGGGCTGGCCGGGGTCCACATACACCAGCAGATAGAGCTTGCCCGAAAGGTTGTCGATCACAGCCAACTCCTCGCACTGCAACAACAAAATGTCTGGCATGCCGATTTCATCGGGTGGGCAGCTGTGCGCCAGCTTCTTTTCGACGTAGCGCACCGCGTCGTAGCCGAAGTAGCCTGCCAGCCCGCCGCAAAAGCGCGGCAGGCCCGGCACCAGCGCCACCTTGAAGCGTTGCTGGTAAGCGGCGATGAAGTCCAGCGGGTTGCCTGGCGCGCTTTCTTGCACCACGCCGTCGTGCACCACTTCGGTGCGGGCCTCGTCGCCAAATCCGCTGGCACGCAGCCAGGTGTGGGCGGGCAGGCCGATGAAGCTGTAGCGGCCAAAACGTTCACCGCCAACCACCGATTCGAGCAAGAAGCTGTTGCGCCCGCCGTATTCGGCATGCGCGAGCTTGAGGTAGAGGGAAAGCGGCGTTTCCAGGTCGGCAAAGGCTTCCAGCATCAGCGGGATGCGGTTGTAGCC
>JAUMWT010000036.1 GCA_030529505.1 Allobrachymonas sp. | reverse complement strand
TCATGTTCTTCTTCTTCCCTTCGGGCCTGGTGCTCTACTGGCTGACGAATAACCTGCTTTCCATCGCGCAGCAATGGCTCATCAACAAACAGGTGGAGGCCAAGCCTGCCAAGGCCTAGATCGGCCCTAGACGGCAGGCAAACATGGCAAGCAGAGGTCTTGGGGCTGGAAACCCGCGCGACAGCACTGCTTGCCTCAAAGCATGATCAGCGTTTTTTGATCGCCCGAGGTCCAAAAAACAAAACGCCTCTGGCGCAGGCCGATACCTGATACGGGACAAGGTCTGCGCCCTCGCTTGTAGCAAGCGTTGCTTCACCACACGCCTGTTTGTTCCAGGCTGCAGCGATTCTGCGGCGACTCCCTTATGCAAGCGCCGTATCACAGCACACAGACCCTGCACAGGCAAAGCCCTGTCACGCGCGCTTTGCTTGATCCGCTCGACTGAAACAATGCAAGCCGCATTGCATCATCTCAAGCAATTAGAGGAAATCGATGTTTTGTAAAAAGTTGCCTTGTACAGAGAAAAACTGATCAGTCACCCCCAGAATTTGCGCTTGCTTACGCAAGACGAAGCATCGCCCAGCCCATATACCCTGCCATGCGAGCGCCTACCCAAAAAATCATGAATAAAAAAATAACCCGCATCAAGCGGGTCTCTGTATTGAATCCGCACAAATCATGACTGCGCACAAGGCTTGTTGTGGCTAGCGCTTGCACCCGCGGCAATCGCTGCTTTCTCGGTCATGTATTCACCATTCTTGGTTTTGCCATAGTATCTGCTTCCGGGGCAGTGATACACCTTGCCATTGACCCATACCTGATCCGCAGCCGCCTTGCCTTTTTTCTTCACAGGCGCCGGATCTGTGGGCAAGGGTTTGGCTTGCTTGGTGGCAGGGGAAGCGTTCTGAGCAACTGCGCTCATGGTCATCAAGCCAGATGAACACGGCGATAGCAAGATGTTTTTTCATAAATTGAGCTCCTTGTTCAATTGGAAAGATCGTCTTTTACTTCGAGGTAAAGACGTGTGCATCATAGCGCGGCATTTTTTCTTGTCGATCGGTAGTTGCCCCCAGCCCTCCTTGGATCACCATCCATCCAAGGGTAAAAATGCTTTGGGCTGTCCAGACAGCCTATCTACAATCACAACCCAATCAGCCGGATTGGCTTTTTCCGACTCCAAGGGAAGATAACCTGCGCTCTCATTCGTTAATTGGTTTTTGAGCAAAACTTCTTCAATTTGCGCAGTTGCTTCAGGATGCTTGGCTTTAAGTACAGCAATCGGTTGAAGGGCTTCCTGAAGCTGAGAAGTCAGGGATTCATAAGGCACCCAACGCTCTGGCCGGAAAGACGGATGGTGCCCTTGCATGGAGAGCGTAATGCTTTCCTTGAAATTCGGATCGGTTGGTTCCGTTAGTTTGGTACCTACCAGTTTCGGGCCTGTATAACTGGGAGATTGAAACTCTGGTAGTGCCAACGGCAGCTTGCTTTGATCCACATCTGCCATGCTCACGACTCTGAAGCGATTGCCCTCATAAGCCAAAAAAATCGGCCTGGCTTTTGCTGCACTATAAAGGCCATACGCCAAGGCTGTCAATTGCAAAACAACAATCAAGGCAATATCACGCGTCAACTCGCTTCGTGGCTTTTTGGGGTCGAACACTATGCATGTCAACAATGGCCCACACACCACATCTACCGCGATAATCAAACCAAATAGCGCAAAACCACCTGCCAATTGAGCATAAGGCGAGGGATACCATAGACCAAAGACCAACCCGGCAACCAAAGCGGCTACCAATATGCTAGCAAGCAAATGCTTGAATCCTGCGCTGAGCGCAGGCTTGATGCGTTGAGCAATCGACATATCGATTTACCCCAGTTTATGTGTAAGTACGGCACATCCTAATAGAAAAAGACCGCCTAAGCGGTCTTTTTCTGGCAAGCAAATTAAAATTACTTGCACTCAGAAGGAGCAAAGCGTGCGGGCAATGTACCAGCATTAGCGCCAACAAAACCTGCCGCTGCAGCACCAGCAGCCATACAGCGCCATGCAACAGGATCCTGAGGAGGAGTGAAGGCGGCACCAGCAGCAGCAGGAAGTGCAGTACCAACAGGTGCATTAGGCGTAACAATCAAAGTACCATTACCTGCAGCAGCTGTCGTGGTCAGTGTAATAACGCCTGTATTCGCATCAATCGTCAGGTCAGAAACGTTACGTGTCTGGTTGTTGTTGGCAGCACTAATCACACGATAACCAGTTGCATATCCGTTCTGATCAGAGGTAGGGTTGCCCGAAGCCAGAATGTCTTGCACATTGATCTTAGCTGCAGAAACAGCCACCAAACCTTCAGACACACGTGCACGCACGGTGTAGTCTTGGTAAGCGGGCAGGGCCACGGCAGCCAGAATACCGATGATCGCCACAACGATCATCAATTCGATCAGGGTGAAACCTTTTTGCAGAGTTGCTTTCATTTGAAGCTCCTTTATAAAGAAATAAAACTACTAGGAAGAAAAACCTGGCGGGCTTGGCCGGGGGGAGGTAGCCTTGCCCGCCAGAGTAGCCTCTTCAACTACTGCCTATCCATATGCAAGCGGTATGCCAATGTGCCTGTTTGGGCCGCTCGGGCCTGAAAATGTGATGAAGTGCACAGTCGCTTGTGATCCGTATCACGCCGCCATGTGTCAGGCAGGCACAAATGGCAGGGTCTTGTCAGATTGAGCAGACGTTTTTTGTCAACTGCGCTGTTTAAGGTGGGCTCTGCCATTTGTTGCTGCCAAAAATTCATGCCTGCGGGGTAAAGTTTTTTGCCAGCCTTGGCAAAAATTGCATGCTTTTGGGTCAATGTCTGTCTGGCAGGGGCAAAGGCTGAGTGCTTGCAGACTGGCTGGCAGCTTGTGGCGGGTCTGTTCAGCGCGGAGAGCAGCTTGTTTGCCCGTAGAGTGGAGTGGACGCGACGACCCAAGGGGCAAAGGTGGCGGGCTATTCCCTGTCTTTGGTTTTTTACTGCTTCGCGCCAATGGGGACTCCATGCCGCTTCTATATAGAGCAAAGAAGAAGGCGATAGGCTCTTCAAGCAAGCCGCATTGGATGCGTCAGAAGAGGACAGCGGCGTTGCTTAGCCCGCACCTGTGCTAGTTGATGACTTCAGCCTTCTATGAATGAGAGCAATGTGAAGGCACGTTGCAGTTTGCGGTTCCGTTCCTGGTGGGAAGGCTTTTGCCAGCTCCGCGTACAAGGAAGGGGCCGGGGAGAGGGGAGTGGAGGCGGGGCAAGATTGGCGGCGGCAAACACACGGGACACTTTCTGCCCCGCATACCTCGCACCGTCATTTGTTGGTAAATCTTATTGATAGAGCTGCCGGATAGGGAAACGGAGAGACGTGTACAGCAAGGAATGGCTCACAGCTTCACTTCCTCTCTTCACCTAGGGTCTGTTCACACTCCTTTGATCATGCGAAGCTGCCTGCCAGAGCGCCAATCGAGGCGTAGAAAATGTATGCAATAGCAGCGCAGACCGGGTGTGTCGCGCAAGAAGCACAACAAACACAACAAACAGGGGCGCTCTGGCAAGCCGCTTGCCTTCGGGTTGCGCTCAAAAGGCCATCGCCTGCGTTGCCAGCTTGGCCAAGCGTCGCATGGCGATGCGCCTGGCACTTGGGCCAATGGCCTTTTGAAGCGCAAGGCATCATTCAAAGGAGCGTGAACAGACCCTAGATGTTTGCCCAGAAGTGACAAGCACAGCCCCGCTTATCTATCCCAACACCCGGTGCTGCAAGGCAGGCAGTTGCTCGCGGCGTTGTTGCAGGGCGGGCCAATCGCATTCGGCAAGGATCAGGCCCTCGCCCGTGTCGAGCTGGGCGAGTACTTCGCCCCAGGGGCTGGCGATGAGGCTGTGGCCCCAGGTGTGGCGGCCGTTGATGTGCTGGCCGCCCTGGGCGGGGGCGGCGATGTAGGCCAGGTTCTCGATGGCGCGGGCGCGCAGCAGCACTTCCCAATGGGCTTGGCCGGTGGTGTGGGTGAAGGCGCTGGGCACGAGCAGCAGATCGGCCGCGAGCGCCCGGTACAGCTCGGGAAAACGCAGGTCGTAACACACCGACAGGCCCACGCGCCAGGTGTGGCCGTCGCGCGAGGGCAGATCGAAGGCCACTGGCTGCGTGCCGCGCAGCAGGGCGGTGGATTCGTCGTAAGCCTCGCGCCCGCTGGCAAAGGCAAAGAGGTGGATTTTGTCGTAGCGCGCCACCGGCTCGCCGCGCGGGTTGAACACCAGCGTGCTGTTGTAGGCGCGGCTGGCATCGCCGCTTTGCAAAGGGATGGTGCCGCCCACCAGCCACAGGCCGTGTTGCTGGGCGACTTCGCTCAAGAAGTCTTGCAGCGGGCCGTGGCCGGGCGCTTCGGCCAGGGCGAGTTTGTCGCGGTCGGCATGGCCCATGAGGCAGAAGTATTCGGGCAACACGGCCAGCTCTGCGCCCTGGTCGGCCGCCTGCTGCAGCAAGCCTGCAGCCGTTTCAAGGTTGCTGACCACATCGGGGGTGGAAACCATTTGGAGAACAGCGACACGCATGGCGTTTTTTACAAGCAATCAAAAAACAACGGAACAAAGCGATGGAGCAAAGCCTACCCTACAACAGGCGGCCGACCGGCATGGTGGCGAACACAAGCGCTGTTGGTACGCCCAAAGCGGCGACCACAAGTGGTTGTCTCAAGCACGCGCCGCAGTGCCTGCACTTCTGCAATGAGCAAGCCCCTACCTACACTTAGAGCCTGTTCACAATCTCCTCACGGGCGTTTGAAAACGGAAGCGGGTGGTCTGCTGCGTGGCAAATCTTGTCCATAGCACGCTGCCTTTTGCGCCTTGCATCCGATCACGTTCCATCTCCAATCGCCTCGCGCTGAGATCGTAAACAGACTATTAAAAGCGTATCGCAAACTGCCACGCGGCTGCAAGCTGTGTGGTGCACCGCACTACCACCGCACCACACACGCTTAGGCCCAAGGCCAATGCTTGGGCTGTTTACTGCCCTTGCTTGCTGGCAGCTTGGCTTGCAAGGCCCAGCGTTGGGGAGCTTGTGCAGGCAGGCGCAAGGGCAAGCGCAGCAAGCGGCGATCGCGCGCCACCAGCGCCCACAGCTGCGGCGTGGTGGTAGCTGCTCGCGCCTTTTTGCCCGTAGCTGATCCGGGCTTGGCTGGTGAGGCCAGGCAAGCCTTCACATCGGCCAAACGGCCCACGCGCCAACCAATTGTCGGCGCTTGCAGGCTGGTCGCAGCTTGCTCCACGCCCCACCATTCGTCGCCAGCAGCAAAACCAGCGGCTTCGGCCACGCCGCCTCGCAGTACGGCTTGCACTTGAATGACCTGCCCCTCTTTGCAGCGCAGGCCCCATTGCTGGGCCAGCTCGGCTTCTTTCTGCACCAGTTCCAGCGCCATGCCCTTGAGCAAAGCAGGCAGCGGCAGCTCGGCCGTGCCATGCACCCAAGCCTTGATTTCTTTGGCAAAGCTGCGCCCGCCCAGTTCTTGCAGCACGGCCAGCACGTCTTGCTCGCTCATGCCGCCAAACGGCCCGGGGGCGGCCTTGCAGCGTGCATACAGGGCGCGCATCACGGCGTCGAGCGTGGTTTTGCCTTCGCGCCGCAAGGTCAAGTCCAGGCACAAACCCACCAAGGCGCCCTTGGTGTAGTAACTCACCGTGCGGTTGGGTGAGCCCGCATCGGGGCGGTAGTGTTTGGTCCAGGCCTCGAAGCTGGCTTGCGCCACGCTGTGCAGCAAGCGGCCGGGGCTGTTGTACACGTTGTCAATGGTTTTTTGCAGTTGCCGCAGATAGCCATCCAGATCGACGCAGCCCGCGCGCAGCAAGAGCAGATCGTCGTAATAGCTGGTGAGGCCCTCGAAGAACCAGAGCAGCTCGGTGTAGTTTTCGCGCGTGTAGTCGTAAGGCACAAATTCGGCGGGCTTGAGGCGCTTGACGTTCCAGGTGTGGAAATACTCGTGGCTGATCAGCCCCAGCAGGGTGACGTAATCGGCCCCCGGCGTTTGCCCGGCCTGCGGCAGATAGCTGCGGCTGGCGATCAGCGCCGTGCTGTTGCGGTGCTCCAGCCCGCCGTAGCCATCGCCCACGGCATTGAGCATGAACACATAACGCTTGAAGGGCACTTGCCTGGCCGTGGCGCGCGGCCCATGCCAGAAGCGGATGAGGGTTTCGCAGATGCGGCGCGTGTCTTGCAGCAGGCGCTCGCCATCCAGCGAGGGCAGCGGGTGCGCAATCACGAAGCGGTGCGGCACGCCGCAGGCAGTGAATTCGGCGCTCCAGAACGTGCCCATTTCCACGGGGCAATCGGCCAGCTCGTCGTAATCGGCGGCCACGTATTGACCAAAGCCTTGGGCATCCACCCGCAGGGCTTGCAGGCCCGTGGCCAGCTGCCATTGTTTGCTGGGCGAGGTGATGGTGATGTGTTGTGGCCCATCGGTTTGCCCCTCCACCATCAGGCACAGGCTGGTGGCGTTGAAAAAGCCGCGCTCGGCATCCAGCCAGGCGGTGCGCACGGAAGCATCGTGCGCATGCACCTGATAGCTGATCTGCAAAGGCTTACCCGCTGCGCAAGCCACCTGCCAGCGGTGCTTGTCGAGCTGCTGCACAGCGCAAGCTTTTTGGCCCTGCCGGGCTTGCAACGCTTGCAACTGGCCGGCAAATTCGCGAATCAAGTAGCTGCCCGGTATCCACGTGGGCAGGGTCAGCACCTGCTGCGCAGCCGGACGTGCCACCTGCAAGGTGACGTGAAACAGATGCGTGTGCGGATCGGGGGCGGAAACGGTGAAATGAACAGCGGGCTGGGTCATGGTGTGATTGGGTCAAGAAACTGATCGTGGCAACGAGAAGCAGGGCCAAACATGCGACAGAAAACGCTGGCGGCTGTCGGCAACACACCTTCATCCGTGCGTGAAACCAGCCAAGCCCCGCATTGTGCAACGTTTGCGCTACACGGCTACATGACGCTGGCTGCAGCCATGAAAAAAGCGCTGCTTTTGCAAACAGCGCTTCTTCTCAGAACTTGTTCAAAATTTCCGACGGGCGCTTGCAAATGGAAGCAAACGGTCTGCTTCGTTAACAATCTTGTCAGCCACCTGGCTCATGTTGCACGGGCGATGCACTGCGTCACATACAAAGATGTGCGCCTTGCAGCCCATCCCGTTCCATCTCCAATCGCCTCACGTTGAAATTTTGAATAGGTTCTCAGAGCCTGTTCAAGATCTCGGCGTGAGTGGGCAAAAAGCGGTTTGGGATGGGATGCAAGGCGCAAAACGCGACCAATAGTGCGTGCTATTGGCAAGTTTTGCAACACCGCAGACCGCCCAAATCCGTTTGATTGCTCGCCGTGCAGAGATTTTGAACAGGCTCTCAGGTGGCGGTGCAATTTCGAGGGCGCCTAACGACTGGCGCACTGCCTGCTCCGCCCCTTGCGGATCGGCCCGCTTGGGGCCATCATGCTTTTTCGATCAGGGTTTTTCGGCCAGCGCCTGTTCCAGCGCAGCGGCTTCGACAAACCCGCCAATGCGTCGGCCACTGCCCAGCACAATCGCGGGCGTGCCGTTGATGTTGTGCTGGCGACCCAGTGCCAAATTGCGCTGGATCACTTCGTCCTCACACTTCAGGCTGGGCGGGGTTTTGCCGTCGATCATCCAGTCGTGCCAGACCTTGTTGCGATCCTTGGCGCACCAGATGTTTTGCGCCTTGGCGGTGGAATCCGGCCCCAGGATGGGGTAGAGGAAGGTGTAAACCGTCACGTTCTTGAGCTTTTGCAACTCGGCCTCGAAGCGTTTGCAGTAGCCGCAATTGGGGTCGGCAAACACGGCGATCTTGCGGCTGCCGTCGCCTTGTTTGCTCACGATGGCGTCTTTGAGCGGCAGCTTGTCAAAC
Organism: Allobrachymonas sp.; assembly: GCA_030529505.1. Taxonomy (GTDB): domain Bacteria; phylum Pseudomonadota; class Gammaproteobacteria; order Burkholderiales; family Burkholderiaceae_C; genus Brachymonas. The sequence goes on along the minus strand of JAUMWT010000036.1, from coordinate 11,298 downwards.
GCAATGCTGTTGAGGGCCTGCAGGCGCTCTTCCGTCAGGTTCTTGCGGTTTTTGGTGTCCAGAATGGCGCCCTGAATCAGGTAGTCGCCCTGGGCATCGGTGTAGAAAATGCCATCCGTGCCCACGCGCACTTCGTACAGACCCGCCACGGGCGTGCTGCGCACTTCGGCAATGGGCGGAAAGCCCGGCAAACGCGCTTGCAGATTCTGACGGATGGCCGCCTCGCCCGGCACTGCAGAGCCGGCAGAAGCAACCGATTCCGCCTGCGGCGCAGCAGCCGTTGCAGAAGCTGCCGCAGCAGGCGCGCCGGGCTTGGAGCAGGCCGCGATGGGCAAGGCGAACAAAGGCAGAAGGGCCAGACGCAAATGTTTTTTCATGATGTGTCCTGAACAGAAAAGGGAAAAAGGAATGAAGGGAAAAGCCGACACAGCCGAGCAGATCGGCACCCAAGTGCCATCTGCCAGCGCCGCTTTGATGGGAGTCGGCCCAAGCCGGGAAACACTGACAGCGTCATCGCCCCGTTCACGTCCATGATCGAAAACGGCTTGCTTCCAAGCACAAACCGCGCACTATAAAACAGCTGTGCAGCAGGCGCAGCGCCGTTTATCCATCACACCTTGCCGCATGCTGGCAATCAAGGGCCAGCATCTGCGCAGGCCCTTACCCGCTGTTCGCCACCCAGCAAAAAGCGCCTTGGCCGCCACGCCAACATCGCTTTGGCAGGCTGCGCAAGGCGCTGGGTGCAATGACTGCAGTGGCCCGGCCACAAGAAGGGCCTGGGGCTGCAGATCAATCGCAGCCGGTGAACTAGCCGATCACTGTTCGGCCAGCTTCTTCCAGGTGTCGATCACCGTATCGGGGTTGAGCGAGATCGAGACGATGCCCTCTTTGGCCAGCCACTGGGCAAAGTCTGGGTGGTCGCTAGGGCCTTGGCCGCAAATGCCCACGTATTTGCCTTGTGCCTTGCATGCGGCAATGGCGCGTTGCAGCAGGGCCAGCACGGCGGGGTCGCGCTCGTCGAAATCAGCCGCCAGCAATTCCATGCCGCTGTCGCGATCCAGGCCGAGGGTGAGCTGCGTCAAGTCGTTGGAGCCCACGCTGAAGCCATCGAAGTATTCGAGGAATTGCTCGGCCAGGATGGCGTTGCTCGGGATCTCGCACATCATGATGTGGCGCAGGCCGTTTTCGCCGCGCTTGAGGCCACGCGCCGCCAGCAGGGCGCTGACCTTCTTGGCCTGCTCCAGCGTGCGCACGAAGGGAATCATGATTTCGACATTGCTCAGACCCATTTCGTCGCGCACGCGCTTGATGGCTTCGCACTCCATCGCGAAGGCTTCGGCAAAGTCTTCGCTGACGTAACGCGCCGCACCACGAAAGCCCAGCATGGGGTTTTCTTCTTCCGGCTCATAGCGGTTGCCGCCGATGAGCTTGCGGTATTCGTTGCTCTTGAAGTCGCTCATGCGCACGATCACGGGCTTGGGCCAGAAGGCTGCCGCGATGGTGGCCACGCCTTCGGCGACTTTATCGACATAGAAAGCGCGCGGGCTGGCATGGCCGCGAGCCACGCTTTCAACGGCTTTTTTCAGGCTGGGGTCGATGTTGGGGTAGTCCAGAATCGCCTTGGGGTGCACGCCGATGTTGTTGTTGATGATGAATTCCAACCGCGCCAGGCCCACGCCGCTGTTGGGCAGCTGGCAGAAGTCGAAAGCCAGTTGCGGGTTGCCCACGTTCATCATGATCTTGGTGGCGATTTCGGGCATGGCGCCGCGCTGCACTTCGGTGATTTCGGTTTCGAGCACACCGTCGTAAATGCGGCCGGTGTCGCCTTCGGCGCAGCTCACGGTCACCAGGGTGCCGCTTTTCAATTTGTCGGTGGCGTCGCCACAGCCCACCACGGCCGGTATGCCCAACTCGCGCGCGATGATGGCGGCGTGGCAGGTGCGCCCGCCCCGGTTGGTGACGATGGCGCTGGCGCGCTTCATCACCGGTTCCCAGTTGGGATCGGTCATGTCGGTCACGAGCACATCGCCCGCTTGCACGGTGTCCATCTGGCTCACGTCGGTCACCAAACGCACGGGGCCGGTGCCGATTTTCTGGCCGATGGCGCGGCCTTCGGCCAACACGGCGCTCTGGCCCTTGAGTTGGTAGCGGTACTCGACCTTGCCTTCGGCCTGGCTCTTCACCGTTTCGGGCCGCGCTTGCAGAATGTAGAGCTGGCCGTCGGTGCCATCTTTGCCCCACTCAATGTCCATGGGGCGGCCGTAGTGTTTTTCAATCACCAGGGCATAGCGCGCGAGTTGCTCCACCTCATCGTCGGTGAGCGAATAGCGGTTGCGCAACTCAGCAGGCACGTCTTCGGTCTTGACCAGCTTGCCAGTGGCGGCTTTTTCTTCGGGGCTGGCAAACACCATCTGGATCAGCTTGCTGCCCAGGTTGCGGCGGATCAGCGCCTTGTTGCCCGCTTCGAGCATGGGTTTGTGCACGTAAAACTCGTCGGGGTTGACGGCGCCCTGCACCACCGTTTCGCCCAAGCCGTAGCTGGAGGTGATGAAGACCACATCGCGGAAACCGCTTTCGGTATCCATGGTGAACATCACACCCGCAGCCCCCAGATCGGAGCGCACCATGCGCTGCACACCGGCCGACAAGGCCACGTCCGCATGGGCAAAGCCCTTGTGCACGCGGTAACTGATGGCGCGGTCGTTGTAGAGCGAGGCGAACACTTCCTTGATTTTGTGCAGCACATCGTCAATGCCGACCACGTTCAGGAAGGTCTCTTGCTGCCCGGCAAACGAAGCATCGGGCAAATCCTCGGCCGTGGCCGACGAGCGCACGGCAAAGCTGGCTTGCGCGTTGCCGCCGCTCAAGGTAGCAAAGGCATCGCGAATGGCTTTTTCCAAATCGGCCGGGAAAGGTTGCTGCTCCACCAATGCACGAATTTCAGCCCCTGTGGCGGCCAGCGCGTTCACGTCGTCGGCATTGAGCGCATCCAGCTTGGCCTGGATCTTGGCGTCCAGCCCGTCGTGCTTGAGGAATTCACGAAACGCATGCGCCGTGGTGGCAAAGCCCGTGGGCACGCGCACGCCTTGCGGCAGCTGCGAGATCATCTCGCCCAGGCTGGCGTTTTTGCCACCCACCGTGTCCACATCGCTCATGCGGAGTTTTTCGAAAGGAACGACCAGATCGGTCGGTGCAAACAATGCAGTCATGACATGCTCCAAAGGTAAAAAACTCGGCGGCAGGGCCTTGGCTTGGCTTGTTCGAGATATCGCAAGGCCCACAAGAGACGCAGGCCCGGCGGCCTGCATCCTTGAATGGATGAAAGAACAGGGCAGCATTTTAGTGGCTGCGGCCCAGCCGAAACATCAGCTTTTTGCAAGGGCGCGTCTTCGTATTCAAGTGTTATTCAGGTGTCTGGATAGAGAGCGCCCAGCGCCCCTCTCGCACGCAGCGCCCCTTGCCTCAATCACTGATGCACAGCGCCAAAGCCCAGCCCCACTGCCGCTAAACTGCCACCCTTGCCTTGCCCACCACACGTTTCAACCATGCCCCAGCAGCCCCCTTCCCACCAACGCACCGTTTTTTTCGTGTCTGACGGCACCGGCATCACCGCCGAAACCTTTGGCAACGCCATCCTCAACCAGTTCGAATTCGAGCAGCCGCTGCGCCACGTGCGCCTGCCTTTCGTATCGAATATGGACAAGGCCCGCCAGGCCGTGCAGCAGATCAACCAAACGGCCGATGCCGAGGGCAAACGCCCCATCGTTTTCAGCACCCTGGTGCATGACGACATCCTCTGGCTCATCAAGACCGAATGCCGCGCCATGGTGCTGGACATGTTCGGCACCTTCGTGCAGCCGCTGGAAATCGAGCTGGGCATCAAAAGCCACCACCGCATCGGGCGTTTCTCAGATCCGGCCAAGAGCCAGGAATACAAAGACCGCATCGAGGCCATCAACTTCAGCCTGGCGCATGACGACGGCCAAACGCACGCCGATCTGGCCAAGAGCGACGTCATCCTCATCGGCGTGAGCCGCAGCGGCAAAACGCCCACCTCGCTTTATCTGGCGATGCAATACGGGCTCAAGGTGGCGAACTACCCGCTCATCCCCGAAGACTTCGACCGCCAGCAACTGCCCGAAGCCCTGCTGCCCTACAAGCACAAGCTGTTCGGCCTGAGCATCCAGCCTGAACGGCTTTCGGAAATCCGCAACGAGCGCCGCCCCAACTCGCGCTACGCCAGCCTGGAGAACTGCCGCCATGAAGTGGCCCAGGCCGAAGCCATGATGCGCCGTTCGGGCGTGCACTGGCTCTCAACCACCAGCAAATCGATCGAAGAAATCGCCACAACCGTCTTGCAGCGCATCCAGCCCGAGCGGCTGGATTACTGATCCCGCGCCCCATCAAGGGCCTGTCCCAACAGCCCTCGTGGCAGCGGAACGCACCATCATCGCGCTTGCAACCAGGCAGGACGAAACACCCGTGCGATGCTCGGCGCGGACGGCCTTCCCATCTCCCGGCGCTCACCAACCGATTCGCCACAAGCCGCAGCAATGCCCATGCACAAAACAGTCCGCGGCGGGCAGCCGCTGGCAGGCTTCTGCGCATGCCATGCAAACAGCCCTTGCACAAAAAAAATCGCCTGCTGTGTTAGCCTTGCCGCATGTGTTTGTCGCGCCTCGTGCGCAAGCCTGCCGCATGAAAAAGTCCACGCCTCCCGACACCAGCCAGACCGCCGCCATGCGCCTGGACAAATGGCTGTGGGCGGCACGCTTTTACAAAACCCGCGCACTGGCGGTGGAAGAAATCATCAAAGGCCGCGTGCAAGTCAACGGCCAGCCCTGCAAGCCCGCGCGCGACATCCGCTGCGGCGACACCATCGCCCTGCGCCAGGGGCACATGCCACGCACCGTGGCCGTGCAAGCCTTGTCGGCCCAGCGCGGCCCGGCGGCCATCGCCCAAACCCTGTACGCCGAAACGGCCGAGAGCCTGGCCCTGCGCCAGGCGCTGGCCGAGCAGCGCCGCCTCGCACCAGAACCCGCGCACAGCCTGCAACAAGGCCGCCCCACCAAGCGCGACCGGCGCCAGTTGCAGCACGCGCGCCAGCATCTGCACAACGAGGCAGCGGCCGACGCCTGGAACGGCCGCTGGAGCGCCAGCCTGAAAGACGTTTGACGCCATGCAAAGATCGGCCCGTTCGCTTCAAGACCTGCGCCACATCCGCGCCGAACTGCAAGCCCGGCGCGCCCAGGCCCAAGCCCGCGAAAAAGCGCTGGAAGAAGAGCGCCGGCAACAACAGCTGCAGCGCCACCTGTTTGCCGCTACCGTTGGGCCCGTGCAGCCCCTGCGCGGCGACCATGCCTCGCGCGTCATGCAACGCCAGCAGCCTGCCGCGCCCCGCGCCCGCCAGCGCGAACAAGACCACGCTGCTGTCTTACAAGAGGCGTTGAGCGACGCCATCGACATCAGCAGCCTGCTTGAAACGGATGAGCAGCTCAGCTACAAACGGCCCGAGATCGGCGACGATGTTTTGCGCAAACTGCGCCGCGGGCACTGGAGCATTCGCGCCGAAATCGACCTGCACGGCCTGCGGCGCGATGCGGCGCGCACGGCGCTTTCCACCTTCATTCGCGATTGCCAGCGCCAGGGCCTGCGCTGCGTGCGCATCGTCACGGGCAAGGGCCTGGGCTCGCCCGGCCGCATCCCGGTGCTCAAACACAAGGTCTATGGCTGGCTGCTGCAAAAGCAGGATGTGCTGGCCTTTGTGCAAGCCCGCGCGACCGAAGGCGGGGCCGGCGCCGTGATTGTTTTGCTGGCAGGCGGCAAGCAAAAGAGCTGATGCGCAAAACCGAGGCTCGCCTGACAAGCAGCTGGCTTCAGTGCGAGGCTGCGCCCCGCCACGCGGTTTTCAGGCGCTTTTCTGGTCCACGCCTGCCTGGCTGAAGCTGGCCATTTCATTCAGAATGGCGCAGGCCGACTGCAGCAAGGGCCAGGCCAGCGCCGCGCCCGAGCCTTCGCCCAAACGCAAGCCCAAATCCAGCAAGGGCTGGGCCCCCAGCGTTTGCAGCATCAGGGCGTGCCCGCGCTCGTCAGACTGGTGCGCAAAGATGCAGCGTTGCAGCACCAGCGGCTCCATGCGCGCGGCCACCAAAAGCGCCGAGCAGACGATGAAGCCATCGACCAGAATCACGCGGTTTTCAAGCGCGACTTGCAAGAAGGCGCCCACCATGGTGGCGATTTCAAAGCCGCCCAGGGCCGCCAGCGCATCCAGCGGCTGCGTGGCTTGCGGGTTGGCGGCCAAAGCGCGCGCCAGAATGGCCGTTTTGCGCTGTATGCCTGCATCATCCAACCCTGTGCCTGCGCCCGTGCACACGGCAATGTCGTGCCCGCCCAAACGCGCCAGCAGCAAGGCCGCGGCCGATGTGTTGCCAATGCCCATTTCGCCCAGCATCAACACATTGCCGGGCAGCGATTGCACCAGCGCGCGGCCATTGGACATGGCCTGCTGGCACTGCTCGGGCGTCATGGCCGGGCCTTGGGTGCTGTCTGCCGTGCCGGGCGCCACCTTGCACAAGCGCAATTGCTCGCGCGGCGCAAAATCGTGCGCCACGCCGCAGTCGGCCACGGTCAAGGCAATGCCATGCTGTCTGGCCAAGACGTTAACGGCCGCGCCACCCGCCAGAAAGTTCTCGACCATCTGCCATGTCACATCTTGCGGATAGGCCGATACGCCCAGCTTGGCCAAACCGTGATCGCCCGCGCACACCAGCATTTGCGGCTGCTGCAACACCGGGCGCGTGCTTTGCAAAATCAGGCCGATTTGCACAGCCAACTGCTCCAGCCGCCCCAAAGAGCCCAAAGGCTTGGTTTTGTCATCCAGCAGGCTTTGCAGCCCTGCACGCAGGACGGGGTTGTCAAGATTGGTCAGGGTGGGATGCGTCATGGTGTTCCAAAGAAAAAGACAAAGCCCTCGCGCATGTGCGCAAGGCTAAAAAACGATGTTTGTCAAACGTTCGATGCGGCTTCAGGCTTGGGCCAAACGCTCCAGCAACAGCGCATGGATGTTGCCAAAGCCGCCGTTGCTCATGCACAGCAGGTGGTCGCCGGGCTGCACGGCGGCCAGCACTTGTTGCAGCAATTGGTCGATGCTGGGGGCGACTTGCGCGCGTGCGCCCATGTCGGCCAGGGCTGCGGCGGCATCCCAATCCAGCCCGCCGCTGTGGCAAAAGGCCAGGCTGGCGTTTTGCAGCGACCAAGGCAGCTGGCTTTTCATGGTACCCAGCTTCATGGTGTTGCTGCGCGGCTCGAAGATCGCCAGGATGCGCTCATGTTGTTTGCTGTCGGCATCCAGCTTGCGGCGCAGGCCGTCCACCGTGGTGCGGATGGCCGTGGGGTGATGGGCAAAATCATCGTAAACGGTGACGATGCCGCCCGCACGCGGCACGGTGCCACGCACTTCCATGCGGCGGCGGGCGTTGGCAAAGCGGCCCAGCGCCTCGGCCGCCACGGCGGGCGCCACGCCCACATGGGCAGCTGCGGCAATGGCCGCCAGCGCATTGAGCTGGTTGTGCGTGCCTGTGAGCGCCCACTGCACCCGGCCCACATCCTGCCCACGATGCAGCACGGCAAAGTCGTGCGGCTCGCCTTGCGCGGTGTAATCGCTCACGGCGCTGCCAAAAGTTTGAATCTGGCTCCAGCAACCTTGATTGATGACGCGCGCAATGCTTTCTTCCAAGCCGTTGGCCACGACGCAACCGCTGGCGGGCACGGTGCGCAGCAGGTGGTGGAACTGCCGCTCGATCGCGGCCAAATCATCAAAGATGTCGGCGTGGTCAAATTCCAGATTGTTGAGCACCGCCGTGCGCGGGCGGTAGTGCACGAATTTGCTGCGCTTGTCGAAAAAGGCGGTGTCGTATTCGTCGGCCTCGATCACAAACAGCGGTCGCGCCTGGCCTGCCGCCTGCTGCCCCAGCCGGGCCGATACGCCAAAGTTCAGCGGCACGCCGCCGATCAAAAAGCCGGGCGTTAAACCAGCAGCTTCCAATATCCAGGCCAGCATGGACGAGGTGCTGGTTTTGCCGTGCGTGCCCGCCACCGCCAGCACGTGCCGCCCCTGCAGCACGTGCTCGGCCAGCCACTGCGGCCCGCTGGTGTAGGGCAGGCCCTGGTCGAGAATGGCCTCCATCAAAGGGAATTTGGGGCTGCCATCGGCCAGGCGCGCGCGGCTGACGACGTTGCCCACTACATACACGTCGGGCTTGAGCGCGGTTTGCTCGGCGCCAAAACCTTCGATCAGATCAATGCCCAGCGCGCGCAGTTGATCGCTCATCGGCGGGTAAACGCCCGCGTCGCAGCCGGTAACGGTGTGGCCCGCTTCGCGCGCCAAAGCGGCCACGCCACCCATGAAAGTGCCGCAAATGCCAAGGATGTGTAGATGCATGGGGCGGGATTGTATCCAGCCCCCATGCCGCCTCTGCCCTGGCAGAGCGCACGGCTTGGCCCCCTTTTTGGCCTGCAGAAACAAGCGCAAGCCGCCTATTCTCGAAACAAATGCCTTGCGCCATTTCTTGCGTTTTTCCCGCTCACCTTACTTTTATAGACTTTATTCACAAATTGAAGTAGACTCCCACACCTTCTTAATTTTTTTTAAATTTTATGTTTTGAAGAAAGGGCCAGATCATGCCATCCACCCCCCCCCCGTACAAAAACCCCGCTTGCCCTGCCTTGCGACGCAGGGGCAAGCACAGTCTCACGCCCCTGGCCCTGGCCGGGCTGCTGCTTTGCGGGGCAGCGCATGCCGAAACCATCGTGTTCGACGGTGCAAATGTCCCTACCGACAACAAGGAAAAATTGCTGAATATTCTTCTGCGCAACAGCTTCGGCCCGGTCAAGGCAAGCGAGCTTGATATCAACAATGATCCCTACTCTGATCAACGAAGGCTGCTGAATGAGCGCCACAGCAACAACCAGCTAACCGTCAAAAGCGGCACGATTGAAGGACATGTTCTGGGCGCTGCCCCATCTGAAAAAACAAATGCGGAAAACAACCAGGTTTTGATCGAAGGCGGCGAAATCCGCAAAGGCGTTTACGGGGCGCACACTTCTCGCAAAGATGCTTCTGTCAAAAACAACAAAGTCACCATCACGGGCGGAGAAGTCAAAGGATTTAACAATGGCGCTGTTTTTGGCGGCTACAGCACCAGCGGATCGGCCGAAGGCAACTCCGTCCTCATCAATGGCGACAAAGTCGTGATCGGGCAGGCCGTGTATGGAGGGGCAAGCAACGCCAATGCCCAGAGTAGCCTTTCCGCCATAAACAACAGCGTCACGGTCACAGCGGGCACCGTCAAAGACTCGGTCATCGGTGGCCTTGCGCCAAGAGGCTCCACAACCAACGGCAAGGCAGAAGGCAACCGCGTCCTGATCAATGGCGCCGATGCGCATGTCACAGGCGAAATCATCGGAGGACATGCCAGAGACGTCGTCGGCAACACCGTCACCCTCAGCGCGGGCAGAATCGCCAACGACGTCATTGGCGGCTACAGCCCGGCCAATAGAAGCTCGAACTTCAGCAACCCGGAAAAAATACAGCTGAAGAACAACAAGGTGGTGATCGAGGGCTCGCCCGAATTTCTCTCCCGCAAAGCAGGGCCTGGCAGCAACATCGATGTTTGGCCCACCCTGCATGGCTGGAAAGCCGCTGCCACCAGCGCCAGCCACATCGAGGCCAGCGGCAACACGCTGGAAGTGCGCACCAAGGGGGTGACGGTAGGGAATATCAAGAATTTCGAAGTCATCAACTTCTATCTGCCCGCAGACATTCAGGCCGACGAGAAGGTGCTGACGCTGAGCGACTCCAAAGGCGCCGACATCACCCAGAGCCAGATCGGCGTGGAGCTGCCCGCGGGCGCGCAGCTCAGGAAAGACGAGCGGGTGGCCCTGATTCATACCAGCAATGGCCAGCTCATCAGCAACGAAGGCAACGAAACCAACCACCTGCAAGCCCAGTCCGGCTCGGCCCTGCTCTATGCCTTCAAGCTGAGCAGGGACAGCAAGAACCTGTTTGCCACAGTGCTGGACGACAATGCGCCGCAACCGCCACAGCCACCGCAGCCGGTCGACTTTATTTTTGACGGAGAAAATGTTCCTGCCGACTACGACAACAAGCTGACGACCATCCGCAACAAGGACCGAAGCCTGGGGCCGGTCAACGTCAGCGAGTTGGGGCAAGACAACCCCGACAGCGTGCGCGATGCCAAGCTTGACGAGCGCCACAGCGGCAATACCGTGGGCGTCAAAAGCGGCACGATGGCTGGAAATGTGTACGGCGCAACGCCTTCGGCTGCCGACATTTCGGCAGAACAGAACAAGGTGTTCGTTGAAGGTGGCCGAATCGGCGGCGACGTGCATGGCGCATCCACAAGCGGCATCAACGCATCGGCCAGCAACAACACAGTCACCATCAGCGGCGGCCTGATCCAGGGCGCCACCTACGGGGGCCAGGCCACGGGCGACAAGGCCCATGCCAAGGGCAATACCGTGACCATCACCGGCGGCACCTTCGGCCCCGGCCCAGAAACCCGCGCAGGCTACATCTATGGCGGCGACAGCTGGAACGGCGCCGCAGAAGACAACCGGGTTGAAATCAACGGCAGCGATGCAGAGATCGAAGGCACGGTCTTTGGCGGACTCTCCAAAGACATTGCCAGCCCAAGCGATGTTCGGGTGAGCCGAAACAACACGGTCACCATTACGGCCGGCACGGTCACGGGCCAGGTGATTGGCGGCAAGGCGGGCCGCGCCGCAGGCAATCTGGCCGATGGCAACACGGTCATCATCAACGGTGCAGACGCGGAAATCCGCGGCCAGATCATGGGTGGACACGGCAGAAACGCCACCAACAACACCGTGCGCATCAGCGCGGGCAAAATTGCCAACAATGTTTACGGCGGCTACGCTGATGCCGGCACAACGCCAAGCGGCGCGGAGCAGATGCAGGCCACCGGCAACAAGCTCATCATCGAAGGGCAGCCCAACTTTTTTGAGCGCATTGTTTCCGGGCAATTGACTGGGCCCGAGCTGTATGGCGGTTACTCCCAAACTGCCAGTGCCAATGTGCGCACGGGCAACACGCTGGAGATGCGCACCAAGGACGTGGCCGTCAAGAACATCCACAACTTCGAGCGCATCAATTTCTATCTGCCCGCAGACATTGAGGCCGACGACAAGGTGCTGACGCTGACCGACTCCAAAGGCGCCGACATCACCCAGAGCCAGATCGGCGTGGAGCTGCCCGCG
>JAUMWT010000094.1 GCA_030529505.1 Allobrachymonas sp. | reverse complement strand
GGCGCGTTGCAGCATGCCGCCGCTCATCTCGAAGGGGTACAGATCGGGCACGCGCGGATCGCTCAGGCCCGCTTCGGCCAGGTAGTTGCGCAGCTCTTCTTCGCTCAGCTGGCGGGGGCGCGCCGCAAAACGCGCCGTTTCCTGCGCGTGGGCGCGCATGGTCATGAGCGGGTCGAAAGCCGAGCGCGGGTGCTGCATGATGGTGGCCACGTCGCGGCCGGGGCGCACAGGGCGCTGTTGCTCGCCGTCTTGAATCCACGCGCGCCCGCCCAGGTGCTGGATGCCCGCGGGCAGCACGCCTTGCAGGCCGGCGCAGGTCAGCGATTTGCCGCTGCCGCTGGAGCCGATCAGCGCCAGTATCTGGCCGCGTTCAATCTCCAGATTGACGCCCTGCACCAGTTCCAGCGGCTGGCCGTTTTTCACGGCGCCCAGGCGCAGGTTTTCCACCCTCAGTTTCTGCCTCATGCCCTTGGCCCCGCTTTCCCCCGCTTTCATTTCTTGCCGCCAGCCATCAGGCTGGGGTCGAGCATGTCGCGCAGGGCATCGCCCACGCGGTTGAAGGCCATCACGGTCAGAAACAGCATCAGGCCCGGCAGCACCACCAGCATGGGCTGGTTGTAGATGTAGCTGCGCGCGTCGTTGATCATCACGCCCCATTCGGGCGTGGGCGGGGCAACGCCCAGGCCCAGAAACGACAGGCCCGCCACATGGATCATGGTGTGGCCGATGTCCATGGTGCTGAGCACGATCAGCTGCGCATACACGCCCGGCAGGATGTGCTTGACGAGCACGTGCATGGGCGGCACGCCCGAAGCGCGCGCAGCCAGCACATAGTCGCGCTCGCGCACCGACAGCACCACGCTGCGCACGATGCGCGCATACCACGGCCAGCTCGAAAGCACCAGCGCCGCCACCACATTGACCATGCCCACACCGAGCACGCCCACGAAGAACACGGCCAGCACGGTGGACGGAATGGTCATGAAAATATCGCACGTGCGCATGATGAGGGAATCGACCTTGCCGCCGAAAAAACCCGCCACGCCGCCAATCACCAAGCCCGCCAGAAACACCAGGGCCAGCACCAGCGCCGTGACGCCCACCGAAATGCGCGTGCCGTAGAGCAGGCGCGAGAGCATGTCGCGCCCCAGATAGTCGGTGCCCAGCCAGTGCGCACGGCTCCAGCCCTGCAGCTTCTGGGTCACGTCCACCTCCAGCGGATCGTAGGGCGCCAGCCAGGGCGCGGCCACGCCCACGAGAACCAGCACCGCGATGATGACGAGCGCCAACTTGAGCGAGAGTGGAAAACCCACGAAGCTTTGCCACAGGCTGGGCTTGTGCTCGAACGGCATGCCGGGTTGATCAGACGGGTCGGGCGTGGGTTGCGGCGTTTGCGGCGCTCGCAGCCCGCCGCCGTGCTGCACGGGCAAGGGCTCAGCGCCAGGAGCAGGCGCACTTGCTGGCGCGGCTGCCTCGGTAACGCCGGTGCCTGTTGTCGCGCTCATCTCAGCTCATCCCCTTGTCGCTGGCCGAGTAACGGATGCTCGGATCCACCCAGGCGTAGAGGATGTCGTTGAGCAGATTGATCAGAACGAAGAAGGTGGTCATCACCATCGTGAAGCATTGCAGCACGGGGTAGTCGCGGTTATTGATGGAGGCCACCAGCCAGCGCCCCACGCCCGGCCAGGCAAACACCGTTTCCACCATCATGCTCCAGCCGATCAACTGCGCCAGATACATGCCCGACACCGTCAGGATGGGCAGCATGGCATTGCGCAGCACGTGGTGGCGCGTGATGTATGTTTGCGGCAGGCCGCGCATGGCCGCCCACAGCACGTAGCGTTGGCCCTTGGCCTCGAGCATGGAGCTGCGCAGCAGGCGCGAGTTGACAGCCAGCGACATGAAGGACATGGTGAACACCGGCATGATGTAGCTGCGCCAGCCCTGCCGGCCGAAAGGCGGCAGCCACTTCAGCCACACCGCAAACACGTAGATCAGGATGAAGCCCAGCCAGAAGGTGGGCGTTGAAACGCCCACCAGAGAGATGAAGCGCCCCAGATGATCGGGCCAGC
>JAUMWT010000093.1 GCA_030529505.1 Allobrachymonas sp. | reverse complement strand
GCGGCGTTTCCAGGTCGGCAAAGGCTTCCAGCATCAGCGGGATGCGGTTGTAGCCTTGCGCGGCCAGGCTGTTGAATTCGATTTCGCTCATCATGATCGCTCACTTTCTGCAAAGGGCTGATGGCGCTTTCGCATCAGGCAGCGCCCTGATCGCGCATGCCGCCTGTGCCACATTCCAAAAGCCTTGAAAAACCTGCCGTGTCTGCCGCTGCCCAAACGCCCAATCAGGCCATTGCGCTTCGCTGGCCCAAGGCCATCCATTCACGAATTCACGATGGCAGGCTGGGGTTGAAAGCCGGATTTGGATCATTGGCCACGCAAGCGGTGGCACGTGCAGACACATCCATCACAAAGGCGTTGTCAGCCGCGCAGGCTGCAACGCCAGAAAGCCGTCAGCCCCGCCAGGGCCATGCTCCCCGGTCAGCCCGACCTGTGGTGATGATGAAGTGAAAAAACATGATGGGCGCTAGTCTATCCCAAAGAACAAGGCGGAACAGCCGCTGGCACCCGTGAATAACCCTGGCTGCCAGCGAAAACAACGCAGAGGCTTGGTCCGCAGCTCTCGCGACCACCGCAGCATTTGTCCACCGCCCCATACCCGATCAAACCAAGCGCCGCCTCTCATCCATCCACGCGCTGCACATCGGCCAGGCTGTGCAGATAGCCTTGGGCAGGCACGCCCTCGATCGGCTCGCCGTGGTTGTAGCCGTAGCGCATCAGCAGCACGGGCGAACCGGCCCCGTGCGCCGCCAGCGAATCGTTGACCGAATCGCCCACCATCAGCGCCTGCGCCGGTTCGCAGCCCAGCAGGCGAGCCGTTTCAACCAGCGGCAGCGGATCGGGCTTGCGCCGCGCGAAAAAGTCGCCGCCATGCACGCAGGCAAAGTAATGCGCCACACCCAGCATCTGCAACAAATCGCGCGCGGGCTGCGTGGGTTTGTTGGTGATGCAGGCCAGCGGCAGGCCTGCCGCATGCAGTTGCGCCAAGCCTTGCGCCACGCCCGCATACAGCTCGCTGGCCTGGCCGTTGATGTGCGCGTAGTGCTGCTGATAGCTGGCGTGAGCGCGTTCGTACAAAGCTTCGTCCACCGCACCGCCCTGCCCCAGCCCCAGGTGCAGCAAGGTTTGGCGGATGAGATAGGGCGAGCCTTTGCCCACGGTGCGCGCGATGAAGGCGCGATCCACCGCTGGCCATTGCTGCTCGGCCAGCATGCCGTTGAGCGCCAGATCGAAGTCGCCCAGCGTATTCACCAAGGTGCCATCCAGATCGAGCATGACGGCGCGCACCGCCAGCGCCTGGGCCGCGCCGGGGTAAGTCAAGCGGATGAGGGGGCGGGTGCTTGCAGGCGCAACAGCAGGCGGTGTGGATGAGGCAGAAGCAGCAGCGGACATGCGATGTTTTTTCAGGAAACGGCCGGGCTTGGCCAGCGCCAGCACCCGTGCGCAAAAGCGCACAAAGATACACGATTCACCGGCAGCGAGCGATCCGCCTGGCTCATCCATCATGTTCACCCGCAGCCATGCGCTGGCGACGATGCCTTGGCGGCTTGGCGGCCCAGCCGCATACGCGATTCACTTTGTGATTCAAATTTCCGATTCACTGGCTAATTTACTTTCCCTTGGCTGCCCACCGCGGTTGGGCGAGTCCCAAAAGCCAAAAGCCAAAGCGGCGCGGCACAGCGCAGGGCATGCGCCCGCCTTCGCAACAGCGCGCCCTCGCTTGGCTGCGCTGCGCTCACCGGTCTGTTATTTCTGCCAATCGCTTGCCGCCGCCAAGCTGTATGCGATTTGAGCGTTCTGCTGCTCCACTCCATCCACTCCAGTTTCTGCGGCCGCTTCTGCCATCGACTCGGCAGCGGGCTGCCGGGCTGCGCCTGCACTGGCCTCCACCGCCTGCGCCAAGGCCCAGGCCACGTGCTCGCGCACCAGTGCTTCGGGGTGCCGGGCCTGCTGTTGCAAGGCGCTGGCAATGGCCTGCATCTGCGGCGCATCGCCTTGCTGCGCGGCCGTGCGCAAGGCATTGCCCAAGGCCACGGCCAGATTGCGCAGCCAGCGCACGTGGCCGATGCGGC
>JAUMWT010000035.1 GCA_030529505.1 Allobrachymonas sp. | reverse complement strand
AGGAAACTGCGCGCTTTTGGTAAACGCCCCCACCATGATGAGGCCGATGGCCGTGCAGAAGGCGGGGCTGGCGGGCAGATGGGGCAGTTGCGCCACGATGTCGCTGATGCGCCAGGTGCCAGTGAGCTGCCCCAGCATCACGATGCCGCCGAGCATGGCCAGGCCGCCCGCGCCGGTGATGATCATGGCCTGCTGGGCCGATTTGCGCGCGGCCTCGTCTTCGTGGTTGAAGCCCACCAGCAGAAAAGACAGCAGGCTGGTCAACTCCCAGAACATGAAGAGTTGCAGCAGGTTGTTGGCGCTCACGCAGCCCACCATCGCCGTGGCAAACAGGCTCAGCAGCACATAGGCGCGGCGCTGCTGCGGGTGGCCGTGCAGATAGCCGCCGGCGTAGATGAAAACGGCACTGCCCACGCCCAGAATCATGAGCAGCATCAGGGCCGACAGGCCGTCGATGCGCACATCCAGGCTGGCGTTGAGCGCCGGAATCCACTCGGCGCTGAAGGCCCAGGGCAGGGGCGCTGCCAGCAGTTTGAACAGCAGCAGCGCCAGGCCGCCCAGCGGAATCAGCGTCCACAAAAAGCGCTCGGCAATGGGCATGGGCGCGGTGTTGGTTCCAGAAGCGTGTGGCGTCATGGGCAAAAGGGGCAGCGGGGCTGCCGCATTCGTCTCGGGGCGCGAAAGGTCGCGGGCGTTGGTTGGCTGCGCGGGCCGCAAGGGGCAGTGGGCGGCCGGAGCCGTGCGCATGGCGAGGGTGATTGGCCGCAGCAGGGCAGATGGGCCGGGCGTGCTGTGTTCAGCGATTGATTGGCGCCGCGGCGCGCCAGAGCCTGGCACGGTTTGCAGAAACGACCGATGTTACTGCATTTGCCCAATGGCCTTGAACGAGCCGCGCCATGGATGATGAACAGCGCCCTGCTCTGGCGGGGCTGGCAGGGCCTGGGCATGGCTGCGCCTACAGCACCGCTGTTCCGAGTAGGGGCATTGGGGCTGCAGCCTGTGGCGTGATCGTTCAAAATCCGTATCCGTGCATCAAGAGCCTGTTCAAAACCTCCTCACGGGCGCTTGAATGATGGAAGCGGGCGGTCTGCGGCGTTGCAAATCTTGTCAACTACCTTGCACATGCCGCACGGGCGATGCACTGCGCCACATGCAAAGATGTGCGCCTTGCACCCCATCCTGCCCCATTTCCAATCACTTCGCGATGAGATTTTGAACAGGCTCTAAGAGAGATGAAGGTCATACGCGGCCTTGAGCTTGTTTGAGAAGCCAGCCATGCGTGCGCTGATTGTGCATGTGGCCCGATTGGCCGCGCGCGCCTGATGCGCTGTTTCTGTTTACTGTTTTCTGTTTGAGTCACTTTGCCTTCTGGGGTCCGTCATGCCAAGCCAGCCTTCTTCTTCCGTGCAGTCTTTTCAGCTCTCCGTGGCCGACATCACTTGCGCGGCCTGCGTGAGCCGCGTGGAAAAAGCCCTGCTCAAAGTGCCCGGCGTGCAGGCCGCCAGCGTCAATCTGGCCAGCGAGCAGGCCAGCGTCACGGCCGATGCCAACGTCACCGCTGCCCAGCTGCAAGCCGCGGTCGAGGCCGCAGGCTACGGCGTGCGCACGGCCACGTTTGAATTGCAGATTCAGGACATGAGCTGCGCGGCCTGCGTGGGCCGCGTGGAAAAGGCGCTGCGCCAGGTGCCCGGCGTGCTCGATGCCAGCGTGAACCTGGCGAGCGAAAAAGCCACGGTGCAGGTGCTGCAAGGCGTGTCGTTCGCCAGCTTGCTGGCAGCGGCACAGGCCGCCGGGTACCAGGCCAGCGCCGTGTCGCAGGCGGGCAGCGCACCTGCCGCCAATGGCAAAGCCTGGCCGCAGTGGTGGCCGGTGGCGCTGGGCGGCGTGCTCACGGCGCCGCTGGTGCTGCCCATGGCGCTGATGCCTTTTGGCATCCACTGGATGCCGCCCGGCTGGGTGCAGTTTCTGCTGGCCACGCCCGTGCAATTCGTGCTGGGCGCGCGTTTTTATCGCGCGGCCTGGGGTGCGATCAAGGCGCGCAGCGGCAATATGGACGTGCTGGTGGCGCTGGGCACCTCGTCAGCCTACGGCCTGTCGGTTTATCTGTTGTGGCAGCACTGGCAGCATGTTCAGGCGGGCGGCCACGGGCACGAGCCGCACCTGTACTTCGAGGCCTCTGCGGCGGTGATCACGCTGGTGCTGCTGGGCAAATGGCTGGAAGCGCGCGCCAAGCGCCAAACGCTGGCGGCCATTGCGGCGCTCAATGCCCTGCGCCCGGTCACGGCCTGCGTGCTGGTGAACGGGCAAGAGGTGCAAACTCCCGTTGAACAACTGGCCGTGGGCGACATCGTGCTGGTGCGCCCGGGCGAGCGCGTGGCGGTGGATGGCATCGTGCAAGACGGGCAAAGCCACATCGACGAATCGCTCATCACCGGCGAGAGCCTGCCCGTGGCGCGCGGCGTGGGCGAGCGCGTGACGGGCGGATCGGTCAATGGCGAAGGCGTGCTGCGCGTGCGCACCACGGCCATCGGCACGGAAACCACGCTGGCGCGCATCATCCGCATGGTCGAATCGGCCCAGGCCGCCAAGGCGCCCATCCAGCGCGTGGTGGACAAGGTCAGTGCCGTGTTCGTGCCCGCCGTGCTGGTGGTGGCCGCAGCCACCTTCATCGGCTGGTGGCTGTACAGCGGCCAGCTGGAGCCCTCGCTCATCCACGCCGTGGCCGTGCTGGTGATTGCCTGCCCCTGCGCGCTGGGCCTGGCCACGCCCACGGCCATCATGGCAGGCACGGGCGTGGCGGCGCGCCACGGCATCTTGATCAAGGATGCGCAGGCGCTGGAAATCGCCCATGCCGTTACCGCCGTGGCCTTTGACAAAACCGGCACCTTGACGGAAGGCAAACCGGCGCTGGTGGCTTGCGAAGCCGCCGCAGGCGCATCAGCCGACGAAGTGCTGCAACTGGCCGCCGCCCTGCAACAGCACAGCGAACACCCGCTGGCGCGCGCGGTGATGCACAAAGTGCAAGAGCAAGGCGTGGCCGTGCCGCCGGTGCAAAACGCCCAGGCCCTGGCCGGGCGCGGCGTGCAGGGCGAAGTGGCCGGCCAGGCCCTGCTGCTGGGCAGCCCCCGCCTGCTGCAAGAAAGCGGCGCCAGCGCAGGCGCTTTGCAGGCGCGGGCCGATGCCTGGCAAGAGCAGGGCTACAGCATCGCCTGGCTGATGCGCGGCCCTGCTTCGGGCGCAGGTTTAGGCGCAGGCGAGCAAATTGGCGCGCAGCTGCTGGGCCTGCTGGCCTTTGGTGACACCATCAAGCCTGCCTCGCATCAGGCGGTGCAGCGTTTGCATGAATTGGGCATCAAAATCGTGATGCTCACGGGCGATAACGCAGGCAGCGCGCAAGCTGTGGCGCGCGCGTTGAAGATCGACGAAGTGCATGCCCAGTTGCTGCCCGACGACAAGGCCCGCATCATCGGCGAGCTGCGCCAGCGCGGCGAAGTGGTGGCCATGGTGGGCGACGGCCTGAACGATGCGCCCAGCCTCGTGGCGGCCGACGTGGGCCTGGCCGTTTCCACCGGCACCGATGTGGCGATGGAAGCCGCCGGCATCACCCTGATGCGTGGCGCCCCGCTGCTGGTGGCCGATGCACTGGACGTTTCGCGCCGCACCTACAGCAAGATCCGGCAGGGCCTGTTCTGGGCCTTTTTGTACAACACCCTGGGCATCCCGCTGGCGGCCTTTGGCATGCTCAACCCCATGGTGGCGGGGGCGGCCATGGCCTTCAGCAGCGTGAGCGTGGTGCTCAATGCACTGACGCTGCGGCGCTGGCGGGCCAGTGCGCGTTGACGCAGCCTTGACGGCAATCACGGGGATGGGGCTGTGGCTGTTGGGCCGTCAAAGGCCGCTGCGCAGCCCATGCTTGCGCGGCTGGCGCTGGCGCCCATCAGCCCGGCCACTGGAATGGGCAGGGCTTTGAGCTCTGCTGGCGCACACGCACTGACAACGCTGAGAACCTGTTCATGATCTCCTCACGGGCGCTTGAATACGGAAGCGGGCGGCCTGCTTCGTTGCAAATCTCGTCCATAGCACGGGCTATGCCCTTCGATTTGCGCCTTGCACTCCATCCCGCGCCATATCCAATCGCCTCGCGTTGAGATCGTGAACAGGTTCTGACAACGCGCGGGCCATCTCGAAGCCGCAGCCCAAATTCGGGCCAAGAAAAAGGGCCTGTGCAGGCCCTTGGTGTCGAATGCAGGCGGCTTGCATGGCGCAGGCCGCTTGGCGTTGCTTACTTGGCCGAAGCCTTCAGCAGGATTTGGTAGAGCTCGTCTTTGAGGGCGAGCTTTTTCTTCTTCAGCGTTTCGATTTCCAGCTCGCCCACGGGGGAGATGTGTTTCTCCATCTCGGTGATTTTTTCGTCCAGCTCGTTGTGCTCGTTGAACAGACGCTCGAAGTGGCGGTCTTCGGTTTTGAGGCGGGAAATCAGATCGCGGTATTCAGGAAACATAAGAGCCCTTTCTGGTTGGCGGGGGGCTGTGGCAGCCTTCCCAAAACACGAAGATGCACCCTTGCATCTCCGCTTGATCGTGTATGCACCTAGTATAAGCCGCCCGCTTGCGGGAGCCGCTTTGAAACAGGTCTTTTCCGGGCTTTTCGTGAGCCGTTGACGGGCGTGTTTGGGCCGATGCTGAACGAGGTCAACAGGCCCTTCATGCTTAATGCACAGCGGCCACAGAATCGCGGGGCCGGGCTGGCCGGGCGTGGGGGCTTGTGGATAGCCAGCCAGCGGTGCGGGCCGATTGGCATCAGAATGCGGCGCGTGCCCTGGCCGTGCTGCCCGGGCCTCCTGCACGTGCGCATGCCGGGCATTGGCCGATGGCTGGCCGCTCAAGCGCAATCAAGAACCCACAGGAATGAAACGATGAATCCTCAATGCATGATGAACGACGTTGATGAAATCACGCCCGAGCAGGCTTTTGCCTGGCAGCAAAGCGGCGAGGCGGTGATTGTGGACGTGCGCACCGAGGCCGAGCGCACCTGGGTGGGCGTGGTGCCCGGCTCTTTGGGCCTGAGCTGGCTGAACTGGCCCGGCATGCAGCCCAATGCCGACTTTGATGCGGGCATTCAAAGCATTGCGGCGCACCACCCGGGCAAGAAGCTGCTGTTCTTGTGCCGCAGCGGCGTGCGCTCCATCGCGGCGGCTCAACGCGCGGGCGACTTGGGGCTGGATCACTGCTACAGCATCCTTGAAGGGTTTGAAGGCGCACTGGACGAGCAGCAGCACCGCGGCCAGCTCAATGGCTGGCGCTACCGTGGCCTGCCCTGGGTGCAGCGGTGATGCTGCATTGACGTGGCGCTGGATGGAGGAAGCATGTTTTCTTTCAAAGTGCTGGTGAGTGTGCTGAGCCTTGGGTTGGCGCTGGCTTTAGGGCTTGCGGTTTAGCTGGCGCCGTCCGAGCAAACGCAAACCTTGCAAACGGTGTTTCAGGCGCCACCCGAAGCGGTTTTTGCCGTGGTCAGCAATAACCGCGATTGGCGTTACCGCAGCTCACTGGATGATTTGCGCATTTTGGAAACGGATGACCGCGGCTGGGAGGTTTGGGAAGAGCGCAGCCAGGGCCGCACGATCCGTTTCACGACGCAGGCGAAAGAGCCGCCTGCGTTTTATGCGTTCACCATGCAGGGGGAAGGTTTCAGCGGCCGCTGGCAGGCCCGTTTCGAGCCATTGCCCGGTGGTCACACGCGCTTCACCGCAACCGAGCACATCGTGTTTGATGGGGCGTTCATGCGCCTCATGGGCTGGTGCTGCATGGATCTGGCGGGCTATATGCGCACCTACCAGGAAGATGTGCGCCGCAAGCTGGGCGAGCGGTCTGGCTCTGCTGCCGCAGATGCTCCGCATGGCTGAGAACCTTTCAAAATCCCCTCTCAGGCGCTTGAAAATGGAAGCGGGCGGCCTGCATCGTTGCAAATCGTGTCCATCGTACGAACCATGTCCTTCGATTGGCGCCTTGCGCTTTGTCCCGCTCCTTGTCCAATCGCCTCGCGTTGAGAAACAGGTTCCGAAAGGGTCGTTGTTGGCCGTTGTTGTTGGCCAGGCCGCTTGGGTGTCATTACAGTCGAAACACGGTAAATCCCGCCTCGGCCGCCGCGTGCCGGTCGTACAGGCTTTTGATGTCGGCCAGAATGGGCTGCGCGCCGCGCGTGAAGGATTTGAGCTGTGCGGG
The DNA here is from genome assembly GCA_030529505.1 of Allobrachymonas sp. Taxonomy (GTDB): domain Bacteria; phylum Pseudomonadota; class Gammaproteobacteria; order Burkholderiales; family Burkholderiaceae_C; genus Brachymonas. The sequence continues at coordinate 13,319 of JAUMWT010000035.1, read as the reverse complement.
CGTGAGCGCGCGGTAGGCGCTGTGGCCCACGGCCACCACGAGCACGTCCACGGGGCGGCTGGCGTCGATGCTTTGCAGGGTGATGCCGTATGCGCGCTGCACCTCGTCGGCATCGGCCACGGGGTCGCTCACCACCACTTGCATGCCCCAGTTCTGGAATTCGCGCACCATGTCCATGACCTTGCTGTTGCGAATGTCGGGGCAATTTTCCTTGAAGGTGATGCCCAGCACGCCCACGGTGCAGCGCGGGGCGTCCATGCCCTGGCGCAGCATCAGCTGGATGGTGCGGCGCGCCGCGTAGCGGCCCATGTTGTCGTTGATGCGGCGGCCCGCCAGAATCACCTGCGGGTTGTAGCCCACCATCTGCGCTTTGTAGGTGAGGTAATAGGGGTCCACGCCAATGCAATGTCCGCCCACCAGGCCGGGGCGAAAGGGCAAGAAGTTCCACTTGCTGCCAGCGGCTTCAAGCACTTCCAGCGTGTCGATCCCCAAGCGCGCGAACAGCACCGAAAGTTCGTTGACGAAGGCGATGTTCAGGTCGCGCTGGGTGTTTTCAATCACCTTGGCGGCCTCGGCCACGCGAATGGAGCTGGCCGGGTAAGTGCCTGCTGTGATGATGCCCGCGTACAAATCATCTATCGCGCGCGCGATGGCCGGCGTGCTGCCGCTGGTGATTTTGCGCACGGTGCTGAGGGTGTTGACCTTGTCGCCGGGGTTGATGCGCTCGGGGCTGTAGCCGCAGTAAAAGCCTTGCGCGGGGTCGATTTGGCCTTCGTTGCCGCTGTGGATGTAGGTCAGGCCCGCTGTGCGTTCCAGCACCGGCACGCACACCTCTTCGGTGGCGCCGGGGTAAACGGTGGATTCGTAAATCACGATGTCGCCGGGCTTAAGCGCACGGCCCACCGTTTCGCTGGCCTGGATGAGCGGCCCCAGATCGGGGTGCTGGGCTTCGTCCACCGGCGTGGGCACGGTCACGATGAAGATGCGGCGATCGCGCAGGTCTTGCGCATCGTGGCTCAGGCGCAAGTGGGTGGCGGCTTGCAGCTGCTCGGTCGATACTTCCAGCGTGCTGTCGTGTCCGTTTTGCAGTTGTGCAACGCGCTGCGTGTTGATGTCAAAACCCAGTACGGGGCGCACCTGGCCAAAGGCCACGGCCAGCGGCAGGCCCACATAGCCCAGGCCGATGACGGCGATGGGCGGCAGGCTGGCGTCGGATGACGAATGGGCGGGGGGCAAAGCAGAATCAGCAGGGCAGGTCACGGTGTGCAGCGCCGGTGCAAGCGGGGCCTGCGGTGGCGGGTCATTAGAATGCCGGGATTATCCGGCAGGCAGCGGTTAACGCTTGTTGCCAAGAGCGTGCTGCGGTTTGGCGGGCCAACCGCGCATCGCATGCCAGCCGAGGGGATGGATGGAACAAAAGAACAACAGCCATTCAGAACACAAAGCCGCGCTTGCCTGCCAGGCGCACGAAAGTTGAACAGCAAAGGGCATACGAGAGATGATTCTGGTCACCGGGGGCGCAGGTTTCATTGGCGGCAATTTCGTGCTGGACTGGCTGGCCCAGCATGACGAGCCGGTGCTCAACCTCGACAAACTCACCTACGCGGGCAATCTGGAAACCTTGGCTGCCTTGCAGGGCGACAGCCGCCATCTGTTTGTGCAGGGCGATATTGGCGATGCGGAATTGCTCACGCAATTGCTGACGCAGCGCCGCCCGCGCGCCGTCATCAATTTTGCGGCTGAAAGCCATGTGGACCGCTCCATCCACGGCCCGCAGGATTTCATCCAGACCAATATCGTGGGCACCTTCCAGTTGCTTGAGGCAGTGCGCGCTTACTACAAGGGCTTGAGTGCAAACGAGCAGGCGTCTTTCCGCTTCTTGCACGTTTCCACCGATGAGGTGTATGGCAGCCTGGCGCCCAATGCACCCGCCTTTACCGAACAGCACCCCTACGAACCCAACAGCCCCTACAGCGCGAGCAAAGCCGCCAGCGATCATCTGGTGCGTGCCTACCACCATACCTACGGGCTGCCGGTGCTTACCACCAACTGCTCCAACAACTACGGGCCGTATCACTTTCCTGAAAAGCTGATTCCGCTCATGATCGTCAATGCCCTGGCGGGCAAGCCCTTGCCGGTGTATGGCGACGGCATGCAAGTGCGCGATTGGTTGTACGTGAAAGACCATTGCAGCGCCATCCGCCGCGTGCTCGAAGCGGGCCGCGTGGGCGAAACCTACAACGTGGGCGGCTGGAACGAAAAGCCCAATATCGAAATCGTGCAGCGCATTTGCGCCTTGCTGGATGAGAAACGCCCGCGGGCCGATGGCAAAAGCTATGCCGAGCAAATCACCCATGTGCAAGACCGCCCCGGCCACGACCGTCGCTACGCCATTGATGCGCGCAAGATCGAGCGTGAGCTGGGCTGGCGACCTGCCGAAACCTTCGAAAGCGGCATCGCCAAAACCGTGCAGTGGTATCTGGACAACCCGCAGTGGGTGCAGAACGTGCAAAGCGGCGCTTACCGCGAGTGGGTGAGCCAGCAGTATCAGCAGTGAAGACCCAGGGTGGTGCAAGCAAGCGACGCATGAGGAAACCGTGCACGGAGTGCGCAGGCAAGCCCGGCGAATGTCACAACGGCTGCTGCAAAGTCTGCAGCTGCAACAACCCCCAGCGGCTGCCGCGCAGCGTGCGGCTTTGCTGGGGTAGGGGCCTGCCCGTGTCAGCTTGTGCAGGGTTTGGGCGACTGATCGTTTGACGATGGGCCTGCTGCTGGATACCCGCCACCGTTTGCAGTCGCTGGGTTGGCGGGTTGCTCTGGTTGTGACCCCATCTTTCACAGCCATTGCGCATGTTTTTTGATTGAGTTTTTTCCATTGCAACTGCATCGAGGCACATCATGAAAATCCTTCTTTTCGGCAAAAACGGGCAAGTGGGCTGGGAACTGCAACGCAGTTTGACGCCGCTGGGCGAAGTGGTCGCGGTGGAGCATCGCGAGGCGTTCAATCCGGTGCTTGACGGTGCGCCCCTGCAGGGCGATTTCGGCCAGCCCGAGGCTTTGCGCGCCACCGTGCAGCGTGTGCGGCCCGATGTGATCGTGAACGCGGCGGCCTACACGGCTGTGGACAAGGCCGAAAGCGAAGTGGAACGCGCCCGCACGCTCAATGCCACCGCGGTGGGCGTGCTGGCCGAAGAGGCCGCGCGCCTGGGCGCGGCGGTGGTGCATTACTCCACCGACTATGTGTTTGATGGCCGCGGCGAATGCGCCTGGCTCGAAACCAGCGCCCCCGCGCCGCTCAATGTGTACGGGCAAACCAAGCTCGAAGGCGAGCAGTTGCTGCAACAGCTCAACCCGCGGCACCTGATCTTTCGCACCAGCTGGGTGTATGCGGCGCGCGGCGAAAACTTCGTCAAGACCATGCTCAAACTCGGGCGGGAGCGCGAAAGCCTGAGCGTGATCGACGACCAGCACGGCGCGCCCACGGGCGCGGAGCTGCTGGCCGATATCACCGCCCACGCCCTGCTGCGCCTGCGGCAAGACGAAACGGTTGCGGGGCTGTATCACCTCACGGCCAGCGGCGCAACCAGTTGGTACGGCTATGCCCGCCATGTGCTGGAGCAAGCACGCCAGGCCGGCGTGGCGATCAAGGTCGCGCTCGATGCGCTCAAGCCCGTGGCCACCTCGGCCTTTCCCACGCCGGCGCGGCGGCCGCACAATTCGCGCCTGGACACGCGCAAGCTGCAAGCCACTTTCGGCCTGGTGCTGCCTGACTGGCAGCAGGGCGTGAACCGCATGCTGCAAGAAATTCTTTGAGGACACCGCTTATGCACCCAAGCCGCAAGGGCATCATCTTGGCCGGCGGATCGGGCACCCGCCTGCACCCGGCCACGCTGGCCATCAGCAAGCAGTTGCTGCCCGTTTACGACAAGCCCATGATCTATTACCCGCTCAGCACCCTCATGCTCGCGGGCATTCGCGATGTGCTCGTCATCAGCACCCCGCAAGACACGCCGCGCTTCCAGCAACTGCTGGGCGATGGCAGCCAGTGGGGCATGAATCTGCAATACGCCGTGCAGCCGAGTCCCGACGGGCTGGCGCAGGCTTTCATCATTGGCGAATCCTTCTTGGGCAACAGCCACAGCGCCCTGGTGCTGGGCGACAACATCTACTACGGCCACGACTTTGCCGCGCTGCTGGCCGCGGCCAACGCGCGCGAGCAAGGCGCCAGCGTGTTTGCCTACCACGTGCACGATCCGCAGCGTTACGGCGTGGTGGAGTTTGACGCCGCAGGCCGCGCCATCAGCATTGAAGAAAAGCCCGTTCAGCCCAAAAGCAGCTATGCCGTGACGGGCCTGTACTTTTACGATGCGCAGGTGGTGGAGATTGCCAAATCGGTCAAGCCCAGCGCGCGCGGCGAATTGGAAATCACCGCCGTGAACGATGCCTACCTGCAAAAGGGCCAGCTGCACGTGCAGATCATGCAGCGCGGCTACGCCTGGCTGGATACCGGCACGCACGAAAGCCTGCTGGAAGCGGGCCAGTTCATCGCCACGCTGGAACACCGCCAGGGCCTGAAAATCGCCTGCCCCGAAGAAATCGCCTGGCGCAACGGCTTTATCAGCACCGAGCAACTGGAGCGCCTGGCCCAGCCCCTGCTCAAAAACGGTTACGGCCAATACCTGTTGCGCCTGTGCCGGGAAGGGCTGGTTTTGTAAGGAAACAAACGGGGTGATTTCCCCGGTTGGTCAAAGTACAGGGGCTTGGCGGGTGCTGAATGTCGGCCCCTGTTGATGTTTTAGGCGGTTGCGTGGTGAACGGGGTTTGATCAATGGCTTCAATCAGAACGACGCTTCGGTTGCAAGCCAGATCGCTCTTGCCAGTGCTTAGAGCCTGTTCAAAATCTCTGCACGGCGAGCAATCAATCGGATTTGGGCGGTCTGCGGTGTTGCAAAACTTGCCAATAGCACGCACTATTGGCCGCGTTTTGCGCCTTGCATCCCATCCCAAACCGCTTTTTGCCCACTCACGCCGAGATCTTGAACAGGCTCTTATAAAAACGAGCAATTGCTTGCTTTTGTTCAAGCCGGGTTTGCCGACAATGTTTTTTTGATGGATGAGTGATTGTGATGCGAGATTTTTCTGCAACGCCTGTCGAGATGCTGGCCAGCCTGTGGCGCAGCCGCGGCTTGGTGTACGCCGCGGCCAAGCGCGAAGTGCTGGGGCGTTACCGCGGCTCGGTCTTGGGCCTGTTCTGGTCGTTTTTCAACCCCTTGTTCATGCTGGCGGTTTACACCTTCGTGTTCAGCGTGGTGTTCAAGGCGCGCTGGAGCGTGAATAACGCTTCAAAAACCGAGTTTGCCCTGGTGTTGTTTGCGGGCCTGATCGTTTTCAATCTGTTCGCCGAATGCATCAACCGGGCGCCTACGCTGATCGTGGCCAACCCCAATTACGTCAAGAAGGTGGTGTTTCCGCTGGAAATCCTGCCTTTCGTGAGCCTGCTTTCGGCCCTGTATCACGCTTTGATCAGCCTGGCGGTTTGGCTGGCGGCCTATGGCCTTTTCTACGGCCTGCCGCACCCCACCGTGCTGCTCTTGCCGCTGGTGCTGCTGCCGCTGGGCCTGTTCATCATGGGCGTGAGCTGGCTGCTGGCGTCGCTGGGGGTGTTTCTGCGCGACATTTCGCAAATCATTGGCATCGCCGTGACCGTGCTGATGTTCTTGAGCCCCATCTTTTACTCGGCCAGCAGCCTGCCCGAAGGCTATCGCCAATGGCTGTATCTGAATCCGCTCACGCCCTTTGTCGAGATGACGCGCGATGTGCTGTACTGGGGCAAACTGCCTGATGCGGCCGTGCTGGCGGGCTGCTGGCTGATGTCGGCCGTGGTGGCCTGGCTGGGCTTTGCCTGGTTCCAGAAAACGCGCAAGAGCTTTGCCGATGTCCTCTGAAGTGGTCATTCGCGTGCAGGGTCTGGGCAAACGCTATCAGGTGTATGCCAAGCCCAGCGACCGCTTCAGGCAGTTTTTCTGGCCGCGCCTGCAGCGTTGGCTCGGGCGCAGGCCGCGCGACTATTTCCACGAATTCTGCGCGCTGCGCGATGTGAGCTTTGAGGTGCGGCGCGGGCAAACCGTGGGCATCATCGGGCGCAACGGCTCGGGCAAATCCACGCTGCTGCAAATCATCTGCGGCACGCTGCACCCCACGCAGGGGCAGGTGCAGGTCAAAGGCCGTGTGGCGGCCTTGCTGGAGCTGGGTTCGGGTTTCAACCCCGAATTCACCGGGCGCGAAAACATCTTCTTCAACGCCAGCGTGCTGGGCCAGGCCGAAGATGTCACGCGCCAACGCCTGGCCGCCATCGAGGCCTTCGCCGACATTGGCGAGTTCATCGACCAGCCGGTCAAAACCTATTCCAGCGGCATGATGGTGCGCCTGGCCTTTGCCGTGATCGCCCATGTGGATGCCGACATTCTGGTGATTGACGAAGCGCTGGCCGTGGGCGATGCGTTTTTCACGCAAAAGTGCATGCGCTTTTTGCGCGGCTTCATGCAAACCGGCACGGTGCTGTTCGTGAGCCACGACACCAATGCCGTCAAGAATCTGTGCCAGCACGCCATCTGGCTGGACAAAGGCCGCATGCGCATGCAGGGCAGCGCCAAGGACGTGAGCGAGGCCTATCTGCGCGAGTTCTATGCCCAGCAGGGACAGGCGATGGAAGCAGGGGCCGAACCCGGCGTGCAGGACGGAGATGTGCCTCTTGAGCCTCTTGTGCCACCGCAAGGCGACCAACGTCTGCCTTGGCTCAACGCCAGTAATCTGCGCAATGATTTGCGCGTGTTCGCCTTTGATCCGCAGGCGGCCTCTTTCGGCGCAGGCGGCGCGCGCATCACCAACGTCAGCTTGTGCGATGAGGACGGGCAAGCGCTGGCTTGGGCCGTGGGAGGCGAGGCCGTGCGCCTGTGCATCACCGTGCGTGCCTTGCAAGACCTGGCGCGGCCCATCGTCGGCTTCATCGTCAAAGACAAGCTCGGCCAGGTGCTGTTCGGCGAGAATACCTACCTCAGCTATCACGATCAGCCCGTGGCCTGCGCGGCGGGGCAAGCCCTGGTGGCCGAATTCGCCTTCCTGATGCCGCGCATGCCCGCGGGCGATTACACCGTGACCGCCTCCGTGGCCGATGGCACCCAGCAAGACCATGTGCAGCACCACTGGGTGTTTGATGCCCTGGCCTTTCGCTCCGAATGCAGCAGCGCATCGGCCGGGCTGCTGGGTTTGCCCATGCACGACATCCGTTTGCACACAGCCCCATGACCGAGCCCACTTCCCCTGATCGGCCTTTTCTGGCGCTTTTGCCAGGCCCCGTTCTTGCCTCTTGCTCAGGCGCCGCTTGGGGCCACTGCCACACCGCAGGCGCAATGCCGCAGGGCGCTCGAAGCTTTCAAATGACAACGATCTTTCATGAATGAACAAGCAGACTTGGACAAGGATTTGAGGCTGCCACTGGCGCGCTGCGCCTGGCTGGAGCCGCACACTCTCTCGTCGCCCGCGCCATGGGCTGGGCACATACCCTTTGCCGCGTGGTTGATGGCATTGATGCGTCCGCGCACCTTGGTGGAGCTGGGCGTGTACTCGGGCATTTCTTACTTGGCGTTTTGTCAGGCGGCCGTGCAGAACGGCGTGCCACTGCGCGCCTGGGGGGTGGATACCTGGCGGGGCGATGCGCATGCCGGCCGTTACGACGGCGCTGCCATCCTGCGCACCCTGCGCGAGCAGCACGATGCGCGCTACGGGGCGTTTTCCACCCTGCTGCAAAAAACCTTTGACGAGGCTTTGGCCGACATCGCCGACGGCAGCATCGATCTGCTGCACATCGATGGCTTGCACACTTACGAGGCCGTGCGCCACGATTTCGAGGGCTGGCTGCCCAAGCTCAGCGAACGCGCCGTGGTGCTGTTCCACGACACAGCCGTGCGCCAGGGCGACTTCGGCGTGTGGCGGCTGTGGGATGAGTTGAAGCAGCGCTATGCCTCGCTTAGTTTTGAACACAGCAACGGGCTGGGCGTGCTGTTGGTGGGGCCGCAAGCGCCTGAGCTGCTGCGCCAGTTTGCGGCTGATGCGCGGCGTTGGGAGGCAGTGCGGCACTACTTCCGCACCTTGGGCGAGCGCCTGGAGTTGCGTGCCGAGCGCTTGCATCAGAACACGGTGCTGGCCGACTTGCAAGAAAAAACCCAGGCCCAGCATCAATGGATCGAACAGCAAGATGCCCGGCTGCGCCAGCTGCAACAGCTGCAAGCGCTAGATGCCCAATCCATTCACGCCTTGCAGCAGGAACTGGGGCGGCGCGATGAGCAATTGCAGCAATCCAACGATCAACTGCGCGCCAGCGAACAGGCCCGAGAGCAGATGCAGCAAGAACAGCGCCGGGAAGCGCAAGCCGCGCAGCAACGCTTGGACGAAGCCACCAGCCAGCTGCGCCAAAGCACGCAGCAATTGCAGGCCGAGCGCAAGCGTGCCAACGCCCTGCACGATCAGCTGCAAGAGATGCTGCAATCGCGCAGCTGGCGGGCCACGGCGGGCTTGCGCTGGCTGGGGCGGCGGGCCCGCGGCTGGCGTGCCAGTGCCGCGGGGCAATTCGTGGGCCTGTGGTGGCACCGCGCGCGCAGCGTCGGGCGCTATGTCGCGGCGGGTGATTGGCAAGCCTTGATGCAACGCATTCGCCACGTCAATCAGCAGGCCGCGCAGGTGCAGCGCCTGCAACAGTTCGATGGGCAGCAAGGCCTGGCCTGCGGCATTCTCGCGACGCCGCACACCTGGTTTGTGGCGCATGCGATTCAAGCCGCGCTGGCGCGCGCAGGCCTGGCCGCACAGCTGGTGCAAGAAGGCGAGGGCGGCTATTCGCTGGATCTGTACTTCGTCGTTTGCCCGCAAATGTTCAAGCAATTGCCACCGGGCGAAAAGCGCATTGCGTTTCAGATGGAGCAAAGCGTGAGCTCGCGCTGGTTCACGCCCGAATATTTGTCGGTGCTCGAAAACTCGCTGGCCGTGCTGGACTATGCGCGCACCAACATCAGCAATTTGGCGGGTTATGGCATTGCGTATCCGCATGTGTTTTATGCGCCCATTGGCGGCATTGCCGATTACGCCAGCTGGGGCGGCGCAGAGCCCGTGCAGGCCGACGAGGCATGCGATGTGCTGTTTTATGGTGACGTGAACGTGCCGCGCCGCCGCCGCCTGCTTGAGGCGATTGGCCGTCGCTTCAAACTGCGGGTGGTGGGCAATGCCTTTGGCGCGGCGATTCACCGTGCGCTGGCAGGCGCCAAGGTGGTGGTGAATCTGCACTATTACGAAGGGGCCTTGCTCGAAACCACACGCATTTACGAATGCCTGTCGTTGGGCAAGGCCGTGGTGTCCGAAGTGGCCGTTGATCAGGCCGAGCATGCTGCGCTGGAACCCGTGGTGCGTTTTGTGCCGCTGGATGATGAAGCCGCCTTGCTCGCCGCGCTGGAAGCAGCGCTGGCCGAGCAAAACAGCGAGCAGGGCCGCGCCCAATATGCCGCGCGCTGCCGCGAGGTGGTGGCTGCCACGCAGGCGCGATTCGACTTCATGCTCTATCGCCTGTTGCTGGCGCGGCGCATCATCGACTACCCGGCCTTTGCCCGATTGACCCAGGCCGCGCAGCCCCTGGCGCCACGCATGGCGCTGAGCCTGCCTGAAACCACGGCGCGCCGTGAAGCGTTTGAAGCGGTTTGCCCGAACGATGTGGCCATTTTTGATGGCCTGCGTTATACCCCCGGCTGGGCGGGCGCGGCCATGAGCTACAAATATCTGGCGCAAACGGCTTTGCAGCAAGGATTGCCGCAGCTCGAAATCATGGAAGATGATGTGGAGTTTGCCTCCGACTACCCCTTGCGCCGCCAGCAGGTGCAGGCTTATCTGGCCGCGCACGCCGGGCAGTGGGATGCCTTTGTCGGCGTGATGGCGCTGGTGCATCCTGATACGCGCGTGCTCCGGGTCGATCGCATCGATGGGCAAACCTATGTCACCATCGATCGCATGATCAGCATGGTGGGCAATATCTATGCGCCCACGGCTTTGCAGCGCATCGCGCAGTGGGACGAAAGCAATCAGGACGCGCAAACCAACACCATCGACCGCTTCTTGCAAATGCAAGGCAATATGCGTGTGGTGATCACCTTGCCTTTCTTGCTCGGCCACCGCGAGGATGTGGACTCCTCGCTCTGGGGTTTTTCCAACGAACGCTATGCGCAGCTGATCGCCCAGGCGCAAAGCGAGCTGGAGCAAAAAGTGGCCGAGTTTGAACGCGCGGCCGCACCGGCGCAGCCGGCGGCCTGATTGGCGATGGGCATCGGCTTCAAGCATCGGCATCCGCTGCGTGCGGGCAAGGGTGCGGGCCTGATTGCAGGCCCGTGCATGGCGGGTCCTTTCCTTGGCTTGTTTGTTTGCAGGCCTGCACGCTGCACGCGCATGCGGCCTTGGGTACTGTTGGATGGTGTTCGGCGGTGGGCCAGGCCGCCATCTTCGTCAGCCAGCGATTGCCGATCCGGCCTTTTGGGTTGTCTGCTGCCCGGCGCCTGTTATTGAAAGCAGGAGTTGGCGTGCTGTCGTTTTCCATCGTTTTGTTTCAGCATCGCTTGCACGAGTTGCAGGACTTGCTGCAGGTGCTGGGCCGCAGCGCTGTAGTCGCCAGGGTCTGGCTGATCGACAACGGCGGCGCGCAATGGGCGGCTGAATGGGCTGAACAATGGGCCAGTGAACGGGCCAGTCGGCCGCCCGATCGTTTCATCTATGTGAATGTGGGCCGCAATGTCGGCTTTGGCGCCGGGCACAACCGAGTGCTGGGGCGGTGGCCGGCATCAGTGTCGCACCATGTGTTTTGCAATCCCGATATCGGCTTGACGGATCGGGCGCTGGAGCAGATTGCCGAATGGGCGCAGGCCAGCGATGCGGCCTTGCTCATGCCCAACGTGGTATACCCCGACGGGCGCAGGCAGGAATTGTGCAAGCTGCTGCCTACGCCGCTGAATCTGTTCGCTCGCCGCTTTCTGCCCTGGCTAGGCGACAGATTGGATCACCGCTACTTGCTGCGCGATGCCGATTACACTCGGCCCTTTTTTGCGCCTTCGCTCTCGGGCTGCTTTATGGTCTGCCGGGTCGATGCCTTGCAGGCCGTGGGCGGTTTCGACGAACGTTATTTCATGTACATGGAAGACATTGATCTGTCGCGACGCCTGGCCGAATACGGGCTGGCGCGTGGCGGAGCGGGTGCCGTGTATCTGCCGCAAGTCAGTATCGCGCATGCGTTTCAAAAGGGTTCGTACAAGCAGGGACTGCTCTTGAGGTACCACATCCAGGCGGCGATTGCCTATTTCAATAAATGGGGCTGGTGCTTTGATGCCGGTCGGCGGCGTCTCAATGCCTTGTGCTTGCGCCACTTGCCGCGCAAGGCTCGGCAGGCCATGCCGCAACCTCCTTTTGCTTTGCGCCATGACGAAAAGAATAAAAAAGGACAATAAGGGCCATGTTTAAGCTGCTGCGTTCCAACCGGTTTAGGCTGGCGATTGGCCTGGTGCTCGTGTGCGTGCTGCCGGCCATCGTGCTGCCGCATTGGCCGTGGCTGCCCAATGCCTACCAAAAGCGGCACTGGGTCAGCGTGGCGGTGGTGGTGATCAGCTTCGTGGGCACCGTCTTCAGCCTGCGCAGCCTGAATCTGTTTCCGGGCCGGCGTTCGGCCGTGGCCGGCGTGCCGCTGCTGGTGGTGTGGTATGCGGGCTTTGCCCTCTTGCTGCTGCTGTGGCGCCTGCCCTACAGCCTGCAATACATCTTCGGGGGCTTTGCCCTGTCGGCTGTTTGGCTCTTGAGCTATTCCATCGTTTTGTGGCGTGCGCGCCAATGCAATCTGGCCTTCGTGCCCCTGGGGCGCGCCCTGCATCTGGACAGCTTGCCGGGCGCGAACTGGATTCGGCTCGACGAGCCGCAACTGCCCGACCGAACCTACGTCCACGCCATCGTGGCCGATCTGCACGCCCCGGCCCTGAGCTATGCCTGGCAAAAATTCCTGGCCGCCAGTACCCTGCGCAACATCCCCGTGTACAACATCCGCCAGGTCGAAGAGGCGCTGACCGGGCGCGTGCGCATCCACCACATGTACGAAAACACCGAAGGCTCCCTGCTACCCAATCCCGTGTACGTGGGCATCAAATACCTGCTGGACGTGGCGCTGATTCTGTGCACCCTGCCCATCCTGCTGCCGCTCATGCTGGGCATTGCCATCGCCATCCGGTGGGAGAGCAAAGGCCCGGCCATCTTCAAGCAGCAAAGGGTGGGCCTGCACGGCAAGGAATTCACCATCTACAAATTCCGCAGCATGCGCGCAGATTCGGAAAAAGACGGCGTCAGCTTTGCCGAGGCTGATGACGACCGCGTCACGCGCGTGGGCCGCTATCTGCGCAAAACGCGGTTGGACGAGCTGCCGCAGCTATTCAACGTACTCAAGGGCGACATGAGCCTGATCGGCCCGCGCCCCGAGCAGAAAGAATTCGTCGAACAGTTCGAACAGGAAATCCCCTTCTATCAATACCGGCACGTGCTGCGCCCGGGCATCTCGGGCTGGGCGCAGGTGATGCATGGCTACGCCGCAGGCGTGGATGAAACGCACACCAAGATCGAGCACGACTTCTATTACATCAAGCACTTCTCGGTCTGGCTGGACTTTCTGATCTTTCTGCTCACCCTCAAAACCATGGCCACGGGTTTTGGTTCGCGTTGAAGCCGTGAACTAGGCTCTGCATTGACCGAGCAGACCATCAAGAGCGCAAATAAGAGGGGGCAGTCACAGCAGGCTTTGCTTTTCTTTTCGTTGCGCAGTCTTGCCTGCACGCACCTGCACCCAACAAAACGCCCCTGCCTCATCAACAGGGGCATTTTGCTTGAGACAAGCGTGTGTCAGGCCTTGTGCTGCGCGCTGGCTGCGCACTTTGCAGCAGCCATTCACATCAACCGTTCAAACCAGCGATTCAAACCGCTCAAGCAGATCGCGCCCAGCTTGGGCACGATCTGCTGCTTGCCACAGCCGCCTGCTGAGGCAGGCGATGGGAAACGGAAGCAAGAGTGGCAGCAGGCCACATCCGCGCCTGCTGCCAAGCCAGTCAATCGACTTATGGCTTACACCACAAAGCCCATCGCATCGGTTGCCAGATTCACCCGCTGGCTCAGCGCCTGCGCGCCCAGCACCACCCCATCGCTGAAGTGAAACTCCTCAATGGCAAAGCCCTGCTCGGCAAACTGATCACGCACCACAATGCGCT
>JAUMWT010000034.1 GCA_030529505.1 Allobrachymonas sp. | reverse complement strand
TGTTGAGAACAATGGAAAGCCCATTATGAGCGCGCCAGGCTGACAAAATGCTTAGCGATAACAGGCCGATGAGCAGAAGGAGAAGGGACAACAAGGCGGCTTGGCTGCCAAGGAGCCACTAGCCCTGCGGCAGTAGGTAGAAGGTTTGCTGAATGTTCGGTCGGACCGGGGCTGGGACCGCCGCGCATGTGCCTTGAGTGCCAAGTGTTTGACGCTTGATTGAAATGCCAGCATGCATGTGCCGTGTGCGCCCTTTGCTTGCGTCACCTAAGAGCCTGTTCAAAATCTCTGCACGGCGAGCAATCAAGCGGATTTGGGCGCTCTGCGGTGTTGCAAAAACTTGCCAATAGCATGCACTATTGGCGGCGTTTTGCGCCTTGCACCCCATCACAAACCGCTTTTTGCCCACTCACGCCGAGATCTTGAACAAGCTCTAAGGCATGCTTGAAGAAGCAGTTCTTTGTAGAAGAGCACGAGCTTTGCTGGGCCCAAACATGCTGCGTGGTGCATGCGAAGCTTGGGTTGCGCGCGTGTTAATAAGGCTTGGCAGCGCATCCCCAAAATGATGCCCTTAAATGAGCTTTGAAAAAGTGACAGGCAGGAGAGGCGCAGAGAATTTTAGGCATGAAAAAACGGCCTGTGAAAACACAGGCCGTTTCGATCATTCTATGGTGGGTGCTGACGGGGTCGAACCGCCGACCTACGCCTTGTAAGGGCGCCGCTCTACCAACTGAGCTAAGCACCCATAGAACTCTTTTGTTCACACCATGTACTGGTGTGGGATCGTCACAAATCAGTTCAGGGCGTCCTTCAGGGCTTTGCCAGGACGAAACTTCGGAATCTTGGCGGCTTTGATTTTTATTTCTGCGCCTGTGCGCGGATTTCTGCCTTTGCGGGCAGCGCGCTTGCCAACGGCGAATGTACCGAAGCCGACCAAGGCAACGGTGCCGCCTTTTTTCAGCGTCCTTTTGACTGCATCAATGGTGGCATCCAGAGAGCGAGCAGCAGCAGCTTTGGAGATGTCTGCATGCTTGGCGATGTGTTCGATCAATTCAGTTTTGTTCACAAAATCCCCCTTTGTTTGCTTATTGCAACGGTATATCGTGTATATCAACTGGCCTAACCGGCCCGAACTATACACCAATTCCTTTGTTTTTCAGGATGCCCTGAGGGCGCAAATGACCATACAACGCTTGGTCCGGGCCGAAATGATTGTAATGCGTTTTGAGAGGCTGGCTTGAGGCCAAGCGGTTTTTTGCTGTTGCTTGAAGCGGCTCAATTTCGTGGCTTGCGGTATGAGTGATGTACCGCTTCGTGCAAGGCATGAGACGCTTGCTGCCGATCGCTGTGTGGGCGACGAGACAATGCTTGCTGATGCGGTTCTGTGCTTATCCTGCTTGGGCACAGATGCTGTGTAGGCTGCAGCGATGGGCTAATGCGCCTTGTCGCGGATTTCGGGTATGGCCTTGTACAGGTAGTAGGCCATGGACCAGACGGTAAGAACCACGGCCAGCCACAGCAGGGCTGTGCCGAGCAGGCGGGTGTGGAAGATGCGACCGATGCTGTGGTTGTACAGCAGCAGGGCGATGGCGGCCATTTGGGCGGCGGTTTTGAATTTGCCGATGCGGTGCACGGCCACGCTGCGCGAGGCGCCGATTTGTGCCATCCATTCGCGCAGGGCGGAAATCGCCACTTCACGGCCGATGATGATCAATGCCGCAAAAACGTCTGCACGGCGCAGGTGAACCAGAATCAGCATGCTGGCACAGACGAGGAATTTGTCGGCCACGGGGTCGAGAAAAGCACCGAAAGCCGTTGTCATGTTCAGTTTGCGCGCCAGGTAGCCGTCGAGCCAATCGGTGATGGCAAAGCCGATGAAGAGCAGGGTTGAGACCAGGTTCTGCGTGGCAACCGGCAGCGGCATGAAATACACGCCCATGATGATCGGGATGGCAATGATGCGTGTCCAGGTCAGGATGGTTGGCAGGGTGAAAAACATGCGTGTGAAAGCAGGTTCAGGGGCTGGGGCAAGCAGCGTTTTTGCCGAAAAAACTTGTGGCGGCAGCTGCCGGATTGTGGCATGAATGTTTGCCGCAGCGTCGCTTGCGCGCGGGTTGGTGCCTTAAATTGGGCCTGGCATGAAAGCCCAGGGAGTTGAGCGCATCGGGGGTAACAGGCGTTCGCGCATGTTGCCGCGTTTGGGCCAGCGTTTTGCAGGGAGTTACATCACGGTCTCTTGCAAGAGGATGTGATTTGTCTCATTTGGCAGATGGCATGGGTGAGCCAGCGGACTGTGCCTGATGTGGGAGAGGATACGAGATGAAAGAGAACAAGTTCGGCTTGAATGATGGACAGGCGCTTTCAGAAGCCTGTTCGCCCAACGGCAATTCTGGTGAGCCCAATGCATCCAGTGAGCGCGGTAGGCACTCGGATAGGGAGGTTCGCGCTGGCTTTTGGGGCCGGGCCTTGCGCTTTTTGCGTTTTGCGGGGCGGCAAGTGCTGCACAAGGCCCTGCTCTTGTATTACGCGGCGCAGAACCCGCGCACGCCCAAATGGGCCAAAACGGCGGTTTACGGGGCGCTGCTCTATTTCGTCTCGCCGCTGGATGTGTTGCCCGATGTGCTGCCGGGCGTGGGCTATACCGACGATTTGTGGGTGCTGGCTGCGGCCTTGGCCACGGTGTCTTTTTATGTGGATGAAACAGTGCGATCACAGGCAGCGCAGCGTTTGCAGTCTTGGCTGGGCAGCAAAAGAGACTGGGCCTGATTGCTTTTCCAGGCGTGTCAAGTGATCAGAGCCTGTTCACGATCTTGGCCTTCGGGGCCGATTCGGCCTGAACACTGGCTGCCATCCAGTCAGTGCTCTACGACAATATGGCCGCGAGCTTTTGCTGCTTTTTTGCCCGAGTGCCCCATTCCTCATATTGCCCTGACCTTTCAATCGAAGCCAAAAGCCTTGCCTTGAGCAAGGTTTCAGAAGCCGGACAGCTCCTGCTCGATGGCCGCGTGCAATTGGGCGGCATTGATCAGGCCCACATGGCGTTGCACGATTTGCCCCTGGCGGTTGAGCAAAAAGCTCGTGGGCGTGGCCCGCACTTGCCAATGCTGGGCGAGTTGCCCATCGTGATCCATGGCCACGTCGAACGGCAATTGGCGCGAGCGGGCGAAGTGGAGCACGTAATCGATTCGGTCGTGAGGCATGGCGATGGCCAATGTGCGGTAGCCGCGCGCCTGGTATTGCCGCTGGGTTTGCGCCAGCAGCGGCATTTCGGCCACGCAGGCGCTGCAACTGGTGGCCCAGAACACGACGAGCGTGACTTGGCCGCGCAAGGCTTGCGGGCTTTGGCTGCGCCCGTCGATCAAGGTCCACGGCAAATCGGGCGCGGATTGCGGCTGATGGCAGGCCACTGCGCTTAGCAGCACAGTCAGTGTCACGAGCAGGAGGCGGCAAAAACGCTTCATGGTAAGGGCGGAAACAGTCAAGGGGCGTGTGATGAGGGGCCAATAACTTGGCTTGCGTGGTGGGTGATGGCTGGGTGGGTGTGCTAGTCCAAAGGACAAACTATCCACTTATGCTAGCAGTCGCTTGCTCACAAAGTCGGCAGTGTGATGTCGGCTCAGGCAAGGGGCGCGCGCAGTGAAGCTTCTGGGGGCGGCCGTGGCGGCAGATGGGGCAATCACGGGCTGGGCGCTGGGCATGGGGGCAGTATCATGCGGCCATTCGATGGATTCGATTGGCCGGGATGAGCGCGCTGCCTGCACGCAGGCTGTTTTTCCTCGGCATCTGGCTTCAATTCGCTGGCCCATGAACAAAATTCTCATCATTGCCCATGCTCCGTTTGCCCAGGCTTTGCGTGCCTGCGCCATGCATGTGTTTCCGGACTGTGCGAAGCAGGTGCTGGCCTTGGATGTGCCCGCCGACGAAGCGTTTGAGCAAACCTTTGCCGCTGCCTGCAAACTGGTTCCCGCTCAGGGGCACGATCTGCTGGTGCTGACCGATGTGTTTGGCGCCACGCCCAGCAATGTGGCCCAGCGCCTGCTGCAGCACTGCGCCGCGCGGGGCGTGCAGGTGCGCGAAGTGACCGGCGTGAACCTGCCCATGTTGCTGCGCGCGCTGTGCTATGCCGCGCTGCCCCTGCAGGAGCTGGAGCAATATGCCCTCACCGGCGGCACGCAGGGCATGTTTGCCGTGGACATTGCCACGGGCGCGCCGGTGTGCACGCTGTCGCCCGCTGCCGTTGCGCCGCCGAATGCGCAGCTCAATGCGCCGTCTGATGCGGCGCAGGATAGTGCTTGAACGCATCCGAACATCGTCTGAAAAATTCACTGTTTGAACTGTTTTTGCCATGCCTCAGCAAACCATCATCATCAGCAACAAACTGGGCCTGCACGCGCGGGCGTCGGCCAAGCTCAGCAAACTGGCCGGCAGCTTCCCCTGCGAGATCTGGCTGGCGCGCGGCGCGCGGCGCATCAATGCCAAAAGCATCATGGGCGTGATGATGCTGGCCGCTGGCCTGGGGGCCGAGGTGGTGCTGGAAACGGCGGGCGAACAAGAGCAGGAGGCCCTGCAAGCCATCACCGATCTGTTCAACGACAAGTTCGGAGAAGGTGAGTGATGCTGGATCAGCCCGAACACTCGCCAATCGCGGAAAAGGCAGCGGCGGATGCGTTGCATCAGGCGCCGCCGAAAGCGCCGCCTGCAGGTGTGCCCTTCACCCTGCAAGGCATTGGCGTGGGGCGTGGCGTGGTCGTGGGCCGTGCCGAAGTGCTGGCTTCCAGCCGCGCAGCGGTGGAGCACTATTTCATTGAGCCCGATGCGGTCGAGGCCGAAGTCAAGCGCGTGCTGCAAGCGCGCGACGCCGTGATTCAGGAAGTGCAGCTCATGCTGGCCACCCTGCCGCCCGATGCGCCCAATGAGTTGCCCGCCTTGCTCGAAGTGCATCTCATGCTGTTGCAAGACGAGGGCATTTTCAAGGGCGTGCGCGCCTGGATTGCCGAGCGGCTGTACAACGCGGGCTGGGCGCTGTCGAACCAGTTCGAGCGCTTGGCGCGCCAGTTCGACGAGATGGAAGACCCCTATCTGCGCGAGCGCAAGGCGGATCTGGAGCAGGTGATCGAACGCATCATCAAGCGCCTGCAAGGCCAGGCCGGCACATTGGCCGACCGGCAGGCCGCCGCGCGCAGCCGCCGGGCCGCAGCCGGTGCGGAAGGGGCCGATGCGCAGGACACCCCGCTGGTGCTGATCGCGCACGATTTGTCGCCGACCGACATGCTGCACTTCCGCCAGGGCATCTTTCAGGGCTTCGTTACCGACGTGGGCGGCAAAAACAGCCACACGGCCATCGTGGCGCGCAGCATGGGCATCCCTGCGGTGGTGGGTGCGCGCCAGGCCAGCCAGCAGGTGCACGATGCCGATTGGGTCATCATCGACGGCGATGCGGGCACCGTGCTGGTCAACCCGCCGCCCGCGGTGATCGAAACTTACCGCCAGCGCCAGCAGGCCTGCGAGCAAGCACGCCAAGCATTGCAAAGCCTGCTGCACACCCCCGCCGTGACGCTGGACGGCCAGCGCGTGGAGCTGCTTGCCAACATCGAATTGCCCGAAGACACCCAACCCGCGCTGGCCGCAGGCGCCGTGGGCGTGGGCCTGTTTCGCAGCGAATTCTTGTTCATGGGGCGCGGGCAACATCTGCCCGACGAAGAGGAGCAATACCAGGCCTATTGCCGCGCGCTGCAAGGCATGCAGGGCCAGCCCCTGACCATCCGCACCATCGACGTGGGGGCCGACAAGCCGCTGGACGACAGCGCGGGCGAGCCCAAGCACCTCAACCCCGCGCTGGGCCTGCGCGCCATCCGCTGGTGCCTGGCCGAGCCGGCCATGTTCCTCACGCAACTGCGCGCCATTTTGCGCGCGGCGGCGCACGGCTGCGTGCATGTGCTGGTGCCCATGCTGGCGCATGTGAGCGAAATTCGCCAAACCTTTGACCTGATTGCCACGGCACGCGCGCAACTCAAAGAGCGTGGCGCAGCGTATGGCGACATTCAAGTGGGCGCCATGATCGAAGTGCCCGCTTCGGCCCTGATCGCGCCGATCTTTTTGCAGCACTTCGATTTCTTGTCGATTGGCACCAACGACCTGATTCAGTACACCCTGGCGATCGACCGGGCCGACGAAGCGGTGGCGCATCTGTACGACCCCCTGCACCCCGGCGTGCTGCAACTGCTGGCAGGCACCATCCGCGCGGCCAACGCAGCGGGCAAGCCTGTGTCGGTGTGCGGCGAAATGGCGGGTGACACGGCCTTTACCCGCTTGCTGCTGGGGCTGGGGCTGCGGCGTTTTTCCATGCATCCGGCGCAAATTCTGGCGGTGAAGCAAGAAATTTTGCGGGCCGACGCCGGGCAACTGGCCGAATGGGCGCGGCGCGTACTCGCCAGCAGCGAGCCCGCCCGCTTGATGCAGCAGGGCGCGTGAAAACCAGGGCCATGCACGGCGGCAGGGCACTGTTGGCGGCATCCCGTCCGTAGCGTTGGGGGCACGAGGTTGAGCGCAGCAAGCGAACGTTCCAGCAACGAAAGGTTTTGCGCTCCAACGCTCCTTGTTGCCCGCACACGCCGCCAGCGCCCAAGCCGCTGAATCGGCAGGGCGCATGGGGCCACGGCCCGATGTGTGCAGCGATTACTTGCAGCAAGGCGCGCAGAAAAATTCAGAATCAGAACTTGTGGCGAGAAGGCTCGCTGGTTTGAAAGCAAGCGCCCATCCCATCCACACCACACCACACCAGAAAGCACACACCATGACATGGACCATTGCCGTGGCGCAAAACAACCCGATCCAGGGCGACCTGAAGGGCAATGCGCGCCAGATCATTGAAGCCGTCCGCAACGCCCATGCGCAGGGCGCGAGCCTGCTGTTGCTGCCCGAGGGGGCACTTACCGGCCTGCCCTTGTTCGATTTGGCGCAGCGCCCGGCCTTTGTGCAGGCTTGCGTGCAGCAGGTGCAGGCAATGGCTGCCGCCTTGGCAGATTTGCCGGGTTTGGCGGTGGTGCTGCCGCATCTGCATGGGACTGAGGCTGTGTCGCCGCAACAGCAACAGCAGGACATGCATGGCTGCGTCCATTCACATGCGGGTGCGCAGCCTGCGCTGGCCATCTTGCAGGCCGGGCAATGCCGTATCTGTGCCGGGGCAGAAGATGAAGCGCCTTGCGTGGTAGAGGTGCAAGGCCAGCGCGTGGCGCTGCTGTGGGCCGATGCCTGCGAAGAGCCGGTTGGTGGCGCAGCCAATGTTCAAACCGATGCCGCCTTCAAGCAGCGTGTTCGGGGCATCCAGCAATCGGGCGCGCATCTGCTGGCCGTGCTGGGCGCTGCGCCTTATCGCATGGGCGGCGTGCAGCGGCGCGAGCAGTGGCTGCAAGCACTGGCGCGGGCCACGGGCCTACCGTTGATCAGTGCGCATCTGGTAGGCGGGCAGGGCGAGCGGGTGTTCGATGGGGCATCGCTTGCCGTGCAAGCCAGTGGCGAAGTGGCCGGGCGGGCGCCGCAGTTTGCCGAAAGCGTGTGGCCGGTAGAAGCCGCCATTGAAGCAGACGGCTTGAAGCTGCACGCCAGCACGGCGGCCGTGGCTGCGCCCGATGGCTGGGTGGGCCACTGGCCGGGGCAGCGAGAGCAGCAGGGGAAGCAAAAGCAGTCAGAGCAACAAGGGCAAACGGCATTCGCCCAGCCCTTCAACCACGCCGAGCTGTGGCAGGCGCTGGTGCTGGGCCTGCGCGACCATGTGCGCAAAAGCGGTTTTCGCGAGGTGCTGCTGGGGCTCTCGGGCGGCATGGATTCGGCCCTGGTGCTGGCGCTGGCGGTGGACGCGCTGGGCCGCGAGCAGGTGCGCACGCTGATGATGCCCACGGCCTACACGGCTGATATTTCCTTGGCCGATGCCGCCGAAATGGCGCAGCGCCTGGGCGTGCGTTATGACGTGTTGCCGATCGATCCCTTGTGCGCGGCCTTCGATGTGGCGCTGGCCCCGCTGTTTGCCGGGCGTGGGCCAGACGTGACCGAAGAAAACATCCAGGCCCGGGTGCGCGGCAATCTGCTCATGGCGCTGTCGAACAAATTCGGTGCGCTGCTGCTGGCCACGGGCAACAAAAGCGAGCTTTCGGTGGGCTATTGCACGCTGTATGGCGACATGGCCGGTGGCCTGGCGCCGATCAAGGATCTGTTCAAAACCCAGGTGTATGCACTGGCGCGTTGGCGCAATGCGCATGATCCGTTCGGCACGGGGGCCGAGCCGATTCCCGAACGCATCATCAGCCGCGCGCCCAGCGCCGAGCTGCGCCCCGATCAAACCGACCAGGACAGCTTGCCGCCTTACGAAGTGCTGGATGCCATCCTCGCCGGGCATGTGGAATGCAATGCCACAGCGCCGCAACTGCTGGCGGCGGGCCTGCCGCGTGAGGCGGTGCAGCAGGTGCTGCGCCTGGTGCGCATCAACGAATACAAGCGCCAGCAAGCCGCGCCCGGCCTGTGCATTTCGCGCCGTGCCTATGGCTGCGATGGGCACATGCCGCTGGTCAATCGCTTCGCTGAAGAAGTGTGAGCGCATGGCGCCTTGCGTTCAGGGTGTTGACCCTGCGCTCTATTCATTTGAAGGAACGACTGCTCAAAAGGAGCGGTCAGTGAGGCCGAAAGCAGCGCTGCTCCCCGTTGCTGCAACATCGGTCAAACGCTGGCGGGCGCGCGGCCTGTGCCCTTGGCTTGGCCGATAGAGTGAATGACGAATTGCCGAGTAACAGCGTTTGGGCGTTATCGCTTTGACAGCTTCCTAAACCGTAACCTGCCGCTACGCTGAAAAGCTTGGCGGGCAGAGGCAGACTGCCAATGGATCCGTGCATTCGAGTGCTTGATGTTGCCATCCATCGTGCGCTGGGCCGTTGGGCCATGATACGTCCAGCACTCACCTGACCGCTCAGCCCAAGCGCTGTGCCTGCCAAAACGCCAGAAAGCCCGCGCAGGCGTCTTCGCACAAATCCAGCACGGTCTCGAAGCCATCTGCGCCGCCATAGTAGGGGTCGGGCACTTCGTGCGCCGCTTGCGTTTGGCAGAAAGTAGCCAGGCGGCGGATTTTGTGCCGGTGCTGCGGTGGGCAGCGCTCGTGTGCCAGACGCTCGTTGTCAGCGTCCATCACCAGCACCCAGTCGAATTCGACAAAGTCTTGTGCTTGCAATTGGCGCGCACGCTGGGCCGACAGGTCGTAGCCGCGGGCCCGGGCGTGTTGCTGGCTGCGGGCATCGGGCGCGTGGCCAATGTGGTAGCTGTGGGTGCCAGCGGAATCCACCGCCATGTGCTGCTGCCAGCCGCCTTGTTGCAGCAGATGCTCCAGCACGCCTTGTGCCGTGGGGCTGCGGCAGATATTGCCCATGCAAACCATCAAGACGCGGGTGGGAGGGAAAGAGGGGGTGGGTGCCATGTGAAAAACCGGAGAAGAGTTGCAGAAGATTTCAATGAGAGCCGCCAATTCACCTATTCAATCAGAGGCGCAGCATGCTCAGGCGCTGTGAGGCGATGGGTTGGTGGCGGATGGGTTCGAGCGAGGCGGGCAGGAAGGGTGCTGCTGGGAGGCGCTTTTTTAGCGTGCGCTGGAATGAGGCCGTGATTTGAACACGCCATGTTACGCATGCATCCGCTTTGATCAGTCGGCGCAGATCCGGCATGCTGATAAAAGGCAGCCGCTTGACGGGCAATGCCTGTGGCAATGCAGACCCGCAGCAACACCAGTGATCGACGAAGAGATGCTGGACGAATGCTTGCCTGATGCGGCGATGAGCCGGCGAGGTGTTTATGGCTGCCGATCGCTGGCGCGGGTCGCGTTGGCAACGGGCGCCACGGCTTGCGCCAGGGCGATGTATTCGGCCACGGGCACTTCTTCGGCGCGGCGCTGCGCGTCAAACGCGCCTGCAAAACCCTGGGTTTGCAGCCATGCGCCCAGGGTGTGGCGCAGCAGCTTGCGGCGCTGGCTGAAAGCGACTTGCACCAGTTCGGACAGCACACCGGCATCCACAGCCGCGGGCTCGGCGTAAGGCGCCATGCGCACCACGGCGCTATCGACCTTGGGCGGCGGGTCGAAACACTCTGGCCCGACGAAGAGCACCTCTTCCATCGCATAGCGCCATTGCAGCATCACGCTCAGGCGGCCATAGGCGGCGGTGGCGGGTTGGGCCACCATGCGGTCGATCACTTCCTTTTGCAGCATGAAGTGCTGGTCGCGCACCACAGCAGCATGATTCAACAGATGAAACAGCAGCGGCGTGGAGATGTTGTAGGGCAGGTTGCCCACCAGGCGCAGCT
Source organism: Allobrachymonas sp. (assembly GCA_030529505.1). GTDB lineage: Bacteria > Pseudomonadota > Gammaproteobacteria > Burkholderiales > Burkholderiaceae_C > Brachymonas. Next base: position 9,478 of record JAUMWT010000034.1, on the reverse strand, counting down.
GTTTGCCGCCCAGTTGCGTGGCCAGCGCGCTGAAGTCCACTTGCAGGGCATCGGCTTCAATCACCGTCAGGTTCGGTTGATTGCGCAGGCGCGCGGCCAGGTCGCGGTCGATTTCGATCACGGTGAGCTGCCCGGCCTGCGCGAGCAAGGGCTGCGTCAGCGCGGCCAAGCCGGGGCCGATTTCCACCAGCGTATCGCCGGGCTGGGGGGCAATGGCGCGCACGATGTTGTCGATGATGCCCGCGTCCACCAGAAAGTTCTGGCCAAAGCGCTTGCGCGCAAAGTGTCCCTGCAAAGGGCGGGCGATTCGGCGAGCGGCAGAGGGTCGGCCAGCCGCGCTTGCAGGGCCTTGTGCTGCCCTTGCCCGCCCGGGGCCGCTATGGCGGCGGGTGTTCAACGCGGGGCCTCGCGCATTTCAACGTAGGCCTGGGCGCGCACTTCGCTTTCCCATTTGCGCAGGGCCTCTTCGGCTTTTTGCTGGCGCAGGATGTTGCGGGCGGCCTGGATTTGCTGCTCCTGCGTCATGGCGGCGCTGCGCCGATCGAGCAGTTGCACCAGGTGCACGCCAAAGCGCGACACGAAAGCTTGGCTCAGGCCACCGGGCTGCAGGGCGTTGACCTGCTCTTGAAATTCGGGCACGAAAGCGCCCTCGGGCGCCCAGCCGAGGTCGCCGCCTTGGGCAGCGCTGCTGTCTTTCGACAGTTCGCGCGCAGCCGCGGCAAAGTCGAGCTTGCCTGCGGCAATGCGCTTGCGCACATCGGCCAGTTGGGCAATGGCTTGGCGCGCAGCCGCTTCATCCGCCGCGGGCAGCAGAATGTGGCGTGCGTGGTTTTCGGTGGTGCGTAAGTCGTTGGCTTTTTGCGTGCGCAGCCACTGAATGGCTTCCAGCTCGGTGACTTGGTTGGCGGCCATGCCGATGCGGGCTTCGCGCATTTTGCTCAGCAGCAATTGGTCGCTCAGCTCTTTGCGGTATTGCGTTTCGCCGATGCGGCGCTCGGTCATGACTTGGCGGCGGAACTCGGGCACGCTCAGCTGGCGCTCGGCCGCGAGTTGTTTTTCGGCATTGGCGAATTCTTCTTCGCTCAGGCTCAGGGTGGTGTCGCGCACCGATTGCACGGCGGCTTTTTGCAAGATGACTTCGCGCAGGGCCTGGTTCAACAGGGCCTCGCGCGCGGGCACGGGCGCTTTGTTCTTGGCCAGTTGCTGGGCCAGTTCGCGCGCTTGCAGATTCACTTCGTAATTGGTGACGGGCGCAGAGTTGACCAGGGCCACCACATAGTCGCCCACGGCCTGTTGGGCCTGGGCAGGAACCGTTGCAGCTGCTTGTGGCTTGGCTACGGGCTTTTTCGCGCTGCTTTTCTTGCTGCTTTTGGTACTGCGTTTGGCTGCGCGGGCTTTGCCGGCTTTGCTGCTTGGCTGGGCTGCTGCTTGGGCCTGGGGTTGGCTGCTTTGGGCCTGTGCGGTGCTGGTACACAGCAGGGCGGCCAAGGCGGCTGTGGCCGTGGCGGTTTTGACGAGTGAGACGGAAAAAGAAGTGCGCATGCAAGCTCTCCTGAAGGTCAGGTCATACGGAAAATCGTTGGGCATCAGTCATAACGGCTGAAGCGGCTGGGCTGGTGCAGGCGCGGTTCGCGCAAGGGGGTGTAACCCGGCACGTTGTCGCGGAAGGCGCGCTGCGCCCCGGTGCCAATGCGGGCCAGGCCGGTGAGTTCAAGCTGCACCATGATGGAATTGTTGAAGGCTACGGGCAGGGTCTGCGTTTGGCGGCGGCGCCAGGCAATGCGCCCGATCCAGCAGCAAGAGTCGTACTCCAGCCCCAGCAGCGAGTCGGTGATGCGGCGATTGCTGATCGAATAATAAACCCGGCCTACCGAGTACCAGCGCCCCTGGCCCTGGCCACGCCCGGGGCCCAGGTCTTGCCCCTTGTCGCCCCACAAATCGTTGATGGGCCATTGCCAGCCCGCGTCGATTTGTTCGTAGCCATCGGTCTGGCGCGAGAGGTTGGCCGAAATCACGCGATACGGCCCGGGCGAATAGCGCGCGCCGATGCGCCCGCTGGAAATGGTGCTCGTGCGCTGGTCGTAAGCCACGGTGGCGCGTGCGCTCCAGCTGCGGTGCCAGTTGATGCTGGCTTCGCCCAGAATGTCGCTGAAGCTGCGCTTGGCAGGCTGGTCGGCCGCGTTCAGAAAGACTTGCCGGGGCGTGAAGCGGTGGCGTTGCGCCAGGCTCAGGCGGGCCAGCTCGGCACCGCTTTGCGTGTCGTACAGGCGGGTGGTCAGGCCCGCGGTGAGCGTGTTGTTGTTGCTGATGCGATCTGCCCCCGTGAAGGGCTTGCTGCTGAAGATGCTGGCGAGGTTGAAGTCTTTGAGGGCCGAGTCGTACGCCGGGAGGTGGTTTTGCTGGCGCAGCGGGGTGTAGGTGTAGAACAGGCGCGGCTCCAGCGTTTGCGAAACCGAACGGCCAAAGAGCCGGGCGTCGCGTTCCAGCACCAGCCCGCCATCGAGCGTGGCGGTGGGCAGCGCCCGGCTGGCGCTGCGTGCGCCGTTGGGCATGGGCGTGTCGGTTTCATAACGGGTGGTGTGCCATTCCAGCGTGGGCCGCAAAAAGCCCCAGGGCCGCAACCAGGGGTGGCTGATGCGGGCATGCGCGTAGCTGCGGGTGCCGCTAGGGTAGCCGGTGAGCTGGGGGTCGGAGCGAAAGCGCGTGCGATCCAGATCCAGCGCCACATCAAAGCCCGCCACATTGTCGCGCGCATAGCGCAGGTGCAATTGGGGCGACAGGTCAAAAGGCGGGGTGATGTCGTCGGGCGCGGGCAGTTGCAGGGTTTGCCAGCGTTGTTCGCGCAGATAGGCCGACCAGTGGCCCAGGTGCCAGCCCAGCGTGCCGGTGCTGGGAATCAGCCGCTCGCTGATGAGGCCCTTGTTCTGGCTGCGGCCAATGTCCTGAAAGTCGCGCCAGTAGGTGTTGTCGCTCACGCTGGCCAGATCCAGCGCCAGATTGAAGGCGCCCAGGGCCGATGTGGCCCACTGCTGATTGTGGGTGTAGGCGTAGCGCCAGCGTTTGCTGCCGGTGAGGCGGTCGTTGGGCATCACGTTCACGTCCAGCGCGCCGCGGTAGGTCGGCTCCAGATAGCGGAATTGCCCGTACAGATCAATGCCGCGCCGCGTGCTGATGTTGGCGGCCAAGGTGGCATCGCGGTTGGGCGCGATGTTGAAGTAGTAAGGCTGGCTATAGACCATGCCGCTTTGGCTGTTGAACTGCACCGTGGGCGGCAGCAGGCCCGAGCGGCGCTTGGTGGAGAGCGGAAAACTGAAGTTCGACACCGGCAGCACCGGCACGCCGCCAAACACCAGCGCCCCGTTTTCGACGTGCCCCACCTCTTCTTGCATGTCCAGGTAGATGCGCTCGCCGCGCACATGCCAGCTGGGGGCCCATTGGCTGCTGCCGGGCGCTGTGGTGACGTGATCTGTGGCGCTATCCGTGGCCTTTTCTACGGCCTTCTCTACGCCCTTTGCTGCGGCCTGGTCAGTAGCGGCCGCAGTGGCAGACTGCATGGTGCCGCCAGCCGCTGCATCGTGGGTGGCAGGGGCTGCGCTGGCGGCCTGTGCACTGTGGTCGGCGCGGTCGTTTCCCAGCTTTTGCACGCAGGCGTAGCAAGTGGAATAGCGCGCGTTGTGGATGATGCCGTGCTGCTGGTCGATGAACTCCACCTTGCTGGCCGTGCCGCCACCACCCGTTTGCAAGAGGCTGAAGCGCACCTTGTCGAGGCTGCCCGCATAACTGTCGAGCTGCAACTGCAAGGCATCGCCGCGAAACACATTGCCCATCTGGCTCAGGCGCACGCGGCCCTGGGCCAGCAGGGTGTTGCTGCTCTGGTCGTAGCGGATGGCATCGCCCTTGAGCACGTGGCCGGGCTTGCGGATTTCGGCCTCGCCTTTGGCCGTGACGTGGCGGTCGATTTCGCCTTCCAGTTGCTGGCCCGAGATGAAAGCCGGCGCCTGCTGTGCGGTGGTGGGCAACTCTTCTTGCAGCCAGGGGCTGGGGATGAGCGTGAGCGCACGTTCGGGTGCAGGCGAGGTCGCAGGGCGGGCAGGCGCTTCCTGGGCGTGGCTTGCTTGCCAAGGCGCCATCATCAGGCAGGCCAGCAACAGCCCGGCCTGCAAGGGGCGCAGGGGCAAGGGTGGGCGGGCCAGGCCATGCCGTGCGGCGCGGTCGGCTGCCGAAACGGCAGACGCTGAAAACACGTGGTGGGGCTGGCGGACACGCATCTTGTTCGGGCCGCCTTCAGAACAGGCAAGAGCGGATGTGCTCACCACGGGCAGTGTGTTGCTGGTGCGAGGGGTACGGGCGTTGAGCCTGCCCCCAAGCAGCATGCCGCTGGCGCGCGCGCAGGCCCCTCTGCCCAAGGCGGGCGGCGGTCGTTTCAACATGCAAGAGCGGGCAAGCGGGCACGGGCGGTTTTTCCAGGAAAACGCAATGAATCGCGATAGGCCTCGCATTTTGCCAGCCAATTCCTGCAAGCCCGCCGTCAAGGTGCAACATGCCACAATAATTGTTCGGTTTTCGGCTGCTGGCGGTCGGCTTGGCGGGTTTTGCCGGGCAGCCGTTTTGTTCTTGTTTTTTTGTTCTTGTTCATTGGCGCATCGCATCGTGGCGGCCGGGCTTGACCAAGCGCACCGATCGATGGCATCAAGCAACTACACAAACCAACTGCACAAACGCCGCCGCCATCCACGGCTTGTGCATGGACGCTTTTGTTTTTCATGACTGAAACCCACGTCACCCCCTGGGCTGAGCCCGCGCGTGCAGCCCTTTTCAATCAGTGGCTGCACAGCATTGCCGCGCAGCAGCAGATCGACCCTGATCAACTGAGCGTGGCCAATGCCGACGCCAGCTTTCGCCGCTACCTGCGCGTGCAAGGCACGGCCGGACAGCCCACGCGCATCATCATGGACGCCCCGCCAGATAAGGAAAACTGCCGCCCCTTCGTGCACGTGGCGGGCCTGATGCAAGCCGCTGGCCTGCACGCCCCGCAGGTTCTGGAGTGGGACGAGGCCAATGGCTTCATGCTGCTGTCTGACCTGGGCAGCCACACGATGCTGAGCGCGCTGGACAGCAGCCGCCCCGATCAGGCCCTGCCGCTGTACCAGCGGGCGCTGGACGTGCTGCTGCCCTGGCAGCAGGCATCGCGCGCGGGTGAGCTGCCGCCCTACGACGCGGCCTTGCTGCAACGCGAGCTGCAGCTCTTTCCCGACTGGTACGTGGCGCAGCATCTGCAACTGAAATTGAGCGACACGCAGCGCAGCACCCTAGCGGACATGTTCGATTTGATCGTGCGAACAAATCTGGCCGCCCCCCGGGTATATGTGCATCGCGACTTCATGCCGCGCAACCTCATGCTGCCGCAAGCCGAGGGTGGGCCGCTGGGCGTGCTCGATTTTCAGGATGCGGTCTATGGCCCCATCACTTACGACGTGGCCAGCCTCATGCGCGATGCTTTCATCAGCTGGGAAGAAGACCTGGTGATCGACGTGAGCGTGCGCTATTGGGAACGTGCCCGTCGCGCCGGGCTGCTGGATTTTGAAGACTGGCACAGCGACTTTGGCAGCTTCTACCGCGCCTGCGAATGGATGGGCCTGCAGCGCCATCTGAAAGTAGCGGGCATTTTTGCGCGCTTGACCCTGCGCGACGGCAAGGCCAAATACCTGGCCGATGCGCCGCGCTTCATCGCCTACATCCGCCACACGGCACGGCGCTACCGCGAACTGCAACCCCTGATGCAGCTGCTGGACGCGATTGAGCCGGACGAGAGCCTGGCGACCGGCTTTGCCTTTGGGCGCGTGTGAGGGCGTGCGAGCGTGGGCATGAGAAGGGGTGCGAGCGTAGCGATGCCAAGCGGCGGGGCTTGGTTCGCGTCATCCTGGGTCAGCCGCAGCCAATCGCTCAAGCGGCGGCTGAACCCGTGGTTTAGAGTCTGTTCACGATCTCAACGCGAGGCGATAGGATGTGGGGCGGGATGGGCTGCAAGGCGCAAATCGAAGGGCATAGCCCGTGCTATGAAAAAGATTTGCAACGCAGCAGACCGCCCGACTCCATCTTCAAGCGCCCGTGAGGAGATTGTGAACAGGCGCTTAAGCACTGGGGCGGCTGCCAGGTCGGCCCATGTTCTGATCGGTGTGCCCCAGCCAACAGGGCCGGGATGGATTGGCCGCCGCCCGGCGTTGGCGTGGCTCCGTGGCTCCGTGGCGGCGCCTGATTCGGCGGCCGACCTTTTTCCCTCATCTGCTTCTCGTTCAATGCCTGAGCGCGGGATGAGCCGCTCAGGTGGCCGGGGCGTGGGCGTTTTCTTTTCTGGTGTGATGACATGACAACAGCCCCCACCCTTCAAGCCCTGGCCGTTTATGCGCTGCCCGTTTTGTTGGCGATTACGCTGCACGAGGCCGCGCATGCTTACGCCGCCTGGCGCTTGGGTGACAACACGGCGTATGCGCAAGGGCGCGTCACGCTCAATCCGCTCAGACACATCGACCCGATCGGCACCCTGGCCATGCCGCTGTTGCTCTACTTCAGCACCGGGGGCAGCTTCGTGTTTGGCTACGCGCGGCCCGTGCCGGTGGTGGCGCGCCAATTGCGGCGGCCCCGCCGCGACATGGCGCTGGTGGCCTTGGCCGGGCCGCTGACCAACGGGCTGCAGGCATGGCTGTGGCTGGCGCTGGTCTATGCGGCGCAAGCGCAGGGCTTGGCGATGCAGGAGTCTTTTTTCTTGCGCATGGGCTGGGCAGGCGCAATGAGCAATCTCGCCATGTTCGTCTTCAATCTCTTCCCCATATTGCCGCTGGATGGCGGGCGCATTCTGGCGGCGCTGTTGCCGCCCGCATGGACGCGGCGATTCGCGCGCCTGGAGCCTTTTGGTTTTTATATTGTGCTGTTGCTTTTGCTTACCGGTGCGATTGATTCCTGGTGGATGCAGCCTTTGCTTGAAATGAGTTTGCGCACGATGACTTTGCTATGGCTTTTGCTATTTTCATAGTTATTGCTGTTTCGCAAAGGGTAGCAATAGGTATTTACTGGAAAATCCCGGCTAGTAATATCAATTTAACTTTTTATTTCCTTGTCTGGCGAATGAACTGTTTCTTACGCAAGTATTCGGTTGTTCATATTGAAATATCCCTAGAACCCCTGAATATTACATCTCTTGGTTGACCCGGTGGTGTTGTAACCAAGCATGAATGGTGATAATATCTCGGGGTAATTTTTGTCAAAAATGTTAAATATGTATTTCCATGGCTTTTTTTGTTATTGAAGATCACCCGCTCTATCGCGAATCCTTGGCCACCTTGCTGCGTCGCATCAAGCCGGGAGAGACGATTGTTGAACTCAACCGCATCGGGGCTTTGCCGGCGGCGGTCAAAAAACATGGCGTTCCCGAGGCGATTTGTCTGGATTTGACCTTGAGCGACAGCCTAGGCATGTCGGGCGTGCGCGAGGCCAAGCACCACTACCCCGGCAGCCTGTTGGTGGTCGTGTCGGATCAAAGCTCGGATGAGGCCGAGCGCAGTTGCCTGGAAGCTGGCGCCGATGCCTACATCTCCAAAGCCTCGGAAACCAAAGAGATCTTCATGACCCTGCGCACCCTGCTGCTGCCCGACAGCACCATGGAAACAGAGGATTTGTCCAGCAGCCGTTTGTCCAAGCGCCAGGTGCAGTTGCTCGCTGCGCTGGAGCAGGGCCTGAGCAACCGCGACATCGCCGAGCGCCTGGGCATCAGCGAGCACACGGTGAAGGTGCATCTTTGGCGCTTGTTCCGCCGTCTGGGCGTCAAGAGCCGCACCCAGGCCATTCATGCCGCCCGCACCAACGGCCTGATTCAGGGCTGATGCGGCGCGCGCCGTGTTCCCATTGCTCCGATATCGACTTCATCGAATGCATTGACTGCATCGACCAAACACGCCTTTCAACCGCCGCAACCGTAGCGGCCAACACCCAGCCCCAGGCACGAACCGCCTGCGCAATTTGAGGCAGAAAGCCCAAGGCGGCAGCCCAGCCACATGCTGAGAACAAGCATGGCCAAACAAGCATGACCAGCGTAGATCGGGCACTGGCTGACCAAGATCGCAGCGCGGCCCAACGAATGCGGCCCACGCCATGCCGTTCCAATCACCGCCTGCTTGGTGGCAGCCGACATGGCCCGTTGCAGCCGTGTGCGGCAAGGTTCTGCTCACCCCCGCTTTGAAAGATGCGCTGCGCTTCAGAGCCTGTTCAAAGTCTTCGCATCGTGTGCCTTCGCCAAGCAACCCTTCAGGCAAGGCAGCAAACGACCAGGCTCTTTGTTGCACCCCGCCAGTCTTGGCTGCGGCGTGCGCCGCGATCCTGGCCATTTGTTGCACTTGCCCACACATGGAAAGACTTTGAACAGGCTCTCAGATCGCTCGTCCAGGCGCCAGCAGCCGCCTTTTTGTTTTTTCAACTTTTATTCTTTCAACTTTCCATTCACCCCGCTCAGCCTCGTACGCACAAGTCTGGAAAGTGCTGATGCTTGATGGTGCTGACTTTGGCTCTGGCCCTGGGCTTCAAGCACTGGTACTGGCTGGCGCATGGGCGGGTGGCAAGGTCGTTGGGCACGCCTGGCACTGCTGCAACCAGCCTTGCAGCGCGGGTGGCAGATCGGCTTGCAACTGCACCGTTTGCTGGCTGGCCGGGTGCGTGAAGTGCAGCCGCCAGGCGTGCAAGAACATGCGCGGCAAGCCGGCCTTTTGCAGCTGCTTGTTGGTGGCGAAGTGGCCGTACTTTTCATCGCCCGCAATGGGGCAGCCCTGGCTGGCCAGATGCACGCGGATTTGGTGGGTGCGGCCGGTGCGGATGGTGACTTCCAGCAGCGTCATCGCGCCCAGCGGGTGCTGCAGGCGTTGGGCAATGCGCACCAGCGAGAGGGCGGGCATGCCGTTGGGGTCGTCTTTGGCAACGGGGCGCACGCGGCGTTCGCCTTCGCCGTCGCCCGTGGGCACCAGGTATTTGTGCAGGGGCAGGTCGATCACTTTTTTATGGTTGGGCCATTCGCCGCAGGCCAAAGCCAGATAGGTCTTGCCCGTGGTGCGCTGGCGGAACTGGTCTTGCAGGGACTTGAGGGCGCTGCGCTTTTTGGCCACGAGCAAAATGCCGCTGGTTTCACGGTCCAGCCGGTGCACCAGTTCCAGATAGCGGGCCTGCGGGCGGGCGCTGCGCAGTTGTTCGATCACGCCAAAGCTCACGCCGCTGCCGCCGTGCACGGCCACACCGGCGGGTTTGTCGATGGCGATCAGCTGCTCGTCTTCAAGCAGGATGGGAAAGCTGCGCGCCGGTGCAGGGGCATTGGGCGCTGTGCCCAGCGGTGCCTGGGCGGCCAGCCGAATGGGCGGCACGCGCACCACGTCGCCTGATTGAACGCGGCTGTCGGCCGTGGCGCGGGCCTTGTTCAGGCGCACTTCGCCGCTGCGGATGA
>JAUMWT010000033.1 GCA_030529505.1 Allobrachymonas sp. | reverse complement strand
GGACGCGCAGAGCGTGAAGAACACGGACACGGCGTCTCAAAAAGGCTATGACGCAGGCAAGAAAGTTTCTGGCATCAAGCGTCACATCGCGGTGGATAGCCAAGGCTTGCCGCATGCCATTGCGGTGAGCACGGCCAACGTCACCGACCGTAAGGGAGCGCTACAGGCACTGCAGCGCTGCAAACACCGATTGAAGCGGGTACAAAGCCTGCTGTGTGACAGTGGCTATGTGGGCAAGCCCTTTGCACAGGGCGTACAGGACATTCTGGGCGAGCACGTCCAGGTGCAGATAGCCAAGCGCAGTGAGTTGCACAGGTTCAAGGTGATGCCCAAGCGCTGGATTGTTGAGCGCAGCTTTGCCTGGCTGGAGAAGAGCAGAAGGTTGTGGAAGAACTGCGAGAGGCTTGTGAACACCAGCTTGCAGTTCATCCACCTTGCTTTCCTGGCTCTTGTCCTCAAAAGATCGTGAACAGGTTCTAAGAACCTGTTCACGATCTCCTCGCGGGAGCTTGAAAACGGAAGCGGGCGGTTTGCCGTGTTGCAAATCTTGTCAACCATCTTGCACGTGTCGCACGGGCTATGCACTGCAATTTGCGCCTTGCATCCCATCCCGCGCCATCTCCAGTCGCCTCGTGCTGAGATCATGAACAGGTTTTAACTTGCTCGGTATGGCCGAGTGCCTCAGAATGGCCATCCAAAACACGGCTGCGCACCGTTCAGTTGGCGCCAAGCCATGGGAATTCGTGCACAAGATCACATTTGCCGTGTGAGTGTTTGTAAAAAAGGTGGCTGCGGAAACACTTGGCTTGTTGGGCGCCGCAGAGTCTGTCATCATGCGCGCTTCGTGCTTGGGCGTTACCCAGGCTTTTTTTGAAGGGAAAAAAAGATGAAATTGAATACATGCAAAATCGCTTCGGGCGTGGCACTGCTGGCTGCAGCATGGGGTTTTGCCAGCCCGGCATCGGCCGCTGGCGGCACGGTTTCCTATGCCTGCCAAAACGGCAAATCGGTGAACGTGCGCTATCAGTTCAACTCGGCTGGCATTCCAACCACAGCACAAGCCGTGCTGGATGGCGCCAACCGCATCATGCGCTATGACACGAGCAACTCTGATCGTGTGGATACTTTCCTCAAAGACGGCCAGGGCTATCGCCTGGGCAGCAGCTACATGACCAGCAAAAACTACCGCAGCAACAGCATCAACATCCATGCGCCCGACGGCGAGATCCTGTTCAAGAGCTGCAGCCCCACTGGTGGTCGCAGCAGCCATCGCCAGTCGAGCGAGGCGCGCCACAGCCACGGCGGTGGCAACAGCGTTTCCTATGTTTGCCAGAACGGTCGTCGCTTGAATGTGCGCTACCAATTCAACTCTGCCGGTATTCCAACTCGTGCGACGGCTGATGTGCAGGGCCGAAGCCATACCCTGAGCTATAACCAGGGCGCTTCCGATAGCGTGGATACCGTTTTCACCGGCCGTGGCTATCGTCTGAGCGGCGGCTATATCGACAGTGGCAATTTCCGCTCCGAAGGCGGTCTGATCCTGACCGCGCCCAACAATCAGATTCTGTACAAGAACTGCAACCCGGCTCACTGAATCGCTTGATCCGCGATGGAGTGATCGGGCATCACCAAGCCACCTGACAAAATCAGGTGGCTTTTTTCATGGCCGTGTTGTGGCTTTGGGGGCAAAGGCGGGCTGGTGCAGCAGTCATTGCGTGCAAGCCAAGCCGGGCTTGGGGCGCAGGTTTTGTCTATAGAATCGCTCGGCCGCGGCGGTTCAAGCCGGCCGTTTCGGCCAACCCGCGTGAGCGGGCCCATGAGCGTGCCATTCAGGCGTTCGATTCGGGGATCCATTCCATCAAAGGCAGACAAACACCATGTATCAGCACATCCACCTTCCAGCCGCAGGTGAAAAAATCACGGTCAACGCCGACATGTCACTCCATGTGCCGGACCAGCCCATCATCCCTTACATCGAAGGCGATGGCACGGGCATGGACATCACACCCGTGATGCTCAAAGTGGTGGATGCCGCGGTTGCAAAAGCCTACGGCGGCAAGCGCAAGATCCACTGGATGGAGGTGTACGCCGGTGAAAAATCCACTCGGGTGTATGGCCCCGACGTCTGGCTGCCCGATGAAACGCTGGACGTGTTGAAAGAGTACGTCGTTTCCATCAAAGGGCCGCTCACCACGCCTGTGGGCGGCGGCATCCGCAGCCTGAACGTGGCGCTGCGCCAGCAGCTGGATTTGTACGTGTGCCTGCGCCCGATTCAGTATTTTGAAGGCGTGCCCTCGCCCGTGAAAGAGCCGCAGAAGGTGAACATGGTGATCTTCCGCGAGAACAGCGAAGACATCTACGCCGGTGTGGAGTGGGAGGCCGAGAGCGAGCAGGCGCGCAAGGTGATCCGTTTTTTGATCGACGAAATGGGCGTGAGCAAAATCCGCTTCCCTGAAACATCGGGCATCGGCGTCAAGCCCGTCTCGCGCGAAGGCACGGAGCGCCTGGTGCGCAAGGCCATCCAATACGCCATCGACAACGACAAGCCCAGCGTCACGCTCGTGCACAAGGGCAACATCATGAAGTTCACCGAAGGGGGCTTTCGCGACTGGGGCTACGCGCTGGCCAAGAAGGAGTTCGGCGCGGCCGAAATCGACGGCGGCCCGTGGTGCAGCTTCAAGAACCCCAAAACGGGTCAAGAGATCATCATCAAGGACTCGATCGCCGACGCCTTTTTGCAGCAGATCCTGCTGCGCCCGGCCGAGTACAGCGTGATCGCCACGCTGAACCTGAACGGCGATTACATCAGCGACGCGCTGGCTGCGCAGGTGGGCGGCATCGGCATTGCGCCGGGGGCCAACTTGTCGGACAGCGTGGCCATGTTCGAGGCCACGCACGGCACCGCGCCCAAGTACGCGGGCAAGGACTACGTCAACCCCGGCAGCGAAATCCTGAGCGCCGAGATGATGCTGCGCCACATGGGCTGGACCGAGGCGGCCGACCTCATCATCAGCAGCATGCAAAAAACCATCGCCAGCAAGCAGGTGACCTACGACTTTGCCCGCCTGATGGAAGGCGCCACGCAAGTAAGCTGCTCGGGCTTTGGCCAGGCCATGATTGCCAATATGTGATCGGCTGTAAGTACGAGCTGGCATGGTTGGCCGCAAGCTGTCGCGCCAGCTGAAGCTGTCATCAAAGAACGGAGCATGCGTCGCATGCTCCGTTTTTGTTGGCTGCCATGCTTGGCGGTGTTCGGTGTCGGCGAATGGAAAGTGTGCTGGCTCCAATGTGCCCATTGTTCCGATGGCCCATTGGCAAAGTCATCCAAAAGCCACACATGGTTGAGCAGTGATGGGTCGCAAATTGCCGATTCAGGCATGGCTGCTCGTGGGGCGGGTGGCAAGGCCCTGAATGGTGGGGTTGGCTGACTTGCAAGCAGCGCCCAGCAAACGCCCCTACACTTGCCGCATCTGTTTTGCATGGCATGTGGATGCAGATGCAGGCAGATACGGCGGGGCCTGAAGCGCCGCCAGCGATTGCCTGGGGCCACATGACATGGCCCAGCCACTGCCCGCCTCCAGGTGTTTGCCCATAACCAATAGAAAGGGCTTGTTTGCTCATGAAGCTTTTGTTTGTTGCCGATCCGCTGGAATCATTTGCCATTTACAAAGACAGCACTTTTGCCATGATGCGCGAGGCGCAATCGCGCGGGCACAGCATCCATGCCTGCGAGCCGAGGCATTTGCGCTGGGCGCAGGGCGATCGCGTGAGTGCCGAGGTGCGCACCATCACGCTCACTGGGCAAAAGCCGAATTGGTTCGAGCAAACCAGTGCGCAGCGGCAAAACCTGTGCGACTTCGATGCCGTGCTGATGCGCAAAGACCCGCCTTTTGACGCCGAATACATCTACGCCACCCATCTGCTCTCGCAGGCCGAGCGCGAAGGGGCCCAGGTGTTCAACTCGCCGTGCGCCCTGCGCAGGCACCCCGAAAAACTCGCCATTCTGGAATTTGCCCAGCACATTGCGCCCACGCTCGTGACGCGCAGCGCGCAAGACATTCGCGCTTTTCATGCCGAGCACCGCGACATCATCTGCAAGCCGCTGGATGGCATGGGCGGCATGGGCATCTTTCGCGTGAAAGAAGATGGCTTGAACCTGGGCAGCATCATCGATGCCCTCAACGACGGGGGGCGCAACACCGTGATGGTGCAAAAGTTTCTGCCCGACATTGCCCAGGGCGACAAGCGCGTGCTCATCATCAATGGCGAGCCTGTTCCGTATTGTCTGGCACGCATTCCGCAAGGCGGCGAGGTGCGCGGCAACCTGGCCGCAGGCGGCCTGGGCGTGGCCCAGCCTTTGAACGATGCGGATCGCCAAACGGCCAGCGAAATCGGCCGTGTGCTGGCGCCGCGTGGGCTGCTGCTGATCGGGCTGGACATCATCGGCAGCAAGGTGACCGAGATCAACGTCACCAGCCCGACCTGCTTTCAAGAAATCAACGACCAGGCCGGTTTCAACGTGGCCGGAGTGTTTATCGACGCGCTGGAAAAGGCTGTGGCCCAAGGCAGCAAGCGGTGAGCCAGTGCCTCATCAGCGGCTGGGCAACAACTGATTCATGGCAACCGCTCGACGGCTTGCGGCCTCAACACATGATTCTTGGGCATCGCCCTGCGCGCTGTTGCTGCTTGGCGGACGGCGGGCAACTGTGGCCCGCGCGGCAAGGCCTGTGCCGGGCACGCTGTCACTGGCGGCGTACCGGGGCCTTGCTTGTACAAGGGCGCATCGTCATCAGGCGTTTGTTCGTGGCGGGTATGCATGGTTGGCGCAATGGCTGCCAAACGAGGCAGGCGCAGCACACACGCCGCCTCGCTATTCGTCGAACCGGGCACATGCAGGGGGCGATGCCGTTTGGCGGCCCCATGATGCAAGGCCCATCCCGCGCGTGATGATGGGCCTTGGGGCATTGAGCCGCTGCGGCACCGGGCGCGTATCCAAGGGCTAAAGGGCTATTGCTGCCCATATTCGGTTCAGCAGGCGCAGCGCGATAATGCGCCCTATGAATCAGCAGGCCAGCCCCAACAAACCCAAACTGTTTTCGATGATCCGCAGCTTTCACTTGGCGGATTGGTTCACGCTGGGCAATGCCGTGTGCGGCGTGGGCGCGTTGTTTGCGATGATTTCGTACATTCAAGACGGGCAGGCCGCACATGTGTATTACGCCTGTGCGTTGGTGCTGGCCGCCTTCGTTTTTGATGCGCTCGATGGCCGCGTGGCGCGCTGGCGGCACGCTTCTTCACCGCTGGGGCGCGAGCTGGATTCGCTGGCGGATGTGATTTCTTTCGGCGTGGCGCCGGCCGTTATCGCCTACGGCTGCGGCATGCAGGGCCTGTGGGATCGCATCGTGCTGGGCTATTTCGTGGTGTGCGGCGTTTCGCGCCTGGCGCGTTTCAACGTCACAGCTGAAGCGCTATCGGCAGGCAGCGACAAGGTGAAATATTTCGAGGGCACACCCATTCCCACCTCCCTGCTGCTGGTGTTCGTGCTGTGGATCGCTGCGGCCTGCGGTGCGATTGGCGGCCAGCTGTGGGGCGGCCACGTGCAGCTGCTGGGCGGCGTGTTGCATCCGCTGGTGCTGCTGTTTGCCTTGTCGGGCTCGCTCATGATCAGCCGCTTGCGCATTCCCAAAATGTGATCAAGCGGCGAAGGGGCTGGTGCGCCCTTTGCCAATGGCTGGTGGCGGGGCGCATGTGCGCCACATTGATGCGTGTTGCCGCTGCGTGAAAAATGCATCATTGCCTCGGCTCTTGCCAATCAAGATGATCGGCCTGCCGCACAATGGCGGCCATGCGTGATCTCACCTCTGCTTCATCGGCTCATTCTTCTTCGGCTGCTTCTGGTGGCCCCATTTTCTGGCGGCTGGCCTGGCGCACGCTGTGGCGCGATCTGCGCGCGGGCGAGTTGCGCTTGCTGCTGGTGGCATTGACGCTGGCCGTGGCGTCCTTGTCGGCCGTGGCGTTTTTCTCGAACCGGCTGGATGCCTTGTTGCGCCGCGATGCCGCGCAGTTGCTGGGCGGCGATTTGGTGCTGAGCAGCGATCACCCCTTGCCTGCCGCGTATGCGGCCAAGGCGGCCGAGCTGGGCTTGCAAACAGCGATGACGCAAACCTTTGCCACGATGGCGCGCGCGCCAGAGGAACGGGGCGGGGCCGGGCGGCTGGTGAACCTCAAGGCCGTGAACAAGGCCTATCCCTTGCGCGGGGCGCTGCGGGTGGGGGCGCTGCCGGCAGATGGCGAGCCGGCGCCTGCCAGCGCATCTGCAACACAAGCAATGCTGATGGCATCTGATGCGGCTGCGCCTGAAAAAACGTCGTCATCCGCAAGCGCACAGGCCGCAAGCACTGCAAGCACAAGCGGCGATGCGGCAGAGCAGCCCGAAATCCAGGCGAGCCAGCCCCCCCAGCCCGGCCAGGTGTGGGTGGAGGCCGCCCTGCTCGAAGCACTGGACCTGCAAGTGGGCGACACCTTGCTGCTGGGCAACTCGGCCTTGCGCATCGAGCGCGTGCTGCTGCAAGAGCCTGACCGGGGCGGCAGCTTCATCAGCTTTGCGCCACGGGTGTTGATGAACGAGGCCGACCTGCCCGCCACCGAATTGATCCAACCTGCCAGCCGCGTGAACCACCGCCTGGCGCTGGTGGGTGAAGCGCCCGCTGTGCGTAGCTATGCCACCTGGGTGCGGGCCGAGCTGGATCGGCCCAACAGCCTCGCCAGCCGCGAGCTGGGCTTGCGTCTGCAATCGCTGGAAGAAGACAACCCTCGCTTGCAAGAAACCTTGGGCCGGGCCAGCAACTTCCTCAACCTGGTGGCCTTGCTCACTGCTTTGCTCAGCGCCGTGGCCATTGTGCTGGGTACGCGCAGCTTTGCCGCCCGCCATTTGGATGGCTGCGCCATGCTGCGCGTATTTGGCCTGCCGCAGCGCACCATCGCCCGGGCCTATGCCACCGAATTCTTGCTCGTGGGCTTGGCGGGCAGCCTGTGCGGCGTGGCGCTGGGTTATGGCGTGCACCACGCTTTTGTGGCCCTGCTGGCCCATGTGCTGCGCGTGGCTGATTTGCCCTTGCCTGGCATCCAGCCCGCCTTGCTGGGCCTGGGCGTGGGGCTGACCCTGCTGCTGGCCTTTGGCCTGCCGCCCGTGCTGCAAATGGCTGATACGCCTGCGCTGCGCGTGATTCGGCGCGAGCTGGGGCGGCTCAAGCCGACGTCGGCCTTGGTGGTTCTGGCAGGGCTAGCAGGCTTTGCCGTGCTGTTGGTGGCGGCCAGCAGCGATTTGAAAATGGGCAGCCTGGCCGTAGGCGGCTTTGCTGCGGCTGTGTTGCTGTTTGCGCTGCTGGGTGGGCTGGCCGTGTGGCTGCTGCAAAAGCTGGCGCAATCGGCTTTGGCCCAGCGCTTGCCACAAGGCCTGCGTTTGGCTGTGCGGCAACTGGGCGCGCGCCCGGCCTTTGTGGTGGTGCAAATCAGCAGCTTGAGCCTGGGGCTGATGGCGCTGGCCCTGCTGGTTCTGCTGCGCACCGATTTGGTGCAAAGCTGGCGCTATGCCACACCGCCCGATGCCAACAACCGCTACGTCATCAACATCCTGCCCGATCAGGCGCAGGGTTTTGAGCAAGCGTTGCGCCAGGGCGGCGTGGCCCGCTACGACTGGTACCCCATGGTGCGCGGGCGGCTCATCGCCATCAACGGCCAGCCCGTGCAGCCCAGGCAATATGCCGACGAGCGCGCGCAGCGCCTGTTGCAGCGCGAATTCAACCTCAGCTACAGCGCCCAGCCACCGGCCTGGAACCCCGTGGTGCAAGGCGCCTGGCGCACGGGCGAGGCAGACGGCATCAGCATGGAAGAAGGCATCATGCAAACGCTGGGCCTGCGCCTGGGCGACCGCTTGCTGTTCGACATGGCCGGCGTGCAGCGCGAAAGCGCCATCACCTCGGTTCGGCAGGTAAAGTGGGCCTCTATGCACGTGAACTTTTTTGCCATGTACCCGCTGGCGAGTTTGGGCGATGAACTGGCCATCACCTACATCACCGCTTACCGTTCGCCCGCGCGCGTGCCCGGCCAGCCCAGTCTGGATCACCGCCTGCTGCAGGCCTACCCCAACATCACGCAGGTGGATACCGAAAGCACCCTGCAGCAGGTGCAATCGGTGCTGAACCAGGTCATCCGCGCGGTGGAGCTGCTTTTTGCCTTTGGCTTGGCCGCAGGCGTGCTGGTGCTGTTGGCCACGGTTGCCAGTACGCGCGAGGAGCGGGCGCGCGAGCTGGCCATCATGCGCGCACTGGGCGCGCGCAGCGCCCTGTTGCAGCGCGTGCAAAACGCCGAACTGCTGGCTACCGGCGCGCTGGCGGGCAGCCTGGCCGGGGGCGTGGCCCTGGGCATCAGCTGGGCGCTGGCGCGCTACGTGTTTGAATTTGACTGGACGTTGGCGCTTTGGATCGTGCCCGCCACCGCTGCGGCCGGTGCCCTGCTGGCCTGGGCCGCTGGTTGGTGGAGTTTGCGCACCGTGCTGCGCCAGCCCGTGGCGCAAACGCTGAGGGCGGTGGTGTGAGGGGCGGCCAGATTGAGCAGATGCTTACAGTTGCTTTTGCTGTCTGGCTTGATTTTTCTGCGAGGTGATTGATGTGTTGTGTCTGAAATGACTTGTCTAGAAAGTAAAAACAGTCATCTACTCATACCAACTGTCAACATCAACTTTTCCGCTCTCCTTGTAAAAAACAATGGAGAAGTGATGCTCTTTGTTTTTTCCATACAAATCAGGATTGACATCGCGGCTCACGATTTCATGCTTGATAAATCCACGGTATTTGCAGATGGAGTCATCACAGGTCTGAAAACAATTGCCATCGTCACTCTTTAAAATATCAGATAGTTCTTTCCCTATAAATTCATTGCTGTTCATCCAATTTCTTTTCAAATAATTGGCGATACAGCCACTTCCAAGATTATTGAAATGGACTCTCTCGTAAACATTCAGATCGGAGAAGATGAATACCAAAAAACAGCAGGCGACAAATGAAAGTGAAAGAAAAATGGCAATAAATAAGTATTTTATGTTGTTCATCACACATCATTTTCTAGCAAATTGTCAACAACAGTGCCACTAAAATTTAATCTTCAGTCGAAAACCCCAGCAACAAGCTGCGGGTGGATGCTTGAATCTCTTTCCATTGGGGTAGTAAAGAAGGGCGGAATACAATATTCACATCTACTTTCGCCTCTGGCTCCAAGCCAAAAAACAAAGAACAAATCCCTACACCCCCTGGCGCTGTCGCTTTATTGCATTTGATATAGGTATTTACGTGTCCAGACGGATCGCGTTGAATATACACATCGTAGGTATTGTGCTGTTCTCTGGCAGGCAAGCCTGTTTCAGGGTGGACGCCGCTTAGCACATACGCCTCCAGGCCATACACATCTTCAGGCAAACGTTCGTAGTTGTTCCACCAATAGGGGCTGGGCTCCCATAGATGTTTGGCCAAGCCATTGCGTGCATTCGCGCCCATGCTTGGGTAATTTTCCCAGAGTTAATCGTCATATTCAACCAAGGATTATCTGGATTCAGGCTGTATGAACGAAGCTCCTCTTGAAGTTGTGCATTTTCCAAACCACGCATATCTGGAAAGCGTGCTCGTATACCAAAATTTCGCAATTTGGAATTAAAGGTCCGCTCGGGAATCGGCCCTTTTCTTTTTTTACCCCATCTCGGGTCGCCGTCGTATACAACGTATTCCGCATAGTGCCTGGGAATACGCACTTTCAATCCTCCCAAATCGCCAATCACATCCTTGGGCGTGTAGCGCGCCATCGCCATTTCTGGCGGTTGAAAACCGAATAGTCTGAATTTGGCCAGCTCGTATTGCCAGTACAAAAAGCCTGTGCCACTCATCAACAGCAACAGCACCCACAGCCCAGTCAGGCGCTTGCGCTTTCTGGGCGGGCGTGTTGTCTGCACGGGCGCTTGCTTGCCCGCTTGCAGGGGTGACTGCGCCTGCTCTTGTTCGTCGGGCAAAGGTGGCGGCTGCTGCGGCGGGTGAGGCGAGGAGGGGCGAAGGCTCATGGCGTGGCCTTTGTGCAGTGCGTTGCGGGAACTGGCTGGGGTGTAGCGAGGCGGCTTCAACATCCAATGCCCCAAGGCCCGGTAAGGCGCGTTTGAGGGGCAGGGTTGACGCAGGTGCCGCCCGTTTTGCGAGCAACACTGCGCACATCCAGCCCTTGGCTATTTAGCCATTCATGAATGCGGGTGCGCCATTTTCAACAGCTCGCGCACCAGCGCCTGCGCGCCGTCATAGATTTGGCTGATGCGGGAATCGAGCATGTAGCAAGGCGTGCTGACGAGGCGTTTGCCGATGTCGATGGCCACTTCGCCGTGGCTGCAGGTTTGGTGCTCCGCGCCCATTTCGCAGCAGGTTTGGGCGGTGGCTGCGTCTTGCCCGATGGTGAGGTGTGCGCCAGGAATGAGCTTGGCCAGAATCACCGGCGCGATGCACAGCGCGCCAATGGGCTTGCGCGCCTGGTGCATGCTGCTCACGGCCTTGGCCACATCGGGGTGAATGTGGCACTGTGCGCCGCGGATGGCAAAGTCGCTGAGGTTGAGCGCTGCGCCAAAGCCGCCAGGCATGACCAGCGCATCAAACTCGTTGGCATCAAAGGCCGATAGCGGCTGGATGGCGCCGCGCGCAATGCGGGCCGATTCGACCAGCACATTGCGGCTTTCGCCCGTTGCCGCGCCGGTGCAGTGGTTGACCACGCGCAGCTGCTTGATGTCAGGCGCAAAACATTGCACTTGTGCGCCTTGCTGGTCGAGCGCGAGCAGGGTGCAAACGGCTTCGTGGATTTCGCTGCCGTCTTGAAAACCGCAGCCAGAGAGGATGACGGCAACGCGCAAATGGGGGGTGCTCATGATTCATCTCCTTTCAGTTAAGCCAAGCATGCGGCCATCATAAACAGAGTGCGGGCCGGGCGCTGGCCGCCAACCGCAAGATGCGAGCGGACGCAGGAGAGGATGCGGCGGGCAGTGGCTTGATACTGCGCCGCGCCTTGTGCCGGGGCGGGCAAGCAGGCGGGGCGCTGCGCAGAGAGGATTCATGCACGGTTGGCCGCGCACGGGGCAGGGTACAGGGCGCTGGGGCACGCTGCTGTTGGCGTGGCGGATCAGGAGGAAAATCAGGAAGCCAGCCCATGCATGCAGGCCGGCCTGCGCCGAGAGCCTGTTCAAAATCTCCTCGCGGGCGCTGAATACGGAGGCGGGCGGGCTGCTGCGTTGCAGGTCTTGTCAACCCTCTGGCTCATGTTGCCACGGGCGATGCGCTGCGCCACATGCAAAGACGTGTGCCTTGCATCCCATCCCGCTCCACCTCCAATCGCCTCGCGTTGAGATCTTGCACAGCTTCTGGGCTGGGGGCGAACAGCCCGGCAGCGCAATGTGCGCCAGCCGTGCGGCACACCGGGTTGCGGCTGGCCTGGCACCTGGGAATCAGGGCAAGCCGTTGGCGCAAACCCTCAACTCAGCCACTTGGCCTGATGGGCGATGAACAGCAGGGTAAAGGCCGTGAGGTAAACCAGCCCCACAAGAGACAGCCACAGCAGCCCGCCGTGTACCTTGTGTTGGCCCTTGAGCACCAGCGACAGGTTCAGCCAGGCAAACACGGGCGTGGTGACGAAAGAGGCAATCATGGCAAAGCGCAGCATGGGGCCAACGGCGTTGTTGAAGTAGAAGATGATGGCCAGGCCCGACAGGGCCGCCAAAATCACGGCGATGTTGAGGGTGCTGGATTCGTATTTGTCTTGCTTGCGCAGCAGGCGCAGGCTTTCCACATTGGTGCGCGAATAGCCGTCAATCACCGTGATGGTGGTGCCAAACATGCACATGAAGGCGATGAAAGCAATCAGCCCCTTGGCCCACGGGCCGATGGTGGAGGCATACATATTGATAAGTTGCGCAATGTATTTGCCGCCCACCAGCTCGACCTTTTCGCCCGAGCCGAATTGCACCAGCGCGCCCAGCGCCAGAAATACCAGGGCCAGAATGGCCGTGCCGATATAGCCCACGTTGAAGTCGAAAATGCCGTCGTTGTAAGACACTTGCGTGCGCCGGCGCTTGGAGAGCACCCACATCGAATTGATGGCGGAAATCTCGATGGGCGCGGGCATCCAGCCCATCAGCGTCACGATAAAGCCCAAAGAAGCCAGGCTCCAGGGCGAGGGGGCCACAAAGTCAGGCTGGGCCACGCCCTGCGTGCCGGTGCGCATCAGGGCAATCGCCACTGCGCTCACGGTGGTCACGGTCAGGACGATCATGATGAGCTTGGACAGGCTGTCCAGCACCTGGTATCGGCCCAGCAGCAAAATGCCGGTGCTCACGCTGATGACGATCAGGCTCAGAATGGGCGTGGACACTTTGAACGGCAGCACAAAGGCCAGAATGGTGGCGCTCACCAGGCCGACGGCTGCCGTGTTGATCACGGTGGCGAACAGGTTGAGCAAGAAAAAGACCCAGAGATAAATCTGGCCCTTTTGCTGGTAGCCCTGCAACAAGGTTTGGCCGCTGTCGAGCGCGTATTGCGCGCCAAAGCGAAAAAACGGGTACTTGAACAGATTGGCCAGGATGATGATGACGGCCAACTGCCAGCCGTAAATGGCGCCAGCCTGGGTGGAGGCAATGATGTGCGAACCGCCCACGGCGGCCGAGGCCATCAAAATGCCCGGCCCCAGGGCGTGGAGTTTGGATTGCCGGTTGGATGTCGGGGCTGTTTGGGCATGTGCGTGCTTGGACATGGGCGGCTTTCGTGTGCTTGTCGAAAAAGCGAGGGGCGGGCTGGGATCAGGCCAGAAGGGCGGCCCGAGAGACGCACGCCGGGTCAGGAAAAATGGAGCAAGAAAAACGGGCCAAGAGCAATGGGGCCAGACAAGGATTGGGCAAGTCTGCGCTCAGCGTCGCTCCACCTGGCTCACATCGCGCACGGCGCCGGTGTCGGCAGATGTCGTCATGGCCGCGTAGGCGCGCAGGGCGGCAGAAACGGTGCGGTCGCGCTGGGTGGGCTTCCACGCCTGGGCGCCACGACTTTCCATTTCGGCGCGTCGGCGGGCCAGTTCTTCGTCCGACACGGCCAGGCGGATGCTGCGATTGGGAATGTCGATTTCAATCGTGTCGCCTTCTTGCACCAGGCCAATGGCGCCGCCTTCGGCCGCTTCGGGCGAGGCGTGGCCGATGGAAAGGCCCGATGTGCCGCCCGAAAAGCGCCCGTCGGTCAGCAGCGCGCAGGCTTTGCCCAGCCCCTTGGATTTGAGGTAGCTGGTGGGGTAGAGCATTTCTTGCATGCCGGGGCCGCCTTTGGGGCCTTCGTAGCGGATGACGACGACGTCGCCTGCCACGATGCGGTCGTCCAGAATGGCTTGCACGGCGGCATCCTGGCTTTCGAACACGCGCGCGCGGCCGGTGAATTGCCAAATGCTTTCATCCACGCCCGCGGTTTTGACCACGCAGCCGCGCTCGGCGATGTTGCCAAACAGCACGGCCAGGCCGCCGTCTTGCGAGTAGGCGTGGGCCTTGTCGCGAATGCAGCCCTCGGCACGATCCATATCCAGCCTGGGGTAGCGGCGGCTTTGGCTGAAGGCTTCGGTGGTGCGCACGCCGCCGGGCGCGGCGAGGTAAAGCTGGTGGCTGGCGCTGTCGCTGCCGTTGCGCATCACGTCCCACTGTTGCAGGGCGGCGGCCAGGCTGGGGCTGTGGATGGTGGGCAGCTGGTCGTGCAGCAGGCCGGCGCGGTGCAGCTCGGCCAGGATGCCCATCACGCCACCGGCGCGGTGCACGTCTTCCATGTGGTATTTCTGCGTGGCCGGGGCCACTTTGCACAGGCAGGGCACTTGGCGGCTGATGCGGTCGATGTCGGCCATCTTAAAGTCCACCCCCGCCTCGTTGGCTGCGGCCAGCAGGTGCAGCACGGTGTTGGTGCTGCCGCCCATGGCCACGTCCAGGCTCATGGCATTTTCAAACGCGGCCTTGGTGGCGATGCTGCGCGGCAGCACGCTTTCGTCGTCTTGCTCGTAATAGCGTTTGGCAATTTGCACGATCATGCGCCCGGCCTGCAAGAACAGTTCCTTGCGCTGCGCGTGCGTGGCCACCAGCGAACCATTGCCCGGCAGCGAAAGGCCCAGCGCCTCGGTCAGGCAGTTCATCGAATTGGCGGTGAACATGCCGCTGCACGAGCCGCAGGTGGGGCAGGCCGAACGTTCGGTCGCGGCGATTTCGGCGTCGCTCACGGCGGCGTTGGCGGCATCCACCATGGCATCCACCAAGTCGAGCTTGCGTTCCACCTGGTTGCCGTTGGCAATGGCAATCACCTTGCCCGCCTCCATCGGCCCGCCGGATACGAAGATGGCCGGAATGTTCAGGCGCAGCGCGGCCATCAGCATGCCGGGGGTGATCTTGTCGCAATTGCTGATGCACACCAGCGCATCGGCGCAGTGGGCGTTGACCATGTATTCCACGCTGTCGGCAATCAGGTCGCGGCTGGGCAGGCTGTAGAGCATGCCCTGGTGGCCCATGGCAATGCCGTCGTCCACGGCGATGGTGTTGAACTCTTTGGCGATGCCGCCTGCGGCCTCGATCTCGCGCGCCACCAGTTGCCCCATGTTGTGCAGGTGCACGTGGCCGGGCACGAATTGGGTAAACGAGTTGGCAACGGCGATGATGGGCTTGCCGAAATCCTCGTCGCCCATGCCGGTGGCGCGCCACAAGGCGCGTGCGCCGGCCATGTTGCGGCCGTGGGTTGAGGTTCTGGAGCGGTAGGCGGGCATGGGGCGTCCTTGTGGGGGCGGGGCGATAAAAGCAAAAAACGGCCAGCGCCGGCAAGCGGATCACGCACATTGCACAAGGCGCGGCCGGTGTAGCGAACAAAGGGCGCTGCAAAGTGGGGCAAGAGCGAGCAGATCTGCCTGGCACAGGCAAAGGCCGGTGATGCGCGAAGCGTGCAGCGGTTTCAGTCTGCAGGCCCTGCTGCGCCCAATGGCCGTGCCCTTGGTAAGAGCAGATAGGCCAGCGGCCGCAGGGGTGGGGCGGGGCCGCTGAATCGGGCGCGCGCATTATGCCAAAGCGGCCCCATTGCCTGCACGCATGCGGCTTCTGGCCGAATGGCGCTTGGCTGGTCACGCCGATTGCGGCGTATGGTGCAGGCGCGCAGCAGCTATTGTGTCTGTGCTGGGCGGTGTTGCCATGCTTGGATGCGGCGGGGTGTTGTGTCGTTTTCTCGGGGCTAACCCGAACCCCGCAGGCGGTTCCTGTGCATGCGGGGCGCAGCATGCAAGAAACAAGTGGCTTTTTATGCCGTTTTGCCGCGCACGCGCCGCTGCGTGGGCAAAACGCCGCCATAATGCACGGCAGTCACATCACGGCAAACGGGTCACTGTCCGGTGCAGCTTGCAGGCAAGTTGATTTCGCCCATGGCAGCGGCCTCAAGTTCCAAAGGCGCCCCACAAGGGCGTGGCGGAGGAGCACCCGCGGTTTTTCTTGATTGAAAATCACAGAGGTTCATCAATGGATACTCCCAACACCCAGGCAGTTGGCTCGTCGGCCACTGCGTCTTTTTCTGCGGCAGATTCCTCATCAGACCATGCCCAGACGCCGCCCATGCTCATGGGGGCGGAAATTCTCGTCAAATGTCTTGAAGCCGAAGGCGTACAGCAAGTCTGGGGCTACCCTGGCGGGGCGGCTCTTTACATCTACGATGCGCTGTACAAGCAAGAGGCCGTGCGCCACGTGCTGGTGCGGCACGAGCAAGCGGCCGTGCACGCGGCCGACGGCTTTGCCCGCGCCACGGGTGAGGTGGGCGTGGCGCTGGTCACGTCCGGCCCCGGCGCGACCAATGCCGTCACCGGCATTGCCACGGCGTATATGGACAGCATTCCGCTGGTGGTTATCACCGGGCAGGTGCCCTACAGCCTGATCGGGCAAGATGCCTTTCAGGAATGCGACACGGTGGGGGTGACGCGCCCCATCGTCAAACACAATTTCCTGGTGACGTCGCCCAAGGACATTGCTTCGGTCATGAAGCGGGCGTTTCACATCGCGCGCAGCGGCCGCCCCGGCCCGGTGGTGGTGGATCTGCCCAAAGATGTGTCTTGCCAGAAAGCCGCTTGGACGGGCTACCCCGACAAGCTGGCCATGCGCGCCTACAACCCCACCAAAAAAGGCCATGCCGGGCAGATTCGCAAGGCGCTGCAATTGCTGCAAAACGCCAAGCGCCCCTATGTGTATGCGGGCGGCGGCGTGATTTTGGGTAATGCCTGCAATGAGTTGCGCACCCTGGTCGATTTGCTGGGCGCGCCCTGCGGGCTGACCCTGATGGGGCTGGGCGCCTACCCGGCCAGTGACCGCAAATACCTGGGCATGCTGGGCATGCACGGCACGGTCGAGGCCAACAACGGCATTCAGAACTGCGATGTGCTGCTGGCCGTGGGCGCGCGCTTTGACGACCGCGTGATCGGCAACCCCAAGCACTTTGCCCAGAACGAGCGCAAGATCATCCACATCGATGTGGATCCTTCGGTCATCTCCAAACGCGTGCGGGCCGATGTGCCCATCGTGGGCGATGCGCGCGAGGTGCTCAGCGAACTGATCACCGCCCTGCGCGAATGCAACTTCAAGCCCGACGAGCGTGCGTCGCAGCAGTGGTGGGAATCGATCGAGAAATGGCGCAGCACCGATTGCTTGCGTTACGACCGCGATAGCGACCTCATCAAGCCGCAAAAGGTGGTGGAAACACTCTGGAACCTGACCAAAGACGACGATGTGTACATCACGTCTGACGTGGGGCAGCACCAGATGTTTGCCGCGCAGTACTATCGTTTTGACGAGCCGCGGCGCTGGATCAACTCCGGCGGCCTGGGCACCATGGGCGTGGGCCTGCCGTATGCCATGGGCATCAAGCTGGTGCGGCCGCAAAGCGATGTGTACTGCATCACGGGCGAAGGCTCCATCCAGATGAATATTCAGGAGCTGTCCACCTGCTTCCAGCACAACACGCCGGTCAAGATCGTGGCGCTCAACAACCGCTATCTGGGCATGGTGCGCCAGTGGCAAGAGATCGAATACTCCGGCCGCTACAGCCACAGCTACATGGATGCGCTGCCCGATTTCATCAAGCTGGCCGAGGCCTACGGCCATGTGGGCATGCTGATCGAGCACGCCAAGGACGTGGAGCCTGCCCTGCGCGAAGCCCGCAAGCTCAAGGATCGCACGGTGTTCATGGACTTTCGCACCGACTCGACGGAAAACGTCTTTCCGATGGTGCAGGCCGGCAAGGGCATCACCGAAATGCTGCTGGGCCCCGAGCGTTGAGGGCATCAAGCAAGTGCGCGTCGTGCCTCTTCACCAGCCGCGGCGGCATTTTTTCATCCACAACTTGTTCATTTGCTGAATCTATTGCCCGCCAAACCGGCTGCTTACCGGCAGCTGGCGAGGGCGGCCCCCGGCACTGTGCCGGGGCGCGTTGGCAAAAAGAGGAGACAAACCCATGAAACACATCATCGCTGTCTTGATCGAAAACGAGTCCGGCGCGCTCTCGCGCGTGGTGGGCCTGTTTTCTGCCCGGGGCTACAACATCGAAAGCCTGGTGGTGGCCCCCACCGAAGATCCCGAAATCTCGCGCATGACGATTGCCACCACGGGCACCGAAGACATGATCGAGCAGATCGTCAAGCACCTGAACCGGCTGATCGAAGTCATCAAGGTGGTCGAGATCACCGATGGCGCTTACATCGAGCGCGAGCTCATGCTCGTGAAAGTGCGCGCCGTGGGCAAAGAGCGCGAAGAGATCAAGCGCCTGAGCGACATCTTCCGCGGCCAGATCATCGACGTGACCGACAAGAGCTACACCATCGAACTCACTGGCGACCAGGGCAAGATCGACGCGTTTTTGAACGCCATGGATCGCAGTGCCATTCTCGAAACCGTGCGCACCGGCGCCAACGGCATTGGCCGCGGCGAGCGGATTTTGCGCGTGTAAGAAGTGAATGAAAGATGCGCATGAAAGCGCCTGTGCGGTGCAAGCACGGATCGCCACGGCGCAACGCCAGCAGTGTTTTTCAGGTGCCGCCTCACAACGGCACGACATCCCGGCCCCACTGATTTTTCACGGAGACCAACCATGAAAGTGTTTTACGACAAAGACTGCGATTTGAGCCTCATCAAAGGCAAAACGGTGGCCATCATCGGCTATGGCAGCCAGGGTCACGCCCACGCCCAGAACTTGAGCGACAGCGGCGTGAAAGTGATCGTGGGTCTGCGCAAAGGCGGCGCGAGCTGGAGCAAGGTTGAAAAAGCGGGCCTCACGGTGATGGAAGTGAACGATGCGGTCAAAGCGGCCGATCTGGTCATGATTCTGCTGCCGGACGAAAACATTCCTGAGGTTTACAAAAACAACGTGGAGCCCCACATCAAGCAAGGCGCGACGCTGGCCTTTGCCCACGGCTTCAACGTGCACTACAACCAGGTGGTGCCGCGCGCTGATCTGGACGTGATCATGGTTGCCCCCAAAGGGCCGGGGCACACCGTGCGTTCCGAATACCTCAAAGGCGGCGGCGTGCCTTCGCTCATCGCCGTGTATCAAGACCAATCCGGCAAGGCGCGTGATTTGGCGCTGAGCTACGCCATGGCCAATGGCGGTGGCAAGGGCGGCATCATCGAAACCAACTTCAAGGAAGAAACCGAAACCGACCTCTTCGGCGAGCAGGCGGTGCTTTGCGGCGGCGCGGTAGAACTGGTGAAGATGGGCTTTGAAACCCTGGTGGAAGCCGGCTATGCGCCCGAAATGGCCTACTTCGAATGCTTGCACGAACTCAAGCTGATCGTGGATTTGATGTACGAAGGCGGTATTGCCAACATGAACTACTCCATCAGCAACAACGCGGAATATGGCGAGTACGTGACCGGCTCCGAAGTCATCAACGAAGAAAGCCGCAAGGCCATGCGCGCGGCGCTCAAGCGCATTCAGAATGGCGAATACGCCAAGATGTTCATCAACGAAGGCCGCCTGAACTACCCGAGCATGACGGCGCGCCGCCGCCAGAATGCCGAGCACCCCATCGAGCAAGTGGGCGCCCAGCTGCGCGCCATGATGCCCTGGATTGCCAAAAACAAACTGGTGGATCAAAGCCGCAACTGATCTGCAGTGGCGAAACGCAAGACAAAAGGGCACGCTGGGCGTGCCCTTTGCTTTTGCACGAGGGTTGATTCACTATGACTGGCTCTAGCCACCGGCGTGCAAAGTGGCGTTCGGCGTGGCCTACTCATATGACTTGGTGCCAGTGGAAGAGCTGCTCTCGTGATGAGCAGCAACCTGCTCGTGGCCGCTCGTGCATGAGCAGGGCATGAGAAGATCGTGCCAACACCAATTCGTTTATCCATTCACCCGCGAGGCCGCCATGAGTGAAGACCTGTTCGATGATTTGCCAGTGCCCAAGGCTGCGCCACCCGCAGCGGCAGGCCGGCCGGGGCAATCGCGCGCGGGCCGGGCAGCTGCCAAGACAGGTGGTGCTGCAGAGGCAAGCCAAGCCACGGGCCAGCCAAGCGCACGCGCCACACACGATCTGCCCTTGGCCGAGGCGTTGCGCCCGCAAACGCTGGCCGATGTGATCGGCCAAACGCATCTGCTGGCACCAGGCAAGCCCCTGCACACGGCCTTTACCACAGGCAAGCCGCACTCCATGATTTTGTGGGGCCCGCCCGGCGTGGGCAAAACCACGCTGGCCCGCCTCATGGCCCATGTGGCGGGGTATGGCTTTATCGCGCTGTCGGCGGTGTTCAGCGGTGTGAAAGACATTCGCGCCGCCATGGATCAGGCGCAGATCCACGCCGCGCAAGGCCGGGGCACCATCCTGTTCATTGACGAAATTCACCGCTTCAACAAAAGCCAGCAAGATGCGCTCTTGCCCTTTGTGGAGTCGGGCCTGGTGGTGTTTGTAGGTGCCACGACCGAGAACCCTTCGTTCGAGGTGAACTCGGCCCTGCTCTCGCGGGCGCAGGTGCATGTGTTGCAGCCCTTGTCGGATGAGGAGTTGG
>JAUMWT010000092.1 GCA_030529505.1 Allobrachymonas sp. | reverse complement strand
GCAAGGCGCACGGCATCCACCACAACGGCAGAAACAACGCCTGTGGCCACAAAAGCCTCTTTGGACAAACCCGCCTTCAACAAAAAGGCCGAGCGCAAAGCGCCCTGATTGCCCGACAGGCCGCCGAAAAAGCCCGAAAGCAAGCCGCCCAAGGGCAGCCAGCGCGGCGGGAAAGACAGGGCCTGAAAGCGTGGCGACAGTTCCAGCACGGCAAACAGCGCGATCAGGCTGCCGATCACGGCTTTGACCGGCATGACGGTGAAATCGGAACCGGCCAAGCGGTATGTGAACAGGGCTGGCAAGCGGTCAAAAAACGTGAGCGAGGCAGCACCGATCAGCGCGGCAAACGCTGCGGGCACGCTGAACTTGGCCACGACAGACCAGTTGGCTTGCCGCGCCATCAAGCCGAATTTGAAAAGATTGTTGGCGAAGTGCACCACGGCCGTTGCCGCAATAGCCAGCGGCAAAGGAAAGAACAGGGCAAACACCGGCATCAGAATCGTGCCCAGCCCAAAGCCCGAAAACAGGGTCAGGCCGGAGGCCATGAGGGCGGCCAGACCGATGGCAAGCAGTTCCATGAAAACCTCCTTTTACCGTTTGCGCGGCGTGAATGGATCGCGCCTCCTGGTCTGCGCATGCGCCGGGCGGTGGGCATGGCAGCGGCTGGATGATGCGTCAATACATCTGCAGCATGCCGGGGTCGATCTGGTAATTCTGCGGGCCGCGGTGCGCCACTTTGACCGATCCCATGTAGTTGCCCAAGCGGGCGCAGCGCAGCAAATCCCAACCGCGTTCCAGACCGTAGAGCAGGGCAGCGCGCCAGGCGTCGCCGCAGCCGGTGGGGTCAAGCACGGCGCTGGGCGTGACGGCGGCAATCACGTGGCGATCGCCGTTTTGCCAGACTTCGCAGCCGTTTTCGCCCAGGGTCACGATCAGGCCGCGCACGCGTCGCGACAGGCCGGCGCGATCCACGCCCAGGTTTTCGCAGAGCAAAAAGGCTTCGTAATCGTTCACGGTGATCCAGCTGGCTTGCTCGATCAGCGCGTCCAGCTCGTCTGCGGCGAACTGAGGCAGGGCCTGGCCGGGATCGAAGACGAAGGGCACGCCCATGAGGTGCAGCTGCCGCGCGTGCAGCTGGATGGCCTCTTTGGCATTGGGCGAGACGATGGCCAGCTTGATGGTCGTGTCGGCGGGCACGTCGTATTCCTGCGCCAAGCCCATGGCGCCGGGGTGAAAGGCGGTGATCTGGTTGTGGTGCTCGTCGGTGACGATGGTGCACTGGCCGGTGTAGCAATCGTCGCGCAGGGCGATGCAGCGGGTGTCGATCTGCAGCTGCTGCAGGCGTTGCAGATAGTGCGTGCCGTCTTTGCCCAGGGTGGCCAGGGGCAGCGGCTCGCCGCCCAATTGCTTGAGGGCGTAGGCGATGTTGCCGGCGCAGCCGCCATAGTCGCTGCGCATTTGCGGCGTGAGGAAAGAGACGTTGAGCCGCGCAATCTGCTGCGGCAGGATTTGGTCGGCGAAGCGGCCGTTGAAGACCAGGATGTTGTCAAAGGCCAAAGAGCCGGAGATGAGGATAGCCATGCGTGCAGCCTGTCGTTGGGTGGGTTTGTGGGGTTGAAGAAACGCTGGAAACTTTCAAAGCCTGCGCAGGATTTTCTTGACAGGCGCTTGGGAGGTAACAAGCGGGCGATCTAAAGCGGACGATCTATTGTGTGGCCACCTTGTGAATGCTTCAGGCCATCACGTGGTTGGGGCACATGCCATTGACGGTTGCTGGGGTGTTGGCCCGGCACTCCGTGGCCTTGGGGTCGCGCTTCACTGCGAGCTGCCTCTTTTCGCGCCAGCATGGCAAGCAGAGCTTGTGATGCCATGCTCAGGGGTAGAAAACGGACACGCGGTAGCCCGCGATGCCGCGCTGCGCCAGCTCGGGCGGCAGCTGCACCAGCACTTCGGTGGTGGCGTCCCAGCGCCCGCGCGGTGGCATGAGGGCGGGCATGGGCAAGGCCGGGTCGGCCAGCAGCACACGGCGGGCCACGACTTGCTCGTCGTCGTCCAGCAAGGCCAGTTCCAGCGCGGGCATGGCCACCGGCTGCGTGCTGCTGTTGCGCAGGCTCACGCGCAGTTGGTAGGTGTCGTCGGGGTTTTTCAAAAAGTCGCTGTCTTCGATCTCGATGGCCTGAATGTTTTGCCAAGGGGGCACGGGCCAGCGCAGGGC
>JAUMWT010000091.1 GCA_030529505.1 Allobrachymonas sp. | reverse complement strand
GAATTGATGAACCGCCTGCAGGCGCTCACGCGCGAGCGGCAGTTGACAACCCTGCTCACCCTGCACCATCTGGAGCTGGTGGCGCACTATGCCGATCAGGTCATCGTCATGCACGACAAAGGGGTGTACGCCGCAGGCACGCCGGCCGAAGTGATGACCGAGGCCATGTTCCAGGATGTGTTCCGCCTCAAAACCGAAGTGTTTACCGACAAGCGCGGCACGATTCGCGTGCTGCCGATTGCGCCGGCCCAGGCGGCTCCGTCTGCATCCGTCTTGCAGCCCCAAACGGATTGATCGCCGGGATGCCCCGATGGGCAGGGCCCGGCGCCAACAGACCCTCAAGATCATGAAAAAAGCCTGCCTGGCAGGCGGCGGTTTTTCAGCGGCCCAATGCCAGGCCGCTAGTGGGCGCGCCCAGCCACGGCCCTGCTGGCCGCAGGCAGGCAGCGCCTTTCCTCATCCCCTGAGCAAAAGGAAAAGCATCATGGACAAGACGCAAGAACTGCAAGAGCGCATCCGCCGCGGCTGGCAAATCTCGGCCGAGGGCTACAGCGGCTTCATCGTCGATGAGCTGCAAGACGGCACAGCCGAGCACTGGCGGGCCGATCTGTCGCAGACGCTGGCTGGCCTGGGGCAGCCGGGCGGCCAGCGGCGCGTGCTGGATGTGGGCACCGGCCCCGGCCTGTTTGCCATCTTGCTGGCGCAAGAGGGCTGGGACGTCACGGCCATCGACGGCTCGCCCAATATGCTGGCGCAGGCCCAGCAAAACGCCCGGCGCTGCGGCGTGAGTTTTGCTGCGCAGCAGATGGAGGCGCAGCAACTGGCCTTTGCCGATGAGAGCTTCGATGCCATCGTCAACCGCAATGTGATGTGGACGGTGGCCGACCCCTTGCAGGCGTACCGGGAATTTTTCCGCGTGCTGGCACCCGGCGGGCGTTTGCTGGTGTACGACGGCGACCATCTGGCCGACTTGCGCGACCCGGCCATCGCGACCGAAAAGCAGCGCATCAAGGAAGAATTCTTGCGCAAGCACGGGCAAACCAAAATGTCGTTCAAGCCCGAACAGTACGAGGAAGCACGCGGCTGGCGCACCGACTTGCCGCTGGCGCAAGAGCGCCGCCCGCAATGGGACGAAGCCGCGCTGGCCAGCATCGGCTTTGAAAACATTGGCGTGCGCTATGTCGATCAGGCCCTAGTGCCGCGCACCGGGCACGGCGGCAGCTCGCAGGACTTTGCCCCCATGTTTGCCTTGACGGCGAACAAGCCCTTGCGCTGAGGCTTGTTCATGATCTCGACGCGAGGCGCTGGGATAGGGCAAGGTTTGAATCAGGACGCAGAAGACGCGGAGCTTTCACCAAAAACGCAGAAGGTTTTCAAGTTGTTTTCACCGCAGAGGTGCAGAGGGCGCAGAGAGCTTTTGATGTCTGCAGTGTGATAGCAGAGCGCACGCAGCGTGGCAAACCCCTTGAGGCACGGAAGCAGCCGTTCTGGACGAGTCTATTTCTCTGCCTTCTTTGAAATCTCAGCGCCCTTTGCGTGACTTCTGCGTTTGCTGCGCCCTTTTTGCGTCGATCAAGCCGTTCGATTGACCCTCGCCCATTCCACACAGCAGACGTACAAAGAAAGAATCTCCTCGGCCTTATCTCTGCGCCCTCTGTGCCTCTGCGGAAAAAGAGCGGGGTAGGATGCAAGGTGCCCATCAAAGGACATGGCACAGTACAAAAGCCCGTGTGCCCGACCCGCGCAATCGACCAGATTTGTAAAGGCCTGTTCAAAGTCTTTTGAGGACAAGAGCCAGGAAAGCGAGGTGGATGAACTGCAAGCTGGTGTTCAGCAGCCTCTCGCAGTTCTTCCACAACCTTCTGTTCTTCTCCAGCCAGGCAAAGCTGCGCTCAGCAATCCAGCGCTTGGGCATCACCTTGAACGTGTGCAACTCACTGCGCTTGGCTATCTGCACCTTGACGTGCTCTCCAAGGATGGTTTGTACGCCCTGTGCAAAGGGCTTGCCCACATAGCCACTGTCACACAGCAGGCTTTGCACCCGCTTCAATCGGTGTTTGCAGCGCTGCAGTGCCTGTAGCGCTCCCTTACGGTCGGTGACGTTGGCCGTGCTCACCGCAATGGCATGCGGCAAGCCCTGAGTATCCACCGCGATGTGACGCTTGATGCCAGAAACTTTCTTGCCTGCGTCATAGCCCTTTTGAGAGGCCGTGTCCGTGTTCTTCACGCTCTGCGCGTCCACGATCAAGAAGGTGCTGCATGCGTTGCGCCCCTGTTTGTCTCGGGCCGCGCCAAGCTGATTTTTTTAAAGCCTGCTCAAGCAGGCTCCCCC
>JAUMWT010000090.1 GCA_030529505.1 Allobrachymonas sp. | reverse complement strand
CACCACTCAAGACGAGGTGAGCGTCGACGTTTGTTGAAAGCTGTGACCAATCGAAGACCTTGCCGCCCCCGCCATAGCCTGCAACTTGCGCATCCAGCAAGATGGCTTGGGCACGAGAATAAGAAGCGCAAAATTGTAGCAAGTCAAAGGCGGGCGCACCCTCTGGCACTACCCGTGGAATGTGCGCCGCGCGCCAAAACGCCCGTGCGCCCTGCCCCGTGGCTTGCAGGCAGCGCTGCGGCGTTTCGTCGCCATGAAACTGCCACACCGCATGCGGCAGCGCATCGCGCGCCTCAGCCAGCAAATCATCGGCAGCATTCACGAACAGCAGCACGGGCGTGACGCCCGGCGGCAAGCGCCGCGCCAACTGGGCGGCCTGCGCCACCGTCACGGCGCGCGGGCTGGGGGCATACAGCACAAAGCCCAAGGCATCCACCCCCGCTTCCACCGCCGCATCCACATCCTGCGCACGCGTCATGCCGCACATCTTGATGCGGGTGCAGGGGGCAATCGTCTGGGAATGAAGTGATTTGGACGTCATGCCAAGCATTGTCGCACTGCCCGATCAGCGCAAGGCCCGTGCACAAGCACTTGCCAAAAAACTGCACTTGCGATGATGCAGCGCATGGCTTGCTGACAAAGTGCTTATCGATTTGTGTGTCATTTTTTGGATCCGCTCAGAAGCAAGCTATCCCGCCCAGTACAGGGCACACCGGTACAAAGCACACCTTCAGAATACCGCCATCTTGGCCCTGCCATCCTGGCCACCGGCCAGCCAATTGGAAGGACTGATTCAAGCAAGCCGCCTTGCCATGCCCTCAGCTACAGTCAAAAATACAAGAGCAGTAATCAAGGACATTCAATCAGACACATAATCCACAGGCCGACAATTCAACCTGAAGGGAAAAACAAATGCACCCAGCTCAAGTCTATATTATTCACGAAAATGATGAGTGGACACAGAATGTGACTCAATGCCTGGATAAAAAGAAAACCCCTTACCAGTTATGGAACTTGTCAGAAGGCATTTTGGATTTGACACAATCGCCACCACAAGGCGTTTTCTACAACCGCATGTCTGCCTCCTCCCACACCAGAGGGCACAGATATTCTCCTGAATTCACCCAGCAGCTTATTCAGTGGCTTGAGTTTCACAAGCGCAAAGTCATCAATGGATCGGGCGCCATTGATCTGGAAATCAGCAAAATCAAGCAATATCTTCAACTGGAGCGCTCGGGAATAAAAACCCCAAAAACCATTGCCGTCCTGGGCAAGCACCGCATCATCGAAGCGGCCCGTCAACTCAACATTTACCCGCTCATCAGCAAACACAACCGGGCAGGCAAAGGCCTGGGGGTTCATTTATTCAGAAGCGAAACAGAGTTGGCCGCCTATGTCAACAGCGAAGAGTTCGAGCCTTCAGTTGACGGCATCACGCTTTTGCAACAATACATCAAACCCCACGATGGCCGCATTCGACGTTCGGAATTCATTGGCGGCGATTTTTTCTATACCGTTGCCGTTGATTCATCAGACGGATTCGAGCTTTGCCCAGCCGACGCCTGCAATATTGACTTCAATCAGTCAGCGCCTTGCTCCATCGATGGCAAATTCAAGATTATCGATCCATTGCCTGCGGACAGGCAAGCCGCCTATGCCTCTTTTTTGAAAACAGCAGGCATTGATGTGGCCGCCATAGAATGGGTTCAAGATGCCGATGGGCAGATTTATGTATACGATGTAAACACCAACACGAATTACAACTCGGAAGCCGAAGCCCGGGCCAATCTTTTTGCCAACGAGCGCTTGGCAGATTACCTCCATATGGCTTTGGAAGAGCTGCCCCAAGCATAAATAAAGTTATTAATAGAGCTATTTGACTCACCGCGCTCCGCACACAGGGTAATGGTTTGCTCATTCCATTAAAAGGACAGCTCATTACCTTGTCTGTTGCAGAAACAGATACAAGTCATCGCCGCAGCCAGTAGCGCGAGCAAGCATCGCATCCGATGAGATGCCGGCTGCTTGACTTGCGCCTTTTGTTGAATGCGTCTTCTTGAACGCTCACACCACCCGCCAGCGGTAAGCGGGTGAGCTTGCAAGCGGGCGGCCTTGATGGACTCGCGTTCTGGCTTGGTGAATGGCTACAACTACTCTTGCTTCACGCAATCGGCAAAGTAGCTGACCTGGCCCTTGTCATCCACCTCTTCCACCAGGCCGTGGATGTCGGTCTCGAAGCCCGGGCATTCTTGCGAGAAGGCACGCGAGAACTTGAGGTAATCCACGATCTTCTTGTTGAACACTTCGCCCGGTATCAGCAGCGGAATGCCGGGCGGGTAGGGCGTGACGAGGCTGGTGGTGATGCGGCCTTCGAGCCGGTCGATCGGCACGCGCTCGGTCTGGCGCTGGGCGATGGCCGCATAAGCATCGGCCGGGC
>JAUMWT010000089.1 GCA_030529505.1 Allobrachymonas sp. | reverse complement strand
CTTCAATCAATGATGTTGCTGCAGTTTAACCGCCTCTCGTGACGACATGATCTAGCCACCCGCCGCCCAAAGGCCGCTCTGGCGATTTGGCGATTTGAAATCCCCCTGCTTTTCGTGCAAGCGTCTGCAACAAAGCTGCCCCATCCAGGCCAAGCAGACCCGGCGCGCAGCCATCGCTCCTGGCATGGGCAGGTCAGCGCCGCTTCTGCAAAAAACGGCCATCCCCTGCGGCCTGCTGCGCTTCTAGTTATCATTACGGGCTTGACCGCATGCCCCCTCCGCATCCGCTGTCGGCCACAGGGCCTTCGGATGCCACCGAATGGCGCTGCCCACCCCCTTGTTTGCCCAGCATGCATCATCCGGCAGCGTGTTCTGATCCACATCATTGCCCATTGATCATGACGAGCGCCCCCAACTACCGCCTGTCCGCCGCCACCGCCACCCACAAGGGCGACCGCGACTACCAGCAAGACAAAGTCGAAGTGCTGCAGCACCCCTACAACAAGCATTGCCTGCTGGTCGTGGTGGCCGATGGCATGGGCGGGCGCAGCGGCGGGGCCATGGCAGCCAGCCAGGTGGTGCAAAGCGCGCGCGAACTGCTCAAGCAATTCGACGTGGAAAAAGACGACCCCCAAGCCATGCTGCGCCAGATCGTGAAGGACGCGCACGCCGTCATCCGCATGCTCAAGGTCAGCAGCGAGCTGGATCCGCACTCCACCATCGCCGCGCACCTCGTGATGCCCAATGGCGCCTGCCACTGGATCCACAGCGGCGATTCGCGCCTGTATCACTTCCGCCGGGGCCGTCTGGTCTCGCGCACACGCGATCACTCCTATGTGCAGGAGTTGATCGACCAGGGCGAAATCAGCGAAGAGCAGGCCGTGGGGCACGAGCAAAGCAATCTGCTCACCGGCTGCCTGGGCATGGACATTGACCCGCCCATGATGCTGGCCAGCATTGCGCAGTTGCAGGTGGGCGATGTGGTGCTGAGCTGCACCGACGGCCTGTGGCCCTACTTCCCCGATACCGAGCTGGCCAAAATGGCGGCCGCCCTCACCCCGGCCGACGCCTGCAAACAATTGCTGGACTTGGCCCGCCTGCGCGCAGCAGGCGGCGGCGACAATGTGTCGCTGGCCATCGTCAAGGTCGCCGCCAAATCCAAGCCTGAAGCCCCCAAGGATGAAGCCGGGCATAGCCTGCTGGACTTTCAGTGGTGATCTGCTTTTATCCGCCGCTTCGGCCTGTGATCGCCGCTTGCGCGCCAGACATCTAGCCCTTGGCCGCGCGCCGCCTGCCGGGGTTCTTGCCGTTTGCAACGCTCGCTCCCCGCAGGCACTGGGCCAAAACCCTCACTTGACTGACACCAAGCGCGAAAAAACCGGCTGAGCCTGCATGGCTCCAGCCGGTTTTTATTTGACAGCAGGCAAGGCCCGCCATGCGCATCGCTTCGTGAAGAAGCGCTGCGTTGCGTTGCCTAGCCGCTTACTTGGCCGCAACCACCTTCACCATTTCCAGGCATTTGTTGGAGTAGCCCCACTCGTTGTCGTACCAGCTCACGAGCTTGACGAAGTTGTCGTCCAGCGCAATGCCGGCCTCGGCATCAAACACGGAAGTGCGCGCATCGCCGCGGAAATCGGTGGCCACGACCTTGTCTTCGGTATAGCCGAGGATGCCTTTCATCTTGCCTTCGCTCTGCGCCTTCATTTCGGCGCAGATGTCGGCGTACTTGGCGGGCTTTTCCAACTCCACGGTCAAGTCCACCACGCTCACGTCAGACGTGGGCACGCGGAAGGACATGCCCGTGAGCTTGCCCTTGAGCGCAGGCAGCACCACGCCCACCGCCTTGGCCGCGCCGGTGCTGGAGGGAATGATGTTTTCCAGAATGCCGCGGCCGCCGCGCCAATCCTTGTTGCTGGGGCCGTCCACGGTTTTTTGCGTGGCCGTGGCGGCGTGCACCGTCGTCATCAGGCCGCGCTTGATGCCCCATTTGTCGTTCAGCACCTTGGCCAGCGGCGCCAGGCAGTTGGTGGTGCACGATGCGTTGGAGACGATGGCCTGGCCCGCATAGCTGTCGCTGTTGACGCCATACACGAACATGGGCGTGTCGTCTTTGCTGGGGGCGGACATGATGACTTTCTTCGCGCCCGCATCGATGTGTTTTTGCGCCATCTCTTTGGTCAGGAA
Organism: Allobrachymonas sp.; assembly: GCA_030529505.1. Lineage (GTDB taxonomy): Bacteria > Pseudomonadota > Gammaproteobacteria > Burkholderiales > Burkholderiaceae_C > Brachymonas. Next base: position 307 of record JAUMWT010000089.1, on the reverse strand, counting down.
GAGGCCGGTGGATTCGATCACCACATCGGCGCCCACTTCGTTCCACTTGAGGTTGGCCGGATCGCGCTCGGCCGTGAGGCGGATTTTCTTGCCGTTGATAACGAGGTGATTGCCGTCCACAGCAATGCTGCCACCTTTGAAACGGCCATGCACGCTGTCGTACTGCAGCATGTAGGCCAGATAGTCGGGTTCCAGCAAATCGTTGATGCCGACGATCTCGATCTCGTCGGCAAAGTTTTGCACGGCGGCGCGAAACACGCAGCGCCCGATGCGGCCAAAACCGTTGATGCCTACTTTGATTGCCATG
>JAUMWT010000088.1 GCA_030529505.1 Allobrachymonas sp. | reverse complement strand
GCAGCGGCTCAAATCCGTTGTTTGATGTTGTGGCTCAATATCTCATGACGACGCTATCTAGATTGTTGAGCGCAGCTTTGCCTGGCTGGAGAAGAACAGAAGGCTGTGGAAGAACTGCGAGAGGCTTGTGAACACCAGCTTGCAGTTCATCCATCTCGCTTTTCTGGCTCTCATTCTTAAAAGATTTTGAACAGGTTCTGAGCCTGCTCGTTCCAAGGCCGCGTCTGCATGAGCTGCGGATCAAAACCGTGGTTGACCGGCCCGTGCCCATGCCCCACGCGCACATTGGCCCCTGCGGTCAGCACAGCGCGCAGCAGGCAAAATGGATGAGCTGCCAACTGCCGCCAGCTTCCAAACAGCCTTCAGCTCTTTTGCCAAACACGCAAAGCCGTGCGCAATGATCCAACGATTGGCACGCAGCGAAACAGGGTGCGCCATCAGTACATCGTCCAACAGGCAAAACCAAAAACGGCTTGATTCAAAATGGCTCTCGAAACCATACTGAAATTTCCTTCATCCATATCAAAAGAAGAAGCTTGCAGACAAAGCCCACCGCCCAACCACGCCATTCATGCAATGGCCACTCTGCAAAGCGTGAACTTTTTCAAATTTCTTTGACAAATCGACAGCTTACGATGCTTTTTTGATACGCCTGTTCACACATTGTCGGCTTAATCCTTGCCATAATCCCAAGCTCTTTGATCTCCTGAATCGAGTGACGCTCATGAAACAGACCCTCATTGCCTTGGCCGTGGCTCTGGCCGCCTGCACCACTGCCATCAGCGCGCAAGCCCAAACCGCGAAGAAACCCGCTGCCACCAAAAAGGCCACGGCCAAAAAAGCCCCCGCCAAAAAAACGGTGAAAAAAACCACCAAGAAGAAAACCGCAACAGCTAAAGCCAAGGCAAAAACCAGCACCCCCGCCGCACCGCAGCATGCGGAACCCACCATGGTGCCTGACATGGCTGGCGGCTTTCCCGTGTTCACCGGCGATTTTCGCTGCGACGAGGGTCACGCCTCCATCACGGCCCAGGGCGATGAGTTTGACGTGCGCGTGCCCGGCGGCCGCCACTACACCATGCGCCGCGTGCCCACCACCAGCGGTGTGGTGCGCCTGGAAAACGCGGCCAAAACCGCTTACTGGCTGCAATCGGGCAACAAGTCGATGATGATCGATACCCGCGCTGGCGGCCGCGTGGCCGACGGCTGCCGCAATGCCATCCAGCAAGCGCGCGAAGACGATCTCAAGGCCAATCCCACCGCCGGCCTGTTGAACTGAGCCGCACGCTTGGCCCGGCCAACCAACGCCCCGTTGCCCCGTGCACGGGGCGTTTGCTTTTGCGCGGCTGGGGGCACGCCGGCCAGGCAACGTGCGCCTTGCACGCCCATCACCATGAAAGCACGCATGGGCGTTTGCTTGCCACCTCCATGCGTTGGCAGGCGGCAGCATTGAAGCCACAAGCCCAGCCGCGCGGGCCTGCGTGCCCCGGTGCCCCACTCTCAGAACCTGCTCAAAATCCCCTCACCGGCGATTGCAAATGCAAGCGGGCGGTTTACTGCATTGCCAATCTTGTCAACCACTTGGCTTACGTTGCACGGGCGATGCGATGCACTGCGCCACAGACAAAGAGGCGTGCCTTGCATCCCATCCCGTTCTATCTTCAATCGCCTCACCTTGAGATTTTGAACAGGCCCTCAGGCTCAGCAGGTTGGGCAGAAAGAAGGGCGGGGGGCAGGCCCTGTGTGAGAACCCCCATCCCCCCAAGGCAAGGCCCATCGCACCGCTCGGGCCACAGCTGCCTGTTTGCCGCCAGCTGCGCCACAGCATTCAACAACGGGGCAGGGTGGCGCGCCATCTCTCATTGGCTCAATCCGTTTGCCGCAGGCTGGCTGGTCTTGCGCGGCTTCAGCGCTCGCCGTTTCGTCCTTTCATTTCAGCCCGGGCAATGCCCCACCTGCCGCCTGTGGCACGGGTTTTTCCCACAGCGCGGGGGCGCGCAATCTGGCATGATTTGACTGTGCTTGCTTGCGGTGCGCGCCGGTTGGGCCGGGCTGCAAAGCGGCGGGGTACTGGCACCGGCGCGCTGGGGCTGGCAAAGCCAAACGGTGGCGGGCGCGAATCGCCCATGCGAATGGTGCGCGAGGAGCAAGGCAGGTGACGATGCCACGCATGGGTCATGGGTAAACGCAGTCGCTGCTGCAAAGCGATGCCGCCCACACGGCTGCGCTGCGCCTGCCGCGCCCCAATTCGCTCCGCTTGGCTCCAGTTGGCCACTAGAGCGGGCCGGATGGGCCAAACAACAGTGAACAGTGCGCGCCCCCAGCTAGCTACCGCCGATGCGTCCGCCCCGCCTGCGCCAACCGTGCCAACCCGTACTGACACGTGCCAAGGGCGCAGCCTTCAAGCCCGTGCCCGGCACTTTCAAAACCCATCAAGAGGAGTTTGTCATGTTGAAGGACTATCGCACCCACGTGGCCGAGCGGGCCGCCCTGGGCATTCCGCCCCTGCCGCTGTCTGCGGCGCAAACCG
>JAUMWT010000032.1 GCA_030529505.1 Allobrachymonas sp. | reverse complement strand
GCAAAGCCTCGATGCGGGCTTGCAGCTCCTTCATGTCAAAGGGCTTGGTCAGGTAGTCGTCGGCACCGGCGTTGAGGCCCTGCACGCGGTCATCCACGCCATCGCGCGCGGTCAGAATCATGATGGGCATGGCGCCAAAGCGTTGGCGCGCCCACTTGAGCACGATGGCGCCGCCCATGGCGGGCAGGCCCAGATCCAGCACCATGGCATCGAAGCGTTGCCGCTCAAGCAGTTGCTGCGCCATGGCGCCGCTTTTGGCGGTGGTTACGGTGTGTCCGGCTTGTTCAAGCTGCTCGGTCAGCGCCTCTTGCAACAAGGCATCGTCTTCCACTATCAGCAAATTCGTCATGTTTCAACCTGCTTGGTGATCAACTGATGAGACGAGGCAAACCCTTGGCCTCTCAACCCGGGCGTGCCGCCCCTCTCTTTGTCCCCGGCACACGCTGCTTCTCGGCGCATTCGCAAAATGCCTTGTCAATACCCAAAGCATGGGTGCCTCAAAATCATTCTCCCCCCAGAACCTGCCCGAAATCTCATCGCTAGGCGACCGGAGATGGGACAGGATGGGATGCAAGGCGCACATCTTTGCATGTGGCGCAATGCACAGCCCGCGCCATGGGCAAGGTTTGCAACGCAGCAAACCGCCCGCCTCCGCATTCAAGCGCCCGCGAGGGAGTTTTGAACAGGCTCTCAAACGGGCAGGCCTAAAAATGAATACTTTCTAAAGAAATTGTGCCACTCTGGCCGCTCGCTGACAATGCATTGTCAGGCGCCGAAACGGGGATTTTTTGCAAATGCGTCAAATTGCACACATTGGCCCCATAGTTGCTCCCGATCCCACGCATGCCAACGTACCATTGCCTCATGCAACCCTTATCCAATCAGCCAAGCGGCAGTGCTGCAGCATCGCAGCTTGCCAGTCAGGCCCCCGTGCCTGTTGCCAACTGCCCCACCGCACTCATCACCGGCGGCGCGCGCCGCCTGGGCGCAGAGCTGTGCCGCGCCTTTGCCGCGGCGGGCTGGCGCGTGATTTGCCATTACCAGCACAGCCAGACCGATGCGCAAGCCCTGCGGCAAGCGCTGCAAGCGCAAGGCGCCACCGTGGAACTGGTTCAGGCCGATTTGGCCGACCCCGCCGCGCGCCGCCAAATGATGCAGCGCATCGCCACGCAATGGGGGCCGCTGCAGGCGCTGGTGAACAATGCCTCGCTCTTTCTGCCCGACACGGGCCACAGCTACAGAGAAACGCAAGCCCTGCAACAACTCGCCGTGAATTTGCTGGCGCCGCTGGATCTGGCCCGCCTCATGGCGCAACAACACCCGGCCGATGCGGTGGCCGCCTGCTGCGCCATTCATGTGCTGGATCAGAAAGTGTTCAACCTCAACCCCGACTATTTCAGCTACACCACCAGCAAGCTCGCGCTGGAGCGCGCCGTGGCCCTGCAAGCGCAGGCCCTGGCCCCTTGCGCGCGGGTGTGCGGCGTGGCCCCCGGCCTGATGTACCAAAGCGGGCCGCAGCAGGCCGACAATTTCAAGGTTGCCAGCCACGCCAATTTGCTGCGCCGCCCCATCCGCCCGCAAGACGTGGCCGCCAGCTGCGTGTTTCTGGCGCAAACGCCCGCCATCACCGGCAGCACGCTGTGCGTGGACAACGGCCAGCATCTGCTACCCTTGCCGCGCGACATCCTGTTTGTAGTGGACGAGTTGCTCGCCCCGCATTTGCAAGCGGCGCGAGACCGTTAAGAGCCTGTTCAAAATCTCTGCACGGCGAGCAATCAAGCGGATTTGGGCGGTCTGCGGTGTTGCAAAACTTGCCAATAGCACGCACTATTGGCTGCGTTTTGCGCCTTGCATCCCATCCCAAACCGCTTTTTGCCCACTCACGCCGAGATCTTGAACAGGCTCTTAGCGCCCTGGCGAAAGCGGCCAAGCATGCGCCACACGGCCATGCCCCGCCAACGCCAAGCTAGAAACGCCGCCATTGCTCGCTCATCTACCAACGCGCCGTTTTTTGCCTACCCCTTTTCACAAGCCATGCAAGCCCCCCACTGGAACGACTACCTGGCCCTGCATTGCAGGCGGCTGTTTTTGCGCAATTACGAAGCGCCCATCCACATCGGCGTGTACGAGGCCGAAAAACAAAGCCCACAGCGCATCCGCCTCAACGTCGATCTGTACGTGCCGCTGCGCGACTCCACCCCGCAGCGCGACCACATCAGCGAAGTGGTGGACTACGACCTGATTCGCCGCACCATTGCCGCGCGCGTGGCCGCTGGCCACATCGAGCTGCAAGAAACCCTGTGCGACGACATCGCCCACGCCCTGCTGCAACACCCCAAGGTCTATGCCGTGCGCGTGGCCAGCGAAAAGCCCGACATCTACCCCGACTGCGAGGCCATAGGCGTGGAAGTATTCCGCTTGAGCCCGCGTGCCCTGGCCGCGCAGGGTCTGTGCGATTCGGCATCGCCTGCCGCTGCGGCTGGCTAAGAACCTGTTCAAAAGCCCGCCCTTCATCTCATCCCCAAGTCACCTCATCCATCATGCCCAGACACGCCCCCATCCGCATCCCCGGCGCGCAGGTTTACCGCGTGGGCGGCGCTGTGCGCGACCAATTGCTGGGCCTGCCCGTGCAAGACAATGATTGGGTCGTAGTGGGCGCCACGCCCGATCAGATGCTGGCGCAGGGCTTTGTGCCCGTGGGCAAAGACTTTCCCGTTTTTCTGCACCCAGCCAGCAAAGAAGAATATGCCCTGGCCCGCACCGAACGCAAAACCGCGCCAGGCTACACCGGCTTTGCCGTGCACTTTGCCAGCGACGTCACGCTGGAACAAGACCTGGCCCGGCGCGACCTGACCATCAACGCCATCGCCCAAGCGCCGGACGGCAGCCTGCACGACCCCTACCACGGCCAGCGCGATCTGCGCGAGCGCGTGCTGCGGCATGTGACGGCGGCCTTTGCCGAAGACCCCGTGCGCATCTTGCGCGTGGCGCGCTTTGCCGCGCGCTATGGCGATTTTTCCGTCGCGCCCGAAACCATGCAGCTCATGCAAAGCATGGTGGCCGCGGGCGAAACCGACCACCTCGTGCCCGAACGCAGCTGGCAAGAAATCAGCCGCGGCCTGATGGAGCAGCGCCCCTCGCGCATGATCCGCGTGCTGCGCGAATCTGGCGCGCTGGCGCGCGTGCTGCCCGAAGTGGATGCGCTGTTTGGCATTCCCCAACGGGCCGAATACCACCCCGAAATCGACACGGGCGAACACCTGCTGCTGGTGCTCGACATGGCCGCGCAGCTGCAGGCCCCGCTGCCCGTGCGCTACGCCTGCCTGTGCCACGACCTGGGCAAGGCCACCACGCCCACCCACCTGCTGCCGCGCCACCTGGGGCACGAACAACGCAGCGCGGCACTCCTCCAGCCCATGAGCGTGCGCCTGCGCGTGCCCAACGATTGCCGCGAGCTGGCCCACGTCGTCGCCAAAGAGCACGGCAACATCCACCGCAGCAGCGACCTGAATGCCGCAGCCACCGTGCGCCTGCTGGAACGCTGCGACGCCTTTCGCCAGCCCGCACGCTTTGCGCAAGTGCTGCTCGCCTGCGAATGCGATGCCCGCGGCCGCTTGGGCTTTCAAGATCAGCCCTATCCGCAGCGCCCCCATCTGTGGCAAGCCCTGCAAAGCCTGCAAACGCTGGATCTGGGCGCCATCGCCCACGGCGTGACGCAAGAAGTGCAGGCCCGCGCCCAAGGGCACAGCCCCAATCGCTCCAGCCCCGCCAGCGCCCCCAGCCCATCGGCCACCTCCGTGGGCGAGCGCATTCGCCGCCGCATCCACCAGGCCCGCGTGCGGCAACTGCAAGCCAGCAGCCTGTGTGCTCCCGACGATGCCCAGCGCAACATAGACCCAAATCCAGAGCCCAGCCCATGAACGCCTCCAGCCAGCGCCCGCCTTCTCTTCCATCATCAGCAGATGCGGCTGCGCCCACATCAGCCGCCAACCCTGCTGCCGAGCACACCAGGCCCGCCGCCTTGTCCGAACAGCAGGCCCTGCAAGCCCTGGCCGAAAAAGGCTTCATCCACGACGCCGCCCACCAACTGCGCATCCCTCTGGCCGGCATCATCAGCCAGGCCGAACTGGCCCTGCAAGAAAACGATCCGCAGCAGCTGCACCAGCGCATCCGCAAAATCCACGCCGCCGCCCAGCGCGGCGCCCAACTCGTCAAGCAAATGCTGGCCCTGGCCCGCAGCGAAGCCACCGAACCCAGCCACATCGCCACCGAAGCCTACGACATCGCCCAACTCGCGCGCGAAGTCGCCCGCGAATGGATCCCCAAAAGCCTGAGCCTGAACAAAGACCTGGGCTATGAAGGCGCCCACAGCGCCTGGGTGCACGGCAACCGTTTCATGATGCGCGAGGCCATCGGCAACCTGATCGACAACGCCCTGAACTACACCGCGGCCAATGGGCACGTCACCGTGCGCGTTCAGCTCGTCGCTGCGCCGCAAGATGCAGCGGCCGTACTGGCTGCATCGGCCGCATCGATTGCTTCGCCCAACCAGCCGGTGCTTGAGCCGCAAACAGCCACCGCCCCCGATGCACGCCCTGCCGATGCGCACGATCGACAGGCAAACACCGCCCAGAGCGACAGCAGCTCTGAGCGCCCTCGCCCCCCCTGCCAAGCCACGCTCTCTTCTTCGGCTCCTTCGGCATCTCCAGCTTCTTCTGCCTCCTCGGCTACGCCATCCCCAGCCAATGGCCCGAGCCAGACCCAGCCAGGCAACACCCCCGCCAGCGCCAGCGCCAGCAACAGCAAGCGCAACAACAACCCTTGCCGCCACCCGCCCGTGCCGGAAAGCGTCATCCTCGAAGTCATCGACAACGGCCCCGGCGTCGCGCCCGAGCACTTGCCCCATGTGTTCGAACGCTTCTGGCGCGCGGATGACGAGCACAGCAGCGGCTCGGGCCTGGGCCTGCCCCTGGTCGAACGCATCGCCGCCCAGCACGGCGGCCACGCCTCGGCCCACAACGCCCAGCCCCACGGCTTCATCGTGCGCCTGAGTTTGCCTGCGGCCCGGCACAGCGTTAGGGGCCAAAACCAGAGTCAGAGCCAAGACTGAAGGGCTGGCGCACAACAACAGCTGGCTTGTTTCAAGCCGCTGCTTTGACACAGGCACTGCCCGATACAGATCAACACGCCAGGCGCATCGCCGCATCAGCGCCTGTTTATCGCCCCCCAATGGCAGCGCATGCCCTCGTGCAGCGCACACCGACTGCCTCCGCCCTGCCAAACAATCACTGGCGCAAGGCATGGCAAGCAAGGCGGCACAAACGCTTGCTTTGCCAGCTAGCGGCTTGCCCAACACCAGCAAGGGCCTGCCGCCCTCTATTGGAACCATGCGCGCAAGCTGCAACGAGAACCGGCCCTCGGCAAACCAGCCACTGCGCCACAAGCCCCCTCGTCTGAAAAGACTCGCCTTGCTGGCTCTGGCTGCACCCCAAGCAAGCCGCCAGCCACGCTCCTCGCGCGCATCACGAAAAGACCATGATCCAGCAGGGCAACTGCCGCAGTTGCTGGTTTTTGCTCTTTTTTGGCTTGTTTTCTGCTTTGAGGCCGCCGTCTCAGAGCCTGTTCACGATCTCATCGTGAGGCGATTGGATATGGAGCGGGATGGGATGCCAGGCGCAAATTGCAGTGCATAGCCCGTGCGACATGTGCAACAGGGTTGACAAGATTTGCAACGAAGCAGACCGCCCGCTACCCTTTTCAAGCGCCCGTGAGGAGATTGTGAATAGGCTCTGAACCCTCTGTGCCTATGCGGTGAAAACAACTTAAAAAACTTCTGCGGCTTTGGCGAGATCTCTGCGCTTTCTGTGTCCTGATTCAAACCTTGCCATCTCCTATCGCCTCGCGGTATTGAACAGGCTCTCAGGGCTCTCGTCCGTCCTGCCCATCATCCGCATACGCCTTGGCCAGCGCCAGAATCACCTCACGCGCCGTTTTGCGCTGGGCGGCGGGCAGGCGCAAAAAGGCTTCGCAGGTCTCGCGCTCCAAATGCCCCATGCCGCTTTCCCACAGCTGCTGATGCTGCTTCACCGATTGGCGCACGGCCTCGCCAAAACGCAGCACTTCGGGCTCCACCTTCAGCCATTCGGCCAGCACCTGCACCTTGTCTTGCGCCGGTATCGCCTCGCCCTGCAACCAGCGCCGCACGCCTTGCAGCGTGACGGATTTGCCCCAGTAGCGCGAGTTGAACTCCCGCTCCAGCACCACGGGGCGCACAGGGTAGCCCGCACGCATCATGGCCGCGCGCAAGCGTTGCGAGAACTCCTGCTTCTCATCCATGAACAGAAAATAGCCATCTTTCTAAACAGAATGAAACTACTGGTTACTTTTCGGATAAACTATCTGTTCATTTTTTGAGTTTTTTTCTTGGGAGATGAAGCAATGCACCCAACAAAAACAGCCGCTTGCCTGGCACTTGCCGCAGCGGCCATCGGCCTGAGCGGCTGCCAAACCGTAGCCTCGCACCGCGCCGCCGTTCAAGCGCACGAAAACCGGCTCACCGTCGGCACCGTGCAAAGAGAAGTCCGCGTCGGCATGAGCAGTGCCGAAGTGGCCCAGGTCATGGGCTCACCCAACATCGTCTCCACCGACGAGCAGCGCCGTCAGGTCTGGATCTACGACAAGATCGCCACCGACCGCGCCTACTCCACCAGCAGCGGCGGCATCAACTCGCTGATTCTGGGCGCAGCCACCTCGGCCCTGGGCGGCCTGGGCGGCGGCTTTCACGCCTCCTCCGGCGCTTCTTCCACCAGCCAGCGCACCCTCACCGTCATCATCAAATTCGATCAAGCCGGCAAGGTGCGCGACTTTGCCTACCACTCATCGAGGTTCTGAACATGAAGAAAAAAACTCTCGCCCTCTGGGCCGTCACCGGCAGCGCCTTTCTGCTCACGGCCTGCGCCACCGTCCCGCCTGATGCCTTTGTCGTCACCCCCGAAATCCTGCAACAGCGCCAGCTCGAATCGCGCCGTTACGACGGCATCAGCGAAGCCGACCTGCTCGCCGCCAGCGCCAACGTGCTGCAAGACCTGGGCTACAACCTCGACAACTCCGAAACCAAGCTCGGCGTCCTCACCGCCAGCAAAGAACGCAGCGCCGTCAACGCAGGCGAAGTCACCGCCGCACTGATCGTCGCCGCGCTCGGTGGCGGCTCCATGCCCATCAGCAAAGACCAGATGATCCGCGTGGCGCTGGTCGTGCGGCCCAGCCGCAACAGCGAAGGGCAAGCCATGAGCGATAGCCACCAGGTGCGCGTCACCTTTCAGCGCGTGGTGCGCAGAACCGATGGCAGCATGCGCGCCCAAACCCTCAACGACCCCGCGCTTTACCAAGGCTTTTTCGACAAACTGTCCAAATCCGTGTTTCTGGAGGCACACAAAGTATGAACAAGATGCGCTACCTCGCCATTCCCTTCGCCGCAGCCAGCCTGCTCCTGGGTGCCTGCGCCACCACCAACGACCACGTGCTGGACGCTGGCGCCGAAACCCAACTGCAAAAACGCAGCTACCAAACCCGCTATTTCGACACCACAGACAAGGAAAAAGTCCTGCGCGCCTCGCTCGCTACCTTGCAGGATTTGGGCTTTGTGATTGACCGCGCCGACATAACGCTGGGCACCATCAGCGGCACCAAAATGGCTCGCCACATCATCAAAATCACCGTCAGCGTGCGCCCCAACGGAACTACTCGCATGCAAGTGCGTGCCAATGCGCAATTCAACCAAAGCGCGATTGAAGATCCCAAGCATTACCAGGACTTCTTCTCGTCTCTGGAAAAATCACTCTTCCTGGCTGCGCATACGGAGTAAAAAATGAATGAATGCAACTCTAACCTAACCATCCATGAAAGCAAGAAATTCAAGCTCATCCTTGAAAATCAGGAAACCACAAAAATCGGAGGATTTGGCTCGCTAAAATACAATCTATTCATAGATGAAAACGGAGCCACTTTCGTACAAATCACTCACAACTCGGAATCCGGAGAATTTCCTGAACTGCTCTTTCCCGTTTCCAAGTATGCATTTAACGCAAAAAACAATATCAAAATATCACAGACAAGAGGCTACAAACAAAGTACAAACAGATGGCACGAAAGTGAAAACACAAACACAGATGCGTTTTTAAGAGCCGTTATAAAAAACTTACTTCCAAATTAAGCAACCTTCAACTTATTCATTAGAGATCAATCATGACAACAAGCCGCATTAGCAAAATTATATATAGCACAATATTAGGCACATGCTTATTGACAGCAAGCAACGCTAGCCTTGCAAAAACAAAAGAGCCCATTACTTTCAGAGGAATCTCACTAGGCAAAAAAGATGCAAGAGCAGAACTGCGTAATCTTTGCTTATCGGATAAAAGAAACAAGGAATTTTCACACTCGTGTGATTTTAACTCAAACAAAAACTCTATTTGGGTCGATTACGGAAACCTTCCATATCCTATAGCATGGATTACAACTAGCGAAACGGGAGCGTTAGAAGAAGTAGAAATCATGGCTGATACTGCTCCACTACTTGAACTAGCTCATATTTTAGAAGAAAAGTATGGGCCAGCCAAAAAAACATCCAATACTATAAAAAATAGACTAGGACAAAATTTCGATCAAAAGAAATTTGTTTGGACTGACCACCTTGGAAATCAAATTGAGATATTATCAATCTTTTACAAAATAGACAGCGGACTTGTAACAATCAAATCAGCAAGCCATATCAAAAAAAGAGAAAAAACAGAGAGGCTTACACGCGACATAAATAAATCTCGCTTATAATACAGCACAACTGAAGAAAATTAATTAATCAACAAAAAAAGGACACACAGCGTGTGTCCTTTTTTCTTGGAGAGCCCAAGGCTCTTTTCAATGCTTCTGGCGGAATTTGCGCAAAGCGGCAATCTGTGCCGCCATCACCGCCAATTCGGATGTGGCCATGGCCACGTCGAAATCGGTCTTGGCGTTTCTCAGGGCTTCTTCCGCCGCACGCTTGGCTGCATTGGCTTTCTCTTCGTCCAGATCCTTGCCGCGAATCGCCGTGTCCGAAAGCACGGTAACCGTATCCGGCTGGATTTCGAGAATGCCGCCCGCTACAAACACAAACTCTTCGGCGCCGTCTTCCATGTGGATGCGAACGGAGCCGGGCTTGATGCGGGTGATCAGCGGCGTATGGCGCGGGTAGATGCCCAACTCGCCATCCTCACCCGGCAGCGCCACAAAACGCGCACGGCCCGAAAAAATCATTTCTTCGGCACTAACGACATTGACCTGGAGTGTATTCACATCAACCTTTCAAGCTGTCCAGCCCGTGCACTGCCTATTTATCTGCAAGCAATAACTCCCGCAGAGGCAAGGCACCAGCCTCATGCATCACGCGATCTTCTTGGCCTTCTCGAAGGCTTCGTCAATCGTACCCACCATGTAGAAGGCCTGCTCGGGCAAGTGGTCACACTCGCCGTTCACGATCATCTTGAAGCCGCGAATGGTTTCGCGCAGCGGTACGTATTTGCCGGGCGCGCCCGTAAACACTTCGGCCACGTGGAAGGGCTGCGACAGGAAACGCTGGATCTTGCGCGCGCGGGCCACGGCCAGCTTGTCTTCGGGGCTGAGTTCGTCCATGCCCAGAATGGCGATGATGTCGCGCAGCTCTTTGTAACGCTGCAGAGTGCCCTGAACCTGGCGCGCCACGCTGTAGTGCTCTTCGCCCACGACCAGCGGATCCAGCTGGCGGCTGGTGGAGTCCAGCGGATCCACCGCGGGATAAATACCCAGCGCCGCAATGTCACGCGACAGCACCACGGTCGAATCCAAGTGGGCGAATGTGGTGGCGGGCGAGGGGTCGGTCAAGTCATCCGCAGGCACGTACACGGCCTGGATCGATGTGATCGAGCCGATTTTGGTCGAGGTAATGCGCTCTTGCAGACGGCCCATTTCTTCGGCCAGCGTCGGCTGGTAGCCCACGGCCGAAGGCATACGGCCCAACAGGGCGGACACTTCAGTACCCGCCAAGGTGTAACGGTAGATGTTGTCCACGAAGAACAGTACGTCACGGCCTTCGTCCCGGAAGGATTCGGCAATGGTCAGGCCCGTGAGCGCCACACGCAAACGGTTGCCCGGCGGCTCGTTCATCTGGCCGTACACCATGGCCACTTTGCTGTCGTCAAGCTTTTCCAGGTTCACTACGCCAGATTCGGCCATTTCGTGATAGAAGTCGTTCCCTTCGCGGGTACGCTCGCCCACACCAGCAAACACCGACAAGCCCGAGTGCGCTTTGGCGATGTTGTTGATGAGCTCCATCATGTTCACGGTTTTGCCCACACCGGCACCGCCGAACAGGCCGACCTTGCCGCCCTTGGCAAAAGGACAGACCAAGTCGATCACCTTGATGCCGGTTTCCAGCAGCTCTTGCGAGGGGCTCAACTCGGAATAGCTGGGTGCCTTGCGGTGAATGGAGGCCGTATCGGCATCGGTGATCGGGCCACGCTCGTCAATCGGGCGGCCCAGCACGTCCATGATGCGGCCCAAGGTCGGGCGGCCAACTGGCACGGTAATCGGCGCGCCGGTGTTGTACACCTGCATGCCGCGGCGCAAACCGTCAGACGAACCGAGCGCAATGGTGCGCGCAACGCCGCCACCGAGCAACTGCTGAACTTCCAGCGTCAACTCGGAGCCTTCCATTTTGAGGGCATCGAAAATTTTCGGCATTTCGCCTTGCGCGAACTCGACGTCAACCACCGCGCCGATGCACTGGACGATTTTGCCTTGGGCTGCCTTTACCTGCGTAGTCATTGAAATTCCTCTATTTTCACAATCTTGGCTTCAGTTGCTGGAAACATTCACCCAACAAGCAAAGCTTTGTTCAAGTCGCCAGAAACTCACCTTCATTAAACGGCTGCAGCGCCTGCCACGATTTCGGAAAGTTCGGTCGTGATGGCCGCTTGCCGCGTCTTGTTGTAGAGCAAGGTGAATTCGTTGATGACGTTTTTGGCGTTATCGCTGGCGGCCTTCATCGCCACCGTACGCGCCGATTGCTCGGATGCCATGTTTTCAGCCACGGCCTGGTAAATCAGCGATTCAACATAGCGCACCAGCAAGTCATCAATCACGGCTTGCGCATCAGGCTCATAGATGTAGCCCCAACCGCTTTGTTGGCGCTTCACGGCCCCATGCTCGCCCTCCGCATTCGTCACCACAGCCTTCACAGGCTCTGCTTCATCGCCATGAATGTCTTCACGTCTCAAAGGCAGCAGGCGCTCCACCAAAGGCTCTTGCTGCATGGTGTTGATGAAGCGCGTGTAGCACAAATAAACTTCGCTCAACTCGCCTTGGGCGTAAGCATCCAGCAAAACCTTGATCGGGCCAATCAGCTTTTCCAGGCGCGGCGTATCGCCCAACTGCACGGTATGCGCCACGACCTGCGCCCCCATGCGATTGAGAAAAGCCAGACCCTTGCTGCCAATGGCCACCGTTCTGACACTTTTTTTCTGGGCCTGCAGATCACGAATCTTGGCCGTTACGGCTCGCAGGATATTGGTATTGAGGCCGCCGGCCAAACCTTTATCGCTGGTAACGATGATCATGCCCACATTGGGCGCATCGCGGTTGTCACGCATGAATGCGTGCATGTATTCGGGATTGGCGCGCCCCAAATTGGCAGCAATTTCGCGCACCTTTTCGCTGTACGGGCGAGCTGCACGCATCCGCTCCTGCGCTTTGCGCATTTTGGAGGTGGAGACCATCTCCATGGCTTTGGTGATCTTTCGGGTGTTTTGAACCGATTTGATCTTGCCGCGTATTTCCTTGCCTGCAGCCACGCCTTATTTCTCCCGTATCAAGCAAAGGTTCTCTTGAAGGCCGTGATGGCCTCGGCCAATTCGGCCTCGTCTTTGCCTTCCTTGTCGAAGGCCTTGTTTTCTTCCAGACGCTGAACCAAAGCCGCGTGCTTGTCTTTCAGATAAGCATGCATGCCCGATTCGAATGCCAAAACCCGCTTGACATCCACATCGTCCAGATAACCCTTGTTGACGGCAAACAGCGAAGCGCCCATCAAGCTCACGGGCAGGGGGTTGTATTGCACCTGCTTGAGCAGTTCTGTAACGCGAGCGCCGCGATCCAACTGCTTCTTGGTGGCTTCGTCCAAATCGGAGGCGAATTGGGCGAATGCTGCCAATTCACGATACTGGGCCAAGTCGGTACGGATACCGCCAGACAAGCCCTTGATCAGTTTGGTTTGCGCAGCAGAGCCCACACGCGACACTGAAATGCCCGCGTTGATGGCGGGGCGGATGCCGGCGTTGAACAAGCTGGTTTCCAGGAAGATCTGGCCGTCGGTAATCGAAATCACGTTGGTCGGAACGAAAGCGGAAACGTCACCCGCCTGCGTCTCGATGATCGGCAGCGCCGTGAGCGAACCCGTTTTGCCCTTGACCTCGCCTTTGGTGAAGGCCTCAACGTACTCGGGATTCACGCGCGCGGCGCGCTCCAGCAAACGGCTGTGCAGATAGAACACATCGCCCGGATAGGCTTCACGCCCTGGCGGACGGCGCAGCAGCAGCGAAACCTGACGGTAGGCCACGGCTTGCTTGGACAAATCATCGTAAATGATCAAGGCATCTTGCCCGCGATCACGAAAGTATTCGCCCATCGTGCAGCCAGAGTAAGCACTGACATATTGCATGGCGGCCGACTCGGAAGCCGAAGCCGCGACCACGATGGTGTATTCCATGGCGCCATGCTGCTCCAGCGCACGCACCACGTTCTTGATCGACGACGCCTTCTGGCCGATGGCGACGTAGATACAGACCATGTTCTGGCCTTTTTGATTGATGATCGTGTCGATGGCTACAGCCGTTTTACCGGTCTGGCGGTCGCCAATGATCAATTCACGCTGACCGCGACCAATCGGCACCATCGAGTCGATCGATTTCAGGCCGGTCTGCATCGGCTGCGAAACCGACTGGCGCGCAATCACGCCAGGCGCGACCTTTTCGATCACATCGGTCATCTTGGCGTTGATCGGGCCTTTGCCATCAATGGGCTGGCCCAAGGCGTTGACCACACGACCGATCAACTCCGGGCCAACGGGCACTTCCAGAATACGGCCCGTGCATTTGACGCGATCGCCCTCGGAAATGTGTTCGTACTCGCCCAGAATCACCGCGCCGACCACGTCGCGCTCAAGGTTCAAGGCCAGGCCATAAGTCACCGCGCCATCAGCCGTTGGCGGAAACTCCAGCATTTCGCCCTGCATGGCGCCCGACAGCCCCTCAATACGGCAGATGCCATCGGTCACGGTCACCACCGTGCCTTGATTGCGCACATCGACCTTTTCGACAATGCCCTGGATGCGGCTTTTGATTTGTTCAGAAATGTCTGCAGAATTGAGCAGCATGACGCTTTCCTTCTTTCCTTGAATCACACCAGCCGCCGCTTAAACAGCCAGTGCCTGTTTCATTTTCTCGATACTGCTCTTGACCGAGCCGTCCAGCACGTTATCGCCCACGACAACGCGGATGCCACCGATCAGCGAAGGATCTTCAACCACCCGAAAGTCCAATTTCGATTGGAAGCGGGCTTCGAGCTTCTCCTTCAAGCCTTGGATCTGCGCATCAGTCAAGGGGAAGGCACTGTAGATCACTGCCTGCTCGGGCACGCCAGAAGCCTTCTGGCCTACTGCGCCCTGCAACTGGCGCGCCGCCTCAGCACGCGCGCCTTCCACACCGCCTTCCAATACCGCACGCAGCAAATTCTCCAGGGACGTTTGCGCCATGATATTGCCCCCTTCGATTACAGCTCGGCCTTGAGACGCTCAAGCAAATCTGCATGGACGCTGGCATTGATTTCTTTGCGCAAAATCTGCTCGGCGCCTTTGACAGCCAGTGCAGACACTTCTGCACGCAGAGAATCGCGCACTTTGATGGCTTCTTGCTGCGCTTCAGCCTTGGCCGAAGCGATGATGCGAGCCGCTTCTTCGCTGGCCTTGACTTTGGCTTCTTCAACAATTTCCTGCGCACGGCGCTCGGCATCGGCACGCTGGCTGGCCGCTTCGGTACGCATGGCAGCCAATTGCTCTTCCACCTTGCTGTTCATGTCTTTGACTTCTGCTTTGGCCTGATCGGCAGCGGCCAGGCTGTCAGCCACTTTCTTGGCACGCTCATCCAAAGCTTTGACGATGGGTGGCCATACAACTTTCACGGTAAAAATGCACAGAACCGCAAAAACCAGCATCTGAAAAAATAGAGTGGCATTGATACTCATCTGAAATATCCTTCAAATTGTTGCCAATGGAGCAGCTTTTACTCTTAAACCTGGAAGGGGCTGGCAAAAGCAAACAACAGCGCGATGGCAACGCCGATCAGGAAGGCCGCATCAATCAGACCCGCCAACACGAACATTTTGGCCTGCAGATCGTTCATCAATTCAGGCTGGCGAGCCGAAGACTCCAGAAATTTGCCGCCCATCAAGCCAATGCCCATGGCAGCGCCCAAAGCACCCAAGCCCACGATCAAACCACAAGCCAGCGCAACCAGACCAACTACGTTTTCCATTTAAGACTCCCGATAAAAAGTTAAAAAGTGGATGAATGAACGAATGCAAAACTCAATGCTTGTTATGTGCTTGGCTGATGTAGATCAACGTGAGCATCATGAAGATGAAGGCCTGCAGGGTAATGACGAGAATGTGGAAGATCGCCCAGATGGAGCCAGCGGCCAAGTGCGCAATACCCAAGCCGATGTACAGACCACTGAAACCTTTCCAAGCCCCGCCCAGCAAGGCAATCAGCATGAACACCAATTCCCCCGCAAACATGTTTCCGAACAGCCGCATGCCATGAGAGATGGTTTTGGAGCCATATTCGATGATCTGCATGATGACGTTGATCGGTGCAATCGCGATGTTGTCGCCAAAGGGCGCGCTGATCAGCTCATGCCCCCAGCCGCCAAGTCCCTTGATCTTGATGTTGTAGTAGATAGAGAGCAGGAACACCGAAAGAGACATACCCAGCGCAGCCGACAAATCCGCCGTTGGCACCACGCGCAAATAGGCGTGATGCGGATCATGCCCCGCAGCCTCATAAGCCTTGGCCCAGCCGAACGGCAGCAGATCCACAGGCAGCAAGTCCATGGCATTGAGCAGGAAAATCCACAAGAACACGGTCAGAGCCACAGGCGTGACCACACGCAAGCTCTTCTCATTGTGAATCAGGCCACGCGCCTGCTTATCGACAAACTCAACCAGGATTTCGATGGCCGCTTGGAAGCGCCCCGGCACACCCGAAGTCATCTTGCGCGCACCGAGCCACATGAAGAAGCAGGCCAGCACTCCCAAAACGATGCTGAAAAACACCGAATCGGCATTGAAAATGCCGAAATCGACGATTTTGGTCTGCTGAACAGGCTCCAGCGCAAAGTTGTACTGCAAATGTTGCAAATGGTGCCTGATATATTCACCTGCCGTTTGCTCACTAGCCATAAAAGAACTCCAGATCAAATATCCGTTTTCAAAACCACTTGCGCCGGCCTCGGTTTACGCATGCGATCCACCAAGAACGCCAGCCAATAAGCCTTGACCACCACAACAAATGCCAGAAGCATTGCCAGCCAACTCAGGTTGCGCACCATGCGAGCAGCCACCAAGAGCAATGCGACCGATAACAGCAATTTCACCAGTTCCCAGCAAAAGATGGCAGCCAAACCCATGAGGGTTTGCGCGCCGCGCGGCAGGTCTTTCAACACCCACAGGGTGATGCGATAACCCGATACGCACAGCAGCGAAGGCAAGAGGCTGGCTGCCACCCCACACGCCAACGAAAGGCGCACAGGCTGGCTGACATCTGTCACCCAACTGCCCAGCAGCAACAGCACGGCGACCAGCGCCTGCATGAGCGCGGGCAGCCAAGGCGACATGGTGTGCGTTGCCGCACGCCAAGCCTGGGCCTTTTCGGCGCTCCAAGGCTTGTCTTGGCCTTCTTCCTCGGGCTGTTCCATCATTTCCTTGTGCATACCGAAACACCTTCTTGCAAGCAGCGCGCTCCTGTATACAGCCGGGAACATCTCGGCGCAGATTATACCCAGCATATGGCCGTTTCCGGCCCGTAATGGCGGGCGTTTTTACGCGGCACTTTGTTTGTGATTTTCAGCGCCTGTACAGTGGCTGGCGCAGGACAGGAAAAGCCGGGAGCAAAGTAACTGTGCAGCCTTGTGGCGTGCGACTCTTTCCGCGCAAAGAGTCCGCCAACGAGTCCAGATAAAAAGCAACCATCCGCCTCATAAAGCGGTACCAATGAATGCTCTCCAGAACTTCAGCGGCCCGCGCAAAACTGCACGGGCTGGCCTTGCTTTTTTCTTGAGGTGAAGATGGGTTTGGGTGCGCAGCTTTCCGCCATGCATCCGTGCGTGGGCGGCGGCGTCCGCACGGCTCGCCATGAGGCCGACACTGCATCCACGCCAGTCGGCAACGGCACACACATGAGCAGGAGGACATGAAGCAGAGGCACTTCACACGAAGTCTTGTGTTTTTGCACAAGCAGCAGGCCGCCCGCGGCGTGTGCCAGCCGCAGCCTCCGTTTCACCAGCCCCGCAGACCAAGGCAGCACGCAAGGGCCGCTGCCTCAAGCAGGCTCAGCCCGCCGCTCAAACCTTGCGAGCCTGCCTCTGGCTGCTCACCCGCGCTGGCGGATGTTGCGCGGCCAGCATGCGCGCCACATCCAAAGTGTGCGGGTCGTTCGGATAGCGCCGTTGCAGGCTGCGCAGCACGGCCACGGCCTGTTCATGCCGGCCCAGGCCCAGATGCAAGACGCGCGCAATCAGCGCATAAACCTCGGGCACCAGGGGATGCTTGGGAAAGCGCCTGTCAAATCCGCGCAACAGTTGCAGCGTCAAGGCGCTGTCCTGCGTCTTCCATGCGTTCTTGGCCAGTACCCAAGTCACTGCGGCGCTTTCGGGCAGGTAGCCGGGCGCTTTGTGCGCACAGTCTTTGTACACCTGCAAGGCTTCGGCGTAAGAGCGGTTTTTCAGCAGCAATTCGATGAAACGCTGCCCGTGTCGCGGCAGCTCCTCTTCTTCGGCAGCCAGCAGCAACACGCGGTGGTAGCGCCGGTGGTCGGCCAGGCTGTCGGGATGATCGTGCAGCCACTGCCGCGCCTGAACGATGGCACCGGGCAGCGCCCCTTGCTGCACCATGCGCGAGACGATCCCATCGCGCTGGCGCGCCTCTTCGCGCGAGGCCGACAGGGGCTGGCGTTCGTCTTCTTCGCCCGTGTATTCATTGACCACGTCGATATCCAGCGTCTGGTGGTATTGATACATGGTGTAGCCGATCAGCGCGGCGATGACCCAGAAGAAGTAGATGAAAACCGCCGTCAGCCCCGGCAGCAGCAGCCATATGGGGATGATTTGGGACAGCAGCCCTGCTGCGGCAAAACTGCCCTGCATCAGCAAAAAGGTGAGAGCGCACAGCACCAGATAAGGCCAGCCGATGCCCGCCACGCAGCGCCACAGCTCTTGCGGGTTGATGGCCAGGGCCAGACTGTGCTCTTTGATCAGCACCATCATGGTGGCTGGCAGCAACAGGGCAAAGATCAAAAAGCCCACAGGCGCAATTTCCGGCACGGTACCGATGACGAAGAGCAAGGCGACCAGTTGGATGAAGATAGCGCCCACGAACTTCCAGGGCAGGCTTTTCCAGTCCTCCTCTTCCTCCATCGGGGTGTAATCGTCGAGCTTGAAGATGCCATACGACGAGAGCGCAGCGATTTTGAAGGCATAGCGGCCCACGGCCAGCGCAATCAACAGCCCCACGGCCAAATCCAGCAAAGGCACATACAAGAACAAACTGCATGCCGCCAAACCCAGGGCATAGGTCAAGGACTCGGTCTGCAGAGGCAGCAGGAAAAACTTGTTCAGCCTTTTCCAAAAAGGCGGAATGGTGATTTGAGGAGAAAGCACTTCGGAAGACATGGCACTAAAAAGAGTGAGAAGCCGTCAAAAAATCCAATCACCAAAACAAAAAATCAACATCCGATGCAAAAGCCACGAGCCAAGCGCTGCCTGTGCAACCAACGGCTGGCGCAAAAGACGGGGCTTGCCTACAGCCCTTTACAACCCTTGCCACAACGGGCGGCGCGCGCCGCGCTGATCAGCCGCATCGGCCACGCGCGCCATCGCCTTATGAGCGTTGATGCAGCAACCGCCGCTCATCACCTGCCTGTTCCCCAGCCCTGCCGCACCTGGGCTTGGTCAAACAGGGATGACATGCCGAGCCGCCTCATCCACACAGCCCCCCGCGTCCATCGGCTCGCTCCGCAGAGCGTAGCGCTTGGCGGGCCGTTGGCCAACGGCCACCAGTCATCCGCCATTCGCCAAGCCAAAGCCTTGGCGGGCCAAGGCCGTTGCCGCAAGGCGCAAAGCGCAAGCGGACTAACGACCCGGCGAGCATAGGCAACACCGCAGAGCCGCCTTTTCCAAGCGCCCCTGGAGCCGGTTACGGCCACTCAAGCCTCGCTTGACACCTGCTTACTGCCTGATTTCGCCCTGCCCCAGCACCACGTATTTCAGCGATGTCAACCCTTCGATTCCCACCGGGCCGCGAGCATGGAATTTGTCGGTGCTGATGCCGATTTCCGCACCCAGACCGTACTCGAAGCCATCGGCAAAGCGCGTGCTGGCGTTGACCATGACGCTGCTGCTGTCCACCTCGCGCAAAAAGCGCTGGGCATGGCCGTGGTGGTTGGTGACGATGGCCTCGGTATGGCGCGAGGAGTAGCGGTTGATGTGGCTGATGGCCGCATCCAGACCGTCCACCACGCCAATGGCGATGATGGGCGCCAGGTATTCGGTGCGCCAGTCGTCCTCGCTCGCCTCAAGCAATTGCGCGTCGCGCGTATCGGGGTGGTCGCGCAAAATCGCCAGGGCGATGGGGTCGCAACGCATTTCCACGCCCTTGTCTTTGTAGGCTTTGCCGATGCGTGGCAAAGAGTCTGCGGCCACACCACGCGCCACCAGCAGGCTCTCAGTCGCATTGCAGGGGCTGTATTTTTGCGTTTTGGCGTTCACGGCAATTTTCACGGCCATGCCCAAATCGCAAGGGTCGTCCACATAGGTGTGGCAGTTGCCATCCAGGTGTTTGATGACAGGCACTTTGGCCTCGGCGCTGATGCGCTCAATCAGGCCCTTGCCGCCGCGGGGAATGATCACGTCCACATACTGCGGCATGGCGATCAGATGGCCCACGGCTTCACGGTCAGTCACAGGCACCAGTTGCACAGCCTCGGCTGGCAGGCCCGTGGATTCAAGCGCCTGCTGCACCAAAGCCGCCAAGGCCTTGTTGGACTCAATCGCTTCGCTGCCGCCTCGCAAAATGCAGGCGTTGCCGCTTTTGATCGAGAGGCTGGCCGCCTCGATCGTGACATTGGGGCGGCTTTCAAAAATCATGCCGAACACGCCGATGGGCACACGCATCTGCCCCACGCGAATGCCGCTGGGCCGCTCTTGCAGGCCAGTCACGGTACCGATCACATCGGGCATGGCCGCCAGTTGCAAGCAGCCTTCTTGCAGGGTGCTGATGACCTTGTCCGTCAGGCGCAGGCGATCGACCATCGGCGCGCTCAGCCCCGCGGCTTCGGCTCGCGCCACATCTTGCGCATTGGCGGCCTGCAGGAAGTCGCCCTGCTCGGCCAGCAAATCCGCCAGCGCATGCAAGGCCGCGTTTTTTTGCGCAGCCGAAGCAGCCGCCATGCGCACGGCCGCCTGGCGGGCCTGTTGGCCCAATGCCTCCATCAAAGCAAGCACATCGCCGTGTTGGGCATCAATAGAAGGTGACATGCGCGTCTTTCAACAGGTTTAGTCAATCGAAAAATGGATCGGAAATTATAGGAAGCAGGCCCGGCCAAGCCGCATCCGGTTTTCCCTGAGAACCTGTTCAAAACCGCCTAACGGGCGCTTGAAAAGGGTAGCGGGCGGTCTGCCGCGTTGCCAATCTTGGCAACCATTTTGCTCATGTTGCACGGGCCAGGCACTTGGCTCATGCACTTTGATGTGCGCCTCGCATCCCATCCCGCCCCTATCCAAATCGCCTCGCAATGGGATTTTGAACAGGTTACGAGAGGGCAAAAGCAGCCACGCCACACCATGCACGCATGCAGCTGCAATCCCCGCTGCCATCTGCCCCGCCAAAGCGAAAAGCCTCTTCAAAAGGCATGATGCACAACCTTTGCTCCGCTACACTTTGCGACATGAATTTCCCCACCCACAGCCCGCACGGCTCAAGCCGCGCTGTCGTGCGCGAGGCGCAGGCCCCGGCCAACTACAACCCGCTGGCCAAGCAAAAAGCGGCTGCCAAACTGAGCCGCATTCCGGTCAAGGTCGAGCCGCATCCCAGTCTGCCCAAACCGGATTGGATTCGCGTCAAGGCCGGCAGCCCCAACACGCGCTTCTACGAGATCAAAGACATCTTGCGCCAGAACCGGCTGGTGACGGTGTGCGAAGAGGCGTCTTGCCCCAACATCGGCGAATGCTTCGGCAAAGGCACGGCCACCTTCATGATCATGGGCGACAAGTGCACGCGCCGCTGCCCCTTTTGCGACGTGGGCCACGGCCGGCCCGACCCGCTGGATGCCAACGAGCCCGAGAATCTGGCCCGCACCATCGCAGCCCTGCAACTCAAATATGTCGTCATCACCAGCGTGGATCGAGACGATCTGCGCGATGGCGGCGCACAACACTACGTGGACTGCATCAGCCGCACGCGCGAACTGTCGCCCCACACGCAGATCGAAGTGCTCGTCCCTGACTTTCGCGGTCGTGACGAGAAGGCGCTGGACATTTTGCAAAACGCCCTGCCAGACGTGATGAACCACAACCTTGAAACCGTGCCGCGCCTGTATCGCCAGGCACGCCCCGGGGCTGACTACGCCTTCAGCCTGAATCTGCTCAAAAAATTCAAGGCGCGCTTTCCGCACATCCCGACCAAAAGCGGGCTGATGGTGGGACTGGGCGAAGCGGATGAAGAAATCATCGAGGTGATGCGTGACATGCGCGCCCACGGCATCGACATGCTCACCATCGGGCAATATCTGGCGCCATCGAGCAGCCATTTGCCCGTCCAGCGCTATGTGCCCCCCGACACTTTCCGCATATTCGAAGCCAAAGCGCGCGAAATGGGCTTCAGCCATGCCGCAGTCGGTGCACTGGTGCGATCCAGCTACCATGCCGACCGCCAGGCACAGGCGGCAGGAATTGTTATCGCTTGAAAACGAGAGGCCGCTTTTTTCTGGCGGCTGCTCATGGCTTCAGAAGCTGTTCAAAACTTCAATGCCAAGCGGCTGAATGCAGGCGGCGCGGGACGGGAGTAGGCATGCACGGAAGGGCACCGCCTATCGCCATGAAACAGCGCCACCGCGCATCACTCATTTCATCAACAAGCTCGACAGCGCCGCAAACCACCAGCCCACTTAGCGCGCGACACAATAAAATAAAAAAGGGGCTCAGGAAGCAAACATGTGTCTACCACATGCCAACCTCTTGAGATGCAAGGGAAAAACAGGTACTACCGCCATTCAAAAATCAGTGAGGCCAAATTTCGACACCTTTTGCGCCTGTTTGCCATGGATTTGACCGCCACGGATGCCGCGCAGTTGTGTGGCCTTTCCGTGCGTTCGGTCAATGCGGTGTACCAACGTATCCGTGTCCGCCTGGCTCGGCAGTGCGCTGCGCAGTCTCCGTTCTCGGGCGAGCTTGAAGCCGATGAATCCTGCTTCAGCCCCAAGCGCATCCGGGGCAAACGCGGGCCTGGCGCAGGTGGCAAAACCATCGTCTTTGGCCTGCTCAAGCGCGGTGACTGTGTTTACACCGAGATCGTCCCCGATGCCTCCAAAGCCACGCTGCAAGCCATCATCCGCGGCAAAGTGGACCCCAGCAGCAGCATCCACACCGACGGCTGGCGAGGTTACGATGGGTTGGTTGATTTGGGCTTGGACAAGCACTTTCGGGTCAATCACGGCAACAACGAGTTCGTCAAAGGCTGCAGGCACGTCAACGGCATCGAGTCTTTCTGGAGCTATGCCAAACATCGACTGGCGCAGTTTCATGGCGTGCGACGTGACAAGTTCGAGCTGCATCTCAAGGAGACCGAGTTTCGCTTCAACCATCGACACCTTGATCTCTACAAGACATTGCTTGAACTGCTCAGAGATGACCCTCTTTGATGCGTTTGCTTTCTAGACAGCGTCGTCATGAGATATTGAGCCACAACATCAAACAACGGATT
>JAUMWT010000007.1 GCA_030529505.1 Allobrachymonas sp. | reverse complement strand
GCTGGACTGGATGCTGCCCGGCGACAGCGGCATTGCCCTGGCCCAACGCTGGCGCTGTGATGCGCGCACCAGGGCCACGCCCATCATCCTGCTCACCGCCCGCAGCGAAGAAAACGACCGCGTGGCCGGGCTGGACGCCGGCGCCGACGACTACATCAGCAAGCCCTTTTCCACCAAGGAGCTGCTGGCGCGCATCCGCGCCGTGCTGCGCCGCAGCGCGCCCGAGGCTGCGCCCGAAAACGCCGTGCTGACGCTGGGCACACTCTCGCTCGACGCCAGCACCCACCGCGCCGAATACGCGGGCCAACCGCTCAAACTGGGGCCCACCGAGTTCAAGCTGCTGCACCACTTCATGCGGCATGCCGAGCGCGTGCACAGCCGCGCGCAACTGCTGCAGCACGTATGGGGCGAAGACGCCGACATCGAAGAACGCACGGTGGACGTGCACATCAAACGCCTGCGCGAAGCCCTGGGCGAAGCGGGCAGCATGATCGAGACCGTGCGCGGCACAGGCTACCGCCTCACGGCCCGGCCGGATTGAGTCACGGCTTCAAGCACAGCGCCATCTGCTGCAACCTCTCGCATCGCCATGAACAGCAAAACCATCGGGCTTTTCACCATGCAGGCGCTGGCCCTGTGCGTTTGCCTGCTGCTGCGCCAGCGCGGGCACGAGGCCGCCGCCTTCTGGCTGCTGCTGGCCACCGTGCTGGGCAGCAGCGCCTGGATCGCGCGCAACGCAACGCTCGGCGCGCGCTTGCTGCGCTGGCTGCAGCAAGGCGATGGGGCCGAACCGCCGCACCTGCCTCAGCCCTGGCAAGACTTTGCCGACGCCAGCCTGGCCACGCGGCGCAAGCAGATGCGCAAAACCGCGCTGGTGCAAGAAAAACTCAAGGCCTTTCTCGATGCCATTCAGGCCCTGCCCATCGGCGTGGTTCTGCTCGATGAACAGGGGCATATGGAGTGGTTCAACCTGATCGCTTCCGAGCACTTCGGCTTCAACGATCCGCAAGACCTGAACCAGCAAATCATCCATCTGGTGCGCGATCCCCAATTCGTCAGCTACTGGCTGCGCGGCCCGGGCGAACAGGGCATCGCCATTCACGGGCGCAAGCACACGGCGCAGCACCCGGTCAAGGTTTCGGTGCAGACCTTTGCCTTTGGCGAGGGCAAGCGCCTGCTGCTTTCGCGCGACGTGACCCTGCTGGAGCAAACCGAGCGCATGCGCCGCGACTTCGTCTCCAACGTCTCGCACGAAATCCGCACCCCCCTGACCGTATTGATGGGTTTTGTCGAAACCCTGCAAAGCCTGCCGCTGAGCGAAGCAGAGCGCCAACGCTACCTGCACCTGATGACCGACCAGGCGCAGCGCATGCAGTTGCTGGTGGACGATCTGCTCATGCTCTCGCGCCTGGAAGGCAGCCCGCCGCCGGATACGAGCGAGCACGTCTCCCTTGTCAACTTGCTGCAGCAATGCGTGCGCGATGCGCAATCGCTCTCGCGCGTGCTGGGCCACAACCCCAACGCTGCGGGCCAGCCCCAGGCGGCCCACCACATCACGCTGGCCAACCAGATGGATGCCGATCTGCAAATCATGGGCAGCCACGGCGAACTGCGCAGCGCCATCAGCAATCTGCTGAGCAATGCCGTGCGCTACACCCCGGCGGGCGGGCACATCGCCTTGCAGGCCACACCAACCGAAACTGGCAGCCTGCGCATAGCCGTGAGCGACACCGGTCCCGGCATTGCGCGCGAGCATCTGGTGCGCATCACCGAACGTTTTTACCGGGTGGACAAAAGCCGATCACGCGAAACCGGCGGCACGGGCCTGGGGCTGGCCATCGTCAAGCACGTGACGCAGCGCCACCAGGCCACGCTCGAAATCGACAGCGAAGTGGGCCGCGGCTCCTGCTTTGCCTTGGTCTTTCCCCCGCAGCGCCTGCTGCATGGGCCGGGCGATCCAGGCATCGACACGCACGCGGGCCAGAGCCTGCAAGCCGCAAAGGCGGCGAACACTTGATGGGGCGGCGGCCTTTCCCACTGCATTGCATTGCGCCGCACAGATGCCGTTTTTCATCAACCGCAATCCCGCGCATCTGTCGCCTTGAAACGGCAGGCACACCCGCCGCGCCAGCTTGTCGTGCTTTGTGCCTCGCACACGCCCTTGTTGTTCACGCCAACACTTCTCAGAACCTGTTCAAGATCTCATCGTGAAGTAATTGGAAATGGAGCGGAACGGGATGCAAGGCGCACATCTTTGCACGTGGCGCAGTGCATGGCCCGTGCAAGATGAGCAAAGTGCTTGACAAGATTTGCAACGCAGCAGACCACCCGCTTCCATTTTCAAGCGCCCGCGGGGAAATCTTGAACAGGCTCTCAGGCCGTTTTTAAAGCCCTCTGCGCTTTCAGCCGCCACCCAGCCGCGCCACATCAGGCGTGCTCACGCGCACATCGGCGCACTGCGCACGCCGGCGCAAGGCGTGTTCCATCACCACCAGCGCCAGCAGCGCCTCGGCAATGGGCGTGGCGCGAATGCCCACGCAAGGGTCGTGCCGCCCCTTGGTTTGCACCACGGCGGGCTGGCCATCCAAATCAATCGAGTCGCGCGGCAACAAAATCGAGCTGGTGGGTTTGATGGCCAGGCGCACCTCGATATCCTGCCCATTGCTGATGCCGCCGACGATGCCGCCATCGCGGTTGCTGGCAAAGCCCTGCGGCGTGGGCGAATCGCCATGCGCGCTGCCGCGGCGCGCCACGCAGGCAAAGCCATCGCCGATTTCCACGCCTTTGACGGCATTCAGCCCCATCAGGGCATGCGCGATATCGGCATCCAGCCGGTCGTAAATCGGTTCGCCCAGACCCAGTGGCAGCTTCGTGGCCTGCACGCGCAGGATGGCGCCGCAGCTGTCGCCCGATTTGCGCAGGGCATCCATATAGGCTTCCAGCGCGCTCACATCGGCACAGGGGGCGAAAAAAGGGTTGTTCGGCACGTGCTCCCAGCCCTCAAACGCAATGGGCAGCTCGCCCAGCTGCGTCATGCAGCCGCGAAACTGCACGCCGTACATTTCGGCCAGCCATTTTTTGGCCACGGCTCCGGCGGCCACTGTGGGGGCGGTCAGCCGCGCAGACGAGCGCCCGCCGCCGCGCGGATCGCGAATGCCGTATTTGTGCCAGTAGCCATAGTCGGCATGGCCGGGGCGAAAGGTGCGCAAGATGTCGCCGTAATCCTTGCTGCGCTGGTCGGTATTGCGAATCAGCAAGGCAATGGGCGTGCCGGTGGTGCGGCCTTCGTACACACCCGAGAGGATTTCGACCTGATCCGCCTCTTGCCGCTGCGTGACGTAACGGTTGGTGCCGGGGCGGCGCCGATCCAGATCGGGCTGGATGTCGCTGGCCGACAGCGCCAGGCCGGGCGGGCAGCCATCGATCACGCAGCCAATGGCCGGGCCGTGGGATTCACCGAAGTTGGTGACTGCGAAAAGGGTGCCGAGTGTGTTGCCGCTCATGCCCCGGATTATGCGGGATGGCCACGCTGCAATGGCTTGGGCCCCGCGCCATCAGGCCACATCAGGCAATGATTGATAGCCTGCCGCCTGTGTTCTGTCGCATCCGGCGCATGGTTTGCGCGCACGGCTGGCAATGGCTGGCAAATGGATGGCAAATGGCCGCCCCAACAGCAGGTTGCTCATCGGATGGCGCAGCCCTTGCGCGGAACACGCGCATTCCCCGCCGTCCCGGCAAGCGCCGCAGCGACTGGGGGCAAACGGGCAAAAACGGCTGTTGCCGAAGAGGCATCTTCTGCAGAAAGCTGTAAACGATCCCAACGCGGATCGATTGGGTTGGATTGGGCTGGACTGGACTGGACTGGAAGAGAGGATGCCATGCCCAGCGCAAATTGAAGGGCATGGCTTGAGGGGCATGGCGCGTGCCGGGCAAGATGCGCCACGCAGCAGGCCGACCGCGCTCGTGATTCAAGCGCCCGTGAAGATATCAAGAGCAATCACCCGGCTGGCTTGATTTTTTTCGCAAAGCCCTGCATAGTGCTTGGGCTGCAGTTGAATCGACTGCCGCAGGTCGTTGGCAACGGCTTGCGCCCGCGCCAATGGTTGATGACATCCCTCAACGCCTCAGGAGGATTTATGAATCTGACCATCAGTGGACACCATTTGGAAGTGACCCCGGCCCTGCGTGACTACGTCACCAGCAAGCTGGAGCGCATCACTCGCCGTTTCGACCAAGTGGTAGATGCCCGCGTGCTGTTGAGCATCGAAAACCAGAAAGAAAAAGAGCGCCGGCAGCGCGCCGAATGCACGCTGGGAGTCAAAGGCAACGACCTGCACGCCGAGTGCAGCCATCAAGACATGTACGCAGCCATTGATGAACTGATCGACAAACTCGACCGCCAGATCATCCGCTACAAAGACAAGCTGCAATCCCACCACGCCGTAGGACAAAAGCGCCTCTCGCACGATCTGGAAGACGCCTGATTCTTTTTGCCAACAAGCCCTGCCGCCGCTGTCAAACACCCAGCTTGGTCAAGCGGCGGCAGTTTTCCCAATAACAACAGCACCCGGCCGCTTAGAGCCTGTTCAAAATCTCATCGTGAAGCGATTGGATATGGGGCGGGATGGGATGCAAGGCGCAAATCGCAGTGCATAGCTCGTGCTATGGACGAGATTTGCAACGAAGCAGGCCCGCCCGCATCCATTTTCAAGCACCCGCGAGGAGATTTTGAGCAGGCTCTTACACCAAGCGCCGGGTGTTTTTCATGGGGCCCCATGCTGCTGACAGCAAACGGATCGCCCCCAACCCCGGGGACAAAGCCCAAAAAACCACAGCGCAGAGACAGCAAGCGCACTCCACCCATGCACAGCCACCAGATCGGCAGGGTAATAAAAATTCACCCCGATCCCATCCTGATCCCAAGCAATGACGAAAAACGCGATAGCCACCAGAGCACCCGACCAACCGTCGCAATGATCAATGACTGGCCCACCGGCACCCAAGCGGCAGAAACGCATCCGATTGACAGCAGAACCGCGATAACAAGCGCCCGGCCCTGCAATAAAACCCAGAAAATGGGTGGGATTTAGGGTTTCCACTAGGAAGCAGAAGGATTTGTGCACATAATCTACATTCTGTATTGGTGTTTTCCCTATGAATCGTCTTGCCGCCATTTTGCCTGCCACGCAGGTTCTCGTTGATGTAGAAGCCACCAGCAAAAAGCGGGCTTTTGAAGAGGCCGGCTTGTTGTTCGAACAACTGCACAACCTCAGCCGCGCCACCATCACCGACAGCCTTTTCGCCCGCGAACGCCTGGGCTCCACCAGCCTGGGGCATGGCGTGGCCATTCCGCACGGCCGCATCAAGGGCCTCAAATCACCCATGGCCGCCTTGTTTCGCCTGGCCAAGCCCATCGTTTTCGACGCCCCCGACGAACAGCCTGTGGGGCTGCTGATTTTTTTGCTCGTCCCCGAAGCCGCCACGCAAAAGCATCTCGAGATCCTTGCCGAGATTGCCGAAATGCTCAGCGACCCCGATGTGCGCAAGCGTTTGATGAACACGCACGACGCAGCTGAGCTGCACGCCCTCGTGCAAACCTGGCAGCCCATGGCCACGGCTTGATTCGCTACCCCAAACCGCTGCTGCGCCACCATCTGTTTCTGCGCTGCCCTGCAGCTCCTTCGTGCCGCTTCGCTCACACACCCGCTTGCCCACACGCAGGTGCACACCCGCCAGCATCCACGCCCCTTGCCTCCCTCACCGGCTGCGCACCCTTTTCTGCCATCTGCTTCTGCGCGCGCCACGCCCTGCTTTCTGGCGCGGTTTTCTTTTCTGATGCCGCAGCCCCTTCTGCCATCAACCCAGCCATCGACCTGATATTGCTCTGATATCGGCTACCCCGCGCAACACTTCCCGGCACGCACACCCACAACAATCCGTGTTGCCAGCTCTTGATCCGGCCCATTGGCAGCCGAGAGCCTGTTCAAGATCCTGGCGTAAGGCGACGGGGCAGGAAGCGAAATGGAAGCCCAAGCCGCCATCAATCTGCATGGCGTACATGATGCGCAGTGCATGGCTCCTGCGACACAAACGGCCAGACCCAATTGGCAACGGTGCCAGCCACCACCTGTTGCCATCAATCAAGCCGCCCGCGAGTAAATTTTGAACAGGCTCTTGGCCATCCACGCCTTGCCAGCCATCGCGTTTGCGCGCAACGATTCAACAGCCTCCCTGCTTCAACTGATGCTCGATTAACGCAAGATCGGGTGTTTTCTCTACGCATTTGTGGCTGCTTGCACGCCGTTTTGCGCAAGAATGGCAGGCATTGCCCCAACCACATCACGATCTGCCATGCAACCCAAGGCCATCACCGCCCATACGCTGTTTCAAACACATCAAAACAAGTTCGACTGGCACTGGATCGCCGGCCAAAACGCAAGCGATCGCCAGTTCCATGAACCGGCCGTGCGCGCGGCCGGATCGGGCTCCGACCTGGTGGATTACCTCAACTACATCCACCCCCACCGCATCCAGGTGCTGGGCGAGCGCGAAATCGCCTACCTCTCAGCCAAGCCCGACGCCGACGCCATGCAGCGCCGCATCCAGCGCATCATCGAACTGGCTCCCCCCGTCATCATCGTGGCCGATGCCCAGCAGCCCCCGGCCGGCCTGCTGCACATGGCCGATCAGGCGCAGATTCCGCTGTTCGTCACGCCCGAGCGTGCCGCCCTCGTCATCGACACCCTGCGCGCCCACCTCTCGCGCCACTTTGCCGAGCACACCAGCATGCACGGCGTGTTCATGGACATTCTGGGTCTGGGCGTGCTCATCACGGGGGACTCTGGCATTGGCAAAAGCGAGCTGGGCCTGGAGCTGATTTCGCGCGGCAGCGGCCTGGTGGCCGACGACGTGGTGGACTTGCAGCGCGTCAACCAGAACAGCATCGAAGGCAGCTGCCCCGAACTGCTGCAAAACCTGCTCGAAATCCGCGGCATCGGCCTGCTGGACATTCGCGCCATCTTTGGCGAAGCCGCCGTGCGCCGCCACATGCGACTGCGCCTGATCGTTCACCTGATGCGGCTGGAAAGCAGCTCCGGCGATTACGAGCGCATTCCCACCCAGCCGCTGCATCAAGACGTGCTGGGGCTGCCCATTCGCAAAACCCTGCTCCAGGTCATGGCTGGGCGCAACCTGGCCGTGCTGGTCGAAGCCGCCGTGCGCAACACCATTCTGGAACTGCGCGGCATCAACACCTACGACCTGTTCACCGCGCGCCAACGTGCGGCCATGCAGCAAAGCGGTGACGCCTGAGCCTGCTCCCCCAATCATCGACCAGACAAGCCGCTGTATGGTTTCTGCGCTGCTACGCAGATGTCAATCTTTCGGCTGCGCCAACTGCATTCGACTAAACACAGCAGCGTTCTGCAAACAAGGTCGCCTGAGAACAGGCAGAAAGCCCAGCACGGGGCCATAGGCTCTACGCCACCCCAATGCGCTGAAACAGGCCGCCCGGCAGGCGACCGACCAGTCCCATCAACTCCAGCTCCAGCAGCTTGGCTTGCAAAGTGGCGGTTTCCATGCCTGTGCGGGCCAGCAGGGCATCCAGCCCGGCCGGGTCGTGCCCCAGCGCTTGCAAGATCAGGCCCGACTCGCCCTGTACGGGTGGATCGTCCGCAGAGCCTCGGGCACTTGCCGCAGATGAAGGCGACCCAGCAGCAGGCATCGCAAGCGCAGCCTCTGCCGTGGCTGTGTCTCCCTCTGCAGCAACACCTGCTGCCGATGAATCGTGAACATCCGCAGGGCCAGCAGCCGCAGCGTCAACGGCTGCCTGGGCCATCCAGGCCTGCTCACCGGCGGCCAGCATGGGCCGCAGCTCTTCCATCACATCCTGGGCCGATTCCACCAGCTTGGCCCCTTGCTTGATCAGGGCGTGGCAGCCGCGCGACTGCGGCGCATGGATGGAGCCGGGAATGGCAAAGACCTCCTTGCCTTGCTCGCCCGCCAGGCGCGCCGTGATCAGCGAGCCGGATTGCAGGGCGGCCTCCACCACCAGCACGCCTTGGCTCAGGCCCGCAATGATGCGATTGCGCTTGGGAAAATGATGCGACAGCGGCGGCGTGCCCAAGGGGCTTTCGCTCAAGATCACGCCATGCTGCACGATGCGGTGCGCCAATTCGTGATGCTGGCGCGGATACACCCGATCCAACCCCGTGCCCACCACGGCAATGGTGGCCAGCCCGCCGCGTGCATGGGCCTGCCTGGCCGCAGCATTTGGGCGGCTGCCCTCTGCCGCCTGCAAGGCCCCCTCGTGCGCCGCTCCATCCACGCCCAAGGCCAGGCCAGACACCACCGTCCAGCCCATCTCGGCAAACGCCCGGCCGAAAGCGCGGGCATTGCCGGCCCCCTGCGGCGTGGGGTTGCGGCTGCCCACCATCGCGATGCAGGGCTGCTGGTGCTGCAAGCGATCCACCTGCCCCAGGGCATACAGCAAAACAGGCGGGTCGGCCATTTGCAGCAGCAAGGGCGGATAGAGCGGATCGCCCAAGGTCAACAGGCGCCGCTGAGCCGAGGCGCCTGCTGAATGCGTGTGAGAGGGTGGTTGGGGTGGCTGCGCAGACGCGGGAGTTTGCGCGCTGCCGGATTGCGCTGCCGACGCAGATGCCGCGTGCGCTGCAAGCGTTGCTGCACTGCTTGAAGCAATTGCCGCTGATGTGGCCGCGCCGGACGCATCGCCCTGCCCAACGAGGCTTGCGGGTGTCGCGCCCTGCTGCAACCATTGCCAGGTGGCTTCGATCAGGGCCAATGTATCGTCATCGGGCGTGCGCAGGGCCGCAATCTGCTTGGCCGACAGCAGCTGCGCCAAGGCAGACGGACTTTGGGCCAGTATCTGCTGCGGCAGCCCAAAAGCCGCCAGCAAGCGGCGCGCAGTGCCGCTGCCAATGCCCCTGGCCTGCACCAATTGCAGCCAGGCGGCGACTTCTTCGCGCGTCATGCCCATGTGCTGCCCGAATCGGCCCAGGCCCAATGCCGCTGAAACGCTGCTGCTCTGGCGCTCGGCGCTTTGCTGCAGCGCGCCACCCGCTTACCGGGCCTTGCCGGCGGGCGGCAATTCCTGCTCGGGCGCAGTCGTATCCGAGAAGATGGCGGGCGCTTCCACGCGGTCGCCGATCTTCACGGGCTCCTTGATTTCGATCACCAGGCCGTAAGACAGGCGCTCGAAGGGGCGGAAGATGTAGAGCAGTCCATTGCGCTCATCGGGCAGCTTCACCATTTCCGGCTTGCGGCCATTGGTTCTGTCGGCAATGCGGCGGCCCGTGCTGATGAGAGAGAGCACCGTGCCGTGATCGATGCCATCACGCGTGCCCTTGTTCACGGTCACGATGTGGTTCTGGCCCACATAGTTCACCGCATCGCCATAGACCGATACCACCAGGCCCTCAACAGGCGCAGTGGGCGCGTGCGGCACGTGGTTGTGCACTTCGCGCAGGGGCTCGGGCAACAGGCGGTCGCCCGTGCGGATTTCTTCTTTGGAGCCGATCACATCCAGCGCGGCGGCTTCGGGGATGCCCTCTTTGCCGCCGTCGGCCGAGCTGCTCACCGTTTCGGAGCGCACCAGACGCGCGCGCCCGGCAAAGCGGCCTTCGTAGCCCAGCACCTCTTGCGTCACGGGGTCTTTGATTGGCACGGCATTGCGGAAGATGCGATAGACGTTGGCCTCATCATCGTCCTGATACTTCAGGGCGCTGCCATCGCCGCTGCGGGCATAGATGCGATCGCCCGTGCCCATGATCTGGCGGCCGTCTTTGGAGCCCACGATCCAGTGCGCCTTGCTGAGCGTATCGGCGTCCACGATCAGCGGTTCGGACAGGAAAGGCTCGATCAAATGCATGGGCACGGTGGTGATGGGCTGGTACTCCACATCATCGATGCGCACACGCGGCTGCAGCACCACGGTGCCACCGGTTCCGCTGCTGATGCGGCGCCCCGCGCGCAAACGCGCACGGCCATTCACCACCTCCAGCCACAGCGTCTGCCCCGGATAGATCAGGTGCGGATTGCGAATCTGCTTCAGGTTCATGCCCCACAGCTCGGGCCAGCGATAGGGGCGCTTCAAGAATTTGCCCGAGATGCCCCACAAGGTATCGCCACGCTTGACCACGTATTTGGACGGCGCATTGGGCGCCAGCTCGCTGATCGGCACGCCGCGCGCAGCCGTGGCCTGGGCGATCTGGCGTTGCTGGGGCGTCGTCGGATACTGCTGCGCCAGCGCAGAAGTGCCCGCCGCAAAGCCAGCCAACAGGCCCGCGCAGGCAAGCGCCTTGGCCGTTGTGTGAAGAGCAGTGGGCAATTGTTTTTGAAGTTTTGCGTGCATCATGACCGTGAGATATAGGCAGAAAGACAACACGCACAGCATAGCGCACAAAATCCTGTTACAAACAAAATTCCGGTATTTCTGCTCTATTGGCCACGACAAGCAGGGGGATTTTGTGCTTTCTGTGCCACGTTTATGCAAAAACGGCGACAATTTGTAGCGATTGCCTGATCGACTTGATCGGCATGCTTCAGCGATTGCCTGGAGCCTGTTCACGCTCTCAACGCGAGGCGATGGGATAGGGGCAGGACGGACTGCAAGGCGCACATCAAAGGATATGAGCGAAGGGCATAGCCCCGTGCATGGACGAGATTTGCAACGCAGTAGGCCGCCCGACTCCATCTTCACCATCATTCAAGCGCCCGTGAGGAGATTGTGAACAGGCTCTTAGCCGCAAGCTGGCTACCGAGTCGTTTATGCAGTTGCGGACGCCCGTCCATGCGCGCATCTGGCGCGGCATTGGATTGCCCCCTGCGACACAAACCCGCCGAGTCAGTCCATGCAGGCACTCGTTATGATGGCGGCCCACCACCTTGCATATCAACTGCCGCCTTTCCCCCGCAGCTTTTGCAATCGATTCTTGTTCCGTTTGTTTTTCATTGCTTCACCGCATTCTGGAGTGATCCATGGCCCTGCTTCCCATTCTGGTTTACCCCGATCCCAAGCTGCACACCGTGGCCCGCCCGGTAGAAGTGGTGGATGACGCCATTCGCGCCCTGGTAAGCGACATGTTCGACACCATGTACGACGCCAACGGCGTGGGCCTGGCCGCCACCCAGGTGGATGTGCACCAGCGCGTGGTGGTGATGGATGTGTCCGAAACCCGCGACCAGCGCGTGGTACTGATCAACCCTGAAATCGAATGGTTCGACGAAGAACGCCAAGTCGGAGACGAAGGCTGCCTCTCCGTGCCCGGCATGTATGACGGCGTTGAGCGTGCCACCCGGGTACGCGTGCGCGCGCTGGACGAAAACGGCAACAGCCGCGTGATCGAGGCCGAGGGCCTGATGGCCGTATGCATTCAGCACGAGATCGACCACCTCAACGGCAAGCTCTTCGTCGAACACCTCTCGCCGCTCAAGCGCAACCGCATCAAAACCAAGCTGCTCAAGGCCAAGCGCGAAGCCACACGCAAAGCCCAAGCGCCTGCCTGAGCCGCCTGAAGGGATGCCGTTCTGCCCACGCAGCCTGCGTGTCCCTTGATGACTGCGCCTTGATGACTGCGGCGCAATACAAGCACAGATGCGGGAGGAATCTGCCGGAAACAAAGCGCGAGCATGATTCCTCCATCCGTGCCGATCGACCCACCCCGCACATGCCCTCCCCTTCATGGCTTGTGGATCTTCAGAGCCTTGAAGCCCCCCATCGCCAGCAAGCGCAAGGCTTGTTCACGGCCCTGCAGCACGGGGCGTTTGGATCCGAACGGGTGCGAAAGCACCAATCGAAATACACAATGAAAACACCGCCCGCTTCATGAGCAAGATGCGCAAGGCCCCGCAAACTGCCCGGCTCCATTTTCAGGCGCCTGCGAACCGGTTCAAAGTTCCCTCACGGACGCTTGAAGCTTGAATGATGGAAGCAGGCGATCTGCAACGTTACAGATCTTTTCCACAGCACGGGCCATGCCCTTCACTCATGTACTTTGATGTGCGCCTTGCAGCCCAGCACGCCCCATGCCCAATCGCCTCGCGATGAGATTTTGAACAGCTTCTTGAGGGCAGCTGCCTTCTTTTACAGCCTCCCCTTTCTGCCAGCCCCCGATGCTACCCACTGCCACCATGCGAGTTGTATTTGCCGGAACCCCCGAATTCGCCCAGCGCGCCTTGCAACACATTCTGCAAGCGGGCCATGACGTGCCCCTGGTGCTGACCCAGCCCGACCGCCCCGCCGGCCGCGGCCTGCAACTGCAGCCCTCGCCCGTGAAGCAAACCGCCCTGCAGCACGGCCTGCCCGTGGCCCAGCCACGCAGCCTGCGGCTGGACGGCAAATACCCGCAAGAAGCCGAAGCCGCCCGCCAGACCCTGCTCGCCGCCCGGCCCGACATCATGGTCGTGGCCGCCTACGGCCTGCTGCTGCCGCAGTGGGTGCTTGATGTGCCGCGCCTGGGCTGCATCAACATCCACGCCTCGCTGCTGCCGCGCTGGCGCGGCGCAGCGCCCATTCATCGCGCGATTGAAGCGGGCGACAGCCACAGCGGCATCACCATCATGCAAATGGATGCGGGCCTGGACACGGGCGACATGTTGCTGCGCCAAGACCTGCCCATCGCAGCGGATGACACCACCGCCACCCTGCACGACAAACTCGCCGCCCTGGGCGCCCAACTGGTGGTGCAGGCCCTGCAACAGGCGCAAAACGGCCCCCTGCCGCGCACGCCCCAGCCCGAAGCGGGCATCAGCTACGCACACAAAATCGCCAAGGCCGAAGCGCTGCTTGATTGGACACAGCCCGCCGCCGTGCTGGAACGGCGCATCCGCGCCTTCAGCCCTTTTCCGGGCGCAGCAACGCATGTCGCAGGCAGCAGCGATGCCATCAAAATCCGCGCCGCGCGCCTATCGCCCCTGCCCCGCCCCAAGCAGGCCGTGGCTGGCGAAGTGCTGGCTGTGAGCGACGGCATCCACATCGCCTGCGGCCACGGGGCCGATGGCGGCGTGCTGCAACTGTTGACCCTGCAACGCGCTGGCGGCAAGCCCTTGCCCGCGGCCGACTGGCTGCGCGGCTTTGCCTTGCAAAAAGGGGATGTGCTGGGTGGGGCTGCCGAGGCCGCCACGCCCGGCGCGAGTGGCAAACAGTAAAGCGCAACAGCGGCAACAGGTTGCTGGCCATGTGGTGCACGCGCCATACAACCATCACAAGCCCATTTCACTTGTCTTTTCCGTCAGGGCTTTGCTTGCCCAAAGCCCCCGACACCCCCAAGGGCACCCCCTGCCCAGGTCTTCGCTGCGCTCGGACTGCTCGGCGCAGCTTGGCCCCAGAAGATACGCGCGTGAAATCGGCGCTGCGCGCCTCATACGCGCTTTGCTCCTTCCGTGCCCTGCGCTGCTTGACTGTGCAGGATGGGGTTTCTGGGAGGAACGGCTTGGAGAATGGATGAGGCACTGAATAGGAGAACAGCTTGGTTGACATTTACGCAAGCGGTGGCGTGGCGTTCGGCAGATCAAGCAATCACAGCGCGTAACCGCTATCTACGCAATCGCAAGCCGTGACCGTGACGTGTAATCGCCTTGCTGTTTCTTTGGATGGCAAGCAAAGCCCCTGACGAAAAGATGAAGAGGCTTAATTCGCCCTCAGTGTTTGTCCCAGTCCCTGCTGTGGCGGCGTCGGCAGCAACCAGAGCTTTGCCGCCTGCGCGTTGCAGCGCCAGCCATTGCAGCACCCCACTTGAAGCCATCGCCAGATAACAAGTGGGCCGAAAACGAGGGGCGCGCTCTGCCCATATAGCGCTCTCCTCTTTCCCTCACCCGTGATAACGGCTGAAGATTTTGGCAGCGTCCAGAATCGGCGTGACTTGCCCGTTTTGCTTGAAGCAGGAAATGGCCAGCTCGACCCACATGTCACTGTCGCCGGGCAGGGGGCTGAAGTCGGCATCCGACACGGTTTGTGAAGACGGAATGTCCGTCATGGCGATGGCCCCGTATTGCAGCGGCTGTTGCGGGGCGGTTTGGTAGGCCAGCACCAGGGCATAGGGCACGGGGGCCTGGGGATCAAAGGCCGGGTAGGCCTGCAGCAGCGATTCCAGATCGATGAAAGGGATGTGCCGGTTTTGCCAGTGCAGCAGGCCGTGCGCGTAATAAGCCCCGCCCGGCACGGGCAGGCAGCGCGGGTTTTCGATCAGTTCCTGCGTGGCGTGCGGGGCAAAGGCCACGTGCTTGCCGCGGGCGTAGCTCACCATGCGTGCAGCGGCCGTGGGGGCGGATGGGGCGAAAAGGGCATCGTCCTCCTGCATGGCTGCAGCCGCATCATCTGCAACAGGCGCCGTTTCTTCCGCAGAGCCAGGCTCGGTTAACGAGGCAGACGCCTTGCCTTGCATTTCGGCCGATGCAGCGCCCAGCAAGCTGGAACCGGCTGGTGCTGGCGAGGCGCTCTGGACTGCATCCGCTGGGGCATTGGAGGCATTTGAGGCATTGGGTGCATCAGCCGCATTGGCTGTGTTGCTTGGCAAAGCATCCAGCAACGCGGGCAGAGCCGAGGGGAGGTATTTTTCATTCATGGCAGATGTCCTTAGAACCTGTTCATGATCTCACCGCGAGGTGATTGAATGTGGAACGGGATGGGATGCAAGGCGCAAACCGATGTGCATAGCCCGTGCGATGGACAAGATTTGCAACGCCGCAGACCGCCTGCGGTCATGACTCAAGCGCCTGTGCGGCGATCATGAGCCGCTTCTCAGCCTCTGGGCGAGAGCGCAAATTGCTGCATCTTCTCGGCCGAACACAGATAGGCCCATTCTTCGCCCACGGCCACCAGTTCGCGCACCGGCGTGTGTTCGGCCAGCAGCACGGGCGGCAGGGCTTCGCAGGGCAGTTGCACGTCGATCAGCACGCGCACTTCGCTCCAGCACCACTGCACGTCCACCCCGCCGTTGAAGCGGGTGCTCACGAAGCGGTCGCTCGGGCATTCGTCCAGCAGGCGCATGTCGGCAGCAATGGCCACGTACACCGCGCCATCGTCGCTGCCGGGCATGTGCAGCAAGCCGCTTTCGCCTTCGATCA
This sequence comes from Allobrachymonas sp., assembly GCA_030529505.1. Classification (GTDB taxonomy): domain Bacteria; phylum Pseudomonadota; class Gammaproteobacteria; order Burkholderiales; family Burkholderiaceae_C; genus Brachymonas. The sequence continues at coordinate 82,143 of JAUMWT010000007.1, read as the reverse complement.
GTTCGGGGCGCAGCTGCATGTAATCGGTGTTCTGGATGTCGGCCTGCGGCACGAGCAAGCGCAGGCCGTCGGCGCGCAGCAGCACGTAGCTGCCGCGCACGATGCGGCGGGCCGAGGCGATGTGCGGCGCAACCGGTAGGGAACTCAATGTCTGCATAGTCGGATTCACCTCAGGCCGCTATCTTCTGCCGGATCAGCTTGAGCAGCTCGCCTTCGTTGTAGGGTTTGGTGATGTAGGCGTCCACCCCGGCGTTTTGCGCCAGCTCGCGGTGCTTGTCTTGCGAGCGCGAGGTGATCATGATGATGGGCAGGGCCTTGGTGTCTTCGCGGTTGCGCAGGCTTTGCGTCAGTTCCACGCCATTCATGTTGGGCATTTCCAGATCGGTGAGCACCACGTGCGGCTTGAAATGGCTCAGCTTGTCGAGCGCATCCAGCCCGTCGCGCGCGGTTTCGACGTGAAAGCCCGCGTCTTCCACCAGCTGCTGCAGGGTGTTGCGCACGGTCAGCGCATCGTCCACCACCAGCACGCCGGGCAATTGCGGCTTGCTCGCGGCCTTGCGGCTAACGATGGGCACGGCCCCGCCGAGCGCGTGGCTGTTGCCTTTCCAGCCGGCCAGCAACTGCACCAAGTCCAGGTTCACGGCAATACTGCCATCGCCCAATACGGACAGGCCCGCCACGCCGCGCACGTGACGTGCGTAGCGGCCGGGGTTTTTCACGAGCAAGTCGCGCGAATCGCGCAGCTGGTCCACCGCCAGGGCGAAGAGCTTGTCTTGCACGCGCACGACCACGGCATCGTAATCGGCCAGGGGCTTGTCGGGATCGATGGCCAGGCCCGTGACTTCGGCCAGATGCAGCGCCCGCAAGATGCGGTTGTTGTAGCGGTATTGCAGCTTGTTGCCCACCAGCACGAAGCTGCCTGCGCCTTTGGGCACGGCCTGCTCCACTTGCAGCGATGGCAGGGCAAAGCACTGCCCGGCCACATCCACGATGAGCGATTGCAGGGTCGAGAGCGTGGCGGCAAAGCGCAGTTCGATGGTGGTGCCTTTGCCGCGTTGCGAGTTGATGCGGATGACGCCGTTCATGCCCTCAACCCAGGCGCGCACCACGTCCATGCCCACGCCACGGCCCGAGACTTCGCTCACCGCATCGCGAGTGGAAAAGCCCGGCAGCGTGATCAACTGGGCCATGTCGTCTTCGCTCATGATTTGGCCGGGGCGGATCAGGCCACGTTCTTGCGCGCGGCGCCGGATCGCCTGCAAATCGAGTCCGGCGCCATCGTCCTGGCAGCGCAGCACCACTTGCTGGCCCTGGCGCGAAAAGTCGAGCACGATGCTGCCCACTTCCGACTTGCCCGCTTTCACGCGGTCGCGCGGCTTTTCCAGGCCATGATCGACCGCATTGCGCAGCAGGTGCAGCAAAGGCTCGGCCAGCTTGTTGAGCACATCGCTGTCGATCAGGGTGCTGGCCCCTTTGAGCGTGAGCACGGCCATCTTGCCCGTGGCCTGGCAGGTGGTGCGCACATTGCGCTGCAGGCGCGATTCGAGCACGCCCACCTCGGTCATGCGCGTGCCGATCACCAGGTATTGCAAATCGCGCGAGAGCTGTTGCTGGCGCGTTTGCATGCCCGCCAACTGGGCGATGGCTTCTTCGATCTGCTGCGAGATCGCGCGCGCATCGCTGGCCTCTTCCGCCAAGGCGTGGGCGGTGCTGTGCAGCTCGTTGTACTGATCCATCTCCAGCGGGTCGAACGGCGCATCGCTGTCGCGGCCGCCCTGGGCGCGCATCATGCTCAGGGCGCGCACGTCCACCACGGTTTCGAGTTCGAACAGGCGCTTTTGCACGCGCAGGTTCTGCTCCAGCAGGTCTTTGGATTGTTCGGTGAGCTGCTTGATGCGCGCCTCCATTGCGGCCGCATGTGCCGAAACTTCGGCCGATACGCGAAACAGCTCCTCGATCCGGTCCATGCTCACGCGCAGCGCGGCAGCAGCAGGCATGGCTTTTCTGGCAGGCGTGGCCGCAGCCGCCGATGCAGTGGCAACTGCGCGTGCTGGTGCTTGCGCCGGGGAAGCCGGGCGGCTGCCAACAGCGGCAGCAGGCGCAACATCTCCGCTGGCGGACGCTCCTGCATCGTCCGTCAGTGCCGTATCGGCCCCTTCAGCCTCGGCCTGCCCGTGCACCGGTATGGCAGCGGGTGTCGGCATGGGGGCATGCGCTTGGGCATGCGTGGCGCGGTGCACTTCGTGCTCCAGCTCTTCGCCGCGATCGATGCGGTTGGCCAAATCGAGCACGTCTTGCAGCACGACTTGCGCCTGCTGGGGATATTCGTCGGTGCCGGTGACGTAGGCCACCATCTGCTCCAGGCAGTAGGCGCCATCTGTCAGCACCGCAGCCACGGGCTTGGCCACGTAGCCGCCCTGCGCTTCCAGATATTCCAGCACGTCTTCAAAGTGGTGGCCCATGCTGGCCAGGCCACGCAGGCCGATGATGGCGCCCGAACCCTTGAGCGTGTGCGCCACGCGCTTGGCCGAGGCAATGTCGTCGGTGCTGGCTTCGCCCGCAGCCATCTTGCCCACCAGTTCCACCAGCGTGGCGGCCTGGTCGGGCGCTTCCTGAAAGAAGCCGTCCATCAGTTTCTGGTCGGCATCTTCGGGCACTTCCAGCGCCACGTCTTCGGGCACGGCCACGATGGGGCGCCTGGACTCATCGCCGCCCAGATTGACCTGCGCAGGCATGGCTCCGAGCTGGTGCATGATCTTGAGGGCGCTGTCCTCCTCCAGAGGGTGCGGCGCAGCCCGCAGATGATCGAGCAGGCCCGCTGCGGCCGAAGCGTCGTCCAGGTTTTGCAGGTAATGCACCGCCAGCGCGGGCCAGGCGCGCAAGAAGGTGATGGCCGGTTCGCGCTCGGCCGCTTCCTGGGTGGCCAGCAACAGGGTGTTTTCCAGCACGTGGGCGCACACGGCCTGCAGGCCCGGAAAGCCCGCCATCTCCACCGCCTCGCCCATGCGCTGCACCTGGCTGCTGTACTGGTCCAGGGCGTTCAAAAAGCCCGTATCGTCCAGCCCCAGCTTGTGCAAATCGTCCAGATTGATGTCAAGCTGGGGGCGAATGTTTTCAATCTCCCCGGCCAGCGCATCAATTAAGTCTTTGAGCTTCAAGGTTTGCCTTTCTTTCTACGGCGGCTGGAGCCAGGCCCGCGCATGCCGGGCGCTTGCCGTGCACGCCATGAAAGCCGTACACACGCAGCAGGCCCGCCGCATGCGGCTGCGGCACCGGGCCGCAGCCTCGCTTCAGGCTGTTGCAATCAGACCAGTCAGCCGCGGCCCATCAGGCGGTTTGCTCGGGCAGCTTGAACACGTTCACCGATTCCACCAGGCGCGCAGCAGCTTGCTGCAGGGTGTCGGTTTCGCGGTTCTGCGCCTCAATCTGCTGCGCGGTTTGCTGCGTGCTGTCACCCATCTGGCGCACCGCCTGCAGCAATTGCTGCGACATGTCTTTCTGCTGGGCGGACGCTTGCGCAATGCCCTGCACCTGCGATACGAGCTGGGTGGTGATTTCCTGCGTGCGGCGCATCTGCTCACCGGCGGCCTGCGCTTGCTCAGACCCTTCCACCACCTGGCCGATGGTGCGGTTCACGGTGTTGATGGTTTCGTTCGTTTCCTGCTGGATGTTGCCCACCAGCGTGGCAATCTGCTGCGTGGCGTTACGCGAGCTTTCGGCCAGCCGCTGAACCTCTTCCGCCACCACCGAGAAGCCACGGCCCGCCTCACCGGCCACCGCCGCTTGCATGGAAGCATTGAGCGCCAGTACGTGCGTGCGTTCCGCAATGGTGTTGATCAGGTTCACGATGCCGCTAATTTCCTGCGAACGTTCGCCCAGGCGCTTGATCCGCTTCTCGGTTTCGGCAATGGTGGCGCGAATGGATTCCATGCCGCGCACGGTGTCGTTTACCGTGTTCAAGGCGTTGTTGGTCACCTGCGTGGCCTGTTCGGCCGACTGGTTACTCTTCTCCACCATTTCGGCCACGCGGTCCATGGTTTGCACCGCGGTTTGCAGCGAACTCATCATCTGGTTGACGTTCTGGCGTTCTTTCTCGGCCGTTTGCGCCACGTTGTCGGCCTGCTGCTTCACGTTGGTGGAAACCTGCGCCACCTGGTCGGCAATGCCGGTCACGCCGTGCAACACGCGCGCGGTTTCGCCAGCGAGCTGGTTGATCGAGTCGGATACCGCGCCCATCACGTCTTCGGTCACGGGGGCTTTCACGGTCAGGTCACGCTCGGAGAGCTGGTGCACCGCTTGCAGCACCGAAATCACCGAGTTGTTGAGGCGTTCGTTCTCGTCTTCGGCCTTTTTCTGCTGGGCGGCTTTTTCGGCCAACTCCAGGCGCGAGAGGCGGCCACTGAACCAGATCAGCAAGCCAATCAGCACCAGGCTCAAGACCATCAGGCCGAAGAACAGGAGCTGCGCATAACGTTCTGCCTTGTTGGCAGCAGCAATCGTATTCACCAAACGCTGTTCCACCAGCACGGCAAACTCGTCCAGCGGCTTGGTTTCGGCAATGATGCCCTGCGTGTATTTGTCGTCATACAGCATCTGCGAGGCACGCTCGCGGTTGGGCGTGTCCAGGCGCGCGTAGGTGCCTTGCGCGTCCAGATAACGGCCCTGGGCCATGTTCATGGCCTCCACCTCGATCAAGGCCAGGGTGTTGGACTGGCGCTCGGACTCCAGCACCAGATCCAGCTCCTGCTCGGTAAAGCCTGCCTGCTCCAGCAACTCCGTCAGCGAAACGATCTCGTTGGTATCGGGACGGGGTTTCTGCGGATTATTGGGATCCACCAGCTTCCAGTACAGGTCGTGATAACGCTCGGGGCGGGCGATACGGCCGTTACGAATATCAAGCACCGCATAGTATTGGCGCAGATAGTCGGGGTGCAGGGTGGCCACGAAGTTGCGCGCCAAACGCGTCAAGTCGTCCGCACTTTGCTGCGTTTCGGCGATCAGCTGGTAGGCGCGCACGCGCGATTCCTCGGCGTTTTCCAGGTTGGTCGAGGCCCTTTGCAGCGCATAAAACGCAAAGCCCAGCGCGCCCAGCGAGACCACAATCAATACCAGCAAAACCGTAATAGCCCGGCGAATCGAGGCTGCATTCATTTTGAAACTCCTGAAATACTCTGATGATTTAGCAATGAATCTCGCACCCGATGCTTATTGGCTGCCGCCAAACCAACGCTGCTGGATCGCCTGCGCACTGCCATCGGCCTGCATGTCGGCCAGGGCTTTGTTGATCTTTTCGAGCAGCTCGGTATCGGCCGGACGCACGGCCACGGCCAGGTCTTCTTCCTGCAAGCTGTCTTTGAGCACGCGGAATTTGCCCGGCGAGTTGACCGAGTAGTAGTTCGCCACCACGCCATCGGTCACGGCCGCATCGGCCTGCCCGCTCAGCACGGCCGAGAAGATGTCGATGCGCACGTCAAACTCTTCCACCTTGGCGGGCGCTTCGGCGCCGCTCAGGCGTTTGACCAGACTCGCCCCGATGCTGCCCTTGTTCACGGCCACTTTCTTGCCGCCCAGATCGCCCTTGCCCTGGATCGGCGAATCGGCGCGCACCAGAATGGCTTGCTGGTTCTTGATGTAGGGGTTGGAGAAGGCAAAGATGCGCTTGCGCTCCTCCGTTACCGACATGCTCGACCAGATCAGGTCGATCTTCTTGTCCTGCAGCAGGTCTTTTTCTTTCCTGCTCCAGTCGATGGCCTCAAACTCGTGCTTCAGCCCGGCGCGCTTGAGCGCCTCTTTGGCCATATCGACGTCATAGCCCACGATCGCCCGGGTCTGGCTGTCCCAAAACGCCATGGGAGTGGATTGGGTATCCACTCCCACAATCACGAAGTCGCGGCTGACAGGCGCTGCCGCCGATGCAGAAGCCGCACCGGCACTTTGGGCGCCCGAAGCAGGCTTGGCCGACTCGCCCTGCGGGCCGCAACCGCCCAAGAGCAGGCTGGCCGAAAGCAGCGCCGAAGCGCACAAATGACCCAGTTGACCCAGTTCACGTTTTTTCATCTTCATCCTCGTTTTTTCCACCTTAAAGGCGGTCTCCCTCGTCACGATCAATAAACCATCATTCAAAAAGGCATTCAAGCCATTCGAAGCCGCCCGCCCTGCAGGCGCCGGCCCCGCCAAACGGAATGCCCCGCCACGGCCCAAGGCCGTGCCCGTATCAATACTTCTGGCCGCTTTGTCGGCGCGCGCCTGCGCGCATCCACGGCCTTGACTCGGTGCGCAAGCGCATCCGGGTCGCCCCCCAATCCAAAACATGCAGCCGCCCGAGGCGCACTGCATGTTCCGTTGGAGCGCAAGGCTTTTTCAGCCTCGCCAGCCCGAGACTGGGTTTCACGGCTTGCGCCGCCCAGCTCATTGGCTTTTTTCAGCAAACCATTGCCGGTAAATGGCTTTGGCGGTGCCATCGGCCTCCATCTCCATCAGGGCCTTGTTGATTTGGGTCAACAGCTCTTTATTGGCTGGATCCATGCCCACGGCAAAACCTTTTTCCGGCACGCTGTCTGACAGAACGCGAAACTTGCCGGGGGTGTGCAGCGCGTAGTAGTCAATGAATACGCCATCGGTAATGGCCGCGTCGATCTGCCCATTCATCACCGCCGCAAACAGATCGGGCAATTCCAGATACTCTTCGTGCCTGGCCGGGCCCAGAGACTGGATGAAGGCCTTGCTCGGGCTGCCCTTGTGTTCGCCAATGGCTTTGCCCCTGAGGTCCTCTTTGCCCTGAATGGCCGAGTCGGCGCGAACGAGAATGGCCTGTCTGTTGGAGTAGTAGGGAACGGAGAAGGCAAAGTCCTTCGCGCGCTCGTCGGTGATGGTCAGACCCGACCAAACCACATCGATGTTTTTGCTTTTCAGCTCCTTTTCCTTGTCGGCCCAAACAATCGCCTTGAATTCGTAAGCCAGGCCCGCGCGCTTGAACGCCTCCCTGGCCATGTCCGCGTCGTAACCCGACAAGAGCTTGGTTCTTTCGTCCCAGAAGGTCAGGGGCACCGAATAGGCGTCCACGCCGATGACGATCTGCTTTTGCGACGCAGGGGCATCGGCAGGCGCTTTGGCCTGTTTGCCAGCAGCAGAAGCAGTCCCTTCTGATACAGGCGCGGACGCCGCCGTTGACGCCCCCTGCCCGGAACAGGCTGACAGGCAGACCATGATCGCGGCAAGCCAAGAAGCGAGACCCAAACGGATCAACACGGATGTTTTCATGCCTTCTCCTCCTTGCAAAAAGTTGTCTGTAACGAAAGGGAATACATCAACTGATTCGCAAGAACCATGCCAGCGCCACGGGCGCCGAGCGTTTGCTCAAAGTCTTTTTTTCAGCTCGCGCCGAATGAAAAACCAGGCGAGACGCGCCCAACACAGCGACCAAGGCAGGCTTGTTCGCCATGCCGGCGCCAGGCGGCCAGTGCGCTTTTCATCCTCCGCGTGAGCGAATCAAAAACTTTGAGCAGACTCTGCTGCAGGGAAGGCATTTGCACGATTGAAAGCGGCTCTTGTTCGTCTCCTTTCACTCAACTGGCTGCGGCTGTTGGCGCTGCAGCGTTCAAATCGGTTTTCAATGCAATCGCTGTCTCGGCTGCCATGGATGGCTTATGCCTGATGCATCATGGCTTGCTCCAGCATGTCGAGCAGGCTGGCGCAGTCCAGATCGAACCACAAGTGGTCGTTGATGAAATACGCCCCCTGGATATGCGGCATCAACAGGGCCGGCGCCGTATCGGCATCGGTTTGCTGCTGCGGCGTGGGCACCAGGCGCTGGGGAATGCCATCGATGACGACGCCCGCCGCCTCGGCGCCGTGCCCCAGCACCAGCAGCATGGTTTTGCTTGCGCCCGCCGCCTGCCCGGCGGCAGCTTGCTCGCCAGGCTGCGCCTGCACGCCCAGATATTGGGCCAGGTCGAATACGGGCACCAGATTGCCGTGCAGATTGGCCAGCCCCTTGACCCACACCGGGGCATTGGGCAGGTAGTACAGCTCGGGCATCTCGGTGAGTTCGCTGCTGTCTTCATAAGTCAGCATCACGCCCACGTCGCCAATGCGCACGCCCTGGCGGCTTTGCGTGTCATCAACCACGGCGCCCGGCGCAAAAACGGCGGGGCCGAACGGGGCCATGCCCGCCACAGGCTCCGCGCTTGGCGGCATGGCGGCAGGCGCAGCCGCCAAGGGAGCCAGGCCGCCCGCCTGGGCAAAATCCGTTTGCGCTGCACCCGGCCGCGCATCAGCAGGCAGGCCCCATGCAGCGCCCGCACCCGGCGCCTCTTGCCCGGCGGCAGGCACCGCCCCAGCCAAGGGCGATATGGACGACGGCACGGCCGCCTGAGCAGCAGCCTGAGCGACCGCCAGCGGCGCTTGCGATGCGTGCAAGGGCAATGGCAGGGCTTCGTGCACGAAGCCCATGCTCAATGCCTGCACAGGCAGCACCATGCCGGGCGGGGGCACGGCCGCCCCTGTGCTGATTCCTGCATCGGCTTGTGTTGCTGAAACCATCTCTCGCCGCTCTTGTTCAAGTCCCGTTTGTTACGCCACGCTGCCTGTGGCTCAAATCACGCCGCGCACGGCGCTGAGCACTTGCTCGTCGGTATAGGGCTTGGTGACGTAGCCCTTGGCGCCCAGCATCTGGCCCCAGGCTTTGTCGGCCTTTTGGTCTTTGGCAGTGACCAGAATGACCGGAATTTCTTTGGTTTCGGGATCGCTGCGCAGATTGCGCGTGGCGGCAAAACCGTCCATTTCGGGCATGTTCACGTCCATCAGGATCAGGTCGGGCTTGATGCGCTTGGCCATTTCCATGGCCTGCGAGCCATTGACGGCGGCGCTCACCAGGTAACCGGCATCGTTCATCAGTTTTTCCATGCGGCTGCGATCAACGCTGCTGTCATCAACCACCAATACATTTCGCGACATGATTCATCTCCTCAACAATCAGATCATTGGAGTTATTACAAAATGAGCAGGAATTTTACTAAAATTTGGTAATCCTGAAACAATTTAAGGGGTTTATGCAACAAAGTGTTGCATAACTGTCGCATCACCGCCTGGGCACCAGCCCCCGAACAGCTTTGCCGGGACTTTGACGTTTTACGACCCCCTCAGAGCCTGCGCATGACTCCAAGGCGAGCCGACTGGGCAGGAGCGGGGAAGTGGGAGTGCGAAGCGCCATTCGAGTGCGCGGCGCAGCGCCCGTGCGCCACAGGAAGGCTTGGAGCCTGTTCAAAACCTCTTCGTGAGGCGATTGGAGATGGGGCGATTGGAGATGGAAGCCAAAGGGGCTGTGCCATTGACAAGATTGACAAGGCAGCAGACCCGCTCACAACCATCGCTCAAAAGCGCACGCGAGGAAGTTTTGAACGGCTTCTCAGGCCGCTGTCAAATGCTTGAAGCAATGCTCGGCCAGCACCTGCATCAGGTGCGAACGCTGCACCGGCTTGGTCAGGTAGGCATCGCAACCGGCCATCTTGCCGCGGATGCGGTCGAACGGCGAGGATTTGCTGGTAAGCATGACGATGGCTGGCCGCACGCCGCGCCCATTCAGCGGCATGGCCTTGATCTTGCGGCAGGCTTCGTAGCCGTCGATGCCGGGCATGAGCACGTCCATCAGGATGCAGGCATAGGGCCGCGCGCCCACGGCCATGATGGCGGCTTCGCCGCTGTCCACGGCAGTCACCTCGTAACCCACGGCTTTGAGCGCCGATTCCAGGTGCCCGCGCACGGCGGCGCTGTCATCCACCACCAGAATCTTGGGCGAGATGCCAGGCGCATGAGCCACCGGCTCGGCAGCTGGTGCCGCCACGGTGTGAGCCGCTGATGCCTGCTGAGAATGCGCGCCCGCCTCCAGCCGTGCTGCGGCAGCGGCCAGACATTGCTTGTCAGATGCAGATGCTGGAGCAGAAGCCGCGCCGGAGGAAGCATTTGCCCCGGCTGCCGCAGCTGCAGAGCCTGCGGCTGCATGCCCTGCGAGATGGGCCGCATCGTCCATCGCCCGCGACAGGATGACGGGCAGATTCGTCCACTGCACGGGGCGCTTGAGCCCGGTGTGGCTGGCGGGCAGTTCGTGCTCGGCATCCACCCACACCACGGCCTGCCCGGCCAGCCAGGTTTGCTGGCTGTGCGCCCAGGCCACGGCTTGCGCGTCTTTGCCATCGACCATGACGACGTCCACCCCCGCAGCCGTGACGGCATCGACCAATTCGAGTGCCGGGTTGCGCCGCTTGGAAAGCTTGACCACGCCGTCAAGCAGGCGCTGGTCAAAGCCCGCAAAGCCTTTGACCAGGAGCCGCAGCGTCTGCTGCGATTCTGTTGCAGAGTCAGGTGTGTCAACCATACTGGCCCTTGTGTATCCGATGAACCGATCCGTACTCGTACTGCTGGCACGGTCACGTTGAAGCAGCCTCTATGTATCCAAAGGTAATTCTATGTGTTTTTGTGCAATTTTACTTATATTCGCACAAAAAGTTGTCATTTACTGCTGCATCGTCGCCATTTCTAGGGTAAGTACCCGTTTGGAAAGCAACCGAATCACGTACCGAGTTGCAGGCGAGCCAAACACCCACCCAAAAAATACGCCGAAAGCGCACCAGGCCATTGCGGGTTGAAGCGCCTCAACCCCCTGCACAGGAGCAGAGCCGCGGCAGGCGGGCAAGCGGCGCACCCTGGGCAACAAACGCCCGGTGGCGCCTTGCACCCCGCATTCAAAACAGCACGATGTCGTACTGCTCTTGCGAGAGGCTGCTGTCGGCCCGCAGGGCGATGGGTTTGGCAATGAATTCGCCCAGCGCAGCCAGGTGCTGGCTTTCTTCGTCCAGTAGCAGGTCGATCACGGCAGGGGCGGCGATCACGCGGATTTCTTGCGGGTTGAACTGGCGGGCTTCGCGCAAGACTTCGCGCAGGATGTCGTACACCACGCTGCGTGCGGTTTTGAGCCGGCCGCGCCCGCCGCAGGCCGCACACGGCTCGCACAGCACGCGTGCCAGCGATTCGCGCGTGCGTTTGCGCGTCATCTCCAGCAGGCCCAGAGAAGAAAATTCGCCCACCACGGTTTTGATGCGGTCGCGCTGCAACTGCTTGTGCAACTCGGCCAGCACGGCCTGCTGGTGCTCGGGCAGGCTCATGTCGATGAAGTCAACGATGATGATGCCGCCCAGATTGCGCAGCCGCAGCTGGCGGGCAATGGCCTGGGCGGCTTCGAGGTTGGTTTTGAAAATGGTTTCATCGAAATTGCGCGCGCCCACAAAGCCGCCGGTGTTCACGTCGATGGTGGTGAGCGCCTCGGTCTGGTCAATCACCAGATAGCCGCCCGATTTCAAACCCACCCGGCTGCCCAGCGCGCGCGTGATTTCTTCGTCGATGGCAAACAGATCGAAGATGGGCCGCTCGCCCGCGTAGTGCTCGATGCGGGCAACGGTGTCGGGCATATAGGTTTGCGCAAACTCGAGCAGCGCCGCATGCTGCTCGCGCGAATCGATGCGGATGCTTTGCACACACTCGTCCACCATGTCGCGCAGCACGCGCTGCAGCAGGTTCAAGTCCTGGTGCAGCAGGGCTGGCGCGGCCTGGCGCAAGCTCGCATCCTTGATGCCCGCCCAGGTGGTGTGCAGGTATTGCATGTCGCGCAGCAGCTCGGCCTCGCTGGCGTCTTCGGCATTGGTGCGCACGATGTAGCCGCAGGCGGGCAGGCCCTGGCCGCTGGTGCGCTGGGCCGCCAGCACATCCAGCACGCGCTGGCGGATGGCTTCGCGCTGCTCCAGGTCGATTTTTTGCGAAACGCCCACGCCATCGCCCTGCGGCAGCAGCACCAGCATGCGCCCGGCGATGCTGATCTGGGCCGACAGCCGCGCGCCCTTGCTGCCCAGCGGGTCTTTGATGACTTGCACCATAAGCGTTTGCCCCTCGAACACCATGTGCTCAATCGGCTTGGGCGGTGGCGGCTCTTCACCCACAGCGCTGGGCGCAGCGGCTGGCTGCGGCACATCGGCCACGTGCAAAAAGGCCGAGCGATCCAGCCCGATATCGACAAAAGCCGACTGCATGCCCGGCAACACGCGCATGACCTTGCCCAGATAGATATTGCCCACCAGCCCGCGCTGCAAGGCGCGTTCGATGTGGACTTCTTGCACCACGCCCTGCTCCACCACGGCGGCGCGCGCTTCCTGGGGCGACCAGTTGATGAGAATTTCTTGCTGCATGGCGCTTATTCTCGCTCCAATCCCCTGCCCTGCCATCTCCGCTTGTTTGTCGCGGAGCCGCTATCCGCACGTATCATCGTGTCGCCCCGGCATACCCTTGGCTCATAGCACTTTCCATGGTCCTGCAATTGCAAGGAACAGCCATGCTCTTTGCTGCCTGCCACAAGGCGGCAAAAAGGCGGCAGCCCGCGGGCCTGCTCACACTGTTTTTGATGCGCCACCACCGCAACGAACGACAATCCGGCCATGCCATCCCCATTTGCGCCCAACGCCCTGCCCCTGATCGCGCTGGCCGGCCCCACGGCCAGTGGCAAATCGGCCGCCGCCCTGCACCTGGCGCAGCACGTGCAGCAACGCTGGAGCTTGCAGGCCGAAATCATCAGCGTGGATTCGGCCCTGGTCTACCGTGGCATGGACATTGGCACGGCCAAGCCCAGCACCGCCGAGCGTGCGGCGGTGCCGCACCACCTGATCGACATCATCGACCCCGCCCAGAGCTATAGCGCTGCCCAGTTTGCGCGCGATGCCCGCGAGCTGATCACCACCATCCGCCAGCGCGGCCACTTGCCCCTGCTGGTGGGCGGCACCATGCTCTACTTCAAGGCCCTATTCGAGGGCTTGAGCGACCTACCCGAAACCGACCCTGCCCTGCGCGCCCAGGTGCTGGCCGAAGCGGCCGAGCGCGGCTGGCCCGCTCTGCATGCCGAACTGGCCCGCATCGACCCCGAAACGGCCGTCCGCTTGAAGCCCAACGACAGCCAGCGCATTGGCCGCGCGCTGGAGGTGTGGCGCGCCAGCGGCCAGCCCATGAGCCACTGGCACGCCCAAGGCACGCAAGCTCTGCCCGCCACGCCGCCCAATCTGTTGCTCTCGCTGGAGCCGAACGACCGCGCCTGGCTGCACGCTCGCATCGCCCAACGGTTTGATGCCATGCTGGCCCAAGGCTTCATCGACGAAGTGCAAGCCCTGCGCCAACGTGCCGATCTGAACGCCGACCTGCCGGCGCTACGCAGCGTGGGTTACCGCCAAGCCTGGCAGGCGCTGGACAACAACGAGCCGTTGCCCCAATGGCGCGACAAGGCCATTGCCGCCACGCGCCAACTGGCCAAGCGCCAAATCACCTGGCTGCGCAGCATGCCGCAGCGGCAGGTGGTGGCTTGCGATGCCGAGGATGTGGATGCGGCCGTGCAGCGTACGGTAGATACCGTGTTGCAAGCGGCGCTGGGACAGCAGGAGCGATGAGGCGGTGTTGGGCGGCGTTGCGTTTGCGCTGCCCTGCTCAGCAAAATCCCCTCAACTGATGGATGCGTTTATCCATCCAAGTCTTGCCACTGCAAGGGCCAAGCGCCCTGCTCGGCCTGTTGCAGCCACAGCAAGGCTGTGAGGGTTTTGGCATCGGTCAGCTCGCCGCGCTGGGTGCGTTGCAGCAAATCATCCAGGCTGGCGGCATACAGGCGCAGGGCTTCGCCCGCATCCAGCGCCTGGCCCACGAATTGCAGATCGCGCGCAAACCAGATGTCGATGTGTTCGTCGGAATAGCCGATGCAGTTGTGCATCACCCCGGCCAGTGCCCATTGCCGGGCCACAAAGCCGGTTTCTTCGCGCAGTTCGCGTTGGGCGCTGGCGAGACTCGGCTCGCCAGCGTCGATTTTGCCCGCAGGGAATTCGAGCATCGCGCGGCCCACGGGGTGGCGGTATTGGTATTCGATCAGGTAGCGGCCATCGGGCAGGGCCGCCACGATGACGACTGCACCGGGGTGGCGCACGTATTCACGCCCGGCCGTTTCACCGCTGGGCAGCTTCACCGCATCGCGCCACACCTGCAAGAAATGGCCGCGAAAAACGGCTTCGCTTCGCAGCGCCTGTTCGGCCAGATCAGCCGGCTGCGGTTCGAGCGTTTGCGGCAAGGGAGGAATGAGAAAGGGTTGGTTCATGCTCTGGGGGTTTGCTTGTTCTGTGTTGGGCCGCGGCATGAGACGCACGCCGGGTCAGTCGATGCGGGCCAATGCGGCTGATGCCATCCATGCCGCAATGGCCGTTGGAACCAAGCCACCCGTGCCATGTGGGCAGCGGCTGGCCCTGCTTGATCAGCTGATGCCGCTCATGTGGCGCACCACCAGCTCGCACAGGCGCAGCAGGCCGGCTGGCAGCACGCCTAGCACCAGCAGCAAGGCGCCGTTCAAGCTCAGCACCGCGTGCGCGTCGTAGCGCCCGGCCAGCGGCACGTCGGCCGGTGTTTGCTCGGCATCAAAGTACATGGTCTTGATCACGCGCAGGTAATAAAACGCCCCGATGACCGAAGTGAGCACGGCAAACACCGCCAGGATGGTGTGCAGCGGCGTTTGCGCCGCCAGCAGCACCTGAATCACGCGAAACTTGCCGTAAAAGCCCACCGTGAGTGGCACGCCCGCCAGCGAGAGCATGCTCAGGCTCATGATGCCCGCATACAGCGGATAGCGGCGGTTGAGGCCGCTCAGGTCTTGCAGGTTCTCGCACTCGAAGCCTTCGCGCGAGAGCAGCATGAGCAGGCCGAAGGCCGCAGCCGCGGCCAGCACGTAGCCGATCAGGTAGAACAGGCTGGCCGACATGGCCTCAAGCACCAGGTGGTTGTTGCCATGCACGTGGCTGACGGCAAACACCAGCAGCATGAAGCCGTTTTGCGCGATGGTGGAATAGGCCAGCATGCGCTTGAGATTGCTTTGCATGATGGCCGCCAGGTTGCCCACGAGCAAGGAGCATACGCCCAGCACCACCATCATCAACTGCCAGTGCGGCGCCAAATCCAGCAGGCCGCCCACCAGCAAACGCAGCAGCACGGCAAACACGCCCAGCTTGGGCGCCGTGGCCACGAACAGGCTGGCCGCCGTGGGCGCGCCCTGGTAAACGTCGGGTATCCACATGTGAAACGGCACGGCCCCCAGTTTGAAGGCCAGCCCTGCCACGATGAACACCAGTCCCAGCATCAGCACGGGCGTTTGCGCGGCCTGCTGCATGGTTTGCAGCAGCACTTGCGACAGATACATGGTGCCTGTGGCCCCGTACACCATCGACAAGCCATAAAGCAAAAAGCCCGATGCCAGCGCACCGAGGATGAAATACTTCATGCCTGCTTCGGCGGCCAGGCTGTTGTTGCGCCACAGGGCCACCAGGGCAAAGCTGGCCAGGCTGGTCATTTCCAGACCCAGATAGATCAGCAAAAAGTGGTTGCCCGACGCCATGATGTAAATGCCCAGCAGGCCAAACAGCGAGAGCGTGAACAACTCACCGCCGCGCTGCAGCATGCCGCGCTGCGCCGCATAAGGCCGCGCATACACCAGCGTGGCCATCAGGGCCAGGGTGGCCATGCACTTGAGGGTGCTGCCTAAGGCATCGGCCAACGCCATATTGCCAAAGCCCCAATAGGCCGTTTTGGCGGCTGCTGGCGGCAACAGCGCAAAGGCATAGCGCGCCTGCCACAGGGCCAGCAGCAGCAGCGTGGCTTGCGTGAGCCAATACGTTGCGGCGCGGCGCGGGCTGCGCACCCACAAGTCCGCCAGCGTTATCAGGCAGGCCATGCTCAGCAGCGCCACTTCCGGCGCGATCACGGCCCAGCTCGTTGCGTCGATCATGCCCTGCCCTTATTGCAGTTTGGAAGTGGCCACGTGCTGCACCAGTTTTTCAACCGATGCGCTCATGGCATCCGTGATCGGCTTGGGATACACGCCCATGCCCAGCACGGAAAGACCCAGAATGACGAGAAACACCGTTTCGCGCAGATTGATTTCCTTCAGCGCCCGCACATTGTCATTGCCCACCGGCCCCAAGAAGACGCGCTGCATCATCCACAGGGTGTAGGCCGCCGCCAGAATCAGCGAGGTGGCCGCGGCCAAGCCCACCCAGAAGTTGGCCTTGACGGCAGCGATGATCACCGTCCACTCTCCCACAAAGCCTGCCGTGCCCGGCACGCCGAAGTTGCCGAAGGCAAAGAGCATGGCCAGTGCGGCAAAACGCGGCATGACGTTGGTGACACCGCCGTAATCGGCGATCTGGCGCGAATGCACGCGCTCGTACAGCACGCCCACGCAGAGGAAAAGGCCGGGTGACACCAGGCCGTGGCCCAGCATCTGCAGCACCGAACCGGCAATGCCTTCGGCACTGAAAACAAACATGCCCAGCGTAACGTAACCCATGTGCGCCACCGAGGAGTAGGCCACGAGCTTTTTCATGTCTTGCTGCACCAGCGCCACCAGACCGATGTAGATGATGGCCACCAGCGACAGGGCGATGATGAGCCAGGCCCATTCGCGCGAAGCATCGGGCGCAATCGGCAGGGCAAAGCGCAAGAAGCCGTAGCCGCCGAGCTTGAGCATGATGGACGCCAGCACGGCCGAGCCGCCTGTGGGCGCTTCCACGTGCACATCGGGCAGCCAGGTGTGCAACGGCCACATGGGCAGCTTCACGCCAAAGGCGGCCACAAAGGCAAACAGCAAAAAGGTTTGCGCCGTGCGGCCAATGGGCAGGTTTTGCCAGGTGGCGATGTCGAAGCTGTTGCCCGAGGCCGTGTACAGATAGGCCATGGCCACCATCATGAAGAGCGAGCCCATGAAGGTGTAAAGGAAGAACTTGAAGGCCGAATAGATTTTGCGCGGCCCGCCCCAGATGCCGATGATGATGTACATGGGCACCAGCGTGGCTTCGAAAAAGACGT
This sequence comes from Allobrachymonas sp., assembly GCA_030529505.1. Taxonomy (GTDB): domain Bacteria; phylum Pseudomonadota; class Gammaproteobacteria; order Burkholderiales; family Burkholderiaceae_C; genus Brachymonas. The sequence goes on along the minus strand of JAUMWT010000007.1, from coordinate 65,223 downwards.
AGAACAGCAGCGCATCCTGCACCAGGAAGGTGCCGTTGACCAAACCGGCCAGCGCCAGCAGCGCGCCCATGAACTGGTTCAGTCGGTAGTCGATGTTCCAGCAGGCAATCACCACCAGCACGGTGATGAAGGTGTTGAGCAGCACCAGCCACAGCGACAGGCCGTCAACGCCCAGGTGGTAATTGCTGTTGATGGAGGGAATCCACGGCGCAAATTCCACGAACTGCATGCCGGCCTGCGCATTGTCGAAGTCCGCATACACCATCACCGACAAGATGAACAGCACGATGGATGCCAGCAGCGCCCCCCAGCGCACAACCGGCACATATCGCTGCCCGGAAAACGCCACGATGACAAAGCCGGCAAAGATTGGCGCCCAGATCAATAAGCTCAAGAGTCCCATTTATTTTTCTCCCCGATTATTTCCAGACGGCCTGCGTCATCGCTGGCAAGGCTCGCCCTTGCGGCATTGGCAGCAGCAGCGGCATCATGTCAAAGCCCATCATTTTTCTCGTTTCTCCTAGATGATCCAGACGGCCCAGGTCAGCAGGGCCAGCAGCCCCAGAATCATGAACAGGGCATAGTGATAAAGGTAGCCGGTTTGGATGCGGCGCACGCGTGCCGCCCAGGCACCCACCGTTTGCCACGAGGCATTGACGAAGCGCGCTTCGATGATGCCCTGGTCGCCACCCTTCCACAGCCAGTAGCCCAGAAAGCGCGCTGCGCCGCTCAGCACATCGTCCACCAGCCAGACGAAAAGGCGCTCCACCAGCAGGTACAACGCTTCGCCCAGATGACGCAGGGCGCGCGTGATGCCCTGGTCCAGAAACCACATCCAGGCGTTATCGACATATTGCCAAAGCGCCTCGCCCAGGCGGCAGGCGTTGCGCGCCAGCACGTCGGCATAGAACCAGTCGAGGTAATACTTGTTCTCGAGCACGCGCACCAGCGGCGCAAAGATCTGGCGCAGGCGCGCGGCCCAGTTGTTGCGCCCCAGGTAGAGCACAGCCGCGGCCACCACGCCGGCCAGCATGAGCCAGAACGGCGCGGTGACGAAGCCGTGCCAGGTCATGCCCAGCGCACCGTGAAAATCTTGCGCCACGGTCTGCATGGCCGGGTGGCGGGCTGCGTCGATATGGATGGCGTCTTTCAGGAAATCACCAAACACCATCGGCTGCATGGTGACAAAACCAATCGCCACTGAAGGAATCGCCAGCAGCACCAGCGGCAGCGTCACCATCCAGGGCGATTCGTGCGGCTTGCCATCGCCGTGGTGGTCGTGATGATCGTCATGCCCGCTGTGGTGATGGGCATCGGGGTTTTCGTCATAACGCTCGCGCCCCCAGAACACCAGAAAGTACACGCGCATGCTGTAAAAGGCGGTGGTGACCACGCTCAAGAGCGCGGCCCAAAAAGCCAGCTTGGCCATGGGCTGCGGGCTGGCATGCAGCGCCAGAATGAGGCCATCTTTGGAATAGAAGCCTGAGAAGAACGGCATGCCGATCAGCGCCAGCGTGCCCGCCAGCGAGGCGAAATGGGTAATCGGCATGTATTTGCGCAGGCCGCCCATGTAGCGCATGTCCTGGTTGTGGTGCATGGCCATGATGACCGAGCCCGCCGACAGGAAGAGCAGCGCCTTGAAAAAAGCGTGGGTGAACAGGTGGAACAGCGACATGGGATAGGCCGAAGCCCCCAACCCCATGATCATGTAGCCCAATTGAGAGAGCGTGGAATAGGCCACCACGCGCTTGATGTCGTGCTGGATCAGACCCATCAGCCCCATCAGGAAGGCCGTGGCCGCGCCGATGGTGAGGATGACGTTGAGCGCCACATCGCTCAGCTCGAACAGGGGCGACATGCGCGACACCATGAAAATGCCCGCCGTCACCATGGTGGCCGCGTGAATCAGCGCCGAACTGGGCGTAGGGCCAAACATCGAATCGGGCAGCCACACGTGCAGCGGCACCTGGGCCGATTTGCCCATCGCGCCGACGAAAAGGCAAATGGCCGCAACGGTCACGATCGACCAGCCCAGGCCCGGCATCACCGCGCCCGTAAAGGCATCCAGCCGCGCGAAGATTTCGGTGTAATTGAGCGTACCCGTATAGGCAAACACCAAGCCAATGCCCAAAATGAAGCCCAAATCCGCCACACGATTGAGCAAAAAGGCTTTCTTGTTGGCGAAGATGGCGCCCGGGTTGTCGAACCAGAAGCCGATCAGCAGGAAAGAGGCCACGCCCACCCCTTCCCAACCCACGAAGAGCTGGAAGAGGTTATTGCTCATCACCAGAATGAGCATGGCAAAGGTAAAGAGCGAGATGTAGGCAAAGAAGCGGTTGTAGCTCGCATCGCCGTGCATATAGCCCGTGGAATAGATGTGCACCATGAGCGAAACGAAAGTCACCACGCACATCATCATGGCCGTCATGCCGTCGATCATGAAGCCGATTTCCATGCGCAGATCGCCCACGCGCATCCATTCATAAACCGTTTGGTTGAAGCGCGCGCCCTGCACCACCTGCCACAGCACCCAGAACGAAAGCGCACAGGCCAAGGCCACGCAGGCGCTGGTGATGCTGTGCGCGGCCTTGTTGCTCAGCAGGCGGCCACCGGCGGCCGTGCCGAAAATGCCCACGGTGGCCGCTGCGGCCAGTGGCGCCAGCACGATGGTGAGCAAGACGGAAAGAGAAAGGGTTGGCGCCATCGTCATCACCCCCGCAATTCGCCCATGGCATCCGCCCGCGCGCTGCCCTGGCTGCGGAAGAGCAGCACGAGAATGGCCAGGCCGATGGCCGATTCGGACGCCGCCACAGTCAGAATGAAGAACACGAACACCTGCCCGTGCAGATCGCCCAGGTAATGGGCAAAGGCCACAAAGTTCATGCTCACGGCCAGCAGCATCAGCTCGATGGCCATGAGCAGCACGACCAGGTTGCGTCGGTTGAGGAAGATACCCACGATCGACAGCGCAAACAGCATGCCGCCCAGCGTCAGGAAGTGGCCCAGCGTCAAACTCATGATGCGTTCTCCTGCCCGGTAGCGGCCTCTTCAGGCACAGCAGCTGGTGCGGCGCGGGTAGGCTCCAGCTTCACCACGCGCATGCGATCAGCCGCCTTGACGTTGACCTGCCAATGCGGCGATTGGTAGCGGCTGTCTTTGCGGCTGCGCAGGGTCAGCGCGATGGCCGCGATGATGGCCAGCAGCAGCAACACGGCGGCAATCTCCACGGGATACAGATACTGCGAATACAGCAGCTGCCCCAGCGCCTGCGTGTTGCCCACGGTGGCGGGCAACAACTGCCCATCAGCCCCCACAGGCGGCTTGGCTTGCACCACCTTGTGGTAGTTGCTCATGAACACCGCGCCCAGCTCGACCACAAAAGCCAGGCCAATGGCCGCCGCCAGCGGAAAGTGCTTCCAGAAGCCTTTGCGCATGGTCTCGGCATCGAACGGAATCATCATCAGCACGAACAGGAAAAGCACCATCACGGCGCCCACATAGACCAGCACCAGCGTCAGCGCCAGAAATTCGGCCTGAATCAGCAGCCAGATGGCCGCGGCCTGAAAAAAAGCCAGCACCAGATACATGGCCGCGTGCACCGGGTTGCGCGAGGTGATCACGCGAAACGAGGCCAGCAGCAGCACCGCGGCAAACACGTAGAACAGAATGGTCTGAATGGTGTTCATCATGAAGGCAGCCCCTGTTCTAGCGGTAAGGCGCATCGGCCGCTTTGGCCGCATCGATCTGCGCCTTGTAGCGCTCGCCCACGGCCAGCAGCATGTCTTTGGTGAAGTAGAGGTCGCCACGCTCCTCGCCGCAGTACTCGAAGATCGGCGTTTCAACAATCGAATCGACCGGGCAGCTTTCTTCGCAAAAGCCGCAGTAGATGCATTTGGTCAGGTCGATGTCGTAGCGCGTGGTGCAACGCTTGCCCTGCGCGTCTTCGGCCGATTCGATGAGGATGGCCTGCGCCGGGCACACCGCCTCGCACAGCTTGCAGGCGATGCAGCGTTCCTCGCCATTGTCGTAACGCATGAGGGCGTGCAGCCCCCTGAAGCGCGGGCTCAGCGGCGTTTTTTCTTCGGGGTATTGCAGCGTGAACTTGCGCTTGAAGGTGTAGCGCCCGGTCAGCCACATGCCCTTGAACAACTCCCACAAGGCAAAGCTCTTGACGAAATCGCGCAGCGAAAACGCCCGCGCCTGCTGCGCATCGGGCACGAACAGCACGGGCGTGGCCGAAGCTGCGGGGGTTGCCGTTGTGGGGGTATCGGGTTGCTTGCTCACTTCCAGATACTCCAGGGAGTTTGCATCCATGCGCCAATCACCACCAGCCAGATCAGGGTGACCGGAATGAAAATCTTCCAGCCCAGACGCATGATCTGGTCGTAACGGAAGCGCGGGAAGGTGCCGCGAATCCAGACAAAAACGCTCAGCAGCACAAAGGTTTTCAGGCCGAGCCAAATCCAGCCCGTGTTCATGAGACCCGTGAGCCATTGCGGCAGGAAGCTGAGGTGCTCAAAACCCAGGGGCGCGGCCCAGCCGCCCAGGAACAGCAGGCTGGCCATGACCGAGAACAGCACCATATTGGCGTACTCGGCCAGAAAGAACAGGGCAAAGCCCATGCCCGAATATTCCACCATGTGGCCGGCCACGATTTCGGCCTCGCCCTCGACCACGTCGAAGGGGTGGCGGTTGGTTTCGGCCACGGCCGAAATCACATAGACCACGAAGATGGGCAGCAGCGGCAGCCAGTTCCACGACAGGAAGTTCAGCCCACGGCTGGCAAACCAGCCCTGCATTTGCCCCTGCACGATCACGCCCAGATTGAGGCTGCCCGATACCATCAGCACCACCAGAATGCAAATGCCCATGGCGATTTCGTAAGACAGCATCTGCGCCGACGCCCGCATGGCGCCCAGCAAGGGGTATTTGGAGTTGGATGCCCAACCCGCCATGATGACGCCGTACACCTCCAGCGCCGTGATGGCGAACAGATACAGCAGGCCCGCATTGATGTTGGCCAGCACCAGCTCGGGCCCAAAGGGCACCACTGCCCACGCCGCCATGGCGGGCATGATGGTCATGATGGGGCCGAGGTAGTACAGGAATTTGTCGGATCGGTCGGGCCGGATGATCTCCTTGAGCAGCAGCTTGACGATATCGGCCACGGGTTGCAGCAGGCCCAGCGGCCCCAGCCGGTTAGGCCCCAGGCGCACTTGCATGAAGGCGATGAGGCGACGCTCCCAATACGTCATGAACGCCACAACCGCCAACAGCGGCGCCACCACCAGGCCAATGCCCAGCAAGATCCAGACCACGGGCCACACATGGGCCTGCCACCAATCGGCCAGGCACCAATCCAGGCCGAAGTGCGTGCAGCCATCGCGCCCGAAGGTGTAGAGCCACTGCTTCATGCCTGGCCCCCTTGTGTGCTTTGCGTGCTTTGTGCGACCGCCCGAATCGAAAGGGCTTGTGCCGCATAGGCCGCTTGCCCGGCCGGCGCGTTTGTCTCTGCTGGCTCGGCTGCCGGCGCTTCAAACGCACCCAGCCCCGCAGCGGCCCGCCCCGCCTGGCCATCGGCCGTGGCTTGCAAGGCCGGCGCGCGCCGCACCAAAGCATCCAACTGATAAATGCTGGCGCTAACCGGGCGCTCGGCCGCCCGCCCCACGCGCATGGCGGCGTCGGTGCGATTGTCCAGCCGATCGGCCGGCACGAACTGGCCGTGCAGCACGCCGGGCAGCGCACGCGCCAGCACCTGCTGCGAACTGTCAAAGTCCAGATTGGGCGCATCCAGCATGCGCGCCAGCGCGCACAGCACTTTCCACGCGGGGCGCGTTTCGCCCAACGGCTTGACCACGGCGTGAAAGCTCTGCAAGCGCCCTTCGGCATTGACGAAGCTGCCCGAGGTTTCGCTGAACGGGCTGATGGGCAGCAGCACGTCGCTGATTTCCAGATTGGTTTTGAAGGGGCTGAGCGTGATCACGGTTTGGGCTGACAGCAACCCCTGCTCGGCCGCAGCGCCCGTGGCGCAATCCCACTGCGGCTCCACCTGCAACAGCACCGCGGCCTTGAGCGTGCCCTGCACCATCTGGCGGGCATTCAGGCCGCCAGCCTGCGGCACGGCGCCTAAGCACTGCGCGCCCACGGTGTTGGCGGCTTCGGTCAAGTAGCCAAAACGCGCGCCGGTTTGCTCGGCCATCCACTGTGCCCACGCCAGCAGGCTGCTGGCCTGCGGGTGGTGCGCAGCGGCATTGCCCAGCAGAATGGCAGCCTTGCGGCCCGTGAGCAGGGCGTGCGCAATGGCTTGCGCCTGTGCATTGGGCTGCGCCCAACCGTTGGCAGATGCGTTGGCATCACCGCCCGGCTCCGCTTCAAGCACAGGCAGCGGCACGCCTTTTTCGGCCGCCACGGCTGCGGCAATGGCGGCCAGCGCCTGTGTCCAATCCAGCGCATCGGCTTGCAGCACGGCATGCAGCGGCATGGCCCAGCCGGGTGCGACATCGGTGAGTGCGCACACCTGCGCGCCGCCTTGGCGCACAGCCTGGCGGATGCGCTGGGCAAACAGGGGGTGGTCTTTGCGCAGATCGCTGCCAATCACCAGCGCCCGATCAAGCAGGGACAGTTCGGCAATGGGCAAACCCAGCCAGCGCGCTTGGGGCTGGGGTGCGGCAAACTCGGCATGGCGCAAGCGGTAATCGATGTTGTTGCTGCCCAGTGCCTGCACCAATTGCTTGGCCAGCCACAGCTCTTCGACCGTGCTGTGCGGGCTGGCCAGCAGGCCCACGCTGGCTGCGCCTTGTTTCTCGGCGATGTCGCGCAAGCCGCTGGCGGCATATTCCAGCGCCGTTTGCCAATCCACCTCCAACCAGCGCCCGTCTTGCTTGATCATGGGCTGGGTGAGGCGATCAGGACTGTTAAGCGCTTCGTAGCTGAAGCGGTCGCGATCGGCGATCCAGCATTCGTTCACCGCTTCGTTTTCGAGCGGCACCACGCGCAACACGCGATTGTTTTTGACCTGCACGATCAGGTTCGCGCCGGTGGAATCGTGCGGACTGATGCTTTTGCGCCGTGACAGTTCCCAGGTACGCGCCGCGTAGCGGAAGGGCTTGCTGGTGAGCGCACCCACCGGGCAGATGTCGATCATATTGCCCGAGAGTTCGGAATCGATGGACGCGCCGATGAAGGCTTCGATCTCGCTGTGCTCGCCGCGGTGCGTCATGCCCAGCTCCATCTGGCCGGCAATTTCCTGGCCGAAGCGCACGCAGCGCGTGCACTGGATGCAGCGGTTCATCTCCTTCATGCAGATGAGCGGCCCCACGTCTTTGGGCGTGAACACGCGCTTTTCTTCTTCGTAGCGCGAGCCGTTCTGGCCATAGCCCACGGCCAGGTCTTGCAACAAGCACTCGCCGCCCTTGTCGCAAATGGGGCAGTCCAGCGGGTGGTTGATGAGCAGAAACTCCATCACGCCCTTTTGCGCCTCGACCGTTTTCACGCTCTTGGTGCGCACCACCATGCCATCGACCACAGGGGTGGCGCAGGCGGGTACCGGGTCGGCCTGTTTTTCAACGTCCACCAAGCACATGCGGCAGTTGGCCGCGATGGAAAGTTTCTTGTGGTAGCAGAAATGCGGAATGAAAATGCCCGCCTGCTCGGCCGCATGAATCACCATGCTGCCTTCGGGCACCTGCACTTTTTGGCCGTCGATATTGAGCTCAATCATCTCAAGGCCTCGTCAGCTGCCACGGGCACCGCACAGCGCCCATGTTCGATGTGATGCACAAACTCTTCGCGAAAATGCTTGAGCATGCCCTGCACCGGCATGGCCGCCGCATCGCCCAGGGCACAGATGGTGCGCCCCAGGATATTGCCCGCCACGGAGTCCAGCAGATCCAGATCAGACGCCTTACCCTGGCCACGTTCGATGCGATCGACCACGCGCCAGAGCCAGCCCGCGCCTTCGCGGCAGGGTGTGCATTGGCCGCAGGATTCGTGCATGAAAAAATAGCTCAGGCGGCGCAGCACCTGCACCATGCAGCGGCTGTCGTCCAGCACGATGACGGCGCCCGAACCGAGCATGGAACCGGCCTTGCCGATGGATTCGTAATCCATGGTGCAGGCCAGCATGGTGGCTGCCGGCAGCACGGGTGAAGACACGCCACCTGGAATCACCGCCTTGAGCATGCGCCCTTCGCGCACGCCGCCAGCCAGCTCCAGCAAGGTGGCAAAGGGCGTACCCATAGGCACTTCGTAATTGCCGGGCCGATTCACATCGCCCGAGACCGAAAAGATTTTGGTGCCACCGTTGTTGGGTTTGCCCACTTCCAGGTAGGCCTGCCCACCGTGGCGAATGATCCACGGCACCGAGGCATAGGTTTCGGTGTTGTTGACGTTGCTGGGCTGGCCGTACAAGCCGTAGCTGGCCGGAAATGGCGGCTTGAAGCGCGGCTGGCCTTTCTTGCCTTCCATCGATTCGATCAGGGCCGATTCTTCGCCGCAGATGTAACCGCCAAAACCGTGGTGCGCATGCAGGTCGAAGCTGAAACCGCTGCCCAGAATGTTCCGGCCCAGATAGCCCGCCGCACGGGCTTGCTCGATGGCGGCCTCGAAGCGCTCGTACACCTGAAAGATCTCGCCGTGGATGTAGTTGTAGCCCTGCGCTGCCCCCATGACGTAGGCGGCGATCAGCATGCCCTCGATCACGGCGTGGGGGTTGTATTGCAGGATGTCGCGGTCCTTGAAAGTGCCCGGCTCGCCTTCATCCGAATTGCAGATCAGGTATTTCTGCCCCGGAAACTGGCGCGGCATGAAACTCCACTTCAAGCCGGTGGGAAAGCCCGCGCCACCGCGCCCGCGCAGAGCCGAGCGCTTGAGTTCGGTGATGACGTCTTCCTGCGTCATGCCGCCCTGGCCGTCGGCCCCCAGCACCTTGCGCAGGGCGGCGTAGCCGTCGCGCCGCTCGTAATCGGCCAGGCCCCAGTTGCGGCCGTTCAGGCCCGCATAGATCAGCGGGTTGATGTGGCGATCGTGCAGGCAACTGATGCCGCCATCGGTGGCAAAGCGCGCCAAAACCTCAGCCACGGCGCTCATGCGGCCTCCTCATCAGCAGCGGCGCGCAGGCCGTCCACCAATTCGTGCATGCGCTGCGGCGACATGTGGCTGCACATGCTGCGATCGTTGACCAGCATGACCGGCGCGTCGGCACAGGCCCCCACGCATTCGCACTGCTGCAGGGTGAACAGGCCGTCGGCCGTGGTTTCGCCCAATTGGATGCCCAGTTTTTCTTCCAGTGCCTTGAGCGCCTGCCCGGCTCCCTGCAATTGGCAGGAAAGGTTGGTGCACAGCGTCAGCTTGTACTTGCCCGTGGGCTGCAGATTGAACATGCTGTAGAAGCTGGCCACCTCGTGCACGGCGATGCTGGGCATGCCCAGGTATTCGGCCACGGCCTGCTCGCTTTCGGCGCTGATGTAGCCCTGCTCCTGCTGCACGATGGCCAGGCAGGCCAGCACGGCCGATTGCCTGCGCTCGGGCGGGTATTTGGCAATTTCCCGGTCGAAGCGGGCGCGGGTCGCGTCGGAGAATGTCATCATCGATCCACCTCCCCGAACACGATGTCGAGCGTGCCCAGCACGGCCACGGCATCGGCCAGCATGTGCCCGCGCGTGAGCTCGTTCATGGCCGCCAGATGCACAAAGCCCGGCGGGCGAATCTTCATGCGGTAGGGCTTGTTGGCGCCGTCGCTGACCAGGTAGATGCCGAACTCGCCCTTGGGGTGCTCCACCGCGGCGTAGGCTTCACCCTCGGGCACGTGCATGCCTTCGGAGAACAGCTTGAAGTGATGGATCAGGGCTTCCATCTCGGTCTTCATCGCTTCGCGCGGCGGCGGGGCCACCTTGTAGTTGTTGGTGATCACGGGGCCGGGGTTGGCGCGCAGCCAGTCCACGCACTGTTGCATGATGCGGTTGGATTCGCGCATTTCCTGCACGCGCACGAGGTAGCGGTCGTAAGTGTCGCCCGTGATGCCCACGGGGACGTCGAAGTCCAGCCGGTCGTACACATCGTAGGGCTGCTGCTTGCGCAAATCCCAGGCCACGCCGCTGCCGCGCAGCATGGGGCCGGTAAAGCCCAGGTTCAGCGCGCGCTCGGGGCTGACGGTGGCAATGCCCACGGTGCGCTGCTTCCAGATGCGGTTGTCGGTGAGCAGGGTTTCGTATTCGTCCACCCGCTGCGGAAAGTCTTTGACAAAGGCCTCAATGAAATCGAGCAGCGAGCCTTGCCGATCGGCATTGAGCGCATCGGTTTGCGCCTGCGTGCGCAGCTTGTTGGGCTGGAACTGGGGCATGCGCGCAGGCAGGTCGCGATACACGCCGCCCGGGCGGAAGTAGGCCGCGTGCATGCGCGCGCCCGATACCGCCTCGTACATGTCCATGAGCAGTTCGCGCTCGCGGAAGGTGTAGATCAGGATGGTGGTGCTGCCCAGATCGTTGCCGTGCGAGCCCAGCCACATCAGGTGGTTGAGGATGCGCGTGATTTCGGCAAACAGCACGCGGATGTATTGCGCGCGAATCGGCACCTCCACCCCCAGCAGCTTTTCAACGGCCAAGCAGTAGGCGTGCTCGTTGCACATCATCGAGACGTAATCCAGCCGGTCCATATAGGGCAGGGTCTGGATGTAGGTTTTGTGCTCGGCCAGTTTTTCGGTGGCGCGGTGCAGCAGGCCCACGTGCGGGTCGGCATGCTGCACGACTTCGCCATCCAGCTCGAGGATGAGGCGCAGCACGCCGTGCGCCGCCGGGTGCTGCGGGCCGAAGTTGATGGTGTAGTTGCGAATTTCAGGCATGGCGGCACGCTGCGGGCATCAGCCCAGCCCTCCGTAGCCCGGTTCACGCACGATGCGCGGCGTGATTTCGCGCGGCTCGATGCTCACCGGCCGGTACACCACGCGCTGCTGCGCGGCGTCGTAATGCATTTCCACATGGCCCGTGAGCGGAAAATCCTTGCGGAAAGGGTGGCCCACAAAGCCGTAATCGGTCAGGATGCGGCGCAGATCGGGGTGGCCCTCAAACACCACGCCAAACAGATCAAAGGCTTCGCGCTCGAACCAGTTGGCCGCGCTCCACACTTCGCAGACCGAGGCCACGCAGGGCTGTTCGTCATCTGGCGCAAACACCTTCAGGCGCAGGCGCTGGTTGCAGGTGGTGGAAAGCAGATGCAGCACCACGCAAAAGCGCGGCCCGGGCCAAGGCTCGTCCTTGTATTGCGAATAGTCCACAGCACACAAGTCGATGAGCTGATTGAATTCGCAGCCTGGCGCATCGCGCAGCAAAATGGCCGCGGCCAGATAGTCGGCCGCATCCACCACGATGGTGAGCTCGCCCAGCGCCAGCCGCGCCTCGCGCAGACGATCGCCCAGCGCCTCTTGCACACGGGCTTGCATCACGGAGGGATCAATCGCAAACGCAGTCATTCTGGGCTTTCGGTGCGGCTCACACGCTTACGGGCGCGCGATCGTGGTGGTGCGGCGGATCTTTTGCTTGAGCTGCAACAGGCCGTACAGCAGGGCCTCGGCCGTGGGCGGGCAGCCGGGCACGTACACGTCCACAGGCACGATGCGGTCGCAACCGCGCACCACGGAATAGCTGTAGTGGTAATAGCCGCCGCCGTTGGCGCAGGAGCCCATCGAGATCACGTAGCGCGGCTCGGCCATCTGGTCGTACACCTTGCGCAGGGCCGGGGCCATTTTGTTGCACAGGGTGCCGGCCACGATCATCAAATCCGATTGGCGCGGGCTGGCGCGGAACACTTCCGAGCCGAAGCGGGCAATGTCGTAGCGGGCGCCTGCGGCGTGCATCATTTCCACCGCGCAGCAGGCCAGGCCAAAGGTCATGGGCCAAAGCGACCCCGAATTGGCCCAATTGGCCACGGCGTCGTAGCTGGTGGTGATGAATCCCTGTTTGAAAACGCCTTCTATCGACATGTGCTATCTCGTTGATCAGCCCGCATCAAGCCGCCAAGGGCTGCGCGCTGCGCCTGATGGTCGGGATCATTCCCAGTCAAGCGCGCCTTTTTTCCACTCGTACACAAAGCCCACCGTGAGGATGAGCAGGAAAATCATACCTGACCAGAAGGCCACGCCCCCCATTTCCTTGAGCACCACGGCCCAGGGCACGAGGAAGGCCACTTCCAGATCAAACAGAATGAACAGAATGGCCACCAGGTAATAGCGCACGTCGAATTGCATGCGCGCATCGTCAAAGGCCGGAAAGCCGCATTCGTAGGCCGAATTCTTTTCGGGGTCGGGCTTTTGCGGCCCCAGGAAATAGCCCAGCACCAAGGGCGCCACCCCCATCACCACACCGATGAGGATGAAGAGCAGCACGGGAAGGTATTCGGCCAGATCCATGTTTTTTTGCCGCTGCGCCATTGCCCGGCGCGCTGCACAAACAAAAGTCTAAAAACAGATCAAGAAAGAAGCAATTTGCCTGCCAAGGCTGGCTGGATGCGCCCGGCACACGCCGATCGCCACGCCTGCAGCCCTTGTTCGCTGGCTGTGACGCGGCGGGTATCTTAACGTTTTTCAGAAAGCGATCGGCCCGTGCGCGCAAAGATTCTGTGTACTGGCAAGCCCCCTTTCACCCCGGCCCAGCCTTCGTCAAAAGACCCGGGCAGATGGCAGCGCGGCTTCTGCATCAATCCGCCTCCCATTCCAATCAACGCTCTGATCGCTGCCGATGCGCAGCGCCCTTCCGCAATGCCCCTACCATACGCGCTTTGTTACGGGAGTCAGCATGTACATCGGCTTGCAGGACATGTTCAAAATCGGCATCGGCCCAAGCAGCTCGCACACGGTGGGCCCGATGCGCGCTGCCCGCCGCTTTGTGCTGGAGCTGCCCGATGGCCTGCTGGAGCAAGTTCAGCGCGTTGAGGCAGAACTCTTCGGCTCGCTGGCCCACACCGGCCAGGGCCACGGCACCGACGTGGCCGTTTTGATGGGCCTGTGCGGGGAGATCCCCGACGCCATCGACACCGCCAGCGTCGGCACGCGCGTGGCCCACATTCGCAGCACGGGCCGGCTGCCGCTGCTGGCGCAACATGAAATCGCTTTTGACGCCACACGCGACCTGCTGTTCAACCGCTGCGAAGAACTGCCCCTGCACACCAATGGCATGCGCTTTCGCGCCTGGAATGCCGCAGGCGAACTGCTGTGCAGCCGCGAGATGTATTCGATCGGCGGCGGCTTTGTGGTGGATGCCGACGAGCACTTTATCGGCAGCAGCCGCGGCACCGAGCAGAACGTGCCCCACCCTTTTGCCACCATGGCCGAGCTGCTGGCATTGGCCAATCAACACGGCTGCCAACTGACCGATCTGCTCTGGGCCAATGAATGCGCGCTGCATGGCGAGGCGGCCAGCCGCGCCTTCGTTGCCCGCATTCAGGCCGTGATGATGGACTGCATCGACCGGGGCTTGAACACCCCCGGCACCCTGCCCGGCGGCCTGCGCGTGCAACGCCGCGCACCGGGCATGGCCGAGCGCCTGCGCCACGCCCCAGCGCACGCCAGCGAAGGGGCCATGAACTGGGTCAGCGCCTGGGCCATGGCCGTGAACGAAGAAAACGCCGCAGGCGGCCGCGTGGTCACAGCCCCCACCAATGGGGCAGCAGGCATCATCCCGGCCGTGCTGCGTTACTACCGCGAATGCCGCCAGGGCGACGAGGCTGGCACGCAACGCTTCTTTCTGGCCGCCGCGGCCGTGGGCGCGCTGTGCAAGCGCAACGCCTCCATCTCGGGCGCAGAAGTGGGCTGCCAGGGCGAAGTGGGCTCGGCTGCCGCCATGGCCGCTGCGGGACTAGCTGCTGCACTGGGCGCCAGCAATGCCGAGGTAGAAAACGCTGCAGAAATCGCGCTGGAACACCATCTGGGCATGACCTGCGACCCCATCGCCGGCCTGGTGCAAGTGCCCTGCATCGAACGCAACGCCATGGGCGCGACCAAGGCGATCAATGCCTGCTCCATGGCCATGCTGGGCAGCGGCGTGCATCTGGTTTCGCTGGATCAGGCCATCGAGACCATGCGTGCCACCGGCCATGACATGCAAAGCCGCTACAAGGAAACTTCGCTGGGCGGCCTGGCCGTGACCGTGCAGCGGGTGGAGTGCTGAAAAGGCCGCGTCTTGAGTGCAAGAGGCGCAAACGGGGCATCTGATTCAGGATATTCAAGGCACTCCGCCGCAGGACATTCCGCGCTTTTCTGTAAAGCTGCTGCGGCTGTTGGCTTGCAATGACTCATGTCATGCCCGCGCATGGCTGCCCCAGTCTTGCCAGCGTTTTGAATCAAACACCACGCAGCACGCGCATGTAAAAAAGTGTGTGCACTCGTGCAATTGCTGGCATGATGGCAGCAGGCATGCGTTTGGTGATTGCGCCTTGCAGTCGCTCTGTGCATTCCGCAGAGTTGATGAGCAGCAAACCCGACAACAGCCACAACAAGCGCAGCCGTTTTTTCCGGAGGTTCTGCCATGTTCAAACACTTTCTGGTTCCCACCGACGGTTCCGGGCTTTCCCACAAGGCCGTGGCCTACGCCGCCGAGGTGGCCCGCGTCAACAAGGCCCGCATCACCGTTTTTTATGCCAAGCCGCCCAGCCAGCTGGCATTGGGGGGCGAAGGTTTTCTCAACGACTTGATCGCGCCCGACAAACTGGAAGAACGCGCCGAGCGCCTCGCGCAGGAATGCCTGAACCAGGCCGCACAGATCTGTCAGGCCGCTGGCGTGCCTTGCCACACGGTGAGCGTCACCAGCGATACGCCTGCGCAAGCCATCATCGACGCGGCCCTGCGCGAAGGCTGCGACCTGATCCTCATGGCCTCGCACGGGCGCACGGGCTGGAGTGCGGTGCTGGTTGGCAGTGAGACGCAAAGGGTGCTGGCGCACACCACGCTGCCGGTACTGGTATACCGATAAGCACCGCCCCCGCAGATATCGGCCAGGGCCGCCCCATCCATGCGGCCCACGAACACGAGCCGATGAAGCCGCTCCGGGCAGATCGACCCATCCAATCGGCAAGATCAGATCGGCAGCGCCACCAGGTCGTGACCATCGGTATCGACGATGCGGGCGCGGGTGAATTCGCCCACCTTCAGCGTTTTGCTGATTTTTTCGGGCGGCAGCAGTTTGACGATGCCGTCAATCTCGGGCGCATCGGCGTAGCTGCGGCCCATGCCACCCTTTTTGCCCAGGCCCGGGGCGCTATCCACCAGAATCTGCATGGTGCTGCCGATGCGCTGGCGCAGCTTGGCCACCGATACCTCTTCGGCCACGGCCATGAAGCGTGCGCGTCGCTCTTCGCGTACGGCATCAGGCAAAGCGCCGGGCAGATCGTTGGCCGCAGCGCCCGCCACGGGTGAGTAGGCAAAGCAGCCCGCGCGGTCGATCTGCGCTTCGCGCACGAAGTGGAGCAGGTGGTCGAACTCCCCTTCCGTTTCCCCCGGAAAGCCCGCGATGAAGGTGCTGCGCACCACCAGTTGCGGGCAGAGTTCGCGCCATTTCTGCAAACGCTCCAGATTGCGCTCGCCATCGGCCGGGCGCTTCATGCGCTTGAGCACATCGGGGTGGCTGTGCTGGAAAGGCACGTCCAGATACGGCAGCACCAAGCCCTCGGCCATGAGCGGGATGATGGCATCCACCGACGGATAGGGGTACACATAGTGCAGCCGCACCCAGGCGCCGTGGCGCTGCGCCAGCTGCCCCAGCGCCTGCACCAGTTCCAGCGTGCGGGTTTTGAGCGGGCGGCCGTCCCAAAAGCCGGTGCGGTATTTCACGTCCACGCCGTAGGCCGATGTGTCCTGGCTCACCACGAGCAGTTCTTTCACGCCGCCTTCGAACAGGGCCTGCGCTTCTTTGAGCACATCGCCCACCGGGCGGCTGGCCAGGTCGCCACGCAAGCTGGGAATGATGCAGAAGGTGCAACGGTGGTTGCAGCCTTCGCTGATTTTCAAGTAAGCGTAATGCCGGGGCGTGAGTTTGATGCCCGCCGAGGGCAACAGGTCCATGAAGGGATCATGCGGCTTGGGGCAATGGGCGTGCACGGCGTCCATCACCTCTTGCGTGGCATGCGGGCCGGTGACGGCCAGCACGCTGGGGTGCACTTCTTTGACCATGCTGTCGCCGCCCTGACCGGCGCGTGCGCCCAGGCAGCCGGTGACGATGACCTTGCCGTTTTCAGCCAAGGCTTCGCCGATGGTGTCGAGGCTTTCTTTCACCGCATCGTCGATGAAGCCGCAGGTGTTGACGATGACCAGATCGGCCCCGGCAAAGGTTTTGCTGGTTTCGTAGCCTTCGGCGGCGAGCTGGGTCAGGATCAGTTCGGAATCCGTCAGCGCCTTGGGGCAGCCCAGGCTGACGAAGCCGATTTTGGGCGCGGCTGTTTTCGGCGCTGTTGTTGTCTCTGCTGTGTCGATCATGGGGGGTTTCCTCTGGCTCAAGCCCTTGTCAAAGGCCAAGTTTCCAATGCAAAAAATGTTCAAAGCATAGGCCAAGCCGTGCCAATTACGCACACGGCATCAGCGCAATAGGCGCGGGGGTTGTTTTGCCTGAGAGCCTGTTCAAGATCTCATCGTGAAGTGATTGGAAATGAAGCGGGATGGGATGCAAGGCGCAAATCAAAGGATATGAGCGAAGGGCATAGCCCGTGCGACATGTTCAAGATGATTGACAAGATTTGCAACGCCGCAGACCGCCCGTTTCCATTTTCAAGCGCCCGCGAGGAGATTGTGAACAGGCTCTAAGCGCCTCCTCGTCAAGCCATGCGCAGATCAGGCGGCAGCAAACACCGCGGCCAATGCCGCCTACCGCTTCTTGGCCGATGGCTTGGCCGGCGCTTGGGGTGACGCTTCGGCCCTGGCTTGGGGCTGAAAGGCGTCCATCCAGCCCTGCAAACCCGCTTGGAATTGACGCTGCATCTGCTCTTGCATGCGCGCCTGGGCTTGTTGCCAAGCCTGGGCCGATGACACAGACGATGCACAGCGGCCCATCATCTCTTGCAGGTTTTGCGGCCAGCTTGCCATGCCCAGGGTGGGTGCGCCTGCCATCAGCTTCTGCTGCATATCGGCAAAACCCTGAATCTGCGCAGCCAGATGCGCGCCAAAAAAACCTTGCATGGCGTGCCCGTAGAAGCGGATGAGCTGGCAGAGCACGGCCTCGGTGAACAGGGGGTTGCCGCCCGCTTCTTCTTCCAGAATGATTTGCAGCAAGATGCTGCGCGTGAGGTCTTCGCCCGTTTTGGCATCGCGCACCACAAAGGGTTCGGCCCGCATCACCAAAGCCTTGACTTCGGCCAGCGTGATGTAGCTGGAACTGGTGCTGTCGTACAGGCGACGGTTGGGGTATTTCTTGAGCACGCGCACGCCGCTGGCATCCTCAGTCGTTGCTTTTGCCTCGGCCTGCGCGGCGGCTTGGGCCTTGGCGCTGCGTGGCGATTTCTGGCCGCCCGCTGCGTCAGTGGCGCGACGGGCACTGGCGCTGCGAGCAGATCGGGGGTTGTTCATGGCTTCGTCCTCTTGAAAACAGGCGAGTATTTATCAGGCCTGAGCACACAGCGTGCAAGCCCCCGCCTCAGCCCAGCAAGCCCACATACATGATCACGCAGATCAATATCGGTGACACCACCGCCAGCACGCCAAACAGCAGCTTGAGCAAACACGTGTTGTTCAGCCGCCCCTCGTTGCTGTTGGCCTGCACAAAAGCGGCTTTGCCCCAGCGCAGGCCCACGAACAGGCTGGTGAGCAGGCCTGCCAGCGGCATGAGGACTTTGCTCACGGCAAAGTCGAAGCTGTCGAAAATATTCATCCCGCCCGGCAGCTTGATGTGGCTCAGCGTGTTGAAAGACAGGGCGCACAGCGCGCCCAGCATGCTCACGCAGATGACGCTCAACCAGGTGGCACGCTTGCGGGTCACCTCCAGGCGATCACGCAGCACGGCCACGGGCACCTCCAGCATCGACAAGAGCGCGCCAATGGCGGCAAAAGCCGTCAGCACGAAAAACAGCACCATCATCAAATGCCCCAGCGGCATTTGCGCGAACACGGCCGGAATGGTGTTGAACAGCAGGGCCGGGCCGCTGGCCGGATCGAAGCCCAAGGCAAACACCGCCGGAAACACCGCCAGCCCCGCCAGCAGCGAAACGGCCAGATCGGCCAGCATCACGGTCAGCGCGGTTTTGGGAATGTTCTGCTCGGCGCGGAAATAGCTGCCGTAGATCGTCATCGCGCCCACGCCCAGCGAGAGCTTGAAAAACGCCAGGCCCAGCGCCTTGAGGATAACGGCGCTGTTGATCTTGCGCACATCGGGCACGAACAGAAACTTCACCCCTTCCATCGCGCCCGGCATGCTCAGCGAAGTGGCCGCAATCACGCACAGCAAGCCAAACAGAATGGGCATGAGCTTTTTGGTCACGCCTTCAATGCCCCGGCTCACGCCCAAAGACAGAATCATGCCCGACAACAGCAGCGCAGCCCATTGCCAGCCCAGCGCCGCCGTGGGGCTGCCGATCAGGCCGGTGAAAGCGCCTTCCAGCGCAGCCTTGTCTTGCGTGAGCAGGCTGCCGCCCAGGCTTTTGGCCACATAGGCAAACACCCAGCCCACCACACCCGAATAGAACGAAAGCAGCAGCACCACGGCCAGCAGGCCCATGGCGCCAATGATCCACCACGGCGTGCGCGGCGCCAGCTTGAGGTAGACACCGATCGGATCGGTACGCGCCGCGCGCCCCAAGCTGATCTCGGCAATCATCACGGGCAGCCCCACCAGCAGGGTCGCCAGCAAATAGATCAGCAAAAAACCCGCGCCGCCGCCGCTGCCCACCTCATACGGAAAGCGCCAGATATTGCCCAGCCCCACGGCCGAAGCCAGGGTCGCTGCCAGCACCCCAAAGCCCGAAGAAAAGCCTTCGCGCTGCCTTGTTGCTTGACTCATGGTTGATAAGCGTTTGATCGCAAAAGAAAAAGTTGCAAATTGTAGTCGCGCGCTGATTGGGCTGCCAGCGCAGGCTTCATGAGATGCGGAGTGGCAAGCAGACCAAGAGCCTGCCTGTGAACTCCAGCCTGGCAAAGCCGCCCACCCCTTGGCAGGCAAGCGCCGCGCGGCATGACAAACCCAAGGCCCTTGCCCTATGATGCCCGGTTCACCTGAGAAACCGCCATGAAAAAAAGCGCCGCCAAAATCCAGCCCGCAGACCAGCCTGCTGCCCCATCCACGGCCACCCCGCCACAGCCCCCAGCGCAAGCCGCCGCACCCACGCCGGGCAGCACCCACATCGTGATTCGCGGGGCGCGCACGCACAACCTCAAGAACATCGACCTGGCCATTCCGCGCAACCAGCTCGTGGTCATCACGGGCCTGAGCGGATCGGGCAAATCCAGCCTGGCGTTTGACACCTTGTACGCCGAAGGCCAGCGCCGCTACGTCGAGAGCCTTTCGACCTACGCGCGCCAGTTCCTGCAGATGATGGACAAGCCCGACGTGGATTGGATCGAAGGGCTGTCGCCTGCCATCAGCATCGAACAGAAAGCCACCAGCCACAACCCGCGTTCCACCGTGGGCACGGTGACCGAAATTCACGACTACCTGCGCCTGCTGTTTGCCCGTGCAGGCACGCCCCACTGCCCCGATCACGGCCTGCCCCTGCAAGCGCAAACCGTGAGCCAGATGGTCGATGCCGCCCTGGCCCTGCCAGCAGAAACTCGCATCATGCTGCTGGCGCCCATCGCACGCGAACGCAAAGGCGAATTCGCCGACACGCTGGCGCAGATGCAGGCGCGGGGCTATGTGCGCTTTCGCATCGACGGGCAGGTGGTGGATGCCGCCGATCTGCCCGCGCTGGAAAAGAACGAACGCCACAACATCGACGTAGTGATCGACCGCCTGAAAGTGCGGCCCGACGCGCGCCAACGCCTGGCCGAAAGCTTCGAAGCCGCGCTGCGCCTGGCCGATGGCCGCGCCATCGTGGCCGAAATGGACAGCGGCGCCGAGCACCTCTTCAACGCCCGCTACGCCTGCCCGCAGTGCAACTACAGCATCTCGGCGCTGGAGCCGCGCATGTTCTCGTTCAACGCGCCGCAGGGCGCCTGCCCCGAATGCAATGGCCTGGGCACGATCGATGCCTTCGATGCCGGGCGCGTGGTGGCCTTTCCCTCGCTCAGCCTGGCCGCTGGCGCCATCAAGGGCTGGGACGCGCGCAACGAGTACTACTTCGCCCTCATCAAAAGCCTGGCCCAGCACTACCGCTTCAGCGTGGATGCGCCGTTTGAAGACCTGCCCGAGCGGGTGCGCCACATCATCCTGCACGGCTCGGGCGAGGAGGAAATCGCCTTTGCCTACACCTTTGGCAGCGGCGCGCAGGCAGGCAAAACCGTCAAGAAAAAGCATGCCTTTGAAGGCGTGTTGCCCAATATGGCGCGGCGCTACCGCGAAACCGACTCGGCCGTGGTGCGCGAGGAGCTGGCACGCTACCGCCAAACCACGCCCTGCCCGGCCTGCGCTGGCAGCCGCCTGCGGCGCGAAGCCCGCCACGTGCTGCTGGGCGAGAGTGAACAGCAACGCGCCATCTACCAGGTCGGCCAGGCCACGCTGGGCGATGCCAAGCAGTATTTCGACACCTTGCAGCTGCACGGCGCCAAGGCCGAAATTGCCGACAAAGTGGTGCGCGAAATCGCCGCGCGCCTGCGCTTTCTGGTGGATGTGGGGCTGGGCTACCTCACGCTGGATCGCAGCGCCGAGACCTTGAGCGGCGGCGAGGCGCAGCGCATTCGCCTGGCCTCGCAAATCGGCTCGGGCCTCACGGGCGTGATGTATGTGCTGGATGAGCCCAGCATCGGCCTGCACCAGCGCGACAACGACCGCCTGATCGGCACCCTGCAACGCCTGCGCGACATGGGCAACAGCGTGCTGGTGGTGGAGCACGACGAAGACATGATCCGCGCGGCCGACCATGTGGTGGACATGGGCCCCGGCGCAGGCGTGCACGGCGGGCAGGTGATGGCGCAAGGCGATTTGCAAGCGCTGCTGAGCGCCCCGCAATCGCTCACCGGCCAGTACCTGAGCGGCCGGCTCGGCATCGCCGTGCCCAGAAAGCGCACGGCCTGGCTGCCGCTGGCGGGGGCCGAGGCCAGCGAGGCAGCCGATCAAGCGGAACGCCGAAGCCGCAGCAAAAAAACGGCGGCGCGCGCCAGCAAGCAAGCCGCCATCAAAAACGTGTTTGAGCAACACATCGCCCGCGAGCAAGGCGACGCCCAAAGCGCGGCCAGCGAACACGCCGGCCTGCAAAAAATCACCATTCGCGGCGCGCGTGGCAACAATCTGCAAAACGTCACGGTCGATGTGCCCGTGGGCCTGCTCACCTGCGTCACGGGCGTGTCGGGTTCGGGCAAATCCACCCTGATCAACGACACGCTCTACGCCGCAGCCGCGCAAGCCATTCACCGCGCCCACACCGAGCCCGCGCCGCACGATGCCATCGAGGGGCTGGAGCATTTCGACAAGGTCATCAACGTCGATCAATCGCCCATTGGCCGCACCCCGCGCAGCAACCCCGCCACCTACACCGGCTTGTTCACCCACATCCGCGAGCTGATGGCCGAAATGCCCACCGCCAAAGAGCGCGGCTACGGCCCAGGGCGCTTCAGCTTCAACGTGGCCGGTGGCCGCTGCGAAGCCTGCCAGGGCGACGGCATGGTGAAAGTCGAAATGCACTTTCTGCCCGATGTGTACGTGCCCTGCGACATCTGCCACGGCCAGCGCTACAACCGCGAAACGCTGGAGGTGCAATACAAGGGCAAAAACATCGCCGAGATTTTGCGCATGACCGTGGAAGAGGCCCTGCACTTCATGCAGGCCGTGCCGCCCATCGCGCGCAAGCTGCAAACGCTGATGGACGTGGGCCTGAGCTACATCCAGCTGGGCCAAAGCGCCACCACGCTGTCGGGCGGCGAGGCCCAGCGCGTGAAGCTGGCGCACGAACTCTCGCGCCGCGACACGGGCCGCACCCTTTACATCCTGGACGAGCCCACCACCGGCCTGCACTTTGGCGACATCGCCCTGCTGCTGAAAGTGCTGCACCAACTGCGCGATGCAGGCAACACCATCGTCATCATCGAGCACAACCTCGACGTGATCAAAACCGCCGACTGGCTCATCGACATGGGGCCCGAAGGCGGATCGGGCGGCGGCACGGTCATCGCCCAAGGCACGCCCGAGCAAGTCGCCCGCAATCCGCACAGCCACACCGGGCGTTATCTGGCACGGCTGCTGCCCAAGGAGTGAAGCGTCCCTTCACGCAGCGCGGCAAGCGTGCTCCATCCATTCCTGGATGCCACGCTGCCCAACGGATCTGCGACTTCACCGGCCCTGCGCGCCGCTTCGATGCACGGGCTGCTCGGCGCCGACCCGGGCAGCCGCTCTTGCCCCAGCCAAGGTGCGCCCATCACCAAAAGCGCATCCGCGCAGCAGCAAACCACTGCATGCAAGACCAAAAGATAGCCGTTCATCGCAGCCTGTCTTGCAGGCGCCAACTGCCGCCTGCGCGGCACACACCGCCACACATCCTGCTGCACACAAGCAGGGCTTTTACCTAAGCCCAGCCCGCAAGCCCTGTGCGAAGATGCCAGCACCTTGGCAACTGCGAGCACCGCAACGCCTACGCCCAGCGGCGGCAGCAAAGCGGTTTGAAACGCATCATCGCCGCCTACCATCAGGAGACCCAGCATGCCCCAATTCGTTGACACATCCCCGCCCGGCCAATGCATCTTCTGCCGCCTCGTGGCGGGCGAAATCCCTTCAGCCCGCGTGTACGAAGACGATCTCGTGATCGCCTTCATGGACATTGCACAGGTCAACCCCGGCCACCTCCTGATCGCCACCAAACGCCACGCCACCAATCTGTTTGAAATAACGCCCGAAGAAGCCGCCGCCGTGATGCAGACTGCACAAAAAATGGCTGAGGCCGTGCGCATCGCCTTCAACCCGCCGGGGCTGACGCTGCTGCAGGCCAATGGCAAAGAGGGCGAGCAAACCGTCTTCCACTTTCACCTGCACGTGCTGCCGCGCCATGCCAACGACGGCGTGGGCCTGAACTGGCAACGCAAGGAGCCCGGCCCAGAGGTGCTGCAAGACTACGCCCAGCGGCTGCGCGATGCCTTGCAAAGCATGCCCGGCGACCCAAGCTGAAAGCACACGCCTGAAAAACAAAAGCGGCTCCAGCAGTTGCTTGTTGGGGCCGATTTCGTTGGGCATCCACACAGGCGTTTTTCCGCCGAGCCCGACAGCTCCCAAAGCGATGGCCTGCGGCTCGATCAGAGGGCTCAAAAGCACGCCCTGCAAGCACGCCATTGGCCACTGACACGCGGCAGGTATGACGAAAGAACGGGGCTTTTTTGTTGGCATGGCAGCGGCCAACTTGCCCACCGAACGGCCAAGCGCCTGCCAGCAGCACCTTATTTGCCAATGCAAAAACGCCCGAAGATTTCGCCCAGCAAATCGTCTGAAGTGAATTCACCCGTGATGCTGTTGAGCGCGTTTTGCGCCAGCCGCAGGTCTTCGGCCAAGATGTCCAGCGGCACTTGGCCCTGCCGCATGTTGTGCTGCGCCTGCTTGATGTGCTGGGCCACTTGCTGCAAGGCTTGCACGTGGCGCTGGCGGGCGATGAAAGTGCCCTCGGGCCGGCCCTGCCAACCCACCAGTTGCAGCAAGCGTTGGCGCAAAGCGTCCAGCCCCTGCCCGGTTTGGGCCGAAAGCTTCACCCAATCATCGGCCGCCGCTTCTGCGGGCAGGGCCTGCACCGCATCGCATTTGTTGCCCACGTGCAGCACGGGCACGCGCGCGGGCAATTGCGCCGCCAATTGCTGGGCGATGTGCGCATCGGCGGCGCGGTAATCGGCCTGTTGCAGGCGCGTGAGGTCGTGCACGAAGAGCACGGCATCAGCCTGGGCAATGGCATGCCAGGCGCGCGTGATGCCGATTTGCTCCACAGGATCGATGGCGCCAGCCGCTGCATCGCGCAGGCCAGCGGTATCTACCACGTGCAACGGCACGCCTTCGATCTGGATGGTTTCGCTCACCTTGTCGCGCGTGGTACCCGCAATGGGCGTGACGATGGCCAGCTCCGCCCCCGCCAGCGCATTGAGCAACGAGCTTTTGCCCGCATTGGGCTGGCCCGCGATCACGACCTGAATGCCATCGCGCAGCAGCGCGCCCTGGCTGGCCTGCTGGCGAATGCGCTGCAACTGATCGGCAATGCGCTGCAACTGCCCGGCGGCATCGGCCGCCTGCAAAAAATCGATGTCTTCTTCGGGAAAGTCCAGCGTGGCTTCCACCAACATGCGCAAATGCACCACGGCATCGCGCAGCGTGGTGATTTCGCGGCTGAAAGCGCCGCTCAGGCTGCGCCCGGCGCTGCGCGCAGCGGCTTCGGTGCTGGCGTCGATCAGGTCGGACACCGCCTCGGCCTGGGCCAGATCGAGCTTGCCGTTGAGAAAAGCGCGCTGCGTGAATTCGCCCGGCGCGGCCATGCGCAAGCCCTGCGCAGCGCCCAGCGCCAGGCAGCGCGCCAGCAGCAGTTGCAACACCACAGTGCCGCCGTGCGCCTGCAGCTCCAGCACGTCTTCACCGGTGTAGCTGTGCGGCGCGGGAAACCAAATCGCCAGGCCCTGGTCAATCGGCTGGCCATCTGCATCAGGAAAAGGCAAGTAGCTCGCCTCGCGCGGCTTGAGCGTGCGGCCCAGCAGCGCCTGCACCAGCGGCCCCAGCCCCTGCCCGCTGAGGCGCACGATGCCCACCGCCCCACGGCCTGGCGCAGTGGCAATGGCGGCAATCGGCTGGGTGTGGGTGCTGAGCATGATGCAAAAAGTCCGTCTAAAGGTCCGTCTAGAAGAAATGGCAGAAGGCTAGCCTGAACAACGGCGTTTGCGCAAGCAGGCCGCTTGTAGCTGCAACCGCCCCGTGGTAGCCCAATGGCAAAACGGCAAAAGAAAAGGGGCTGATCCTTCGATCAACCCCTTGTATTGGTGGTGGGACGTGCAGGATTCGAACCTGCGACCAACGGATTAAAAGTCCGCTGCTCTACCAGCTGAGCTAACGTCCCACTCGGCACACGCCTCAAAAACAAATCAGCGTGTTGCTAAGCGCGAGATTGTACAACGATTTTTGCACCCTTCGCAATTTTTTTGCGTGCCCCGGCCATTTAATTGTGGGCACGCATCCTCACTCACTGGCCCTGCACACGCGTGCGGGTACGCGAATGGCCGTAGCCCAGGTCGATTTCGCCATACACCTGCACGCCATTGCCCGCCGATTGATCGGCCCTGTGCGTGCCCGTAGCGGAACAGCCCGCCAGCAGCACAGCACCGATCAGTGCGGCCACTCCGGCTGTGCCCATTGCCCTGAATCGCGCCGCCTGCAGCGCCTTGCCTTTGTGTGATTCTTGCTTCTTCATCATGCGCCCAAGCGTAGCAGAAACCTATTCATTGCAAGGCCATCAAGGCAAAAAGCGTTTGAGTTGCATCAGCTGTTCAAAGCGCTTGCCATACGGCGCTTGCAGCCATTGCGTGAGGCTGAAGCGCGATTGGATGAACACCGGCTTTTCCTTGCTGAAGGTGCGAAAGCCCCATTCCCCATGATAAGCGCCCATGCCGCTGGCGCCCACGCCGCCAAAGGGCTGGGCCTGCTGCGCCAGATGAAACAGGCAGTCGTTGATGCACACGCCGCCCGACAAGGTGGTGTTGAGCACACGCTCGCGCTCTTGCCCATCGTTACCGAACCAGTACAGGGCCAGCGGGTCAGCGCAGCTGCGAATCAGGCCCAGCGCCTGGTCGGTGTTGTCGTAAGTCAGCACCGGCAGCGCCGGGCCGAAGATTTCTTCCTGCATCAGGCGGCTGTGCAGGGGCGGATCAATCACCAGGCAAGGGGCCAGGCGGCGCAGGGCCGGTTCGGTTTCGCCCAGCACCACGATGGGCGCGCTGTGCTGGTGTGCTTCTTCAAGCAGGGCCAGCAAGCGGCTGAAATGCGCCTGATGGATGATGCTGGTGTAGTCGGCATTGCCCGCAATGCTGGGGTACATGCGGCGCACGGCTTGCGAATAGGCTTGCACGAATGCCTCTTGCTGGCTGCGGTGCACCAGCACATAGTCTGGCGCCACGCAGGTTTGCCCGGCATTGAAGAGCTTGGCGTAGGCGATGCGTTGCGCGGCCAGCGCCAAGTCAGCCGAGCGGTCGATCAGCACGGGCGATTTGCCGCCCAGTTCCAGCGTGACGGGCGTGAGCTTGCGCGCAGCCGCCTCGGCCACTTGCCGCCCCACGGCGGTGGAGCCGGTAAACACCAAATGATCGAAGGGCAGCTGCACAAAGGCTTGCGCCGTTTCCACGCCACCCAGCAACACCGCCATTTCGCCAGGCGAAAAATAATTGCTCACGGCCTGACGCAACAGCTGCGCAAAGCGCCCCGTGTGTTCGGATGGCTTGATCATCACCCGGTTGCCCGCCGCCAAGGCGCCCAACGCAGGCGAAAGCGCCAGTTGCAAAGGGTAGTTCCAGGGGGCGACCACCCCCACTACGCCCAGCGGCTGACGCAGCAAGCGGTTGCTGGCCGGCCAGAACGGCAAGGCCGTGGGCACGCGGCGCACGCGCATCCAGCTTTTGAGTTTGCGCTGCACGTATTTGATTTCAGACAGCACGAAGTCGATTTCCGCCAACTGCGTTTCTTGCCTGGCGCGGTGGCCAAAGTCTTGCGCAATGGCTTGCACAAAAGCGTCGGCGTTGTGCTCCAGCATGCGCTGCAGGCGATCGATGCGTTCTTGCCGCACCGCCCAAGTGGGATAGGGCATGGCATGGTGCTCTTGCTGTTGCTGCTGCAACAGGCGCTGCATGGCCTCGGCGGATGATTCCACCTCTTCAAACAGATCGGGCGTTGCTGCAACAGGTGCAGCAACGGGCGCAGGCGAAGGAGTTGCGGTAAAAGAGCTGAGGGGCGTATCCATATGGCCGCCCATGCTGCCAGAGCGCCCCGCCACTGGCAACGCTTCGCGGCTGCGGCAATGTGTGGCAATGTATCTGCATCATGCGCGCGCCCGTCTGAAGCGCCTCGCCTGGCGCTGCAGATGCTCACACTCTTTTACTTCGCTTTTTGAAAGAGGCTGGCAGGCACAAGCAGCCGCACGCGCCAAAGCCCCCACAAAGGATGACGTCTGCGCGATGCCGCGCGTGTGCGCCATCCATCAATCGCTCCCCAGTCACACACCCAGCCAATCGCTGCCGTTTGCCGCATCGGCCAATTGCACATCGGCCAGGCCGCGATTCAAGGCAGGGGCCAAGGCCGCCGCGGCCAGCTCGGGGCGGTTGTTGCGCTCGCTCAAATGCCCGGCCAGCACATGCCCCAGGCCGCTGTGGTTGAGGGCTTGTGCCAAGGCCGCGGCTGCCGCATTGCTCAAATGCCCCAGGTCGCCAGCCACGCGCCGCTTGAGAAATTCCGGATAGCGCGAGGCTGCCAACAGCTCGGGATCGTGATTCGATTCGATCAGCAAAGCATGGCATTGCTGCAAGCTGGCCAGCACATGGGCCGTGGCATGGCCCAGATCGGTGGCAATGCCCAGCACCCGGTCGCCATCGCTGCAGCGCAGTTGCAGCGGCTCGCGCGCATCGTGCGGCACGGTAAACGGCTGCAGTTGCAGGCCGCCCACGTCCAGCACATCGCCATCGCGCGCGTAATGCAGCAGGCCCTGCCAGTCGGGCGCGCCCATGCCCACATGCGTGCCCCGGCTCATCCACACGGGAATGCGATGGCGCAACACCAACTGCTGCGCGCAGCCGGTGTGATCCAGATGCTCGTGCGTGATGAAGACGGCGGCCAGCTGCTCTGGCTCCACCCCGGCCTGCTGCAATCGCGCGGTCAGCTGGCGCAGGGGCATGCCGCAGTCGATGAGCACGAATCGCCGCCGCAGGCCGTCGCCCACTTCGATCAAGGTGGCATTGCCCGCGCTGCCGCTGCCCAGGCTTTTGAAGCGCATGCTCATGGCGGATTCATCGTGACGGATGTTTTATTGACCGACTCGCCCGCCCCCATGAAAAACAGCCGCCCGATGTATTGAGGCGGCTGCTTCAACCATGCAGGGCATGGATGGGCGATCAAATGCGATCAATGTGGCGGTGATTAAGAGCGGCGCAAATCCTCGGCCAGCAGTTTGAGGATGCGTGCACTGTCGCCAGCGCTGGCAGGCTGGCCGTTTTCCATCTGCACGCGCACTGCGGTGCCTGCGCCCTGGTTTTGCCCCACGCTTTGCAACTGCACGCGGTAGCGCACGGCTTTGACTTCAGGCGTTTTGCGGAACATGCGCCTGAGCCAGCCGGTCGGCTCTTTCTTTTCGGGCACGAAGGGCACATAACGCACGTAATACACGGCAGCGCTGCGGTCGCGGTCTTCTACCGTGAAGCCGGAACGATCAAGCGACAAGCCCACACGGCGCCAGGCGCGGTCGAAATTGTCGGTCAGCAGCAGGGCCTGGGCCGCTTCGTTGTATTGCACGCCGGCTTGTGCGGCCGTTGGCGCAGCGGCTGCACCGCCTGTTTGGCCAGCCGCTTGCGATTGCTTGATCAAGGCCGTGGCCCGCTCGGCCGGCACGCCCAGCGCCACCATCATGCGGCGCAGGAACTCATCTTCCAGCGCCGGATCGTTGGCGCGCGGCTGCCAGGCGGTGGTGGATTTGTCGCGCGTGGTGTAGACCTCTTCCATGCCGCGCTGGCTCACGAAGATGTCGGTGCCGCCGCTGGCATTGGCCTCCAACCGGGTGCGGAAGCGATCGAGCTGGCCGGTGGAATAGAGAGAATCCAGCGCACGGCCCAAGGCGGCGCGGATGGGATCGAGTGGAATGTTGGCGCGGTTTTCGGCCCAGTCGGTTTCCATCACGCCGATCTTGCGATCTTCAACGGCCAGCACAAAGCCGTTGTCTTCCCAAAAAGCCTTCACGGGTTCCCACAACTCGGCAGGGGTGCGCTGCACCACCAGCCAGCGCTGGTTGCCGTCGCGCTTGATTTGCACGTCGCCCACAGCGGTGAGGGCCGTGGCCACGCTTTGCCCTTCGGTCTTTTTATCGCTGGCATAGTCCACCGCGCTGGCGCTGCCGGGCACGTTGTAGCGGCCGTCGCTGCTCAAGCGCGTCAGGTCAGGCGGCACTTCCAGCGGGTTGCCACGGCGGGCCGAGCGGTAGTCGATGCCGCCACCGCTGGTAGCGGTACAGGCCGTCAAGGCCGCGGCCAAACCAAGAAGGGAGAGTTTTCGCAAAGCGTTCATAAGCATTCGGTTCTCAAGCAGCGCAGGCGCTGCGCCAACAACAGGCCAACACAAGAAGCCCGACAAATGAGCGGCCCCGGCAAAGCCCGCTGGCCGCGACGACGCATCATAGCAAGCCAGCCGATTTCAGGGCGTTTTCGACCGCAGGCTGGTGGGCGGCGCTCAAGGGCGTGAGTGGCAAACGCAGGCCGCCGCCGCACAGGCCCAGGCGCTGCATGGCCCATTTGACGGGAATGGGGTTGGACTCTGCAAACAAATGCTTGTGCAGGGGCAGCAGCAGCCGTTGCAGGCGCATGGCCTCGTCGCGCTGGCCGGTCATGGCGGCCTGGCACAGGGCCTGCATCTGGGCGGGCGCCACATTGGCCGTGACGCTGATATTGCCCTGCCCACCGCACAGCATCAGGGCCACGGCGGTGGCATCGTCGCCCGAATACACGGCAAAGCCCTGGGGCACATCGCGAATCAGCCATTGCGCCCGGGCCAGATCGCCGGTGGCCTCCTTGATGCCGACGATGCCCGGAATCTGCGCCAGACGCAGCACCGTGTCGTGCTCCATGCTGGCCACGGTGCGGCCCGGCACGTTGTACAGCACCATGGGCAGGTCGCCCACGGTTTCGGCAATTTTTTTGAAGTGCTGGTACTGCCCTTCTTGCGTGGGCTTGTTGTAGTAGGGCACGACTTGCAATTGGCAATCGGCGCCCACGCTTTTGGCAAAGCGCGCGAGGTTGATCGCCTCGGCCGTGGAGTTGGCCCCGCAACCGGCCATGATGGGCAGGCGCCCGGCGGCTTGTTCCACCGCCACGCGGATGATTTCGCAATGCTCTTCGACCGTGACGGTGGGCGCTTCACCCGTGGTGCCCACCACGGCGATGCAGCGGGTGCCTTGCTCGACGTGCCAGTCGATCAGCTTGCGCAAGCCCGCGTAATCGACTGAACCATCAGGAAGAAAAGGGGTGACCAGGGCAACGATACTGCCGGTGATTGCATGCATGGTGAATGTCTTTCAAGCACAAAAACGCAAGCGCTGAGGCTGCGGAAAAGCAGAATTGTAAATTTGCCAGCGCCTGTCAATCCGCCGCTTCAGCGGCGGCCACGCATGCTGCGGTGCAGGGCTTGGCGCTGCTCTTGCAGGCGCTTGTCTTTGATGGCGTCCATCCTCTCCATGGCTTTGCGCTTGGTGTAGCCGCTGGCATCGGCCCAGGCCCACCACAGCGCGGCCAGCGCAAACGGAGCCAGGACGTAAAGCCAACTCCAAGTCGCGACCGGATCGATTTCCAGAAGTTTGAGGATGAGCAGTAAAACGCCGATTCCCAAAAAGTACATGCTTGATGCTCCCTGATTTCATCGCTGGCCTGCGTTTGCCCCTTGGGCTGCGGCCCGCCCCAGATCTTGCGCGCCATGCATCAATCACCAGCGCGCCTTGATCGGCCACATTATCGGGCACGGCAGGTGAAAAGTGAACGCCCAATATGAGCGCCTATTTGGCCGATCACTCACAGCCTCAGAGCCTGTTCACGATCTCGACGCGAGGCGATTGGACAAAGTGCGGGATGGGATGCAAGGCGCACATCAAAGGACATGAGCGAAGCGCATCGCTCGCGCAACATAGACACAAGGTTGGCAAGATTGGCAACGCAGCAAACCGCCCGCTTTCGTTTTCAAGCGCCCGTGAGGAAATCCTGAACAGGCTCTCGGGCAGCATGGCCGCTGCCACACCGCGCGGCCAATTCCCGCACAATGCAGGCCGTGAACGCCGATACCCTTCCCCCCTCCCCCCGCCAGCCAGGGGCGCTGGCCGCCTGCGTCATGGTGCTGGGCTGCACCAGCGGCGCGGGCAAAAGCTGGCTGGCCACCGCCTTGTGCCGCTGGTACGCCCGCCAAGGCTACAAAGTGGCCCCCTTCAAGGCGCAGAACATGAGCAACAACGCCCGCGTGGCCGCGGGTGTGAGTGCAACAGCGGCCCAGGCTATGCGCGCAAGCAAGGTTGCCAGCCATGCCGAGCAGGCTCCAAGCGCCCCCACAGACCATGCGTTTGCGATTGACTGGGACAGCCCCATCAACGGCGGTGCGGGTGGCGAAATCGGCTCGGCCCAGTACTTTCAGGCGCTGGCCGCGGGCGCCGTGCCCGATGTGCGCATGAACCCCTTGCTGCTCAAGCCCGAAGCCGACACCCGCAGCCAGGTGGTGCTGCTAGGGCAGGTGGATGCGGCGCTCAGCGCCCTGCCCTGGCGCGCGCGCAGCCAGCGGGTGTGGCCGGCCATCAGCGCCGCGCTACACAGCTTGCGGGCCGAAAACGATGTGATGGTGATCGAAGGCGCGGGCTCGCCCGCCGAAATCAACCTGAGCGTCAGCGACGTGGTCAACCTGCGCGTGGCGCGCCATGCCGATGCAGCCTGCCTGTTGGTGGCCGACATCGACCGCGGCGGCGCTTTCGCCCATCTGTACGGCACCTGGGCGCTGCTGCCCGAGGCCGACCGCCACCTGCTGCGCGGCTTTGTGCTCAACAAATTCCGGGGCGACGCCAGCCTGCTGGCCCCTGCCCCGCAACACCTGCAAGAGCTGACCGGCCAGCCCACCCTGGCCACCCTGCCCCTGTGGCGCGAACACGGCCTGCCTGAAGAAGACGGCGTGTTTGACGACAGCGGCGCCACTGCCCAAGCAGCAGAAGAAGCGACCACCATCGCCATCGTCGCCTACCCGCGCATCAGCAATCTGGATGAATTCCAGCCCCTCAAGCACCTGCCCAACGTGCGGCTGCGCTGGGTACGGCAAGCGCATCAGCTCAAGGACTTGCGCGCGCAAGACTGGGTCATCTTGCCCGGCAGCAAAGCCACCGTCAGCGATTTGCACTGGCTGCGCCAGCAGGGGCTGGACGCCGCCATTTGCCGCCATGCCGCGCAGGGCGGGCGCGTGCTGGGCATTTGCGGCGGCCTGCAAATGCTGGGTAAGGCCGTGGTGGATACCGAAGGGGTAGAAACACCCAGCGCCACAACCCACCTGCCCGCTCGGCCGCCCGCCCTTCCACCCGCCGAACTGGCCGCCCGCATGGGCTGCGCCCCCGGCCTGGGCCTGCTGCCGCTGGCCACCTGCATGCAAGCGAACAAAACCGTGTGCCACACCCAGGCCCGCTTTGCCGATGCCTGGCCCGGCCCTTGGGCGGCGCTGGCCGGGCTGCCCGCGCCCGGCTACGAAATCCACATGGGCCACACCCAACCCCACCCCGACATGCTGCGCAGCGGCCACGTGGCCCAGCCTGTGCTGCGCAATGCGGCGGGCCAAACCATTGGCTGGATCAACGGCGCGCCCACCGCCACCAACCCGCATATGGGCAATGTATTGGGCCTGTATCTGCACGGCCTGTTTGAGCACCCGGCCGTGCTGCAAGCCCTGCTGGGCCATGCCGGGCACGATCTGGAGGCCACGTTCAACCGCATGGCCGATCTGGTCGAGGCCAGCTTTGGCGCCGACACTTTGCTGGGCCTGCTGCAAGCCAAAGGGGCACAAGCAAAGCCTCAAGCGCCTGCGCCCAGCCCTGCTTGATTCATCAGCGCACGCATCAACGGCCCTATCAACCAAATCACGGCTGTTTCCCGGTCGCCTGCTTCATCGCAGCCAACGCCTCATCCGAACCGCAAAAACACGACGCTCTTAGAACCTGTTCACGATCTCAACGCGAGGCGATTGGATATGGCGCGGGATGGAATGCAAGGCGCAAATCGAAGGGCATAGCCCGTGCTATGGACGAGATTTGCAACGCAGCAGACCGCCCGCTTCCATCATTCAAGCGCCCGTGAGGAGATCGTAAACAGGTTCTTAGCCCTTGGCCGATACCCCTGCAAGCCACTCCACAAGGGCCGATTGCGCATAATGGCCGCGCCCTTCGCGCCGCTTGAGCCGCCGCTGAATCACGGGCACTGCGCGCAGCGCCTGCCCTGTCAACCAGCCCTTTCAAGGACTTGAGCGAGCGGCTTGCACGACGGGCATTGCCGTGTCGCGGCCAACTTGCTTCTTCAAGCACACGTCTTCATCTTTCGCAAGGCATTCCCGTGTCCAAACAGCGCCCCACCCCATCTTCTGCCGCGTCCGCACAAGCCGCACAAACGGCCCCCAACGCCGATCACCTGATCCGCATTCGCGGCGCGCGCCAGCACAACCTGAAGAACCTGGATGTGGACATCCGAACCGGCGAGATGACGGTGGTGACCGGCCCCAGCGGCTCGGGCAAATCCAGCCTGGTGTTCGACACCCTGTTTGCCGAGGGCCAACGCCGCTACGTGGAAACCTTCAGCGCCTACGCGCGCCAGTTTCTCGACCGCATGGACAAACCCGCGGTGGACAAGGTGGAAGGCGTGCCGCCTGCCATCGCCATCGACCAGACCAACCCCGTGCGCAGCTCGCGCTCCACCGTGGGCACGATGACGGAGCTGAACGACCATTTGAAGCTGCTGTTCGCCCGCACCGGCCAATTGTTCGATGCGCAAACCGCGCTGCCCGTGCGGCACGACAGCGCCGACAGCATTTACGACGAGCTGCTGCGCCGCAGCCAGCAAGCATCGAGCGCAGCGCCGGGCCGCCCCAAGCAAGCGAGCGCCCCCTCGGGGGGCAGCGAAGCAGGCGTAGCCGCGAGCGTGGGGGCATTGGATGACCCACGCATCGTCATCACCTTTGCCGTGGCGCTGCCCGCCAACACCACGGCAGACGAGGTGCAGCAGTGGCTGTCGGCCAGCGGCTTCACGCGCGTGCAGGCCGAGCGCGAAGAAACCCTCGCCCCCGCCACGCCCGATACCGCCGCCAGCCCCAAAAGCAAAGGCAAAAACAAGCCGGAATCCGCCCCCGCCCCCATGAGAGTGCTGGACGTGGTGGCCGACCGCTTTCGCCTGAGCAGCGCCGAGCGCGCCCGCGTGATCGAAGCGATTGAAGTGGCCCTCAAGCGCGGCGGCGGGCAGCTCACGGCCTATGCCCTGCCCGATGAAAGTACGGGGGGCGAGCCGCAGCGGTGGCAGTTTTCCACCGGCCTGCACTGCCCCGAAAGCGGCCTGCGCTACCGCGAGCCACTGCCGGGCATGTTCTCGTTCAACTCGGCCGTGGGCGCCTGCGAGGCCTGCCGCGGCTTTGGCCGCGTGATTGGCGTGGACTGGGGGCTGGTGATACCGGACGAGCGCATCACCCTGCGCCAGGGCTGCATCAAGCCCATCCAGACGCCCGCGTGGAAAGAATGCCAGGACGACCTGATGCGCCATGCCGAAAGCGCCGGCATCCCGCGCGATACGCCGTGGCAGCAACTCACGCCCGAGCAAAAGCACTGGGTGATCGAAGGCGCACCCAACTACAAGGAGGGCAACTGGAACAAGCAGTGGTACGGCATCCGCCGCTTCTTCCAGTATCTGGAAAGCAAGGCCTACAAGATGCACATTCGCGTGCTGCTGTCCAAATACCGCAGCTACACCGAATGCCCCAGCTGCGCGGGCGCACGCCTCAAGACCGAAAGCCTGCTCTGGCGCGTGGGCAGCAAGCAGGATGCCGATGCCGTGCTGCCACCCGCCCAACGTTTCATGCCGCAAGGCGTGGGCTGGACGCGCGCGCAGCTCGAAAGCCTGCCCGGCCTGTGCCTGCACGACCTGATGCTGCTGCCGATTGAACGGCTGCGCACCTTCGTGGAGCGGTTGCAAGCGCCTGCTGCACCCACACCCAAGCAAGCCCAGCCTAGCCACAATGCCGATGCGCAGGCGCGCAAGCTCATCCTCGAAGAAATCGCCACGCGCCTCAAATACCTGTGCGACGTGGGCATTGGCTACCTCACGCTCGACCGGCAAAGCCGCACGCTCAGCGGCGGCGAGGTGCAGCGCATCAACCTCACCACGGCGCTGGGCACCTCGCTCGTCAACACCCTGTTCGTGCTGGACGAGCCCAGCATCGGCCTGCACCCGCGCGACATGGCGCGCATCAACCAGGCCATGCAGCGCCTCAAAAACGCGGGCAACACCTTGGTGGTGGTGGAGCACGACCCCGCCGTGATGCTGGCGGCCGACCGCGTGCTGGACTTTGGCCCCGGCCCCGGCAGCGCGGGCGGGCGCATCGTGTTCGATGGCACGCCCGATGAACTGCGCGCGGCAGACACCTTGACCGGCGCTTATCTGGGCGCGCGCAAGCGCATCGGCATGGGCGCGGCGCGGCCCGTGGCGGCCAATACGCCCAAGCTGCTGCTGGAAGGCGCGCGCCAGCACAACCTGCAAAACCTGAGTGTGGCACTGCCGCTGCAACGGCTGGTGGTGGTCACCGGCGTTTCCGGCAGCGGCAAGAGCACGCTGATTCAAGACGTGCTGGCCCCGGCCCTGCTGCGCCACTTCGGCCAGGCAACCGAAGCGCCCGGCGCGCACGACCGCCTGCTGGGCGCCGAACAACTGGCGGGCGTGGTGTTTGTCGATCAATCACCCATCGGCAAAACCGCGCGCAGCAACCCCGCCAGCTACGTGGGCGCGTGGGATGCCATCCGCAAGCTGTTTGCCGATGCGCCGCTGGCGCGCCAGCGCAGCTACAGCGCGGCCAAGTTCAGCTTCAACGCGGGCGACGGGCGCTGCCCCACTTGCGGCGGCAGCGGCTTCGAGCATGTGGAGATGCAGTTCCTCTCCGACGTGTACCTGCGCTGCCCCGATTGCGACGGCCAGCGTTACCGCCCCGAGGTGCTGGAAGTGACCATCGAACGCGGCGGCCGCCCATTGAACGTGGCCGACGTGCTGGCGCTCACCGTGGCCGACGCCGCGCGCCTGTTCGCGCAAGACCGCGAAGTCATCCGCACCCTGCAACCCATTGTGGACGTGGGGCTGGATTACGTCACCCTGGGCCAGCCCGTGCCCACGCTCAGCGGTGGCGAGGCGCAGCGCCTCAAGCTCGCGGGCTTTCTGGCCGAGGCGGCAGAGACGACAAGCAAGTCACGCCAACCCGTGGCCAAGAAAGGCACACTGTTTTTGTTTGACGAGCCCACCACCGGCCTGCACTTTGACGACATCGCCAAGCTCATGCGCGCGCTGCGCAAGCTGCTGGATGCGGGGCACTCGCTCATCGTGATCGAGCACAACCTCGACGTGATGCGCGCCGCCGATTGGCTGATCGACCTCGGCCCCGAAGGCGGCGACCAAGGCGGCCAGATCGTGGCGCAAGGCACGCCGCAAGCCGTGGCCGCCCACCCCACCTCGCACACCGGCGCGGCCCTGCGCGAATACGAAGCGGCGCTGTTTGCTGCGGATGCCCCCCAAGCCAAACAGCACACGGCGCAAGAACCCCGCCCGGCCTACCGCGTGGCAACGCCTGCCCCCACTTCGCCTGCGCCCACACAGCAGATCGAAATCATCCACGCGCGCGAACACAACCTCAAAAACATCAGCGTCAACATTCCGCGCGGGCAGTTCAACGTCATCACCGGCGTGAGCGGCAGCGGCAAATCCACGCTGGCGTTTGACATCTTGTTCAACGAAGGCCAGCGCCGCTACCTCGAAAGCCTCAACGCCTATGCGCGCAGCATCGTGCAACCGGCGGGCCGGCCCGAGGTGGATGCGGTGTACGGCATACCGCCCACCGTGGCGATCGAGCAGCGCCTGAGCCGCGGCGGGCGCAAATCCACCGTGGGCACGGTGACCGAGGTGTGGCACTTCTTGCGCCTGCTTTACGTCAAGCTGGGCGTGCAGCACTGCGTGCACGACGGCGCGCCCGTGCAGCCGCAAACGCCCGAACGCATCGCCGCGCAAATCCTTGCGCGCTTTCGCGGCCAAACCATCGGCCTGCTCGCGCCCCTAGTGATTGCACGCAAAGGCGTTTACACCGAGCTGGCCGATTGGGCACGCCCGCGCGGCTACACCCACCTGCGCGTGGATGGCGAGTTCTTGCCCACGGCCAACTTCCCGCGCATCGACCGCTTCAAGGAACACACCATCGAGCTGCCCGTGGCCAGCCTGTGCGTGGACGCCGCGCACGAGGCCGAACTGCGCGAGCACCTCACCCGCGCGCTGGAGCACGGCAAGGGCGTGGTGCACGTGCTGCACGCTATCGACGGCCTGGCCGACGCCATGCAAGACGGCCGCCCCACCGCCGCCATTGGGCAGGTGGAAGTGTTTTCCACCCAGCGCGCCTGCCCCGTCTGCGCCACCAGCTATGCCGAGCTGGACCCGCGCCTTTTTTCGTACAACAGCAAGCACGGCTGGTGCCCGGATTGCGTGGGCACAGGCGTGGCGCTCACGCGCGAACAGCGCAAGGCACTGGACGATTCGCTGCTGACGGCCGACCAAAAAGGCAAGGAAAAAGGCCGCGAGCATACCTTTGCCGAAGCCGATGTGGAAGACGTAAGCGACGCCGCCTGCCCCAGCTGCGGCGGCACGCGCCTCAACGCCACGGCGCGCGCCGTGCGGCTGGAAAGCGGCAACGCGGGCGGGGCGCCCATCACCGATCTGGCGCGCCTGAGCGTGCGCGAGCTGCGCCAGTGGTTCGAACGTCTGGCGCTGCAAGGCCGCGACGCCGACATCGCACGCGACCTGCTGCCCGAAATCAAAAGCCGCCTGGCGTTTCTGGAACAGGTTGGCCTGGGCTACCTCACGCTGGATCGCGGCGCGCCCACGCTCAGCGGTGGCGAGGCCCAGCGCATTCGCCTGGCCGCGCAGCTGGGCAGCAATCTGCAAGGCGTGTGCTACGTGCTCGACGAGCCCACCATCGGCCTGCACGCGCGCGACAACCACATCCTGCTCGACGCGCTGCACACCTTGAGCGCCAAGGGCAACACCCTGGTGGTGGTGGAGCATGACGAAGACACCATCCGCCGCGCCGAGCACCTGATCGACATCGGCCCCGGCGCGGGCGTGCGCGGGGGCCGCGTGGTGGCCCAGGGCACGGCGGCCGACCTGGCGGCATCGCCCGAATCGGCCACCGGCCGCTACCTGCGCGAGGCCATGCGCCACCCGATGCAGCCGCGCCGGCCAGTCGTCGTGACGAATGCCGCTGAAACGGCCACCAACCGCCGCAGCCCAAAAGCGCGCGGCCAAGCACCCAACACCGAAGCCAGCGATGCGCCAGCCCAGCCCTGGCTCACCGTGCTCGGCGCGCATCTGCACAACCTCAAAAACGTGGACGTGGCCGTGCCCCTCAAGCGGCTGGTAGCGGTCACGGGTGTCAGCGGCAGCGGCAAATCCACACTGGCGCGCGACGTGCTGCTCACCAACGTGGCCGCCTGGGTCGGCCAGCGCGCCACCAAAGCGGGGCGCGACGCGATGGACGCGGGCAAAGCCCCGCCGCTGATCGGCTGCACGGGCCTGAAAGGCTTTGAATCCATCGACCGCGTGCTGGAAGTGGACCAAACCCCCATCGGCAAAACGCCACGCTCCTGCCCAGCCACCTACATCGGCTTTTGGGACACGGTGCGCAAACTCTTTGCCGATACGCTCGAAGCCAAGGCGCGCGGCTACGGCCCCGGGCGCTTTTCCTTCAACACCGGCGAAGGCCGCTGCCCCGGCTGCGAAGGCCAAGGCCTGCGCACCATTGAAATGAACTTTCTGCCCGACGTGAAAGTGCCCTGCGAGGTCTGCCACGGCGCGCGCTTCAACCCCGAAACCCTGGCCGTCACCTGGCGCGGCAAAACCATTGGCGACGTGCTGCAAATGGAGGTGGACGAAGCCGTGGAATTCTTCGCCAGCATGCCCGCCATCAGCCACCCGCTGCAACTGCTCAAGGACGTGGGCCTGGGCTACCTCACGCTCGGCCAGCCCAGCCCCACACTCAGCGGCGGCGAGGCCCAGCGCATCAAACTCGTCACCGAGCTATCCAAGGTGCGTGATAGTCATGGCCCCCTCGTCGCTCCTTCGGGCGACGGTCCCCCCACGGGGGACGCAGCCTTGCTTGGGAACGGCCCGGCGCTGCGGCTGGGCCAACGCGGCCAGAAAGCCCCGCACACCCTCTACGTGCTGGACGAGCCCACCGTCGGCCTGCACATGCAGGACGTGGAAAAACTCATCCACGTGCTGCACCGCCTGGTCAACGCGGGCCACAGCGTCATCGTCATCGAACACGACCTGGACCTGATCGCCGAAGCCGACTGGATCCTCGACCTCGGCCCCGAAGGCGGCGACGGCGGCGGCCAGCTGGTGGCCGCTGGCACGCCGGAGGATGTGGTGAAGGCGGGCACGCATACGGGGCGGGCGGTTGCAAGAATATTACGCATAGACTTAATTTAAATTTTTCTTTCTCCGGAAGACCCATGGCTCACAAAAAAACAGTTTAGCATCACACACAAAATACAGTGAAATGTAACAATAGCGCAAACAAAATTTCCCTACCATCAAGCAACAGGAGCCTAAAAAATGAATTGTTACAAAACAAAAGTTTTAACAACTCCCGAAGTAATTGAGCTATGTCAGCGCGAAGAATCACACTTCTTTGATCACAAATCAGCAGGAGTTGACGGAAAGAAAATTCAAAAAATTGCAACGGCATTTGCCAATGCTGATGGGGGAGAATTCATTATTGGAATCGCCGACAAAAAGGAAGACCCAAATCCGCTTACCAGATGGCAAGGAAAAAAAGACACCGAAAGCTTCAACTCAATCTTTCAAAGCCTTTCGGAAATTTCCCCCACAATCCCCTATTACGCCGAATTCTTAAAAGCCCCAGACGATACGATTGCTCTATCCATTCAAATAGAAAAAGGAACAAATGTTTACAGCACCAGCTCAGGAGATGTTTATATTCGTCAATCAGCACAATCCATACTAATCAAAGATCCAGAAAAAATACAATCTTTATCTTTTTCAAAAGGAGTCACATCATTCGAAGACAAAATCATCAATGACTCAACCGCAGAGGACATTGAAAATTCCGAAGAAATTAGAAATTTTTTACAAAATATTTCCCCATCCACAGATGCAAAAACATTCTTAAAAAAACAAAATTTACTAGACAAAAAAACAGGCACGCCCAAAGCCGCTGGAGTTTTATTGTTTTGCGATGACCCAACCCCCATTTTCCCTACTCGATGCGCTATTAAAATCGCACGATACGACACATCTGAGCAAACACCCGAAAGAGAGCATCTAAAGGAACAACGTACCATTGAAGGCAGTTTAAATAACCAAGTAATAAAAGCTTCCAAGGCTGTCAAGGAAATAATGGATGCAATTCAAATTATGGGGAAATCCGGCTTAGAAAAGGTTAACTATCCACCTGAGACAATTTGGGAAATTTTAGTTAACGCCGTTATTCATAGAGACTATTCAATATCAGACGACGTTCAAATACAAATATTCAACAACAGAATTGTTATCAAAAGCCCAGGGAGATTACCAGGCTTTGTAACCATCGACAACATCTTAGAATCACGTTTCTCTAGAAACTCAAAAATTGTCCGAATTCTAAATAGATACAAAAATCCCATAAACAAAGATATGGGAGAAGGTCTCAACACAGCGTTTCAAAAAATGCAAGAATTCAGACTA
This sequence comes from Allobrachymonas sp., assembly GCA_030529505.1. Classification (GTDB taxonomy): domain Bacteria; phylum Pseudomonadota; class Gammaproteobacteria; order Burkholderiales; family Burkholderiaceae_C; genus Brachymonas. Next base: position 24,434 of record JAUMWT010000007.1, on the reverse strand, counting down.
CATCCACCAATTATTAAAGAGGAGGGAAACTATGTAAGTGTAACCATACCTCACACGCCCCTCGCATCCCCCGAAGAACAAGTACTTGAGTTTTTAGATAAAAACAAAATAATTAGAAATCGAGAGGCACGAGAAATCACAGGAATCCGATCAGAGAATGTTATGAAACGTGTTTTTTACTCATTAAGAGATCAAAATTTAATTGATCCTGTAATGAGTAAAACTGGAAATCGAATTGTCGCTTGGACAAAAAAAACCTACCCCGTCTAAAGCTTTATGATTTACAAAATAAGACAACAATTCATAAACTCGAAGCCAATATCTCCTTCAAAGCTTCCGTAACCCCTGGCTGTAACTGCGCATACAACGCCGGCTCGATCAATTCCACTTCATTCACCATGAAGCGACCGTCTTGCGCGATCAGCCCGTCCACGCGTGCGTAAAGGGGCGCTTGCGGCAGGTGTTGCAGCACGTTTTCGGCGCAGGCCAGCCATTCAGGCTGCGGGGTGATGGGCAGTATTTGCACGCCGTAGGCCGAGTTGGCACGCCATTCATCGGGCGCGGGTTGGCGGTGTGCCGCGTGCGAGAACTGGCCTACCAAATAGATCAAGCAGACTTCGCCCACATCCGTGGGTACAAAGGGTTGAAGCAGCACGCCTTGCGGGTAGTCAGCAACTGTGGGCATGCCGCCATCGGCCAGGCGGCGCACGCCGCGCCCGCTTTGCCCCACCAGCGGTTTGATGACGGGGTTGCTCCAGCCGCTGGCGGTAATCTTTTCGGGCCAGTCCTCCCCTGGCAGCAGGGCCACGCTGGGGGTGATGGACAGGCCCTTGGCGGCCAGCTCGCACAGGTAGCGCTTGTCCATGTTCCAGATTTGCAGCGCAGGCGGGTTGATGACGCGCGCGCCCGCGTCTTGCAGCGCAAGCAGCCAGTTGCGGTAGGCATCGGGGGTTTCGCTGTAGTCCCAAGCGGCCAGGGGCAGCACGGTTACGGTTTGCCCATCCTTGGCAATGGCAGCAGGATCAATGTCTTGCCAAGGCAGGATGGTGGCGGGCAGCGCAGTAGCCAGCTCTTGCAGGCCCGCGTTGCCCTGGGGCCAAGCGCGACAGGTGGCGATATAGGTGGTGTTCATGATCAGCTCGCTAAAAGTGATGGAAACAAAGGATAAAGACGGTTTTCGGTCAGCAAGATGGTGCAATAGCGCTTAACTCACATGATCTGCCTGCCAATTTAGCTTAAATCGAATGAAGGCATTACCAAAGGTGGCGCATGGCTTCGTGCTCTTGGCGAATGCGCACGGCGAGGATGGCGCCGTAGATCGGCAGCCCGATGAGCATCACGTTCCATGCATGGCAAAGCAGCCCAATGCCAATCAGCTCGGGGATGATGTTCAAAAAGTAGTTGGGGTGCCGCACGTGGCGAAACAGCCAGCTGCGGTTGACGGTGTGCTGTGGGTGGATGTAGAGCTTGACCGTCCAGATAGGCCCCAGCGCATGAATCACGTAAAACAGCATGGCCAAGGCAAAGGCCACCAGGGCCGTGCCAGCGGCCGAAATCACATCAAAACGCACGCCACGAATGTGCGATTCGGCCAAGGCGGCAAAGTAATACGCGATGTGCGCGACCGAGAGCAGCTTGGAATTGCGCGCGCCAAACTGCCGGGCGCCAGCGGCGATCAATGCCTTTTCGTTTTTGATGGAAACAGCCAAAGAAACCAGACGAATACAAAAGATCAATACAAATACAGTGGTGATCATGGGAAAAACAGCAACACAAACGCAACGCAGCAGGCCGTGCGCTTGAGCTGCCTTTGACCGACACCTCAGCACGCCCACACTGCTGCCTCAAACAAACAAAGACCCAACAAAGGCGACTTTGCACTTTGACTTTGCAGCGCGCAGAAAAAATCTGCAGGCACAAGCCATCCGCCGAATGTAACCGAATGTGCAGATAAGATCGGCGCATGGCTTTATTTCCTCAAATCTACAGTCGCATTCATAAACGCTGCAGCAACACGGGCGAACGCCTGGTGCTGGAACAGATCAAACGCTGCCTGCCGGACGATTACATCGTTTGGCACGACATTCCGGTGGGCCCCCTGCAACGCCAGCCGGACTTTGTGATCTTCAACCCCCGCCGTGGGGTGCTGGTGCTGGAAGTCAAACACTGGAAGCTCCACACCATGACGCACGCCACCAAAGAAAGCGTGACGCTCCATGCCGACGGTGGCCCCAAAACCTGCAGGCACCCCGAGGTGCAGGCGCGCGAGTGCGCCCTGCAAATCAACAATGTGCTGGAGCGCGACCCCCAGCTCAAGCAGACCGAGGGGCGCTACGTCGGCAAATGCGCCGTGCCCTACGGCTGGGGCACGGTGATGAGCAATGTGCGCCGCCAGCACATACAAGGCACGGACTTTGCCGAAATCTTTCCGGACGAGCGCACACTGCTGCGCGATGATCTGGACGAGGACGTGACGCCCGACCAGTTTCAAGAGCGTTTGTGGCGTTTGTTCACCACGTTTTTTCCGGTGGCGCTCACCTTGCCCCAGCAAGATCGCGTGCGTTGGCACATGTTCCCCGAGGTGCGCATCACCAATCTATCGGCCGCGCAAAAAGCCGCGGCTGAAAAGGCGGGCAAATTCGCCATTCCTGATCTGATTCAGGTGATGGACATGAACCAGGAGCAAGCCGCCCGATCGCTGGGCGAAGGGCACCGCGTGATTCATGGCGCGGCAGGCACGGGCAAAACCATGATTCTGGTTTTTCGCGCCCAGCACTTGGCGCAGCAGGCCGAGCCTGGCGCGCAGCCGATCTTGGTGCTTTGCTACAACCGCCCGCTGGCTGATCGCATCTCGCATCTGCTGGACGAGCGCGGCCTAGATCCCGCACGCGTAGCGGCGCGCACCTTTCACTCCTGGTGCGAAGACATGGTGCGCACCTACCAACTCGCCAAACCCGAACTCACACCCGGCACCACCGCGTATTACGAGGCCCTGGTTGAAACCGTAGAGCGCGCCTTGCAAACCGGCCTGGTGCCGCAAGGCCAATATTCCGCACTGCTGATTGACGAGGCGCACGACTTTGATGCCTCGTGGCTGCGCATTGCCACGCAGTTGGTCAACCCCGCCACGCGCTCGCTGCTGGTGCTGTACGACGACGCACAATCCATCTACAAACCGGCCAAAAAACGCTTCAGCTTCGCCAGCGTTGGCATTGAAGCGCAGGGCCGCACCAGCATCTTGCGGATGAACTATCGCAACACCGTCGAGATCTTGGCCCTGGCCATGCAATGCGCTGAACAGCTGCTGACCGACGTGAGCGAAAGCGACACCCACATGCAGCGCGTGCGCCCCGAAACCGCCGGGCGGCGCGGCCCCATGCCGCAACTGCTGCGCTTTACCAGCGACAAAGACGAAGCCCATGCACTGGCCGAGCGCATCGCCCAGCTGGTGAAAAACGGCACCCCACCCGACGACATCGCCGTGCTGTGCCGCGACAAATACCATTGGGAGCCGCTGCAAAACGCGCTCAAGCGGCAAGGCATTCCCACACAAACCCGCAGCGGCCGCAAAAACATCGATTGGGCCACGCCCAGCGTCAAACTCTTGAGCATGCATGCGGCCAAAGGCTTGGAGTTTCCCCACGTATTCGTGATGCGGCTGGATTTGCTGCCCGGCAAACACGATCTGGACGAAGAGCTGCGCGTGTTCTACGTGGCCATGACCCGCGCCACCCACCAGCTCACGCTGTCCTGCGCGGGCGATTCACTGCTGGTGCAGCGCGTGCGCAATGCACTTGAAGTGACGCATGCACACTTGCCAGCGGCAGAAGCCGATGCAGATGCGGCTTGAGCCCCGGATTCTTCTGATCCGATGAGTGCCGTTGACCATCAACGGATTCACCGATCCTTCAAATCGCGGGCTGCCATCGCTCCTAGCCGTATCCCTGCCGTATGCATGACGCCCATCCTTTGGGCCAGAGCAGGCCGGTCTGCAAAGGCTGCCGACTTGCAAAAACGGTTGGAGCAAATACAGACCAGCCCGCTTTTTCGCCAGCAGACCCCCAATGCGTTCGCAGACAGGTCCAAACAAGCCGGCCCGCATGGTATGCTGGCTTGTAACGATTCGTGTGCGACTTGCTTCGAAAGCGGCACGCGTGGCTCGGAGACAAAAGATCGGCATCGCTGCCGCGCTGTGTGTGCGTGCAGACATAGTTCAGCACAGCTTCAACGGTTTTTTCTTCAAGCAAGGAGGTAGAGCATGAGCCAGAAAGTAGCTTACGTAACCGGTGGCATGGGGGGCATTGGAACGGCCATTTGCCGTGCGCTGCACCAGCGCGGCTTCAAGGTGATTGCGGGTTGCAGCCCCAACCGCGATTACCAGAAGTGGCTGGACGAGCAAAAGGCCGCAGGCTTTAACTTTTACGCGAGTGCGGCTGACGTATCCGATTGGCAAGCCACGGTGGACGCTTTTGCCCAAGCCAAGGCCGAGCACGGCCCGATTGACGTGCTGGTGAACAACGCGGGCATCACGCGCGACCGCATGTTCATCAAGATGACGCCCGAAGAATGGAACGCAGTCATCAGCACCAACCTCAATTCCATGTTCAACGTGAGCAAGCAAGTGGTGCCCGACATGGTGGAAAAGGGCTGGGGCCGCATCATCAATATTTCCTCCGTCAACGGCGAGAAGGGCCAGGCCGGGCAAACCAACTACTCCGCCGCCAAGGCGGGCATGCACGGCTTTACCAAGGCGCTGGCGCAAGAGTTGGCGAGCAAGGGCGTGACCGTGAATACCGTGAGCCCCGGCTACATCGGCACCGATATGGTGCGCGCCATCAAGCCAGAAATTCTGGAAAAGATCGTGGCCACCATCCCGGTCAAGCGCCTGGGCGCGCCGGAGGAGATTGCCTCCATCGTCGCTTGGCTCGCCAGCGACGAGGCGGCCTTTACCACCGGCGCTGATTTTTCGTGCAACGGCGGCCTGCATATGTATTGAGGCGCACGGCTGAATATGCACAGTTGCGGAGCGGCTCTACTTGAGCCGCCCTGCTTGCATACAACCCGCCAGCTCGCACATAGAGCAAAAAGAGGCGTCTGCGCGCATCGCAAACGCCCCCCAGTTAGGCTAGGTCAGCCCAGCACAGCTTGAGTGGCACTGGAAACGTCATTCATCAAACGCACCGCCCCCTGCAACGAGGCTGGCTGCTGCCACGCCACCACCTCACTGCCGGATACAGCTTGTGCACACAGCCCAGCGCTGGCTATAATGCGCGTTTCTCTTGCCGTACCGCATGTTTTGACGCTGCGGGCGGCTTTTTCCGTAAGAGGAGTGTCTATGCGTCATTACGAAATCATTCTGCTGATCCATCCCGATCAGAGCGAACAGGTTCCGGCCATGCTGGAACGCTACAAGGGCATGGTGGTTGCCGGCAAAGGCCAGGTGCACCGTGTCGAAGACTGGGGCCGCCGCCAACTGGCTTACCAGATCAACAAGCTGAACAAAGCACACTATCTGTGCCTGAACATCGAAGCCGATCAGGCCGTCATGTCTGAGCTGGAACACGCCTTCCGCTTCAACGACGCTGTGCTGCGCCACCTGACCGTGCAGAAGAAAAAAGCCGAAACCGCGCCATCGCTCATGATGAAGTCGGTTGAGCGCGAAGAAGCGCGCAAGGCCCAGCAACAAGCCAGCAGCGAGGCCGAAGCACGCTGATGCGCGCAAAAGCAAGCACTGATTGAAAGAAGACAGCCGCACCACACACGCAAGCCACGCCAACCACTGGTGCCTCACGGCCCAATTGGCAGAACGAGGCGCTTTGCGCTTCAGCCCGGCGGGCATTCCGGCCATCGATTGCGTGTTGCAACACCAGTCGGAAGTGATGGAAGCAGGCGTCCTGCGCAAAGTGCAGGTGCAGCTCAAAGCGGTGGCCGTAGGCCCCGTGGCCGAGCAGCTGGAGCGGCAAACGCTGGGCATGCAGGCCCAATTCAAGGGCTTTCTGGGCAGCGCCAATCGCTCCCGCCCCGGCATGAGCCGCAGCAGCGTCATCTTTCACATCCAGTCGTTTGCCATCAGCGATACGGCTTCTTGACCCCCCTTATTCACACAGATTTTCAGGAGATTTTCATCATGGCTACAGCCAGAAAAACCGGCAAAGATCGGCGCCCACGCCGCTCGGCACAAAACCTGCTGTTCAAGCGCAAGCGTTTCTGCCGCTTCACCGTCGCCAAAGTCGAAGAGATTGATTACAAAGACATCGACACCCTGCGCGACTTCATCGCCGAAAACGGCAAGATCATTCCCGCGCGCCTGACCGGCACCCGCGCCATTTACCAACGCCAGCTCAACACGGCCATCAAGCGCGCGCGCTTCCTGGCGCTGCTGCCGTTCACCGACCAGCACAAGATCTGAGGAGGGCCCGACCATGCAAATCATTCTGCTCGACAAAGTGCTCAACCTCGGCAACCTGGGTGACGTCGTCAAGGTCAAAGACGGCTACGCCCGCAACTTCCTGATCCCCACTGGCCGCGCCCGCCGCGCCACCGAAGCCGCCCTGAAAGAGTTCGAAGCACGCCGTGCCGAACTCGAAAAACTGGCTGCCGAGAAGCTGGCCGCCGCGCAGACCGTGGGCGAAAAGCTCGCTGGCGCCACCGTCAAGCTCACGCAAAAAGCGGGAGTGGACGGCCGCCTGTTCGGCTCCGTGACCAACCACGACATCGCCGAAGAGCTGGGCAAGATGGGCTTTGAAGTGCACAAATCTCAAGTGCGCATGCCCAACGGCCCCATCAAAACCGTGAGCGAAACCACCGTGCAAATCGCTCTGCACACCGACGTGGTGGTGGACGTGAACGTGACCGTGTACGGCGAAACCGCCTGATTCACACGCAGCACACGCATGCGCGTTGCTATACACAAGCTGCCCCGGGCAACCGGGGCAGCTTTTTTATGCCCAAATACGATACGCAGCCACATCGCGCCTTATCTGATTTACGCACAGGGTTGCTCCACAACCGGACTGCGCGCTGGCACCTTCCCCACCTTTTGCGCTGCGGCAAGGCTCCTTCCAATGCCCGCCTGAATGTCCATCTGGCAAGCTGTTTCTTGCAAAAAAGTCGATGCGCTCCGCTGGCTTGGCACGCCCCAACGCACGCGGGATGCGTACCTGAAGAGCTCCTGCAACCATCGCAAGCCGCTCCTGCACACGCCATTCATGACCGCAGCAATGCGCACTACGGCCACACTCGCTTGACGCGGTATGCTTGCGCCCCTGTTCCGTTTGCAGCGGGCCGGGTCAGTTTGCCAGCCATTGATACCCCATGCGCCCGCGCTGCAATCCCCATCTGTTTCTGATCTCTCGTTTGCCATGTCCGACCTGGAATCCCTGATCAGCCGCGCCGAGCGCCTGCTGGCCCGTCTGGAAAGCGCACTGCCCCAGCCCATGACGGCGCCCGACTGGCAGGCCGCCATCGCTTTTCGCTACCGCAAACGCACCGCAGGCTGGGGCGCAGCCGTTGGCGTGCTGGAGCCAGTGCGCCACCTGACCCCGATCGCGCTGGATGATCTGCACGAAATCGACGAGCAGAAAGCGCGCCTGCTGCGCAACATCGAACAGTTCGTGCAAGGCCGGCCCTTCAATCACGTGCTGCTCACGGGCGCGCGCGGCACGGGCAAATCCTCGCTGATCAAGGCTTGCCTCAACGCCTTTGCGGCGCAGGGCTTGCGCCTGATCGAAATGGACAAGGCCGATCTGGTGGATTTGCCGGACATGAGCGAACTGCTGGCCCAGCGCCCGGAAAAGTTTCTGATCTTTTGCGACGACTTGAGTTTTGACGAAGGCGAATCGGGCTACAAGGCGCTCAAGTCCATGCTCGATGGCTCGGTCGCTGCCAGCACGCCCAATGTGCTGATCTGCGCCACCAGCAACCGCCGCCACCTGCTGCCCGAATACACGCAAGACAATCTGCGCCCCGGCCGCTCGCCCGATGGCGAACTGCATCCTGGCGAAGCCGTGGAAGAAAAAACCTCGCTTTCCGAACGCTTCGGCATCTGGCTCAGCTTCTATCCTTTCAGCCAGGAGGCCTACCTCGCCATCGTGCACCAGTGGCTGCGCAGCCTGGGCCTGCCCGAAGCCGAGGTGAGCCAAGCCATGCCCGAAGCCCTGGTCTGGGCATTGGAACGCGGCTCGCGCAGCGGCCGCGTGGCCCGGCAATTTGCCAACGATTACATGGGCCGGCATCTGGCGCACGCCCGCACACCCAGCAGCCATGATTGAGCTGGCCCGTGAATTGGCGCGCGCAATTGATCGCGCAGCACGTTTTATCTGCTGCTTCTGGCCGAATCAAATGCCGCGCAGATTGCAGTCGCTGGCGTTTTGCTGCACAAACTGCTGGCTTTGGATCCACACCATCGCCCTTCCGAAAACCGATCCATCGACCTTCTGCGCTTCATCACCATGAAACCCGACACAAGCATGCAAGCAGCACAGGCCACCGCCCCCTCAAGCCCTGCCATTTTGGTGGCCGATGCCGCCCAGCCCCGCGCCGATGCGCCATCTGACGGGCAGCCGCGCCCCTTGGTGCAGGTGGCCGTGGGCATTTTGCAGCGGGCCGATGGGCGCTTTTTGCTCACCAACCGCCCGGCGGGCAAGGCCTATGCGGGGTATTGGGAATTTCCTGGCGGCAAGGTCGAAGCGGGCGAAACGGTAGAGGCCGCCCTGCGGCGCGAGCTGCAAGAAGAAATCGGCCTGCTGATCGGCCCGGCCACGCTGTGGCGCAGCAGCGTGGTGGACTACCCGCACGCCCTGGTGCAGCTGCATTTTTGCCGCGTCAGCCAATGGTCGGGCGAACTCTGCATGCGCGAGCAGCAATCTTTCGCCTGGGAACATCTGCCCGTGCAAGTGCAGCCCGTGCTGCCCGGCACCGTGCCCGTTTTGCAATGGCTGCAAGAAGAAACCGACGCTTGAGTGCAGCTACCGCCTGCAAAACCGGGCCGGTTCACCCGCCTTTGAAAAATGTCCTGCACTTCAAAAACACATTGGCCAATGCAGCAGTTGCCGCCAACGCGACGCTTGCCCCAACCGGCCTTGCAGACGCTGATCTTTTGAGCGCAAGCCGAAAAGTGCGCGATCTGTCGAGTTTTCTGGCACGGCAGGCGCTTTGTGTTGGCCGGAACACAAACAGCCCATCGTTACAAACGCCCGCACCACAAACACAAAAAACAAACGGCCCGTGATGGGCCGTTTGTTTTGGATGACTGACGCGGCATGATTGACACGACAAGAGCGCCAAACAATCACTCAAGCAAGCAATCAAGCTTCAAGCAGCCGCGCCGGGCAGGTTGCGGAAAAGGTGCGTGAGCGCCTCGTTGGGAATGAAATCTTGCAAGCTGGTTTGCGGCGCATACACCACCATGAATTCGAGCACGGCGGCTTCGATGCCATCCACCTCGCCCGTGCATTGGGCCAGCACGGCTTTTTCGGCCATGCGGCGGCACGTCATGCTGAACAGCAGCTGGTTGCCCGGCAGCACGGGGCGTTTGAACGAGCACTTGCGCACCGCGCCCAGCATGCCCACATGGCCCGAGCCGATGTTGCGGGTGATGGGGTCGCCCGCCAGCAGGCCCACGCCGGCCAATTGCGCGGCCGCTTCCAGAATGATGGCGCCCGGCACGATGGGGCAGCCGGGAAAGTGCCCGGCCAGGATCGGGTTGTCGTGCGACCAACGGGCCACGCCATCGAAACGGTCGGGCGCATGCACCGTGGCCTGCTCGATGAACAGCATGGGCGCGCGATGCGGTATGAGCTGCTGGATGGCTTCGCCATCCAGCTCGATGGGGTATTGCAGGGCCGGTTGCAAGGCCGATGGCAGAGTTGGTTCAGCAGAAGAAACGGTCATGGCAAGCAAGAGTCAATGAACGAAAAAACAGTGGGGCATCAGCCGCTCACCCAATACCGCTGCGGCCCGGGCCTGGCTGATTCACAAAGCTTTTCAGTTTAACAGACGGTAACAAGCGGATGCGCTTGGCTGGCTTGGCTGGCTTGGCTGGCACGAGCGCAAGCAGCGCATTCGCAGGCGATCTGGCAGCAATCTGAAAGCGGTTTGCAGCACATGGCAGACGAAGCGCACACCCCTACCGATACCTGCCGATCCATGTGCGCAGCGCTGATCTTGCGGCCAGCAACTGCGACTGCGCCACCATGCCTGCACCATGTTCAGCCAGGCCCACCGGGCTTGCCGCTCATCGCTTGCGTTTGCATACAGCCGCCTTGCCAACGGCTACAAGAACAGCGCCGCTCTATCCAGTCAGACAGCAACTCCCGCTGGCAAGCAGCACTCAGCGCACCAAGCACTCAATACTCCGTCTGCCTGGGCAGCAAGCCTTCGATGGCGGTGATGTCTTGCTTGCGCTTTTGCCAGGCCAGCCAGGTGCGCTTGGGGTTGAGCAGTGACAGCAGATAGAAGGCCCCTTTGAGTTTGCGCACGCCGGGCCAGATGGGCGTGTCGTCGTAGATATCGCCCGCGAGCATGGACAGCAGCGCCTCTTTCATGCGGTATTTGTTGCTGGGCGACATGAACATGTCGCGCATGGTGGGGTGCGAGATGCGGTAGATGAACCACGAAAACTCGCGCGGGCCGTGGCGCATGCGCTCATCAAAGCGTTGCAGCGCCGCCTGCCTTTGCCCGGGCTGGCGCAGCAGGGTGGCGATGGCGTCCGCCGCAAACACGCCGCCCTTCATCGCCAGCCACACGCCCGACGAGAACACGGGGTCGATGAAGGCGTAGGCATCGCCAATCATCACGTAGTTGCGGCCGTGGTTGCGCTCGGACAGATAAGAGTAGTTGCCCGTGGCCGTCACGTCAGACACCATGCTGGCCTCGGCCATGCGCTGGGCCAGCGCCGGGCACAGCGCGATGCCATCGAGAAAGAACTGCTGCAGGCTGCGCTTGCCGCGCGTTTTCAAGAAATGCGGCCACACCACCATGCCCACGCTGGTGATGCCGTCGCGCAGCGGAATGAACCAGAACCAGCCGTAGTCGAACCAGAAGATGGTGATGTTGCCTTGCGCCGCGCCGGGGTGGCGCTTGGCGCCTTTGAAGTGGGCGTAAATGGCCGTGCTGTTGTGCCTGGGATTGGGGTATTTGATTTTGAAGCGGTTGGCCAAAAAGGTGTCGCGCCCCGAGGCATCCACCAAAAAGCGCGCCGTCCACTGGCTTTTGCGGCCATCGTCGTGCAGGGCGGTAGCCTGCACCTGGTCGTCGGGCAGGCCGTCCAGTTCCACGCCAGTGACCTTGCAGCCTTCCACCACTTGCACGCCCTGGCGTTCGGCATTGCGGATCAGGATTTCGTCAAACTCGGATCGCAGCACCTGGTAGGCCGAGGGCAGGTCTTTGTTCCAGGCTTCGGCGAACGAAAAGGTTTGGCTGCCCTGCTCGTGCCAGGGCGACACGAATTCCGCCGCGTGCTTGGGCACGCCAATGGCACGGATTGCTTCGCCCACGCCCAGCTCGTCAAACAACGGCAGGTTGGCCGGCAGCAGCGATTCACCGATGTGAAAGCGCGGGTGCCGCGCTTTTTCAAGCAGCGCCACGCGCAAGCCCTTTTTCGCAAGCAGGGTCGCCGCGGTCGATCCCCCCGGGCCACCGCCGATCACCAGCACGTCGTACAGTGTGCTGTTTGCTAAGCGCCCAGAGTCGCCCGCTGCAGCAGGTGTTGTTATTGCAAAGGGCTGTTCAACACCGGCCGCGCCGGCCATCGGCTGCGGCGCCTTGTTTTGATCGACTTGATCGGCTTTGTCTTTATCCATCGCATCCAACTCTCAAACTCCCTTCTCTTTTTATCGGAGCAGCACCGCCGCGTGGCGGCTACGCTTGCCTTGTTTGTGCTTGAGGCCATTCGCCTCGGCCTGCAAGCACGGCAAATCAGGGCGCTGTTTCAGCCCCATCAGTACATGCCCCCGTTGATGGAAATGGTCTGCCCCGTGATGTAGGCGGCTGCGTCAGACGCGAGGAAGGCCACCAGATCGGCCACCTCTTGGGGTTGGCCCGCGCGGCGCGCAGGCACCAGCGTGGCGATGGCGGCATCGTCAAACACGGCATCGGTCATTTGCCCGGCAATGATGCCCGGCGCCACGCAATTGACCGTGATGCGGCGGCTCGCCAACTCCAGCGCCAGCGATTTGCTCGCGGCTTGCAGCGCGCCCTTGGCCGCAGCGTAATTGACCTGCCCGCGGTTGCCCGCCAGCGCCGCCACCGACGAAATGGAGATGATGCGGCCCCAGCGCTGGCGCACCATGGGCATGACCAGCGGCTGGGTGACATTGAAAAAGCCATCCAGATTCACGCGCAGCACCGCTTGCCACTGTTCGGCCTGCATGGCCGGAAAAGCCGCATCGTCGTGCACGCCCGCATTGTTCACGAGGATATCGATCGCGCCCTGCGCCAGCAGGGTGGGCAGCGCCTGCTGCACGCTGGCGGCATCGCTCACATCAAAGGCAATGGCGCGGGCCTGCCCGCCTGCGGCCACGATCTCGTCTGCCACGGCTTGCGCCTTGGCCAGGTTGCGATGCGCGTGCACCCACACCTGGCAGCCCGCCTGCCCCAGGCGGCGGGCGATGGCTGCGCCAATGTCACCACTGCCGCCCGTGACCAAGGCCTGGCGCGGGCGCGACGCGGGTGCAGCACCGGTAGTACCGATAGCACCCGTTGCAGAAATGCTTGAATCGTTCATGGCAAACACATCTTTCAGCAAAATTTTCAAATCAAGCAATAAGGCGAGCGATCAGCCAGCCCCGGCCGCACCGCTGGCAGCAGCCAAGCCTGCTGCATCAATCACGGCGGATAAGCGGCCCTGCGCCAGCAGGCGCTCGCCCGCATGAATCGTGAACTGGTACATGGCAGTGCCGTCGTTCAAGGCCAAACGGCTGGCCTCAACCAGCAGGGGCTGCCCCGTTTCGTCCAGCGTGTTGGCATGCAGTTCCAGCGACCGCACGCTGGTGAGGTAGCCGCTGCGCGCACGCGGTGCATTGCCCGCCAGCAAGGCACAGTGCAGGGCCATGGCCTGCGCGGCGTATTCCACGCCCAAAGCAGCGCCCAGCACGCCGTTGTGGCGCAAGGGGTTATCGGCCAGCAAATGGCTACGAGCTGTGCAGGCGATGCCGGCATCGTCGTAGCGCAGCACCGCATCGAGCAGGCACATGCAGCCCTGGTGCGGAATGCGGCTGGCAATGGCCGCACGATCCATGATCGGGGCCTGACCGGCATCTACGCGCATGGCTGCACCCCGATCTGCAAGCCCTGCCCGGGCAGGCCCGCCACCCACACCTGGCCAGCTTGCTCACGGGCCAGCAGTTGCAGCAAAGGCAAAGCACGCATGGCGGGGATGGTGTCGCTCAAGGCCTGCAAGCCAGCATCCAGCGCGGGCTGCGTGACAGATGAAGCGACAGGGGGCGCACCTGCACACCACGTGACCGCCAATTCGGCCAAGGCCTGCGCATCGGCAGGCTCTGTTGCCGGGCGCAGCAGCAAGGCCACACCCGCCGCATCGGGCACAGGGCGGCAGGTTTTGAGGGGTTCGGGGTAGTCCGAGTCGTAGGCCAGCAGCAGCACATCGCGCTGCTCGGCATGCACTTGCACGGCCGCTTCGAGCAAACCTGCGGCAAAGCTTGCGTCGTAAGCGGCCAGTACCTGGCACGGCCCCGTGGCGCCCGTGGCAATGCACCAGTAGCCAGCGGCCGTGTTGTGCACCGAGTTGTGAAAGCGCGTGGGCGAGATGTCGCGCTGGGGGCTGACCAGTGTTTCGCACAGGGCGTGGCAATTTTGCCCATCACCCGTTGAAGAGCTGAACACGCTGGCGAGCCGCGCTGCATCAGCCGCAGCGTGCTGCACGGCCTCGGCCCCAATGGCCAGCGCCAGTTTGATGACGCGGCTGGCCCGCCGCCGCTCGGCCGGGGGCAGCATGTCGGGTGCGGGCAAAACGGTAGCAGCGGATTGGTACGCCGCCTCGCCACGTAGGCAGGCGCGGCATTGCGCCCAATTCTCCAGACCGGGGCCGAGCACGCCCACGCCGTGTAGCCGCACGCGCAAAGGCCTAGATGCATGGGCGGTTGCCGTCATCTTGTTCATGTTCTGAGATGTATTCATGCGCGGCCCTCCTGCTCATTGCTCAAGGCGCAGTCTTGCCAGCGGCTGAAGAGCAAGCTGCAATTGCTGCCGCCAAAGCCGAAGGAGTTGTTCAGCACATGACGCAGGGGCTGCAATGGCCGCTGCGATGCTGATAGGCGTTGCGCTTGCAAGGCGTAGCGCACGGCAATGGCGGGATCCAAGGTTTGCGTGCCCGCACTGCCCGGTACGAATTGCTGCGCCAGCGCCAGGGCGCACACCACTGCCTCCACCGCACCGGCTGCGCCCAGGGTGTGGCCGGTAAAGCCCTTGGTGGAGCTGCACAGCGTGCCCGCGCCAAACAGGGCATGCACGGCCAAGCCCTCGGCCGCATCGTTGGCGGGTGTGGCCGTGCCGTGCAGATTGATGTAGTCCACATCCTCGGGGGCCAGGCCCGCCATTTGCAAAGCGCCTTGCATGGCTGCGCGCGCGCCCGCTCCTTCGGGGTGCGGGGCCGACATGTGATGAGCATCGCTCGTTTCGCCATAGCCGCGCAGCACGATGCTGTCGGGCGGCAGTGAGGCAACATCGTCGGGCAAGCGTTCCAGCAAGGCAAAAGCTGCTGCTTCGCCAATCGACAAGCCATCGCGCTGCGCATCGAAAGGTTTGCAGGGCGATTCGGACGTGAGCCCCAGCGAGCGAAAGCCGTACAGCGTGGTCAGGCACAGGCTATCGACCCCGCCCACGACCACCGCGTCGGCCAGCCCTGCTTGCAGCAGGCGCGCCCCGCTGGCAAAAGCCTTGGCCGATGAAGAGCAGGCGGTTGAGATCACCGCCGCTGGCCCTTGCAAGCCCAAGGCGTGGCGCACGAAATCGGCCACGGAGAAGGTGTTGTGCGTTTCGGCGTAATGAAAGTCGGCGGGCAGCGCGCCCGTTTGCGCATCGCGCTGGCGGTAGGCCAGCTCGGTGGAATAAATGCCTGCCGTGCTGGTGCCCAGCAAAGTCGCCACCCGCGTGGGGCCGTAGCGGCGCACAGCGTCTGCCACGGCTTGCGCAAAGCCATCGGCCTGCAAACCGCGCCAGGCCAGGCGGTTGTTGCGGCAATCAAAACGCTGCCAGGCCGCTGGCAGCGGGCTGCTTTCCAGATCGGGCACGGTGCCGGTGCAAGTGGCAAAGTCCACCGTGTCGAACGTGCACGGAGCCAGGGCGCTGTGCATAGCCAGCAGATCGCGCAGCAGGGCTTGGCAGCCATCGCCCGAACAGGTCGTGGCCGTGTAGTGGCGCAGCAGCAAAGGTTGTGGTGGCAAAGGTCGTGATGTCATGGCGTGATGTTGTTCGTTGGCAGAGAGGGGCAGCTGGTCGCGGATTGGGGCGCGGCAGATTCTGGCGTGGGACCGGCATCATCCAGCAAACCGGCCAAACCCTGCCGCAAAGTCACGGCTTGCAGGCCCTGATCTTGCAGCGCTTGCAGCACCGCGGGGAGCACGGCCAGCACCAGCGGCTCGCCCTGCTCGGTGCGGGCGGCATTGCCATCGTGCAGCAGCAGAATGTCGCCCGCGCGCAAACCACGCAACAGGCGCTCGCGCACGGTGTGGGCGCTGCGGCAGCGGGTGTCAAAACCCCGGCGCGTCCACATCACCAGATGCAAGCCGGTGCGGGCCAGCACCCCATCGAGCAGCGGGTTGCGAAAACCCGCCGTGGGCCGGAAAAAGCGCGGCCACGTACCAGTGATGCCCTGCACGGCTTGCTGCAACCGTTCAATGTCTTGCCGCATGCGCCCGCAGCCCCAAAAGGCAAACAGCGGCGAATGGCTGTGGCTGTGGTTTTCCACACTGTGGCCGCGCGCGATGATCTCGCGTACCAGATCGGGGTGCCGCTGCACAGCTACGCCAATGCAAAAGAAGCTGGCCTTGGCCTGGTAGCGATCGAGCAGCTCCAGTACCTGCGGCGTGACGGCCGGATCGGGGCCATCGTCAAACGTGAGCGCCACCCAGCCCTGCATGGCGGCAGGAGCAGGCAAGCGCGTCACGGTGCGGCCCAGCGCCTGCGCACGCGGCAAAAACACCAGCGCCACGATCAGCGCCTGATTGCCCAGCACAGCCGCCAACCACCAGGGCCATTGCGCGGGCCACAGCACACACGCCAGCAAACAAGCCACGTGCAGCGCGATGCTGATAGCGATGAAGGGCACGGGCCGCCAGCGTCGCGGCACAGGGGCTGTGTTGCCAACGGGGCCAACGGAGCCGATAGCAGGGGCGTGGGCCGCAGCGGCTGTTGATGCCGCCGCCTGCCTTGGCGCTGCGTCTGAGCCAACTGCATGGGAAGGATTGAATGATTGAAGGCGACTCGGCTCATGCATGCTGCGCCCCTCCTTCACGCTGCGCGGGCGCTTGCTCCGCTTCTTCGGCTGTGCCTGCGGCACTCATGGCCGCCAGCACAAAGGCCAGCAGCGCGCCCGGCGCCACGGTGCGGCCAATGGCATGCAGCACCGGAAATTGCGAAAACGCCAGCACGCCAAAACCCAAAACCGTGGCGATATTGGCCACGAGCAGCGAAGCCAGCGTCAGCGTTTGGCCTTCGCTGCGCAGGTCGTAGCGATCAAAGAACAAGGTGTAGTTCGAGCCCACCGCCACGATCAGCAACAGGCCGATGAAATGCATCAGCGTCAGCGTCTGCCCGCTCAACAGCAAGCCGGCCACCACGGCCAGCTCGGCCACGGCCAGGGGCAGCAGCACACGCAGCATGCGGCGGATGCTGCACAGCGTGGCCGCCAGCAGCACGGCAATGGCGAGTAAACCCAGCAGCGCCATCGAAAGCGCCTCTTGAAAATAGCGGCTGTACAGCTCGGCCGTTTCCTGCCCGATGTCGATGAAGAAAACGCCTGCGCCTGCATCATCTTGATGGGTGCCTGCTGTATTTGCCGTTTCCGCAGCGTGCGCCAAGCCAGCCGCTTGCAAGGCGCGCTGCACGGCTGCGCCATCCACACTGGCGGCTTGCCCGCTGGCATCGCTCAAGCCGCGCACGGGCAGCAGCGCGGCCACGCCTGCGCCCTGCGGCTGCAACATGGCATCGACCGCCAGCCCCAAGGCCGTGCCTTGCAGGGCCTGCCGGTTGAGCAAGGGCGCGGCGCGCGCCTGGGCCACGTCTTGCACAAAGGGTTGCAGCACGGCGGCGTCCACCGGCAGATCACGCACGGCACTTTGCAGGCGTTCTTGCAGCACATCGGCCGCTGGCAAGGCCTGCTGGCGGCGGCGCTGCGTGACGTCGCTGGGCAAAAAGCGCGCGGGCGATTCGAAGCTGGCAATCACGCCTTCATCCACCAGGGCTTGCAGCACGGGCGACACCTGCTCGGCCTGTTGCAGCGCAGCTTGCTCGTTGGGCGCGCTGGCCACCACCAGCGAAGTGGTGTCGGGGTTGCCCAGGTCGCGGCGCAAGGCGGCATCCAGCGCCTGCAATTCTTTCGAGGCCGGGTTGAGCGCGGCCAGGTTCTTGTTCCAGATGCTGCCCTGCTGCCACACGCTGTGGGCAATCACCAAGGCAGAGGCCAGCAGCAAACCCCACACGGCCAAGCGCAGGCGCTGCAAGCGCGCCACAGCCTGCGCCAGCCAGGCACCTGTGCGACTGGCATGGTTCCAATCCACCCGCTGCACGGGCAGGCAGGGCAACACAAAGCGCGTGACGAGCGCGGCCACCACCAGCCCCACGATGGAATACAGCCCCAGCTGCGCCAGGCCGCTGAAGCCCGCAAACACCAGCGCGGCAAAGCCGCAGACCGAGGTCAGCAGGCCTAAGCGGATGGTGGGCCAGAAACGCTGGCGCCATGCTTCAGGCCGCAGGCGCGCATCGCCACTGATGCCCGCACGGCCCTGCCCACCCACCGGGGCGGATTGCACGAAGTAGTAGATGCTGTAGTCGATGGCCTCGCCCATCAAAGTGGTGCCAAAGCCCACGGTCACGCCATGCACCACGCCGTGGCGCAGGCTCACGCAGGCGATACCCGCCAGCACGCCCGAAAGCACCGGCAGCAGGCTGATGCCCACCGTGGCGGGCGAGCGGTAAATCCACAGCAGCAGCAGGATCACGGCTGCTGCCCCGCCCAGCGACAGGCGCACCGCTTCGCTGCGGATGGTGGCGCTGGCTTCTACCGCCAAAACGGGCGCGCCCGCCAACAACAGGCGCAGATCGGCCAGTTCGGACTGCGCGGCTTGCATGCGGGCAAAAATCTGCTGCAGCTCCTGCAGGGTTTGCGCGTGGGCATCGGTGTCCGACCCCGCCGCCAGCGTTTGCGCCAGCAGCAAGGCGCGCTGCCCATCGCGCGATGCCCATACCTCGCCTTCGGCGGGGCGGTCGCTCGCGGCCATGTCTTGCATCAGCGCCAGCACTTCACCGGTGGGGTCGCGCGTGAAAAGCTGCTTGAGCAAAAGGCCTGCGGGCGAAGCCAGGTTCTGCACCGATTGCGCGATGGCACGGCGCAAGCCCGGCTCGCTGAAACGTTCCTCGGTCATGGCGGGGCTGAGCAGATAGCGGTGCGCAAACACGAAGGCGCGGTCGCGCTCGAACGCTTCCGTCTCGCCATTGCTCACGATGGCAAAGCGTTGCGCGGCGCGCATCTGCGCGGCCAGTTGCCGCGAGGCTTGCGTGCGCTGTTCGGGCGTGCCGCCTTCCAGCCCCAGCAGCAGCATGCGCGAAAGGCTGCCCCGCGTGATCTGATTCACCAACAGCTGCTGCTGGCGGCTGGGGCTTTGCGGCAAAAAGGCGCTCATGTCGGTGGTGAAGCTGCTGCGCGCAATCACCCCAACGGCGGCCAGCAGGCCCAGCGCCCACAGCCACACCGCCTTGTTTCGCCACATCCACGCCTTCATGCGCCGCTGGCTCCCTGGCCGTTCAAGCTGTGCCCGGCCTTATTTGGCCTGCGATGCCGACTGGGCCTGTTGCTGGGCCTGGCGTGCCACCAGAGGCTGCACCACCATCACCGAGCGGTCGCCATCGGCCTGCAAATACTCGATGCTGCGCAGCTGATCCTGATCGCCCTTGGCGATGATCTGGCGCACGATGCCGCGCATCTTCCGGTCTTTGGGCACCAGCGTCAGCGTCCATTGGCTGGCCTGGCCTTCGAGCTGATGCTCGTAGGTGCGCATGAGCGTTTGCGCATCGCCCTTGAGCAGGCCGGCAATCGCATCCACAAACGCCGCCACTTGCGGCTGCTTGCTGAGCTGGATGCGGTACTTGCGCCCGTCTTTTTCCATATAGAGCTGATCGCCCTTGACCTGCATCACGTCTGGCGCGGGCTCCAGCGTTTTTTTCTCGAACAGATCGGGCGCCACGTAGCGCACCTCGCCGCTGGAGCGCAACGGCTGCTTGAGCACGGCCAAATGCCGCGTTTCCACGAACTGGCCGTGCCGCTCTTTGTGCTTGCCCAGGTTCTGCATGAGCGTGCCCAGATCAAAGGCCCAGACCGATGGCACCGCACCCAGCAACGCCACGGTACAAGCACCCGCGGCCAGTGGGCGCAAATGCAAACGCATCATGTGCAGAAAAGAAACAAAGCGGATGGAATGCATGGTTTCACCTTTGAAAAAATCTGTGGGCGCTCAAGCGAGCAGCCCAGGCGTCCGGCCAGCGCGAGGCCCTCATCTGCGCCCATGCGCATCGGGCTCAGCCCCAGCAGCGCTTGACCAGAAATCGAAAAAATTGAACCAGTTGTGCGGGTAGCGGCGGCAAACGTCTTCAAGCTGCTGCACGTAGGCTTGCTGCAATTGCTGCATGCGGGCCTCGCGCCCGGCACGCGGGCAGTGGGCAAAGTCGCCCAGCACGCGGGCATGCACCTGATAGTGCCTGCCCCCCACATAGGCCGCTGCCAGAAACACCACGGGGCAGCCCAGCATGGCCGCCAGCCGCAGCGGGCCGGTGGGCAGGCGGGCCGTATCGCCCAAAAAGGTTTGCGGGGCCGTTTCATCGTTGGCAAAAGTGCGGTCGGCCAGCAGGCCCAGCCAATGGCCCTGCGCCAGCTGCTCTTGCGCGCGCAGCATCGAATCCACGCGGTTGAGCGCAATCACCTGCGCAGCAGCCTGCGGGTTGATCGCGGCCAGAGTGCTGTTGAGCTTGTCGGCGTTTTCGCCGTACATGAGCATGTACACGGTTTGCCCGTTTTGCTCGCCCAGCACTTTGAGCGCCTCGAAACTGCCAAAGTGCGCACCCAGAATCACCACCCCTTGGCGCTGCTGCAAGACTTGCTCCAGCGCATGGCGGTCTTCGCCTTCGAGCCGGATATCAATCTGCCCGCCTTGCCCGGCCAGCAAAAACACCCGGTCATGAATCACGCTGGCAAAGCTGAAGAAGTGGCGGTACAACTCGCCCCAACTGGCGCGGCGCTGCCACAGGCGCTGGTAATAGCCCTGCAAGGCCGCACGCGCCTGGGGCGCAAACAGCAAGAAATAAAAAGCGATGCCGCGCAGCACCCAACGGCTGGCGCGCCGCCCCAGCAGCAGCGAGAGCCACACCATGAAGCGCACCACCGGGCGCTGGCTGCGCTCTTTGCGTTGCGTCCAGTCGGTCTGCGCTTGAGCAGCAGAAGCGGGCGAGGAGCTGGGGTTCAACATACTGGGTGCCGCTTTTTCAACCCGCCGATCCGGCCACAGCTTGCGCCACGCCGCTCATGACCACGGCCTGATCGCGCAGCACGCGAAACGCCCAAGCCCCGTTCCAATCCGCGGTTGCTTGCCCTGCCGGTGCGGATTTGGGTTCGACTTGCAGCAGCAACTCATCGCCCGGATGGCAGGTTTGCAGAAACTTGGCCGATTGCACCAGCCAATGCCCTTGCGCCCATTCGGCTGTCCGCTCGGGCGCCAGCGCCTGGCTGCGTTCGCGGCACAGATCGAGGCACTGCTGCAACAGCAGCGCGCCCGGCAGCACCGGGTGGCCCGGAAAATGCCCCGCAAACGCCGGATGCTGCAAAGGCACTTGCCAACGCCGGCTGGCCGAAAGATCCAACGCGCTTGCCTGAGGCGCTGGCGCTGCCGCAGCGGGCAGCTTTCCTGCCTCCTGGGCCGCGGCAGCTTCCCGCTCATCTTTCTCTACGCCAACGGCCCGTGTCCCCACCTGCGCCATGTGTTGTTCGTAAATGGCCTGCAAGGCCGCCTGCGGCAGTTTGCCGGTGGCGTTGCGCGGCAGCTGGTCCAGCAGAATCAGCGGGCGGGGCAAAAACACATCGTCGATGTGCTGGCGCAGCAGGCGCATCACCGCATCAGCCTGCAAGCCCGGCGCAACGGCCACCAGGCACAGGCGTTGCACGGGCCGCTGCCCGGCATCAGATGCCTTTGCAGGCGCGCGCTCCGCTGCCTGCATGCTGGCGGCATCCGCGCTGCGTTCGTCGGGCAAAAAGAAGGCGCCGTCTTCTATGCCGCTGATGCGCGCCAGCACGCTGTTCAAATGCGCCAGCGACGAACGCTTGCCCGCGATATTGACCATGTCGGCCGAGCGCCCGCGCAGCAAGAAGCGGCGCGCGTCCAGCCGCTCGATCTGGTCAGAAAGCGGAATGCGTCCTTCCAGATGGCCGCCGCTGGCGATGAGCTGGCCGCCTGCGCCCTCTTCAAGCGCCAAGCCGGGAAACAGCGTCCACTGCGGGCCTTGCACCGGCTGGCGCACGGCCATCTGCCCCGTTTCGGTGCTGCCGTAAATCTCGAACAAAGGCGCCTGCAGCGCCGCTTCCACCCGCTGCGCCAGATCATCGGCCAAAGGGGCCGTGGCGCACAACACCCGATCCACGGCGGGCAAGGCCACGCCCGATTCCACCAGCACTTTCAGGTGCACGGGCGTGCTCACCAGCATGCGCGGCTGCGGCACGGCGGCCAGCGCCTCGGCCACGTCTGCCGGGTAAAAGGGGCGGCCGCTCCACAGGCTGTGCCCGGCGATCAGGGCCTGCAAGATGACCGATTCAAAGCCATACATGTGCTGCGAAGGCACCGTGCCCACCAGGCACCAGGGCACTGCCGCATGCGCATCGGTCTGGCCCGCCGCCAGGCCCAGCAATTGCGCCTCGGCGCGCACATTGCAGCAAAGCTTGCCCCAGGTTTTGGCGTGGCCCACGGGTGCGCCGGTGGAGCCGGAGGTGAACACCTGCGCCACGATCTGCGTGGCGGCAATGGCCGGGATGTGCGCATCGGCCGTGCGCGCAGCGCCGTTGGCTGCGCCCAGCCCCAGCTCGCCCAGATGCAGGCGGGGCAAGGCGGCATGGCTCAGCAGATCGGGCAAATGGCCATCGTGCAGGCACAGCGCATCGGGCGCTTGTTGCGCCACTTGCGCCCAGGCCGCTGGCGTGAGCGACGAGAGCTGCAAGCTGAGCTTGCCGCCCAGCAGGCACGCGCCCAGGCCAAGCAGAAAGTGGTAACGGTCTTCGCAAACGTTGACGATGTGATCACAGCCCGCAGGCAGGCGCGCCAGCAGCTGGCGCGCATCGTGCAGCCATTGCTGCACCGTGACCGGCCCCTGCCGCGTGTGCGCCAGCACCGCCTGCAAGCTGGCGTGGCCGCACACCGGCTCTTGCGTAGCCAGGCGGGTGTTGGCATCGGCATTGACGTTCACATTGACGTTCATTTTGCTGATGGCGCTCATGTGCGGCGCGTGCTGCACGCCCTCCTGCCTCATCGCCCGCTCCTTGCGGCCGCAGGGGCCGAGGCCTGCGGCCCCCGGCCGATCAGGCGCGTCGCGTTTGCTGCAGCGCCCTGCTCGCTCTGCCCTTGAAACAGTTGCATGAAAAAAGCCGTCCAGTTCACCTTGCGCACAGTAGCCAGCGTGGCCCACAGGCTGCTGCGGTCGGCCTTGGGCAAAAACAGGCGGCGGCCCAGCAGCACCTCGGCCACGAAGAAGGCCGCAATCAGCACCGGCAACAGCCCCATCGAGAAAAACGCCCAGGCCTGGGCCGATGCCGCCACGAACAGCCCGGCCGAAACCAGCCACAGGCCGGCAATCCACACAGCCCAGGCCAGGGTCACGCCCCGGGTGTAGCGCCACACGGCCGGCATCATCACCGGGTGCGAGAGCACGGCCACGGCCGAGCACAACGGCGTTTTGCCCGGCAAGAGCGAACGCGCAAACACCGCCACCAGCAGCCACAGCATCGCTGCCTCTTGCAAGAAATAGAACAGGCGAATGCGCTGTGGGCTGAGCACGCCCCCGAAATGGGCCTGCCCAAAGCCGAACAGCAGCGTCACCACGCCCAG
Organism: Allobrachymonas sp.; assembly: GCA_030529505.1. Classification (GTDB taxonomy): domain Bacteria; phylum Pseudomonadota; class Gammaproteobacteria; order Burkholderiales; family Burkholderiaceae_C; genus Brachymonas. The sequence goes on along the minus strand of JAUMWT010000007.1, from coordinate 1,122 downwards.
CAGCAGGCCGCCTTGAAAGAGCCATTGCAGGCGCGGGCGGCCCATGCGCCGTGCCAGATAAGCGCCCAGCCAATAACCCAGCGGCAGCACGAAGGGCAGCAGCGTCCACCAGCGGGGTTCGCGCTGCATGCAGCAGAAGAAAACGGCGGCCACATAAAGCACCCAGCCCAGGCCGCGCAGCAGCGACTGCGCAGGCTGCCGCGCTGCTGCGGCGCCCGGCCCTGCCTCAGCGGCAGGCGCAGATGCAAGCTGCTCGGGCCTTGCCCCACCGGCTGTTGCCGTTGCAGCAGCCGCCAGCCAGGCCGGATCATGAGCCGCCGCCTGCTGCTGGCCGCTGGCTGCTTGATGGGTAAACGGCTGCGCCACACTCAACCCCTTGCGCAATTGGCCCTGGCCCGAAATCAGCCCTTGGGCCGGTTGGCCACGATGTATTGCGCCAGAGCGCGCAAGGAGCCGAACACCCGGGCGTTGTCGGCATCGCCCGCCTTGATCTGCGCGCCGTATTTGCGCGCCACGACCAAGGCGATTTCCAGAATGTCGATCGAATCCAGCCCCAGCCCTTCGCGGTACAGCGGGGCATCGGGGTCGATGCTGGCGGGGTCCATTTCCAGATTGACGGCGTTCACGACAAGCTCTGCCAATTCAGGCAAGAGGGCTTGTACATCGTCAGACGAATGGGTCATTTTTCATTTCTCCCTGAACAGATATGCAGAACGCTTATTCAACGGTTTGGACGGCTCGGCCTTTTGGGGCCATCTTGGCAAGTGCCTGCCATCTGGCGCCAGCGGCCAGGCGGGCTGGCGCTTTCAAACGCCAAAGAAACATGAGGCGAACACAGTCCATACCCAAGGGCCAAGGCCCGCTCAAGCGCCTTGCGCCTGCCTCAGAACGCCTCATGCGCCTGGTTTTTTTAATGTCTGTTCATTGTAGTGAGATTGCATCTGCGAGCGGGATTTCACTCGGTTTGACTTGGTGTGAGGATGTGACTTTTGTGCCGTGGATCATGCCGGGCAAGGGGGTGACGGATGCAAGGCTTCCTCATGGGTTGGGACAGATCCTGGGCGCAAGCCTAGACAGCGTCGTCATGAGATATTGAGCCACAACATCAAACAACGGATTTGA
>JAUMWT010000087.1 GCA_030529505.1 Allobrachymonas sp. | reverse complement strand
TGCTGGCACCGCACTTGCGGCGCATCAGGCAATCGGCTCGCGCCTGCCACTTTCGTCCCATCAGCTGGGGTGAATATCTGCTCGCCTTGCAAGGCTTTGCCCACCAACACCCACAAGGGCTGTGGCGCGTAGCGCTGACGCAAACGGCCGATGGCCAGCTCAGCCTCACGGGCAGCCTCATGAACGACGAGGTGCTGCTGCCCGGCAAGGACTGGGATACACACGATGCCCTGCCCACTGCTTGGCAGCAGGTACCTACAGCAGCTGCCCCGAGCTTGCCCGTGGCACTGGCCCCAGCCGCCAACAGCGTGGATGCCTGCTGGCTGCTGCACAAAACCACGCAGCGTGTGCATTACGAAACAGCGCTTACCGCCGCACAAGCAGCTGCTCCTGATGTGTGGGACGTGATCCTGCACACGCCAGACGGGTTTGCCACTGAATGCACGCGCGGCAACCTGGTGCTGCAAACGCCGCAGGGCTGCCTCACGCCGCCACTGGCGCAGGGCTTGCTGCCGGGCACCTTGCGCGAGGTCTTGTTGCAGCGCCGTGTGCTGCGCGAAGCAGCCATCCCCATCCAGCGCCTGCTGCACCCGCAGCCGGGCGACCGGCTCTGGTTCATCAACAGCGTGCGCGGCTGGCTGCCGATTCGGCTGGTTGCGCCACACCTGGCCAGCGCATCCGGCGGCTGCACTCAGCCAGCGCCCAATCAATAACTCCCGCGTCCTCGCCACTGCTCTGGCGCAGCAGCTCGCCTCAATCAAAGCGCGTGGGGCATTGCCACGCCATGGCCTCGCCCGTCAGCGGGTGTTGCAAGGCCAGACGCCAGGCGTGCAGCAGCAGGCGCGGCGCCATGCGCTGGTTGGCCGCATCGCCATACAAGCTGTCGCCCGCAATCGGGTGGCCAATGGCTTGCAGGTGCACGCGGATCTGGTGCGAACGGCCGGTTTCAGGCGCCACCTCCAGCACGGCGTATCCGTTTTCTGCGCGCTCTGAACCTGCTTGCCCTGTTGCCACTTGCGGGCGAAAAAAATCAGGCACAAGCGCCGCATGCGTCTGCGGCGCATCCAGCACGCGCCAATGGGTGCGGCTGGGCTTGCCGTTTTGCCAGTCGATGATGCTGCGCGGGCGATTGGGCCAGTCCACCCGCATGGGGGCATCGATGCATTGCCACTGCATGGCAGGCACAGCGGGCAGCCCCTGCACGATGGCCACATAGCCCTTGCCCACCTGCGCTTGCGCAAACTGCCGCTGCAAATGGCGCTGCGCATCCGGCCCGCGCGCCATCACGATCAGGCCACTGGTGCACATGTCCAGCCGGTGCACGATCAGGGCATCGGCAAACGCTTGCTGCACGCGGGCGCTGAGGCAGTCCTGCTTCTCCGGCCCGCGCCCCGGAACCGAGAGCAGGCCCGATGGCTTGTTGAGCACCACCAGCGCCTCGTCGGCATGAACAACAGTTACCCCCTCAACAGCAGCCATGAGAAAAAATCAAAAACAAAAAAGCGCACAACACACCAGCTTGAGCGCATTGGCCAACTGCATGAGCTGCAAGCGCGGCTCCTCTTTTAAACCGCTGCCTGCGCCCCATCGGCCCAAGCAGCAGCCAAGCATGGCATGCCGTTGCGCCTGATCCTTGCCGCGCCGCGATGGCTTGCCTCGGCTGAGTCAGCGCATCAGCATCAGCTCCGCGCACGCCTCATAAAAAAAGCACTGCTTGCGCAGTGCTTTTTTGTTCAAGGCCAATGTGAGTTGGCCCGGCCCGATCAATGTCTGCGGTCGCGCAGCAGCATCAGGGCTGCGGCCAAGGCAGCGCCAATGCCTGCGGCAATGGCCACGGACTTGAGCGGCTGTTCTTCCACATAGTGCACGGTGGCGTCGCTGGCGCGCTCAATGCCGCGCTTGGCGCTGTGCTGCAGATCAACGGCCTTGTCCAAGCCACGGCGTGCATATTGGTTGGCACGCTCGGTCAGGGCATCCAGCGCCTCAACGGCGCGGTCGCGCGCGATGGCGATCTTGTCGCTGGCCGCATCCAGCGCATCAGCTGCCGAGCGCTTGGCTTTTTCCGCAGCGTGCTGACCAGCTGCAGCAGCTTCGTCAATGATTTTCTCTGCATCGTTCTTCATCATGATCCTCTCTCCTCTTGAAGGGTTGAACGCAAGGGCCATGTCTATTATGGGGCCTTGCCGTAACAATTCAAGGCCATCACGGGCAAAAAACGCTTTTTCCTGGCAAATACCTGGGCTGTGCATGATTTTTGCCTAGCTGGGCCGCAGTCTGGCACCGCCCATCCATCTGCCCCCCAGCTCCCTCGCCATCCCCCGCCCGGCAGCCACAGCCCATCAGTTAAATTAGCGCCCCATGTCTGCCACCGAAAAAACAAACGAAGCCCACACGCCGATGATGCAGCAGTACCTGCAGATCAAGGCGCAACACCCGCACACCCTGCTGTTTTACCGCATGGGGGATTTTTACGAGCTGTTTTACGACGATGCCATCAAGGCCGCACGCCTGCTGGGCATCACGCTCACGCAGCGCGGGCAATCGGCCGGCCAGCCCGTGGTGATGGCCGGTGTACCCGTACACGCAGTTGAAAACTATCTGGCCAAGCTGATTCAGATGGGCGAATCGGTCGCCATTGGCG
>JAUMWT010000086.1 GCA_030529505.1 Allobrachymonas sp. | reverse complement strand
ATTTTCAAAGCGTGATCGGGCAGGAATGTTTGCAGCAAATGCCCGAGCTGCTGGCTGCGCAGAACATGGCTGCAGCAACAACGAAGCAGCAGCCTGATGCCGTCATCGCCTGCGTGGGCGGCGGCAGCAATGCGATGGGCATCTTCTACCCCTACATCCCTTATGAAAACACGCGCCTGATTGGTGTGGAGGCCGCAGGCCAAGGGCTGGAGGGCGACAAGCACGCCGCCAGCTTGCAAAAAGGCAGTCCCGGCGTGCTGCACGGCAACCGCACCTACATCTTGCAAAACGCCCAGGGTCAGATCACCGAAACGCACAGCATCAGCGCCGGGCTGGATTACCCCGGCGTCGGCCCCGAGCACGCCTGGCTCAAAGACACGGGCCGCGCCGAATACGTGGGCATCACCGATGCCGAGGCGCTGGCCGCTTTCCATCATCTGTGCCGCACCGAAGGCATCATCCCCGCGCTGGAATCCAGCCACGCCTTTGCGCATGCGCTGAAACTGGCGCCCACCATGCGGCCCGATCAGAGCATCCTCGTCTGCCTCTCGGGCCGAGGCGACAAGGACATCGGTACCGTGGCCGATCTGGATGGCGTGGACTTTTACGACCGCCCCTCCATGCGCGGGCATGTGGTCAAAGGCTCGCAGCCCACGGCAGGCCAGGCTGCGTCATGAGGGCCGTGTCCCCGAACCTGCACGCGCATCTGCCAGCCAGCGCGTGGCGGCACAAGGCCGGGTGGGGCAGACTGTGGGCTGTGGCCCTGTGCCTGCTGCTGCTGGCCTTGGGCGCTTGCTCCAAAACCGTGCGCAAGGCCCAACCCGTGCCGGCTGGCAGCACCGTGCTGGCGCTGGGCGATTCGCTCACCTACGGCACGGGCGCTACGCCCGATGCGGCCTACCCCACGGTGTTGGCGGGCTTGACGGGCTGGCAGGTGATCAATGCCGGTGTGCCGGGCGATACATCGGCCCAAGCCTTGCAGCGCCTGCCTGATTTGCTGGCGCAGCATCAGCCTCGGCTGGTGATCGTCAGCATCGGCGGCAATGATTTTTTGCGCAAGCTGCCCGAAGAGGAAACGCGTGCCCACATCCAAGCCATTTGCCAGCAGGCGCGAAAAAGCGGCGCACAGGTGCTGCTGGTGGCCGTGCCCAAGCCCAGCATCACGGTCGCTTTGGGGCAGTTGAGCGATCATCCCCTGTACGCTGATTTGGCCGACGAATTGAAGCTGCCCTTGCAGCGCGGTGGCTGGAGCCAAGTGCTGGCCGACGCCGATTTGCGCTCGGACGCCGTGCACGCCAATGCCCAAGGCTATGCCCGCTTTGCCCACAGCCTGCGCGATGCGGCCGCTGCGCTGGGGCTGCTGCAAAACCAGGGCTTGTTCACGCTCCTTTGATGATGCGAAATTGTCTGCCAGGGATCAATCAAGGCGTAGAAAAACGTATGGATAGCAGAGCAGACCGGGTGTGTAGCGCAAGAAGCACAACGACGAGTGACGCCCCGGCAGAGCGCTTGCCTTCGGGTTGCGCTCAAAAGGCCATCGCCTGCGTTGCCAGCCTGGCCAAGGATCGCACCTTGGCGAGTGCCCTTTTGAAGCGCAACGCATCTTTCAAAGGAGCGTGAACAGGCCCTAGCCTTCGAGCATCGTTTTTTGGGCTGTCATTTCTGTTGCTTGCTGCCTGAAAAAGCCGATATCGACCACTGCGCAGGCCATGTTTGTCCGTGCTGCCCCACTGTTTGCCCGGCACTTTCCCAAGCGACCTGAAGAAAACTTGGGGTGGGCGCTTCTGGCATCGTTTTCCAGCGATCTCACTTTGAAAAAAGCTGCTGTCCAAATGGCAAACAACTGCATGCATCTTTTACAATATAGTTATTTGGCAGGCTGCTTCAGTGCAGCGATTGCGTATCCAGGCATGCATGTGGCGTCCGGCCAGCCAAACGCTGTTTCAACAAAAATCTGGGGGGATTTGATATGTCGAATGAGGACAATGACCGCGAACGCGATGGCATGGGCGTAGCCCTTCCGGTTGCCACGGCGGTCATCATCGCCATTGCCACGACCTTGTTCACCGGGGTGGGCATGGTGCGCAAAAAAGCCGTCGTGCAGGCTGCGCCAGCCGCTTCTGCGCCGGTGTCGGCCACGGCCGTGGCCGAGCAAGTGGCCTCTGCGCTGGCAAGCAAGGCCGTGCCGCCCGATGCCGCCCACGTCGAAGTGGTGGATGGCGTCGTGCGTTTCTATTTCGCCGTTGGCAAATCTGATGTGGCAGCTGGTGCCAAAGCGGCGTTGGCCGAGGCCGTTGCTGCGGCACAGGCTGGCAAGATGCTGGTGCTCAGCGGCTATCACGACAGCACGGGCGGGGCGGCCCTGAACGCCGAACTGGCCAAGCAGCGCGCCTTTGCCGTGCGCGATGCCCTGCTGGCCGAAGGCGTGGCTGAAAGCAGCATCACCTTGCAAAAGCCCGAAGCCATGCCCAACACCCAGGGCAGCGACCCCAACGCCCGCCGGGTGGATGTGGTGATTCTTCAGTAAAGGCCGTGCGTAGCCGTTTTTCAAACGGCTGCTGCCAGCCTTCTGGCAAATCAGCAAGACCCGGCCTCGTAGCCGGGTTTTCTTTTTCAAAGGGGCTTAGAAAGCAAACGCATCAAAGATGGTCATCTCTGAGCAGTTCAAGCAATGTCTTGTAGA
>JAUMWT010000006.1 GCA_030529505.1 Allobrachymonas sp. | reverse complement strand
TCAATCAATGATGTTGCTGCAGTTTAACAGCTTCTCGTGACGACATGATCTAGCGCCCGTGAAGCGGGCATGAACAAGCGCTCAGGCAAACTCCCGGCCCATTTCCGCAGCCCTGCGGTGGCAAGCGTGCACGGCTTCAACGATGTGCTCGGGCACGCGATTGGCCTGCATGCTGCTGATGGCCTCGTGCGTGGTGCCGCCTTTGCTGGTCACGCGCTGGCGCAGCACCTCAGGCGACTCATCACTCTGCGCCATCAGGGCCACGGCGCCTGCAAACGTCTGCACCGCCAATTGCTTGGCCTGCTCACGGCTCAGGCCCAGTTCCATGCCGCCTTGGATCAGGGCTTCTGTCCACAAGAACACATAGGCCGGGCCTGATCCGCTGATGGCCGTCACACTATCAATCAGCGCCTCCTTTTCCAGCCACAGGCGCTGGCCGGTGGGTGCCAACACTGCATCGGCTAGCGCCCGCTCCTGCTCACTCACGCTGGGAGCGGCGTAGATCCCTGTCATGCCCTGGCCCACCAGCGCCGGGGTGTTGGGCATGCAGCGCACCACGCGCGGGCTGCCCAGCCAGCGCGCCAACGTTTCGGTGGTGATGCCCGCCGCCACGCTGATGTGCAGGGCCCGCGCCAAATGCGGCGCGGCAGCCGTGGCCGCTTCGCGAAACTGCTGCGGCTTGACGGCCCACACCACCACGTCGGCCTGCGCCAGGCTGGCATCGGCCGCAGGCAGCGTGCGCACGCCGTATTGCGCGTGCAGGCGCTGGCGCGTGGCCTCGCCGGGGTCCACCACCGTGATCTGGTCGGCTGCCACCCCTTGCCGCCGCAGGCCGCCCAAGATGGCACTGCCCATATTGCCGCCGCCGATGAAAACGATGTGTTGCCGAATGGCTTGCATGACTTCCTCCTGATGAATGGGCCGATTGCCTGCTTGACTAACTGCCTGATGGCTATTCGTTGATGAGGCTGGCGAATCGCGTCACTGCGCAATGCTCTGACCGTTCGGCCCGTGATTGTGCGGCATGCAATGCGATATGTGGCGAGATAGCACGGCGGTGCGTAACGAGGGCATGGCAAGACCAGCTGGCCCGTCCCCGCATGCGCTCTGGCTGGCGCGCCCGACCTGACCCTCCCCAGCTCGCCTCACGTGCAGCACGCCCTGCCCACGCGATCAGCGACTTCGCCACCTGGCATGTGCCAAGAGCTGCCGCATGGGATCGGCGCTTGCAGGCCACAGGCCCGACTGCCGCCCGCTCAATGCCTCTAAGCAGCGCCTCAAGGCCATCACTGCCCCCATAACAAAGCCCGTAGCCTGGCAGCGCGACCAAGTAGCCGTACAATTATTTTCACTTTTTGCGGTGCAGCATTTTGCGGCTGCGGGCATCACAGCTGCCTGAGGCTAGCCCGCAAAAAGCCATGCCACGCCAGCAGCATCAGCGCCCCTGTGGCGTGGAGGTGCAGCGGTCCGATCCGGATTCAAGCGGATCGAAACCCCACGCGAGCAGGCCGCTGCCATATTTGTTTTTCTTCCTATCCTTCCTATCGGCGAGCCCCACCATCATGTCAACATCCAGCCTGAACCAGTTCCTGCAAACCGTGCAGCAGCGCGACCCCCATCAAAGCGAATACCTGCAAGCCGTGCGCGAAGTGCTCGAAAGCCTGTGGCCTTTCATCGAGCGCAATCCGCGCTACGCGGGCAACGGCCTGCTGGAGCGCCTGGTGGAGCCCGACCGCGTGATCCAGTTCCGCGTGTCGTGGGTGGACGACAAGGGCCAGGTGCAGGTGAACCGCGCCTTTCGCGTGCAGCACAACAACGCCATCGGCCCCTACAAGGGCGGCATGCGTTTTCACCCCAGCGTGAATCTGTCGATCCAGAAATTTCTGGCGTTCGAGCAAACCTTCAAGAACGCACTCACCACCCTGCCCATGGGCGGCGGCAAGGGCGGTGCGGACTTTGACCCCAAGGGCAAGAGCGAAGGCGAAGTCATGCGCTTTTGCCACGCCCTCATGAGCGAGCTGTACCGCTATCTGGGCGCAGACATCGACGTACCCGCTGGCGACATCGGCGTGGGTGCGCGTGAAGTGGGCTTCATGGCCGGCATGATGAAAAAGCTCACGCGCAATGCCGATTGCGTATTTACCGGCCGCGGCCTGAGCTGGGGCGGCAGCCTGATCCGCCCCGAGGCCACGGGCTACGGCACCGTGTACTTTGCGCGCGAAATGTTGCAGCGCAACGGCCAATCGCTCGAAGGCAAAACGGTGGCCGTATCCGGCTCGGGCAACGTCTCGCAATACGCCATTGAAAAAGCCATGCAGTGCGGCGCCAAGGTGATCACTGCGTCCGACTCCAACGGCACCGTGATCGACCCCGCAGGCTTTACGCCCGAGAAGCTCGCCGCCCTCATGCACATCAAGAATGTGCAGCGCGGCCGCATCCGCGAATACGCCGAGCAGTTCAAGCTGCAATACGAAGAAGGCAAAACCCCCTGGCACGTGCCCGTGGACATCGCCCTGCCCTGTGCCACGCAAAACGAACTCAACGGCGACGACGCCCGCACCCTGGTCAACAACGGCGTGCAATGCGTGGCCGAAGGCGCCAACATGCCCAGCACGCTGGAAGCGGTGCACACCTTCATCAACTCGGGCAAAGTGCTGTACGCGCCGGGCAAGGCCAGCAACGCCGGGGGCGTGGCCGTATCGGGCCTGGAGATGGCGCAAAGCGCCCAGCGCCTGTACTGGAGCAGCGAAGAGGTCGATGCCAAGCTGCTGAGCATCATGCAAGACATTCACGCCAACTGCGTGCGCTACGGCAGCGACGAGGGCAAAGGCCCGGTCAACTACGTCAATGGCGCCAACATCGCCGGCTTTGTGAAAGTGGCCGATGCCATGTTGCAGCAAGGCGTGTGCTGACAAGGTCTGGGGCCTGTGTTTGCCCACCCCCCCTTCAGTCAACAAACAACAAACGGCAGGCTTCAACCTGCCGTTTTGTTTTGGGCGATTTTTAGCGCCTGTTCAAAGTCTTTCCATGTGTCAGCAAGAGCAACAGATGGCCAGGATCGCAGCGCACGCCGCAGCCAAGACTGCCCGTCTTGGCAAGGGGTGCAACAAAGCGCATGGGCATTTGCTGCCTTGCCCGAAAGCTTGCTCTGCAAAGGCCGCATCTGCTGCGTTGCCAATGCGCGCCAGGCGGCTGGCCCGCTCGTGTTCTGTGTTTCGCGCTTTGCGCCTTGCAGCGACTGCCTTTGCCAAGCAACGGACACGACGCGAAGACTTTGAACAGGCTCTCAGACACAAAGGCCAACACCTGGCCGAACCAAGACAGGCCCGCGCCGTCCTGCCCAGCAGTGTGTTGACGCATCAATCCCCCGTTGCGTCACTCATATCATCCAAAGGCAACTCGGCCGAGAACTTGTGCCGTTGCATGTTGAAAAAGCTGCGCACATTGCGCACATTGGCGTCTTGCGTGAACAGGCGCTGGCTGAAGGCCATGAAGGCCGGCATATCGGCCACGGTCACGATCAGCACAAAATCCGCCCCTAGCGAAGTGCGGTAGCACTGCTGCACGGCTGCATCGGCCACGGCGCGCGCGGCAAAAGCCTGCTGCTGGGCTTCGGCCTGCACATCCAACGTGACTTCCACAATGGCCGTGAGCCCTGCGCCCAAGTGCTGATAAAGGGCTTGTGCATTCAGCACACAAACGGTGCGCTCGATCAAACCCAGCGCATGCAAGCGCCGCACCCGCCGCAGGCAGGTCGCGGGCGACAAGGCGCAGCGAGCGGCCAGCTCCTGATTGGTCAAGCTGGCATCGCGCTGCAGCTGCCGCAGCAAACGCCAATCGGCGGCATCCAGCGCATCGTTTATCTCCTGGCCCATAGATGACAACCAATTTCAAAATTCAACCAGAAATGAAATTTATCACGCAAATATGATGTTTATGAAATTTTATTGAGTAACGATATTTATCAAGAAATATATTGCCAGGCCATTCGCTATCATTGCGCCATCTTTTTTTGCCTCTGGCTCCATCACCCTTGCCAGCCAAGGCTGTGGCAACGGCGTCAAGGCGAGCCTTCTTTTGCAGGAGACAGTCAATATGTGCGGCATCGTGAGCGCAGTGGCGCAGCACAACGTGGTTCCCGTTTTGGTGCAGGGCTTGCAGCGGCTGGAATACCGCGGCTACGATTCCTGCGGCGTGGCCGTGTGGAACAAGGGCTTGCAGCGCGCGCGCAGCACCACCCGCGTGCACGAGTTGCAAGAGCAAGTGCAGCGCGAGCAAGTGCAGGGCTACACCGGCATTGCCCACACCCGCTGGGCCACACACGGCGCACCGGCCGTGCACAACGCGCACCCGCACTTCAGCCACGGCCCCGGCGTGGATGCCGACAACAGTGGCAATAAGCCCGGCCGCATCGCGCTGGTGCACAACGGCATCATCGAGAACCACGAGGCCCTGCGCCTGCAACTGCAAGTCAAAGGCTATGTGTTTGCCAGTCAAACGGATACCGAAGTCATCGCCCACCTGATCGATTCGCTCTACAACGGCGATTTGTTCGAGGCGGTGAAGGCCGCCCTGCCCCAGCTGCATGGCGCCTACGCCATCGCCGTGATCTGCCGCGACGAGCCGCACCGCATGGTGGGCGCGCGCGCTGGCTCGCCGCTGGTGCTGGGCGTTGGCACAGATGGCGCGCATTACCTCGCCAGCGACGCCATGGCCCTGGCAGGCGTGACCGACCAGATCCTCTATCTGGAAGAAGGCGATGTGGTCGATGCCCAACTGGGCAAGTACTGGATCGAAAACGGTGGCCAGCGCCTGACGCCCGCGCAGCGCCCCGTTAAAACCGTGCAGGCGCACAGCGGCGCGGCCGAGCTGGGCCCCTACCGCCACTACATGCAAAAAGAAATTTTCGAGCAGCCCCGTGCCCTGGCCGATACGCTGGAGGGCATCCAGGCCGTGGTGCCCGATCTGTTTGGCGAAGGGGCCGAAGCCATCTTCAAGGCCATCGACCGCGTGCTGATTCTGGCCTGCGGCACCAGCTACTACAGCGGCTGCGTCGCCAAATACTGGCTGGAGGCGCTGGCCGGCGTGCCCTGCGATGTGGAAATCGCCAGCGAATACCGCTACCGCACCAGCGTGCCCAACCCGCGCACGCTGGTCGTCACCATCAGTCAAAGCGGCGAAACGGCCGATACGCTCTCGGCCCTGCGCCATGCGCAATCGCTGGGCATGCAGCAAACGCTCACCATCTGCAATGTGGCCACCAGCGCCATGGTGCGCGAATGCAAGCTCGCCTACGCCACCCGCGCGGGGGTGGAAATCGGCGTGGCATCGACCAAAGCCTTTACCACGCAACTGGCCGGCCTGTTCTTGCTCACGCTGGCACTGGGCCGCTGCAAGGGCAGCATTTCAGACGAGCAGCACGCCACCCTGCTGCACCAGATGCGCCATCTGCCCGTGGCCATTCAAGGCGTGCTCACGCTGGAGCCACACATCCTGCAATGGGCCGAACGCTTTGCCGAAAAAGACAATGCCCTCTTCCTGGGCCGCGGCATGCACTACCCCGTGGCGCTGGAAGGCGCGCTCAAACTCAAGGAAATCAGCTACATCCACGCCGAAGCCTACCCGGCGGGCGAACTCAAGCACGGCCCGCTGGCCTTGGTCACGGCCGCCATGCCCGTGGTGGTGGTCGCGCCCAAGGACGAGTTGATCGACAAACTCAAAAGCAATATGCAGGAAGTGCGCGCCCGTGGCGGCGAGCTGTACGTGCTGGCCGACGCCGACAGCCACATCCAGAGCGAAGAAGGCATCCACGTCATCCGCATGCCCGAGCATTACGGCGCGCTCAGCCCCATCCTGCACGTGGTGCCACTGCAACTGCTGGCCTACCACACCGCCTGCGCCAAAGGCACCGATGTGGACAAACCACGGAACCTGGCCAAGAGTGTGACTGTGGAATAACACACCAGCCCACACAGAAGTTCGCGCAAGAAATCGCCGATCTCGATCCCGGCGCTGCGGGCATCTCTCACCAAACCGCCGTGCAGTTAATTGGCCAAGCCCAGATCAACGACACCTTGCTGTACGCCGCAGGCGCAGACGGCTCATATATCTCTTAGAGTCGGTTCGCGATCTCAAGGCGAGGCGATTGGCAGCGTGTGCTGCGCGCTTTCGGTCAGCGCCAGGCACGCCAGAAAGGCATCGCGCCCCTCGCGCAGCGGATACACGCCGGAAAGGCCGGGATGGGCTTCAATCTGCGGCAACAGCCGCGCGGCCAGGAGGCTGGCGGGATCGGGCGAGAGGCTTGTGGACGCGCTGCGCCCGCTGTTGTCGGGCAAGGGCTTGCGGGTGATCACAGCCAGCACCGCCCCTAGCAGCAACAGCAGGGCAAGAACCTGGATGCTGCGTTTGATGATGTGTTTGAGCATGTTTGCCATAGCACAATCCCTTGCCACTCCTTTCAATCAGACCGGCCCCAGCCAGCCTTGGCGCAAGATCTTTTTCAATGCCAATTAAAACGGCCCACCTGCCGGCTGCCGGGCAAGCGCACCCGGAACGACTGAGGTGGCCGCGCAAGCCTCTGCATACCAGCGTCAACGCTCCCAAGCCTCGGGCCGGGCAGATGAGCGGCCGGATGCCGCCGCCTGCATGGTGGTCTTCTGCCCCTTTTCGTATTCGCTCACGTCTTCGGCCAGCAGCACGGCCAGCGGGCGGGTAGCGTCGAATTCAGCCAGCACGATGGCGATGATGACCGTGAGAGGTATCGCCAGAATCGCTCCGGCCACGCCCCACAAGGCCGACCACAGCGACAGCGCCACCATCACCACGAAAGGCGAAAGGTTGACTTGCTTGCCGATCATCTTCGGCTCAAGCACATTGCCCACATACATCTGCGCCGCCGTGAGCAAACCGGCTACCAGCAGCGTGGTTTGGATGGAGCCGAACTGCGCCAGCGTGAGCAGCACGGGAAACACCACGCCCAGAAAAGAGCCCAGGTAGGGGATGTAGTTCAGCGAACCAATCACCAGCGCCCAGAACAGGGCGTAGTCCACGTCGCACAGCCACATGATGGCCCACGAAATGCCCGCCAGAATGACGTTGATCAGCGTTTTGACGGCCAGATAGTCGCCAATCTTTTCGTTGATGTCATCAATCATCTTGCTGGTTTGCTCGGCCCCGTCACCCGGCAGGGCCACCGACAGCTTGCGGGCGAAGCCCCCGCGTTCGCCCAGCAGGAACAGGGCGTAAATCACGATCATGGTGACCACGCCTGCCAAAGAGCCGACCGAATTCAACACCACGCCCAGCAGCATTTGCAGATCGATCTTGTCCAGCGTGGACGCGCGAATGGTGGGCCAGTCGGGGATGGTGTCCACCCCCGCCCAGTTGGCCACTTGCGAAACCAGCCGCATCAAATTGCCCTGGTAGGCGGGCGCCGTGTTCATGATGTCTTGCGCCGTGCCGATGACGATGGCGGTGAGAATGGCCATCGTGCCGACAAAGCCCAGCAGCACGATCAGGCGACGCGCCCATTCGGGCGCTCGGCCAATCACCGGCACCCTGCGCAGCCACTTGGCCATTTCAACCAGCACGTAAACCGAGATCAAGGCCATGAAGATCGGCAGCAGCAGGCTCTGCCCGATCTTCAGCAGCCAGCCGATCAGCACGACCAGCAGCAAGGACAACACCAATAGCTGCAAGGGGTGCAGCCGAACCGCTTCTTTTTTAGACATGGCAAGAAGGAGAAAAACAGAACCGACGGCGGCCATCGGTTCAAAGAAAAAACAAGAGGGATCGGCCCATTGGCACGCAACGCATCAGTACCCTTGCACCGCGTGCAGGCGCTCGGCTCCCACTCCCAGCCTGAGCGGGCTTGCAGCCCGGCCCAAGGGCTGGCAATGAATGGCAGCAAACACCATGGGCCGCTCACCCCACGCTGGCGGCACTATATCTGCAAGCGCCCAGGCCTGATCGCACCCTCCTGCCAGCGCGCGCCTTGAAAGGGTAACGGCCTGTATCCCCTGGCATCCTGAGTTTGGACGCGCAGCCTGCCAGCTCCTGCACCAAGACCAGCGCCTGCCTCACTACTGCCCCAGCCCACAAGCGCCATCCAAACAGGCATGCAATCAGATGCGAATGCAAGAGAGCTGCCACACATCGCAAGCAAACAGCCCAAGGGAAGATCGCGAAAGCCCCGGTGCAAGGCAATCATGCCAAGCTGGCGCTTGCGCATGTGCCCACTGAACACCATGCAGGCCATGCAAAGGCACCCTCAACACCCAAGCACTCAATCGCCTGCAGGCAGCACCCTGCGCCCCGTGAGCGCATGGTGCTCGCGCAGGGCGAAGCGATCGGTCATGCCAGCGATGTAATCAGCCACGGCGCGTTCGCGGTCGGGGCGATCGGCAAACTCGGCCGGCATGGCTTGCGGCCGCTGGCAATAGTGCGCGAACAGATCGCGCACCACCTGCTGCGCCTGCGCCATGTTCTGCATCACTTGCGGATGGCGATACAGAGCCTGCATCAAGAACCGCTTGAGCGTCTGCGAACGCACGCGCATCGCCTCGTCAAACTCCAGCAGGGGCGGGCTTTGGCGCACCGCATCCACATTCGCCGGGCGCAGTTCTTGCAGCCGCTGCAAGGTGGCCGAGACCACATTGAGAATTTGCGCGCTGAGCATGCGGCGAATGGTTTCGTGCCACAGGCGGCGGCCCTGCAATTGCGGCCATTCGCTTTTGACTTGCACGTGGTATTCGGCCACCAGCGGCACTTGCAGCACGGCCTCCCACTGCAAGAGGCCGGAGCGCAAACCGTCATCCACATCGTGCGCGTTGTAGGCGATTTCGTCGGCCAGATTGGCCAGTTGCGCTTCAAGGCTCGGTTGCTGGCGCAACAAAAAGCGTTGTCCCACGCCGCCCGGCTCGCGCGCTTCGATCAGCTGGGCGTTACGCAGTGAGCAGTGTTTGAGAACGCCCTCGCGCGTTTCAAAGCACAGGTTCAGGCCATCGAAGCCCGGGTAACGCTGCTCCAGCGTATCGACCACGCGCAGGCTTTGCAGATTGTGTTCAAAGCCGCCGTGGCTTTGCATGCATACATTCAGGGCGTCTTGCCCCGCATGCCCAAACGGGGTATGGCCCAAGTCGTGCGCCAGGGCAATGGCCTCGACCAAGTCCTCATCCAGCGCCAACGCACGGGCAATGCTGCGGCCAATTTGCGCCACCTCCAGCGTGTGCGTCAGACGCGTGCGAAACAAATCGCCTTCGTGGTTCAAGAACACCTGGGTTTTGTACACCAGCCGCCTGAAAGCGGACGAGTGCACGATGCGGTCGCGATCGCGCTGAAACACGCCGCGTGTCTGCGCCTCTTCTTCAGGCTGGCGCCGCCCCCTGCTCTGCAAGGGGTGACAGGCCCAGGGTGCGTGCTGCGCGTTGTCACTCAAACCTTCGATTGCGCGGATGTAAACAGCCATGTTCTGCCTCTGTTGAAAAAACCCGTTCCATTGAAAAGAATGCGTGCTCAAGTGAAGCGCATGCCTCATGCCTAGCCACGCCCAGCCATTCTGTTATTCGTGCCTCCGCCAAGCGCCAGCTCGCGATTCTGCAACGTGGGGCGATGGGACACGAGGCGAGTGGGATGCAAAACGTGAATCCAAGTACATAGCGAAGCGCATCGACCATGCGATGAACAAGATTGGCAGGGCCACAAACCACCTGCCTCAAGAGCCATGCCACGATTCAAACAAACGCTCTGAGAGCCTGTTCACAATCTCCTCACGGGAGCTTGAAAATGAAAACGGGTGGACTGCTGCGTTGCAAATCTCATCTATGGCATGGGTTATGCCCTTCGCTCATGGACCTTGATGTGCGCCTTGCAGTCCAATCCCGCGCCATCCATCTCCAATCGCCTCGCGTTGAGATCGCGAATAGGCTCTGAGGAGAACGGTTTCCAAACGGCATCAATGGTTTTCGAAAGGGTTTGCCGTTGGCCAAGCACTTGGCCGCATCAGCAAACACCTACGCATCCATCACCAAGCCTCTGCTGGCTGCGACCGAAGCAAACTCATGCCGTTTGGCTGCACGCCACGATGGTTTCGGCCACGGTGGCATCAGGCACAGAAGCGAGCGCCGCCTGCCCTGGCTGGGGCAAAACCACAAAACGGATGGCACCGCCCTCGGCCTTTTTGTCCACCCGCATGCGCTGCAACCAGGCTTGTACATTGGCTGCATCATCTGCTGCAACACCAGCCAGAAGCGGCGCCTGCACCGGCAGGCCAGCCGCCTTCACCAGGCTGCGCAAGCGGTGGGTGAAGGCCGTATCCACCAGACCCAGTTGCTGCGACAGGTGCGCAGCCATCACCAGGCCACAGCCCACGGCTTCGCCATGCAGCCAGGTGCCAAAGCCCAGACCGGCTTCGATGGCGTGGCCGAATGTATGCCCCAGATTGAGAATGGCACGCATGCCGCTTTCCTGCTCGTCTTGCGCCACCACCCAGGCCTTGATCTCGCAGCTGCGCTGTACGGCCACCCGCAGCACATCGTGCTGGCGCGCACGCAGGGCCGGCATGCATTGTTCCAGCCAATCGAAAAACGCCATGTCGGCAATGGGGCCGTACTTGATCACTTCGGCCAAGCCTGCGCTGAACTCGCGCTCAGGCAAAGTCGCCAAAGTGGCCATATCGCACACCACTTGGCGCGGCTGGTAAAAGGCGCCAATCATGTTCTTGCCCAGCGGGTGATTGATGGCCGTTTTGCCCCCCACCGAAGAATCCACCTGCGCCAGCAAGGTGGTGGGTACCTGCACCAGGGGCACGCCGCGCATGTAGCAGGCAGCCGCAAAACCGGTCACATCGCCCACCACGCCGCCGCCCAGCGCAAACAGCACCGTTTTGCGGTCGCATTGCTGCGCCAGCAAGGCATCGAAAATCTGGTTGAGCGAGGCCCAGGTTTTGTACGCCTCGCCATCGGGCAAAGCCAAACAATGCACCTGTTTGAAGCGCCCTGCCAGCGCCTGCTGCAAACGCTCGGCATAAAGCGGAGCGACCGTCGTGTTGCTCACGATCAAGGCCTGCGCCGCATTGGGCAGGCCCTGCCAGGTAGCCTCGGCACCCAAAAGGCCCGTACCGATCTGAATGGGATAGCTGCGCTCGCCCAGATCGATGCGCAATTCAGGCTGGGTTTGCTTCGGATCAAATGACGGCAAGGGGCGTTGGGCAGGAAATGTTTTCATGGTGACTGCATTCATGCCATCCATTGTGGCGCAAGCCAACCGCCTGGCAAGCCGTTACGCCACATCAATTCCCCCAGTCGGAGAGGCGCTTGATAGCCGAAATCTTTACCCGACTGGCTCCCGCATGATTGAAGCTCCATTGCAATGCAGCTGCACTCAGCCACCATGATCATTCTTCAGTCTGGGTTTGTATTTTATGAATAATCTTGTGCACCGTTGACGCCACTGACCCGCGGCCGCAGGGAACGAGGTGATGCGCCGTCTCCCGATACAACGGCTCACGCTTTTCAAACAGGGAGCGGATTTGGGCGAGGGGATCAGCCACCTGCAACAAGGGCCGCTGCGTATCGTGCTTCAAACGCCGATAGATGGCTTCTGGCGAAGCATGCAGATAAAACACGATTCCGCCAGATCGCAAAAGCTGGCGATTTTCCGGGCGCAGCACGGCACCTCCGCCTGTCGATAGAACAAATGGCCTCGGTTGCTGTAACAGCTCTTTCAACACGCGGGCTTCTTCATCCCTGAAAGCATCTTCGCCATGCGCAGCGAAATACTCCTTGATGCGCATGCCCAAGCCGCTTTCCAGCTCCTCATCCGAATCCACGAAGGGCAAAGAAAAATGCCGGGCGACACGGCGCCCGGCAGAGGTTTTTCCGGAACCTGGCAAGCCAATCAGAATGATATTGCGCAAGACGGGTTCACCTTCGGCGATCAAGTGCGTTTCAGCGGATAGCGGCACGCTCACTGACGATCTTCGGCGTCAGGAACACCAGCATTTCGCGCTTACTCGACTCTTTCTTGCGGGTCTTGAACAGATTGCCCACTACCGGAATATCACCCAGCAAAGGCACCTTGGAAACATTATTGGTTTCATTCACGGTATAGATTCCACCAATCACAACGGTACCGCCATTTTCCACCAAGACATTGGTTTGAATGTGCTTGGTGCTGATGGCATAACCGGCAACCGTTGGGCGATCCACCTGGTCGTTGGTGATGTCCACATCCATGATGACGCTGCCTTCGGGCGTGATTTGCGGCGTCACTTCCAGCTTCAGGGAAGCTTTCTGGAACTGCACAGCCGTTGCGCCGCTGGAAGAAGCCACCAAGTAGGGCAGGTTCACGCCCTGCTCAATGATGGCCTTGGTCTGATCGGCCGTTACCACACGCGGGCTGGAAATCACCTTGCCGTTGCCGTCTGCTTCCAGCGCAGAGATCTCCAGATTCAGGAAGCGCGCCGCACCAGAACTGAAAATCGAGATGGCCAGTGCCGCAGGATTCACGTCACCACTGCTCAATTTAGGCGCAGCAAAGTTATAAAGCGTGCTTGCCAAGGCAGACTCTGTCTCGCCAATGCCCAAGCGAACGGAATCGCCTTTTGAGGTGCCAAGATGCGCACCTCTCTGCTGCCCTCCGCTATTAATCCCCAAACGCACACCCAGTGATTGCCCCCAAGTATCAGCAGCCTCAACCATGCGTGCCTCAATCATCACTTGGCGCACAGGCACATCCAGTTTGGCGATCATGGCCGAGATCTGTTCCAGCACAGCAGGCACATCGGTCACGAACAGCATATTGGTACGCGACTCGGCAATGGCAGAACCACGCGAACTGAGCATCTTTGTGTTTTTTGAGCCCTCGCCTTCAAGGCCCTTAAGGATATCAACCGCTTTGGCATAGTTCAGTTGGTAAGACTGGGTGCGCAGCGGCTCTAGGCCAGTAACAGCAGCTCGTGCCTCCAGCTCTTGTTTTTCTTTGGCAGCCATTTCATCCTTGGGCGCAATCCAGATCACATTGCCGTTTTTGCGCATGCCCAAGCCCTTGGCTTGCAGCACAACGTCCAGCGCCTGATCCCAAGGCACATCCTTCAGGCGCAAGGTCAGATTGCCGTTGACGCTGTCGGAAGTGATGATGTTGAAGTTGGTGAAGTCTGCAATGACTTGCAGCAAGGCGCGAATCTCAACGTTCTGGAAGTTCAGCGAGAGCTTCTCACCACGATAGCCGGGGCCTTGCGTGAGTTTGTTTGGATCCACACGCAAGGGATGCAGCTCTACCACCAACTGATCATCGCTCTGGTAAGCAGAATGCTCCCACTCGCCACGCGCGGCAATCGTCAAGCGCACGCGGTCACCCGACTGGGCTGCCGTAACGCGCTGAACGGGCGTGCCAAAGTCAGTTACGTCAAACCGCTTGTTCAAAGACGGCGGCAGAGAGGACTTCAGCAAATCCACCACCAGGTTTTGCCCTTGCGGCTTGATGTCCACCCCCACTTGACTGTTGGGCAATTGCACAACGATACGGCCGCTGTTGTCAGCGCCACGGCGGAAGTCGATTCCACGCAAAGGCAATACACTGGTATTGCGGCTTTCGGCGAAGACCTGCTGCGTAGCCTTGGCCGGTGCCGACAAGGGCGCAGGATTCAAGGTCACCAACAAAGAGTTGCCGCTGATGTCGGCCCGGTAGGTGGTGGACTGCTTCAGATTGATCACCACGCGCGAGCGCCCATTGCCTTGCACCACTTGGGCCGAGCGCAAATTGCCGCGGTTGAACTCTTGCAACTGCCGCGATACCTTGCTGCTGACGCCAGGCAAATCCAGCGCAATACGCGGGGGGCTTTGCACCACAAAGCCTGCTGGCAATGCCGTCAAAGGCTCGGTCAGCTCAACGCGCACCACTTCGGTTCCACCTTGAACGAAACCGGTGATGTTTTCAATGGCATTTTGCGCATAAGCGGCTACGCCGAATAAAGCGGATGCTGTAAACAGCGCAGTTTTTCCGGCCCAACGGCGGAAGTGTTGATTGAGTTTTGTCTGCATTATTTACTTCCTTCCTGCAAATTCAACGAGGTGTCGCGTTCAACCCATTCGCCAACGGCATCTTGCGCCACTTCACGCAGTGCGACCTGGCTTTCATTGATGGCGGTGACTCGGCCGAAGTTCTGCCCCATGAAATCACCCACCCGAACTTGGTACAACAGGTTATCGACCTTGATCAGGGCAACCGTTCGACCATCTTTTTGCAACATGCCGACATATTGCATGGTATCCAGCGGATAAGCCTCCAGAGGCTGTTTTCTGCGCCCTTCAGCCACCGAGCGATACAAAGCCGACGCCGGGCTGCTGGCATTGGCCGCACTGATGGCCTGAAGCAAGCGATCCACACTAAAGGGCTCTACCCCTGGCGGCGGCGTATAGCTCACGGCGGTATAAGGCTTGGGCTCGGGCAAGGGCTTGAGCGTCGGGCGTGCTTTGGCTCTTTCTTCGCCCATCCACGCCTGCACCTCCCTCATTCGGCTATTGCCACACCCCGCTACAACGAGCGCCATCGAACAAGCCGTTATGCAAATAATGGAGCGTTTCATGATCGTGCCCCCTGTTTGGCCTTGGCTGCATTTTGGGCATTGGCAGCCTTTTCATTCTTGTCCAGATAACGGAATGTATTGGCTGTTGCTTCCATCACCAGGCTGCCTGGGGCTTTCTTGGCATCTTTGCCTTCGGCAATATTCATATTGCTCAGAGTAACGATCCGCGACAAATGGGCGATGTCCGCAGCAAACGAGGCAATATCCGAAAACTGGCCGGAAACACGAATGGCCACAGGCAACTGGGCATAATAGGTTTTCACCTCTTCATTGCCCGGCTTGAACAATTCAAACTGCAAGCTGCGCCCAACACCTGCCTGGTTGATATCCGAAAGCAGACTGGCCATTTCCGATTTGCCCGGCAGTTGCTTTTCCAACTGGGCCACATATTCTTCGGCCTGCTGCTTTTGCTGCAACAACGGCTCCAGATTGGCCACTTTGGTGGTTTTTTCAACAAATTCCGCGCGGTGCTTTTCCTCTTCCTGCTGACGAGACTCCAGCTCGGTCAATTTGTCGCGCACCAGCAGCAGCCAGACCACGAACACCACCGAAGCAGCGACCAGAAAATACAGCAAGAACTTGGGCGCGTCCGGCATGGTTGCCGGATTGCGCCAATCGGCACCACGGAATTGCGCGGCCAAATCCAGCTTGGGCCGTGCAGGCTGGGCCTTAACCGCCTGCTTTTTGCTGCGCTTTTCGGTACGCGACGGAAGTTTCATTTTGATTGCCATAACAAGCCTTATCGATTAGCTGAACTCATGCCGCCGGCTTGGCTGCAGCACCTGCTTTTTTCGCATCAGGGTTTTCCGGCTTTTTCAATGTCAACAACATCTTGAAGCTGTAAGACTGATGCTTGCTCTTATTGGACAAAGTCACCTCTTGCACCAGTGTTTGCTCCAATTTGGGCGGCACGGCAAACAAGGGCGAATCACGCAGGTTTCGCAAAAACTCCGAAACCCGTTCGTTGGACTGGGCCATCCCTTCCAGGCTGACTACGGCATCCGTCTGCTTGAGGCTCGTGAAATACATGCCGTCGGGCATTTTGGAAGTGAGCTCATTGAACAACATGACGGGGTCATTGCGTTCTTGCTGCAAACTCTCGACTGCTTGCTGACGCTCGCGCAAGGCGGCGATTTCCGCCTCCACGTCCTTGACTTCCTTGATCTGATCATCCAGCTTGGCGTTTTCTGCCTGGATGAAACGGTTGACTTCTTCTTGCGCATCAATCCGGTAGTCGTAATACTTCCAGACCAGGCCGCCGAGCAGCAAGCCAACCAAGGCCGCCACGCCCAGCATGGCATTGAAAGCCTGTTTACGGCGCTTGCGCGTTTCCTCACGGTGAGGCAACAAATTGACCAGAATCACGATGTGAACCTCCGCATAGCCAGACCACAGGCAGTAAGGAATGCTGGCGCATCACGCCGCAATTTGCGATCCTGCACATTCGCCCCCATGCTCATGCCGTCAAAGGGGTTGGCAAGCAAACAAGCTGCGCCCGTGGTTTGCGTCACGACTTCGGTGAGCTTGGGCAGCGATGCCGAGCCACCCGAGAGCAGGATGTAATCCACCTTGTTGTAGGGCGTACTGCTGTAGAAGAACTGCAAGGCGCTTTGCATTTCCTGCGCCAGGCGCTCCATGAAGGGGCGCAGAATCACATCCGAATAGTCATCGGGCAACTGGCCTGCCACTTTCTTGGACTCGGCTTCTTCCTGCGTCATGCCATACAGCCGCGCAATATGCTGTGTCAGATGTGTGCCACCGAAAGGCTGTTCGCGCTCAAACAGCACTTCGCCATTGCGCATCATGTGCATATGGGTGCTGCCAGCGCCAACGTGCGCCAAGGCGATCATGGCGTCGCGCCCGCGGTGGGGAAGCCCCTTGACCAAACGTTCGGTCGCCGCCTGCGCCGCAAAGGAGGCCACATCCAGCACCTTGAGGCGCAAGCCGGCGGCATTCATCAGGGCCGTCATGTCGTCCACACGCTCTTTACGAGCGGCAACAATCATGACTTCCTCATCCCCCGCCGAAGTGCGAGACGGGCCCATGACGTAGTAGTCGAGACTGACTTCGTCCAGCGAGAACGGGATGTACTGGCTGGCTTCGCTTTCGATCTGGAGATCGATTTCGTTTTCGCTCAAGCCCTCGGGCAGCACCACCTTCTTGGCGATGACCGCAGAGGGCGGCAGGGCTGCCACTGCCGTTTTGGCGCGCGAGCCTGATTTTCTGACGAGCCGCTTGACGGCATCGACCGCCTGATCGAATTGCTCAATGCTGCCGTCAGAGGCGATGACGCCCGAGGGCAAAGACTCGACGGCGCAACGTTCCAGCACCCACTGGCCTGAAGCGTCGCGATCAAGCTCAACCAAGCGAATGCTGGCTGTACCCAAGTCCAGCCCCAATGTGGCAGGCGGTTTTGAAGAAAAAAAGTCCAATGAAACCAATCTTTGCCTCCGTTTGCTGCACCCCGTGCGCCCTGTCTCTTTGTGCGCCGCGTCGCGAGACCCGGCCAGTAACAAAGCGCAAGGAGCGTAGAGACTTGATGCGTTTTGCTTACATCTATTTTGCGCCAATCGTAACAGTTGGTATGCGTTTGATTCAGTTTTACGCCAAATATGGCGTGTAAATGTTGCCAAAACCGCACATTTCTTCGTACACCCCTGTGCGCTGATCGGGCAGCGCATGGGCATGATTGGATTGAACGCCCCAGCCGCCAATGGCTTGAATGGAAGCAGAAGTTGGCCGCATCCGTGCATGCCGTGCCGCATGGCCTGGCAAGCAGACTGATTGGCCTTGAAGCCGGATCCAATTCGGATTTTGTCAGCAATCTCTCAGCACAAATTGCCCAACGATCTTTCACATCCTTGCAAATTGCTGAACCACCTGACATTCGGCAAGCCTGCAAGCCGGGGCATCTGATGCACAATGCGCAGACTCAACGGCTGCCTTTTCGGCGGCTTTTTTCCTTGACCGTGAATGCGTTTTCAAGAGCCTATGTCTCTCTCGCCCGAAGATTCTCCGCCCAGCAGATCCGCCCCCAAATCCAATGTGGGCCGCCGCATCCTGCTGTGGATCATCGTCCTGCCGTGCGCCACGGCGCTGGTGGCGCTGATGCTGACCCTGATGGGCCTGGCCATCGCCTACACCCGGCTGCCGGATATTTCCAGCCTGCAACACTATCAGCCCAAGCTGCCCTTGCGCATCTTCACGGCCGAAGGCAATCTGATCGCCGAGTTCGGCGAAGAGCGCCGCATTTACGTGCCTTTTGACGAAATCCCCAAAACGGTGAAAGACGCCGTGCTGGCCATTGAAGATGCCCGTTTTTATGCACACCACGGCGTGGATTACACCGGCGTGCTGCGCGCGGGCATTGCCAACTTCAGCAAGGCCAAGAGCCAGGGCGCGTCCACCATCACCATGCAGGTAGCGCGCAATGTGTACCTGTCGTCCGAAAAGACCATCAAGCGCAAGATTTACGAAATGCTGCTGGCCTTCAAGATGGAGCATGCGCTGAGCAAAGACCAGATTCTGGACATCTACATGAACCAGATCTTTCTGGGCAACCGCGCCTACGGCTTTGCCGCAGCGGCCGAAGCCTATTTCGGCAAATCGATCAAAGACGTGAACCTGGCCGAGGCCGCCATGCTGGCCGGCCTGCCCAAGGCGCCTTCGCTCTACAACCCCATCGTCAACCCCGAGCGCGCGCGCATCCGCCAGCTCTACATCCTCGATCGCATGGTCGAAAACGGCTTCGTCACGCGCGAACAGGCCGAAGCGGCCAAGGCCACGCCGCTGGTCATCAAGCGCATGACGGCAGAGGACACCGTGCAAGCCGGCCATGTGGGCGAGATGGTGCGCCAGCTCATCTACGCCCAATACGGCGCCGAAAGCTACACCCGCGGCCTGAATGTGTACACCACCATTTCCACGCGCGACCAGAACGCCGCCACCCACGCCGTGCGCCAGGGCGTGCTCAATTACGACGCTAAACGCGCCTATCGCGGGCCGGAATATTTCGTCGAGTTGCCGCAAGACGCCGAATTGCTGGACGACACCATCCAGGAAACCCTGAGCAACATCCCCGATGCGGGCGAGATGCTGGCCGCCGTCGTCATCGAGGCCAAGCCCGGCAAGGTCGTGGTGCGCCGCACCGACAGCGAGCCCATCACCATCAGCGGCAACGGTTTGCGCTTTGCCTCCTGGTCGCTTTCCAACCGCGCGCCAGCCGCGCAGCGCATTCGGCGCGGGGCGGTGGTGCGCATCGTGCAAGCCAAAAACGGCTGGGAAATCCGCCAACTGCCCGAGGCCGAAAGCGCGCTGGTGGCCATGGATCCGCACACGGGCGCCATCAAAGCCCTGGTGGGCGGATTCGACTTTGCCAAGAACAATTTCAACCGCGTCACCCAGGCCCAGCGCCAGCCGGGCTCCAGCTTCAAGCCCTTCATCTACTCCGCTGCGCTGGAAGATGGCGTGATGCCCAGCACCATGATCAGCGACAGCCCCTTCACGCTCGATGCCAGCCTCACCGGCGGACGCGCCTGGTCGCCCAAAAACTACGACGGCAGCAACGGCCCGCCCGTGAGCATGCGCCAGGCCCTCATCCGCTCCAAAAACCTGGTGTCCGTGCGCATTCTGCAAACCGTCGGCACCAAAAAAGCGCAAGACTGGGCCGGGCGCTTCGGCTTTCCTGCCGAGCGCACGCCGCCCTACCTGACCATGGCGCTGGGCGCGGGCACCGTCACACCGCTGGAACTGGCCACGGGCTTTTCCGTCTTTGCCAATGGCGGCTACAAGGTCAACCCCTACATCATCGCCTTGATCAAGGATCAGCGCGGCCAAACCATCGCCGAAGTCAATCCTCCTGCTCTGGACGAAAGCATGCGCGCCATTTCGCAGCGCAATGCCTTCATCATGAACACCATGATGAACGACGTGGCCATTCGCGGCACGGCTGCGCGCGCAGCGGCCGAGCTGGGGCGCTCGGACGTGTACGGCAAAACCGGCACCACCAACGACGCCAAGGACGCCTGGTTCGCCGGCTTCCAAAACAATCTGGTGGCCGTGGTCTGGTTCGGCTTTGATACGCCGCGCAATCTGGGCGACCGCGAAACGGGCGGGGGCCTGAGCCTGCCCATCTGGATTCGCTACATGCGCACGGCCCTGGCCGATGTGCCGGTGGCATCGCTCACCGCAAAACCGCCTGCGGGCGTGCAGCAATCGGGGGGCGACTGGGCCTACAGCGAATTTGCCGGTGGCCGCGCCGTGCCCAGCATTGGCGTGAGCAGCAGCTTCAGCGCCAGCGACGGCACCGACACCACCCTGCACGGCGACGGCTTCAACCAAGGCAGCGGCGAAGCTGGCGGCTCGCTGGGCGGCAGCGCCTCGGGCGGAACCACCGACATCTTCCACGACAACTGATCGTCACCCCAACACCACTCACGGCCGTTCACCCAAGCATTGAATCAGGCCATTGAAAAGCCACCGCTGAATCAAACAGCGGTGGCTTTTTTCAAGCAAGCTCAGAACCTGCTCAAAAGCTCAACGTGAGGCGATTGAATAGGGGGCGCGGGATGGACTGCAAGGCGCACATCAAAGTACATGAGCGAAGTGCCTAGCCCGTGCAACATGAGCAAAATGGCTGACCAGATTGGCAACGCCGCAGACTGCCTGCTTGCATTTTCAAGCGCCCGCAAAGAACTTTTGAACAGCTTCTCAGGCGCCAGTCGCGATGAGCCACACATCCGCCCGCAGGCGCTTGGGGTGCTTTTAATACTTCTGATGTTTTTGACGCTTTTTCCAATCCTTGTTTGCAGCATTTCGGTTTGCATCGCTGAATTCAGCGCAAACGAAACGCAAAGCGCCTCGCCCAACGACAGCCGGTGCGCCCGAAGCGCCGGTCAAAACGTCAACGTCTGCCCGGCCTGCTCGCTCGCGCAGCGCGAGAGCTGCTCGAACAATTCCGCGCCGCCCTTGGTATCGGCCCATTGCCTGCCGTCGTAACGGTAATGAAAGCCCCCGGCGCGCGCGGCCAGCCAGATTTCTTGCAAGGGCTTTTGCAGGTTCACCACGATCTGGCTGCCATTGGCAAACATCAGCGTCACCACGCCGGCAATGCGCTGGTTGTCCAGATCTGCATCCGTGGTTTCGTTGATGCGGTCGCAGGCCGCCTCAATCCTTTGCAGGGCTTGTTCGGCAAGGTCAAGGTATTCCAGGTCTGTCATTACAATTTCGGCCATGTTGAAAATCCGAACGATTGTAAAGAGCGCCGCCTGGGCGGCTTGCGCCCTGGGCCTATCGGCTTGCGGACAAAAGGGGGATTTGTACCTGCCCACCGAGCCTGAAGCGGCTCAGCGCGCCACCCTGCCCCGCAGTGTGCTGCCCGTGCGTTTGCGCGCACAACCCGCCCCACTGCCAAGCAGCGCCCCATCCCAACCGCAGCCTGCTCAACCCACGGCATCCAGCCCGCGCCCCTGAACACCGCCAAACAACTCTCCCCAAGCGCGTTCGAAAACAAAAACAAGCAATCTGCCACACAGCCCATTGGGCCAACCATTTGTTTGATAGACGGATCGAATGCGCGACGATGCAGGCCCTGCGCCCCACACTGCGCGGCGTATCCATCATCCGCTTGCACCGAAATCGCCCGCCCTCTCTGATAGCACGCACCTTTCGCTTATTTTTTCAGCCCTCTTGTCCACTGACTCATCGCCATGCAACTTCCCGGCGCCCCTTTCTTTGCCTACCACAACGGCACGTTGTGCGTGGATGGCCTGCCCCTTGCCAATCTGGCGCAGCAATACGGCACGCCCCTGTTCGTGTATTCGCAACACGCCATGCTGGATGCACTGGCCGCCTACCAGCGCGGCCTGCAAGGGCGCAATGCCCTGATCTGCTACGCCATGAAGGCCAACTCCACCTTGGCCGTGATGCAGGTCTTTGCCCGCGCAGGCTGCGGTTTTGACACCGTATCGGGCGGCGAAATCCAGCGCGCACTGCTGGCGGGCGCAAAGCCCGAAAGCATCATCTTTTCGGGCGTGGGCAAAAGCCGTGCCGAAATGCGCCTGGCGCTTGAAGCGGGCATTGGCTGCTTCAACGTTGAAAGCCTGGCCGAGCTGGATGTGCTCAACGCCGTGGCGTTGGAAATGAAGCGGCAAGCGCCCGTGAGCATTCGCGTCAACCCCGATGTGGACGCCAAAACGCACCCCTACATCTCAACGGGCCTTACGGGCAACAAATTCGGCATCGCACACACCCAGGCGCTGGCGGCCTACCAGCACGCGGCCCGCCTGCCGGGCCTGCGCATCGTGGGCATTGATTGCCACATCGGCTCGCAAATCACCGAAATCGCCCCGTATCTGGAGGCCACCGAGCGCCTGCTGGACTTGGTGCGAGAGATTGAGGCAGCGGGCATCACCCTGCAGCACATCGACCTGGGCGGCGGCCTGGGCATCACCTACCGGAACGAAACGCCACCGGCCGCAGACGAACTGCTGCCGCAGTTGCTGGCCTGCCTGGATGCGCGCGGCCTGGGCCAACGCAAAATCGTGCTGGAGCCGGGCCGCTCGCTCGTGGGCAATGCAGGCGTTTGCGTGAGCGAAGTGATTCATCTCAAGCCCGGCGCAGAGAAAAACTTCTGCATCATCGACGCGGCCATGAACGACCTGCCCCGCCCCGCCATGTACGAAGCCTGGCACGCCATCGTGCCGCTGCAGCAAGCCGCCGCACAAACGCCCGCAACGCTGTACGACGTGGTTGGCCCCGTGTGCGAAAGCGGCGACTGGATCGGCCGCGATCGCCACTTGAATGTGCAAGCGGGCGACCGGCTGGCCGTGATGTCGGCCGGCGCCTACTGCATGAGCATGGCCAGCAACTACAACAGCCGCTGCCGCGCCGCCGAAGTGCTGGTGGCCAATGGCCAGGCGCATTTGATCAGCGAACGCGAAACGCTGCCCGCCCTATTGGCCCGCGAGCGTTTGCTGTAAGCAGCAAACGCTTCGATTCAACGGCGGCTATCGCTGCACGCCGAGCCGCCTACAAGCCTTCACGCTTGCGATGCCTGATGCGGCATAGCGCGCACCACGGCTGAAGCGGCTGACGGCAAGCCGCCTGACAACAGCTGCCCCGGTAGAGGAGCTACCCAGCAAGCGCGGCCTGCACCCAACAGCCTTTGTGCGCTTCTTTATTGCGCGGCTTTGAACAGGCGGCCCTGCGCATCGCGCAGCTTCATGCCGGGACGAATGTCCTTGCGCTTGAACCAGCCCTGGTGCATCTCCAGCACATAAGGCACAGGCTGGGCCGAGCAATGGTGCTGCTCGCTCAAGGGCTGCATATCGGCCAGGTTGACGATGGTGCCATCCGCTGCGACAAAAGCCGCCGTCAGCGGCAGCAGCGTGTTTTTCATCCAGAAGCACTGCACCCCCGCTTGCGGAAAGACGAAGAGCATGCCCTCGTCCGCGGGCATGTCGCGGCGGTGCATCAGCCCCGTTTGCAATTGCTGCGCCGTGCTGGCGATTTGTACCGCCATGCGCGCCTTGCCCACGCGCAACTGCGTGCGGGGCAAATCCATTTGCGGCATGGGCGCCGTCTGGGCCGCCCGGCCCATCTGCTGCAACTGCGGCGCAGACTGGGCACGGCTGGGCGCTGCATCAGCCGCCGTGTTTTGTGCGCAAGCCGATGTGGCCAAGGCAGCCACACAGACTACCACCCCTGCAGCCCGCATGCGCCATGCCAACTGCCCTGTTTTAGATATGCCGCGCCTGCTGGCTGAATGGTTCTGCATGATGGGTTGATCCTTTCAAAACTGCTTTCAATACACATTGAACTCAAAAGGCTTGAGCGACTGCGGTTCGCGCAGCGACATGGACGGTTTTTCATGCGCCATGCCCACAATCCATGCCCACAATGGATGAGCCAACAGCCGATTCAAATCGTCGGGCAAAACGCGCAGATCTCCGCACTTGCCCTGCCCGCTCAAGCCGCCTGTATGTCGTCAATCAGGCCTGTGGCCGCCCCGTGCCGCTGCAGGCGGGCATACACGCCGTTGTGTTGCAGCAACTCGGCATGCGTGCCCATTTCAACGATGCGGCCATGCTCCATCACCACCACGCGGTCGGCGTGCTCGATGGTGCTCAGGCGGTGCGCCACGATCAGCGTGGTGCGCCCTTGCATCAGGCGTTGCAGGGCTTCTTGCACCAGGCGTTCGGATTCGTTGTCGAGCGCCGAGGTGGCCTCGTCCAGCAGCAGCACCGGTGCATTCTTGTAGATGGCGCGCGCAATCGCCAGGCGCTGGCGCTGCCCGCCCGAAAGCTGGGTGGCGTTGTGCCCCACCAGCGTGTCCATGCCCTGCGGCAGGCGCGCCACATGCTCGGCCAGATTGGCGGCTTGCAGCGCGGCTTGCACGCGATCGCGGTCCATCGCTTGCCCCAGCGCCACGTTGGCAGCAATGCTTTGGTTGAGCATGACCACGTCCTGGCTCACCAAGGCGATCTGGTTGCGCAATTGCTGCAAATGCCAGTCGTCCAGCGCCAGGCCATCCAGTTCCACGCGGCCGGCACTGGGCAGCACGAAGCGCGGCAGCAGGTTCACCAACGTGGTTTTGCCCGAGCCGGAAGGCCCCACCAGCGCCACCACCTCGCCCGCACGAATGTGCAGATTCAGCTTCTGCAAGGCGGGGCGGCTGGGTTCGGCAGGAGCATCTGTCGCTGCGCCTACTGTCGTGCCTGTTATGGCTTCTGGCGCAGCGGCCTTGGGATCGGCGCCCGGCGCCGCCTGCCCGACCGCGCCTTGCGGGGGATAGTGCACTTGCACGTCGATGAAGCGGATGTCGCCCTGCGCACGTTGCGGCGCATCCATGCCGGGTGCGCCCGGAATGGCTTCGGCCGCACGCTGCGGCTCGGGCGCCACGTTTTGCAGCATTTCCAGCCCGCGCTCCAGCGCAGCCAAGCCGCGGGTGATGGGGCTGGCCACGTCGGCCAGCCGCCGCATGGGCGCTACCAGCATCAGCATGGCCGTTACGAATGCTGCAAAGCCGCCCACGGTCACGGCATGTTCGGCCCCCTGCGTGGCCTTGGCCTGCCACAGGGCGATGGCCAGCACGGCCGACAAGGCAATGGCCGCCACCAGTTGCGTGAGCGGCGTCATGACCGAAAAGGCCACGGTGGATTTGAGCGTCAGCCGCCGCAGACGCTGGCTCAAGTCGGCAAAACGGCTCTGCTGCTGCTGCTGCGCGCCGTGCAGGCGCACCATGCGATGCGCCAGCACGTTTTCTTCCACCACGTAGGCCAGCTCGTCGGTGGCGGTTTGCGACTGGCGCGTCAATCCATACAAGCGGCGCGAGAGTTTGCGCATCACCCACGACATGCCCGGCGCCAGCACGACGACGACCATCGTCAGCTTCCAGTTCAGATACAGCAGATAGCCCACCAGCGCAATCAGCGTGAAACTGTCGCGCGACAGGCCCATGAGCGCCTGCACCAGCAAGGTGGCGCCGGTTTGCACTTCGTACACCACAGTGTTGGACAAGCTGCTGGCGCTCTGCCGCGTAAACAGGCCCAGCTCGGCATCCATCAGCCGCGCGAAGAGGTCGTTGCGCAGCCGGTACATGCCATCGTTGGCGATGCGCGCCAAGGTGTACTGCGCGCCGAATTGCGCCACGCCCCGCAAAATGAACATGAACAGCACCACCGCGGGCACCAGCCACAGCGGCAGCGAACCTTCGGTGAAGCCGCGATCCAGCAGGGGCTTGAGCATGGCGGGCACCGCCGCCTCGGTCAGCGCGCCCACCAGCGTGGCAAGGGCGGCAAACACCCACAGCCGGGGCTGCAGGGTGAAATAGGCATACACGCGGCGCAAGCGCGTCAGGATGGAAGCCTTGGGCAGCTCAAGCGCGGAATTGTTGGCAGAAGAATTGTTGGCAGAAGCAGACACGGCAACAGTTAAATCATTCACACAATCGGCAAGCACCGCATTGTAGAGAGCCGGCCAAGCGCCTCATTGCGCTAAGCTCGGCGCAAGCCCCGCCTTTGCTTGCGCACCTGTCTGGCAACAATCGGGGCCTTTCCGCTGCCAGGCAACGGCTTGCCAAGCCGGGCCACATGCCTACAATGTTTTTTGTTTTTCAGCTCGCAAAAGAGATCGATATGGCCTTGCCCCAAGCCCTTGCATTTTCCCCAGCGCACGCTGCTGCCCGGCCCAGCCGCGCCACGCTGCAGCGCCTGGCAGGCGGCGCGCTGCTTGCTTCGCTGCTTTTGGGAGCCGCCCCCCAGGCCCGGGCCGATTTCTTTGCCGATAACGAGGCGCGGCGCGCCATCCTCGACCTGCGCCAGCGCCACCTGGCACTGAGCGAAGAAAACGGCAAGCTGCGCGAATCGCTGCAAAGCACGCAAAACCAGGTCGAAACTCTGCGCAACGAACTGGCCCGCCTGCGCCAGCGCGACGAGCAACTGACGCGCGAGCTGGCCGAGCTGCGGCGTGCAAACGCAGCCGCTGCCAGCAGCCAGGCCGAAGAAAAAACCGGCCCCGCCACAGCGGGCAGCAGCCTGGCCGCGGTCAGCGCCACCAGCCCTGCGGCAGAAGCGCCTGCAAGCCCCGAAGAGGCCAACGGCGAAAAAGCCGCTTTCGATGCCGCGCTGAACAAATTCCGCGCCAGCGACTACGCAGGCGCCCAAGCCGGCCTGCGCGCCTATCTGCAAAAGTACCCGCAAGGCAGCCGCCGCATCGCCGCGCTGTACTGGCTGGGCAATTCGGACTACGCCCTGCGCAACTACCGCAACGCCATGCGCAGCTACCGCGCCGTGGTGGCGCAAGCGCCCCAGCACGAACGCGCCCCCGAAGCCCTGCTCGCCCTGTCAGCATGCCAGGTCGAATTGCAAGACACGGCTGGCGCGCGCAACACGCTGGAGCGGCTCATCAAAACCTATCCGCGATCCGAGGCCGCCCAGGCCGCACAAGACCGTTTGAGCCGTCTGCGCTGAAGCAGAAGAGAGACTTTGCGAATACGCAGACGCGATGCGCGGCAATAGCGGCTGACGGATGCTGGCGCGGCAAACGCCAAAGCCCTGCTTCCCTCATGAGTTGCAGCCACGGCACGCCTGCATCACTGGCGACCTGGCCGCTAATGGTTGGTACCCAATACCCTGGCTTTGCGCCTGCTGGCGCAGGTCTGGCCTTGATTGGACTGGACAAAGCCCGTCCACCTTGCTTCACTGCGGTGCAAGCAAACGGCCCGCATCTTCCTTCACGCAATCAACAAGCTGCTGACGTGCGAGCGCTCTTTCAGGCAACAAAAAAACCTCCGAAGAGGTTTTTTTGCGTGGTGTGCCGATGTGCGATCAGCGATGGTGCTCGGCCACGAAGATTTCCACCCGGCGGTTTTGTGCGCGGCCGGCTTCCGTGGCATTGCTCGCAATGGGTTGCGTTGAACCCATGCCCGTGGTGCTGATGCGTGCTGCGGGCACGCCGCGGGCAATCAGGAAATCGCGCGCGGCATTGGCCCGGTTGAGCGACAGCGGGTTGTTGATGGCATCGTTGCCGGTGCTGTCGGTGTGGCCGATGATGGACACATAGGCATAGGGGTTTTGCAGCGAGGTTTGCGCCAAACGCTCCAGCACGGGATACATGTGGGGATGCAGCACGGCAGAGTTCACGGCAAACGAAGCATCGGCCGGGATGTTGATGCGCAAGCGGTTATCCGCCGTTTGCGACACCTGCACCGGCGTGCCCTGGGTGGCTTGCTCCATCGCCATTTTCTGCTGCTGCATCTGCTGCGACCACACATAGCCGGCACCTGCGCCCAGCGCCGCGCCGGCGGCCGCACCGATCAGGGTGCTTTTGGAATCGCGGCCCACAGCTTGCCCGATGCCCGCCCCCACCAAGGCGCCCAAACCCGCACTCATGCCCGTGCGCTGGCCTGTGCTCATGTTCTGCATTTGCGGCGAAGCGCAGCCAGCGACCAAGGCGCTGGTGGTGGCTGCAATGGTCAGCATGCTCAAATTCTTTTTCATCTCGACTCTCCTTGGTTCTCAGGGTGGGGTTGCGAAAACTGCCTGCGCAACATGGTGGGCAGCCTGGCTGCACCGTGCATGCCCGTTTGCCCCCAGGCACATCCTGCCCTTTCCCTTTTCCTCTCGGATCAGGCCACTGGTTGCCCCGGCGAACAAACAGCCATGCTGCCGCCCATCCTATGCCACACGGGCCACGGGGACAAGCCTTGCGCCTGTGCGCTGCGGCCTTTTTTGTAAACGTCTGTTCCCGTGCCGCGCCGAATCATGCGGCCGCGCCACTCATCAGGAATGGTTAATTCGCGCCGTTCGCCCCAACACATCGCGCCATGCACCCAAGCACGCACAAACGCGAGGCGCTGCGGCCCCTCAAAGGCATAATTGCCGCATGCCCAAAGCCAAGCCTGCCCGCGTTGCCGAAACGCCCGCCACCCAACTGCTGCGCCAGCAAGGCGTGGCGTTTGAAGAGTTCGTGTACGACTACCAGGAACACGGCGGCGCGCAACACAGCGCGCAGGCACTGGGGCTGGATCCGTTCAGCGTCGTCAAAACACTGGTGATGCAAAACCAGGATGCCCAGCCGCTCATCGTGCTCATGCATGGCAACCGCAACGTTTCCACCAAGACGCTGGCCCGGCAAATCGGCGCCAAAAGCATCAGCCCCTGCACGGTGGAAACAGCCCAGCGCCACAGCGGCTATCTGGTGGGCGGCACCTCGCCCTTTGGCCTGCGCCGCCAAATGCCGATCTTTATCGAGCGCAGCATTCTGGATTTGCCACGCATCGCCATCAACGGCGGGCGGCGCGGCTATCTGATTGGTATCGATCCCCAGGTTTGCGTGCAACTGCTGCAAGCCACGCCCGTGGATTGCGCGCTGGAACCCTGACGCCATCGCGACAAGCCCCCGCCCTTCTGCAAACCTCTACAAGCCCCCTGTTGCTTCTCCTCACCATGCCTCAATCCATCACCATGCCGCTGATCGCCCTGGCCGCTTACCTGTTGGGCTCTTTGAGTTTCGCCATCATCGTCAGCCGCCTCATGGGCCTGCACGACCCGCGCAGCTACGGCAGCGGCAATCCGGGCGCCACCAATGTGCTGCGCAGCGGCAATAAAAAAGCGGCGGTGCTCACGCTGCTGTTCGATGCGCTCAAGGGCTGGCTGCCGGTATTCGTGATCATGCAATTCGGCCCGCGTTGGCAGCTGGGCGCAGGCGCAGCAGCCCTCGCCGGAATTGCGGCTTTCGTCGGGCATTTGCTTCCCGTCTTTTTTCGTTTCCAGGGCGGCAAGGGCGTGGCCACGGCAGCCGGCGTGCTCTTTGGCATCAGCCCCTGGCTCGGCTTGCTGGCGCTGCTGACGTGGGTGCTGGTGGCGGCCATCACGCGCTACTCTTCGCTGGCGGCGCTGATTGCGGCTGCCTCAAGCCCCACGATTTACTGGTTTGGCGCACAGCGAGGCTGGTGGCTGCTGAGCGGCCCGCTGTTTCACGCCTGCATGATCATGTCGATGCTGCTGATCTGGCGGCACAAGCCCAATATCCAGCGCCTGCTGAACAAGCAGGAATCACGCATCGGCGAGAAGAAACGTTGAGGGCCGCTTCTGCCCTTCACTGGCTGGCGCTGGAGACAAACAACACAGGCAAAACCCGCAATGGCCCGCCCAGCCCTCACCACCAACAACACGCACATGAAAAGCAATGAAAAGGCCACCTGCAAGCAGGTGGCCTTTTTGATGGATGCGGCGATTGCCTTGCCCTGCAAGCTCTGCCGCGCAGGGCGCCTGACACCGGCCCAACAACGGCAGATGCCATCAAGGCCAGCAGACAGCCCGCGCCGTTGACGGCAGGCGCATCATCGGCACACATCAATAACGCCGCTCCAGAATCATCTGGTCGCCATTGCGCGTCATGGTGAAGCGGTTGAGGAAGCTGTTGCCCAGCAGGGCCACGCCCATATTGGTGGGCGCCACCGTGGCCTCCACATTGTGGATCTGCACGCCCTTGATGCGCACGGTGTCGAGCTTGACGCGCCAGCCCGTGCTCACGCCATTGGCCGTTTGCATGTGCACGCGCTGCCCTTGCTTGTAGGGCAGGCCCAGGCGATCGGCCTCGGCCTGGCCCAGGGCAATCGTCGTCGCGCCCGTATCCACGATGAAGCGCACGGTTTTGCCATTGATGGTGCCATTGGTCATGAAGTGGCCGCCGCCGGTTTGGCTCAGCACGATGCGCCGGCCGTCGCCCGCTTCTTCGGTGTTGTCGGCCGCCAGCATCATGCCGCCTACGTGCACGGGCGATTCGCCCAGGTGCACGGTGAAGCGCTTGCCTTCGCTTTCGAGCGTGGCGCGATCCGCGCCTGCGCTGATGACCTTGATGCCCTGATACGTTTCCCCCACGCCCACGGCCTTGGGCGCGCCGCCATCCACAATCAGCAGGGGCTTGCGGCCCATCATGCCCGTGAGGGCCACATTGCGCGCGCTGGCGCCCGTTGCCAGCAAGCCCGCCGCCAAGGCCACGGCCAAACCGCGCACGGGGCGCGCAAAAGAAGAAAACGCTGGCAGGGCCAAACCATTTGCCAGCGCCTTGTTGTTCTTGTTCATAAAGTGAAGCGGGATGAAGGCGACGCCTAGTCGCGGAAGTTGTTGAAGGAAAGGGGAAAGTCGGCCACGTCTTTGCGGATCAGCGCCATCGCTGCCTGCAAATCGTCTTTTTTGGCGCCGCTGATGCGCACCGAATCGCCCTGGATGGACGCTTGCAGCTTGAGCTTGCTGTCTTTGACCAGTTTCTGGATCTTTTTGGCCAACTCGCTTTCGATGCCGTTGCGCACCTTGATCACCTGCTTGACCTTGTCGCCGCCGATCTTCTGCACATTGCCTTTGTCCAAAAAGCGCACGTCCACATTGCGCTTGCTCATCTTGTTGCGCAAGATGTCTTCCACCTGCTGCAGTTGGAACTCGGCATCGCCCAGCAGGGTGATTTCCTTGTCTTTAAGCTCAATGGCCGCACTCGTTCCCTTGAAATCGAAGCGCGTACCGATTTCCTTGGCGCTGTTTTCCACAGCGTTTTTGACCTCGACCATATCGGGTTCGCACACGGTGTCGAAAGAAGGCATGTTTCACTCCCTCGGGCAATGGTAAATGGGTTATTCGAATGGGTGATTGAATAGGTAACAAATGCGACAATTATCGGCCATGAACGAACGCCTGCACATTGAAGAAAACGTTGCGCTGGAACAGGCCAACACCTTCGGCATTGCCGCCCGCGCCCGCGCGCTGCTGCGCATCACGCACGACGAACAACTCACTGCCCTGGCCCAACTGCCGCCCGAACAAGCCCGCCAGTGGTTGGCGCAGGGCTTTGTGGTGCTGGGTGGGGGCAGCAACATCATCCTGAGCGGCGACGTGCGGCCGCTCGTGCTCAAGATGGAAAACCGCGGCATCGCCCTGGTGGACGAGGACAGCAAGCACTGGATCGTGCAAGCCGCTGCGGGCGAAACCTGGCACGATCTGGTCGCCTGGACATTGCAGCAAGGCTACCCGGGGCTGGAAAATCTGGCACTCATTCCCGGCAGCGTGGGGGCCGCGCCCGTGCAAAACATCGGCGCCTACGGGCTGGAGCTGCAAGACCGCTTTCACAGCCTCGACGCCATCGACATCAGCACCGGCTGCCGCATGACGCTCGATGCCGCCCAGTGTGGCTTTGGCTACCGCCACTCCGTTTTCAAGCAAAAAGGCGAGGGCGGGCTGGCGGGCCGCGCCGTCATCACCCAGGTGCGCCTGGCCCTGCCCAAAAGCTGGCGGCCCGAGCTGGGTTATGCCGACCTGCAACGCAAGATGGCCGAACTGAAGCTACCGCAGCCCACGGCGCAGCAGGTGTTCGAGATGGTGGTGGCCATCCGCCGCGCCAAACTGCCCGACCCCACCGTGGTGGGCAATGCGGGCAGCTTCTTCAAAAACCCCGTGGTCAGCGCCAAGCAGTGCGAAGACATCCTCGGGCGCGAACCCGGCATCGTTCACTACCGCCTGCCCGACGGCAGCGTGAAGCTGGCCGCCGGCTGGCTGATTGATGCCTGCGGCTGGCGCGGCAAGCACATGGGCAATGCCGGCGTGTACGACAAGCAGGCGCTGGTGCTCATCAACCGCTACGCCCAAACCGGCGTGCGCGCCACAGGCAGCGAAGTGATGGCGCTGGCAAACGCCATCCAGACCAGCGTGTACGAACGCTTTGGCGTACGGCTGGAGATGGAGCCTGCCGTGATCTGATCTGAACGAAACGAACAAAGCAAAGCCCCAAACAAAACGTGCCGGTGACCCATCATCACCGGCACGTTTTTTTGAATGCTTCCAGCGGCTTTTACAAGCGGTTCAAGACTTTCTGAACTTGCGCAAAATCGCCAGCAAGATGACCGAGCCCACGGTGGCCACGATGATTTGCCAGAAAAAGCCGCCGCTGGCCATGCCCAGCAGGCCGAACAAAAAGCCACCGATCAGGCCGCCCACAATGCCGACGATGATGTCGCCAAACAGGCCATAGCGGTCGTCTTTCATGATCACACCGCCCAGCCAACCGGCGATGCCGCCCACCACGATGGATGCGATCAGACCCATTCCGTTCATACCAAACTCCTTTCAGAATTGAGCCCCGGTCAAACCCAAGGCGATGCTTCACTGTACACGCAGCCAGCGCCTCAACCACAAGAAGCTTTCAGCTGCGTGCCCGCAGTATAGGGATATTGCTTGACACATTTTTTGAAGGGCTTTGAGCCATCGTCCAATGCGTTCACTTGTCGCGCAGGCCTCTTGCACGCAAAGCGCCAATGCACAGGGACACAACGCGCCCTCGTCGCCCAAACGCCGACGACTTCGACTGGCCGATTTCAGTTCTCTGCTTCGCCGCCCTGCAACACCTCTTGCAGCAGCTGAAACAAGCTGCGGTAGGCCTTGCCCTGGCGCTGGCCCTGCCCCGGCTCGGCAGGCGGCAGGGCCTGGCGCTCTTTGCGCGCCTGGCGAATCAGGGCACGCAGTTGCTGCGCATCGGTTTGCGGGTGCTGTTGCAGCCAGTCGGTCAGGGCCTGCTCGTGCGTGGCTTCGTCCAGCAGACGCTCGCGCCATTGCTCGGTTTGGTGCAGTTGCGCCACATCAGCCGCGTGCCCGCTTTTTTGCACCTGCAAGGCGGCACGGATGGCCTGCACCTCATCCTCTTCAAGGCGGCGCATCAGCTTGCCCACGTACTGCATCTGGCGGCGGCGGCCTTCAAAGTCGCGGATGCGTGCGGCTTCTTCCAGGGCATCGAGCAGCGTTTGCGGCAATTGCAAGCCTTCAAGCAGATTGGCGCGCAGGGTCAACAGCGCTTCACCCAACGTTTGCAATTCTTCGCTTTGGCGTTTGCGGTCGGTTTTGCTGAATTCGGCATCCCACTTGCCCTCGCGCTTGAGGGCCAGGTCCAGCTCGCTGCCTTCGGCCACGAAATGGCCGCGCACATAGTAGCCTTTGGTCGGTTTGCGGGCCATAGGTCTGTCGGTTTGCTTGCGTGAAAAAACTCGGAAGAAACAGCCCCCGGAATCGACACCCTTGAATGGCGCCAATCCATCGGGGACTGTGAACCTGCTCAAAACCGCCTCGCATGGCGACTTTGAAAGTTTCCAAAAAGCCGTGCGTGATCCGGTGCACAAACCCAGGATCCCGGGCGCACTGCACGTTTGCGGCAGGCTCGCTATCATACCGGCCATGCTAAAAAAATGCCCCGCCGCCTTGCGCGCTTCATCCCCTGCCCAAGCCTGTTCTGCCAACCCTGAAAAACCACTGCCCGGCTTTGCCTACAGCCGGGCATTTTTCGAGGGGCTGGTCGATCACGCCATTGCCCACGCCCAAAAGCTCGGCGCCACGGACGCCGGGGCCGAAGCCTCCGAAGGCGCGGGGCTTTCTGTTTCCGTGCGCAAGGGCGAGCTGGAGCATGTGGAGCGCAACCGCGACAAATCGCTGGGCGTGACCGTGTACCTGGGCCACCGCCGGGGCAATGCCAGCACGTCCGACTTTTCGCCGCAAGCGATTGAGCGCACGGTACAAGCCGCTTACGACATTGCCCGCTTCACGGCGCAAGACCCCTTTGCCGCTCTGCCCGACGAGGCCGATATTGCCCGCAGCCCCGCGCCCGATCTGGATTTGTTCCACCCCTGGGCCATCAACAGCGAGCAAGCCACCGAACTGGCCCTGGCCTGCGAAGCCGCGGCCATGGAGCGCGACGCCCGCATCAGCAACAGCGAGGGCGCATCCCTTTCCACCCAGCAAAGCCACTTTTTCAGTGCGCACACGCACGGCTTCAGGGGCGGCTACGCCAGCTCGCGCCACACCTTGTCGGTGGCGCCCATTGCGGTCAACGGCGACGACATGCAGCGCGACGCCTGGTACAGCTCCATGCGCAGCCCCGCCGAGCTGGCCAGCCCGCAAGCCATTGGCCGCTATGCGGCCGACCGCGCCTTGAGCCGCCTGAACGCCCGCAAAATTCCCACCACCGAATGCCCCGTGCTGTTTGATGCCCCGCTGGCCGTCGGCCTGCTGGGCGCATTCGTACACGCTGTAAGCGGCGGCGCGCTGTACCGCAAAAGCACTTTTTTGCTCAACAGCATGGGGCAGCAAGTGTTCCCCAAGCACCTGCACATTGACGAAGACCCCTTCATCCCCCGCGGCAAAGGCAGTAGCCCCTTCGATGCCGAAGGCGTGGCCGTGCGCGCCCGCCGCGTGGTCGATGCGGGTACCGTGCAAGGCTACTTCCTGAGCAGCTACACCGCGCGCAAGCTCGGCCTGCCCGTGACC
This sequence comes from Allobrachymonas sp., assembly GCA_030529505.1. GTDB lineage: Bacteria > Pseudomonadota > Gammaproteobacteria > Burkholderiales > Burkholderiaceae_C > Brachymonas. Next base: position 64,428 of record JAUMWT010000006.1, on the reverse strand, counting down.
GGCCACGCAGGCGGCAGCCACAACCTCACACTGCACAGCAGCCTCACCCGCCCTGGTGACGACCTGCCCGCCATGCTGCAAAAACTGGGCACGGGGCTCTTCGTGATTGAACTGATGGGCGACGGTCTGAACGCCGTCACAGGCGACTATTCACGCGGAGCCAGCGGCTTTTGGGTGGAAAACGGGCAGATCGCCTTTCCGGTGCACGAAATCACCATCGCGGGCAATATGCGCGACATGTTCATGGGCATTCAAGCCGTGGGCGCAGACGCCTACAACTACGGCGCCAAAACCACCGGCTCCATCCTCATCAACCGGATGACGGTAGCAGGGTCTTGAGAGCCTGTTCAAAATCCCCTCACGGGCGCTTGAAGATGGATGCGGGCGGTCTGCGCAGCGTTGCAAATCTTGTCCATAGCTCAGACTATGCACTGCGCCATACACAAAGATGGGCGCCTGGCATCCCATCCCGCCCCATATCCAAGCGCCTCGCGTTGAGATATTGAACGGACTCTGAGACAAAGAAAGGGGCGCGCAGCCCCTTTTTGCTGGCCAACCTGCCCAAGGCACGCGCACAATGGAAACCACCAGAGACTATCGTCCAATTGAAAGACCCAACTTCCGATTTTGTGGCGCGTGCGAATACGAAGCCGACGGCAGCTACATCGCTACCCGCTGGATCAGCCTCGGCTTCATTCCTCTGGTCCCTCTCTACAGCGCCCTTATCCACTCGGTTGAGCGAGCGTATTTTCTGGGTCCTCAAACCTATCAATACACCCGCATGCCCCGCATCCACTGGCCGCAAGTGCTGCGCACTTATGCATTTGTGGGCGCGGTGTGGGCTTTTGTGATCTACGGCTCTCAATATCTGAGGCAAGCCGAAGTCAACGTTTTGCTCATCATTCCTTTGGGGCTGCCCCTGTTCTTGCTGCCCCGGTTCCTGCAGCGCCGCGCCCGCAAAGACGCGGGGCTGGAATAAGACATTCAACTCAAGCGCAGCAGCAACACAACTGGCAAGCCCCCGAACAGCAGCGACAAGGCGGCAAACCACACACTGCGCACGTTCGCAGGGCGTTGCAGTATCTGCTGCAGCCACCAACCAACAAGCAACGGGGCTGCCAGCAACAGCGCCGCTATCAGCAAGGGATGAACCTTGAGCGCCCACAGCACGCCCGACCAGAGCGCACCGATGAACGCCAGGCCCACAAACGCCACAGGCTTTGACACACGCACAGGCTCAGTCCGCTCAAACAGCCCCACGCCCGCCTCTGCCCGCGCTTGCCAGATGGTTCCAAACACCAGGCCCAACAAAGCCAGCGCCAAACTATAAGCCGCCGTAAAAGCCGGCGCAGCTAAAGACAGCACCCAAGCCAGCAGCACAGCCAGCCCCAGGCTGAGCAACACGCGCCAAGCAAACAACAAAGCCAAAAGGGTGCATCCAATACTTTCTATGGTTTCACTCTCTATCACGCATCAAGCGCAGCTGCCCCAACCTGACGGCCCTGCGCCAGCCCAGCCAGCTTGGGCAAGGCCGCATGGGCATTGGCCGTGGTGGTGGCGCGCACGGCATCGACCGGCACGCCGCGCAAATCCGCCAGCAATTGCCCAATGCGCGGGATTTCGACCGGGCTGTTGATGCCTTGTGCCGCGCCGGCCTCGCGTGCTTGCGCCGTGACGTAGAGCCAGTGCGGGGGAATATCGGGCGCATCGGTTTCGAGCACGATGGCCTCCAGCGGCAAGCTACGCGCCAGCTCGCGCAGACGGGTGGCACGCTCAAAAGTCATGGCGCCACCAAAGCCCAGTTTCAGCCCCAATGCAATGGCCTGCTCGGCTTGCTGCTGACTGCCCACAAAAGCGTGGGCGATGCCGCCGGGTGGCGGTGTGCGGCGCATGTGCTTGAGCACCGCATCCATCGATCGGCGCACGTGCAGAATCACCGGCAGATCAAAACGCTGGGCCAGTTTCAGTTGCGCAGCAAAGCAATGGTCTTGCAAGGCGCGCGCGGCGGGCGTGCACAGGTGCGGCTCGAAAAAGTCCAGCCCGATTTCGCCAATCGCCACCAGATGCGGATCGTGCCGGTGCTGCAGCAAAGCAGCTTCCAACTCGGCCAGTGCCGCATCAACCCCGGCCTTGTCGGCGGGCAAATACATGGGGTGCAGCCCCAGGGCGTAGGCATCGCCCCAGCCCAGGGCCAGTTCGCGCACGGCCTGAAAGTTGCCGGGGCCAATGGCCGGTATCACCAGCCGCGCCACGCCCACAGCCCGCGCGGCCTGACGCATGGCTTGCGCGTCGGCAAAGCGCTCGTCATCCATATGCACATGGGTGTCAATCCAGCCGCTGGGAGTGTGGGCTTGCATGCTTGGCTTGGTGTGTTGTGCCGCTTGGCTGATGCGTTTGCTGCGACCCGCCCTGCGCCCTAGGCAGGCGTGGTGCTCAGTACGCCTTGCTTCATGTGCAGGGTGCGGTGGCAACGGGCGGCCAATTGCTCGTCGTGCGTGACCACGACAAAGGCCGTGCCATGTTGGCGCGCCAGTTCGAGCATCAGCCCAAACACCTGGCTGGCGGTGTTGCGGTCGAGGTTGCCGGTAGGCTCGTCGGCCAGCACGCATTGCGGCTGCGTGACCAAGGCGCGGGCAATGGCCACGCGCTGGCGCTCGCCGCCCGAGAGTTCTGACGGCCGGTGCTCGGCCCTTGCGCCCAAGCCCACCTGCTCGAGCATGCGCAAAGCGGCAGCGTGCGCTTCCTCACGCGATTGGCGGCGTATCCACAAGGGCATGGCCACGTTTTCGGCCGCCGTAAATTCCGGCAGCAGGTGATGGAACTGGTACACAAAACCCAGATGCCGGTTGCGCAGCACGCCCTGCTCAGCCAGGCTGAGGCTGGAAAAGTCTTGCCCCAGAATGCGCACGCTGCCGCTGGTGGGGGCGTCCAGCCCACCCAGCATGTGCAGCAAGGTGCTTTTGCCCGAGCCCGATGCGCCTACGATGGCCACCGTTTCGCCCGCGTGCACTTGCAGGTTCACGCCACGCAGCACGGTCAGGTCAATCGCCTCACCTTCGTGAAAGCGCTTGGTCAAATCCTGCGCCACCAACACCGGCGCAGCGCTGCTTGCTGCATTTTTTGTGGCTGGCACGGCTTGCAGATCAGGCACAGCTTGCGATGCAGACACGATCTCACTCATAGCGCAGAGCCTCCGCCGGGTTGACGCGGCTGGCGCGCCAGCTCGGGTACAGGGTAGACAAAAACGCCAGCAGCAGCGACACCAGCACCACCGGCACGATGTTGGTGGCCTGCGGGTCGCTGGGCATGTGGCTGATGAGGTAAATATCAGGCGGCAGCAGGCGGGCGTTGAACAAGCCCTCTACAAAACGCACGATGGGATCGACATTGAAAGCCGTGAGCAGCCCCACCAGCAACCCGGCCAGCGTGCCCACCACACCCACCACCGCGCCTTGCACCACAAACACGCCCATGATGCTGCGCGGCGACGCGCCCAGCGTGCGCAAGATGGCGATGTCGGCGCGCTTGTCTTGCACGCTCATCACCAACGTCACGAGCAGGTTAAACGCCGCCACCAGAATGATGAGCGTGAGGATGATGGACATCATGCGCTTTTCGACCTTGACGGCAGCAAACCAGGTGCGGTTTTGCTGGCCCCAGTCCACAAACAGGTAGTCGCCCGGCATGGTTTGGCGCAGCTCGTCGGCCACTTCGGCCGCGCGGTTCAGGTCTTGCAGCTTCAGGCGAATGCCCGTGGGCCCTTCCACACGGTAGATCTTGGCGGCATCTTGCACATGCATCATCACCAGGCTGGCGTCGTATTCAAAATGCCCTGAGTCGAAAGTGCCCACCACGTTCACCTGCTTGAAGCGCGGCGCCACGCCCGCCGGGGTGATTTGCCCGCTGGGCGCCACCAGCGTCACGCTATCGCCCGCCTGCACGCCCATGGCCTTGGCCAGCTGGCTGCCCAGCACCACGCCAAACTGGCCCGGCACCAATTGCTGCAAAGCGCTGTCATCCACCGCGGCCATGCTGGTCACGCCTGTCTCCAGGCTCGGTTCGATTCCGCGCACCATCACGCCGCGCATGGTGTCGCCCTGAACCAGCAGCGATTGCCCCGTCACAAACGGCGCAGCGGCCACCACCTGCGGGTGCTGGCGTGCCTGGGCCATTACGGCGGCGGGATCGGGCAGGGCCTCGCCAAACACTTCGTGAATCTCGACGTGCGACACCACACTCAACATGCGGTCGCGCACCTCTTTCTGAAAGCCGTTCATCACCGACAGCACCACGATCAGCGCCCACACGCCCAGGGCAATGCCCAGCGTAGAAGCCGCAGAGATGAAAGAGATGAAGCCGTTGCGCCGTGTGGCCCGCCCCGCGCGGGTGTAGCGCCAGCCCATCAAGAATTCGTAAGGGATTTTCATGGCAGATGCAAAGTCAAAGCCCGGGCATTGTGGCACGGCCTTGAGCCGTTCTTTGGCGGCGTACTTTCCGTGACAATATCCAGCCCCGTTTGCCCAATCAGCCCACGGCCTATTGCAAGCCACTAAAGGGCAACGCAAACCTCGGTTGCGCCCCTGCCCCGCTTTTCTGTTTGTTTTGATCATGCGCATTGCCCCCCGCGACGTCCCTCCCCGCAGCTGCTGGCAGCTTGAACAAGCCGGCATCCACCCCTTGCTGGCGCGGCTGTATGCGGCGCGCGGCATCACCCACGCGGCCGAGCTGGATGGCAGCCTGGCCCACCTGCTGCCACCTGCCACGCTGCTCGGGGCCGAGCAAGCCGCCCGCATCCTGGCCGATGCCATTGCCGCCCAGCGCCGCATTGGCGTGGTAGCCGATTACGACTGCGACGGCGCCACCGCCTGCGCCGTGGCCCTGCGCGGCCTGCGCTTGCTGGGGGCCCAGCACACCCATTACCTGGTGCCCGACCGCGTGACCGATGGCTACGGACTCACCCCCGCCATTGCCGAGCGTGTGCACGCCCAGGGCACCGATGTGCTGCTGACGGTAGATAACGGCATCGCCAGCGTGGCTGGCGTGGCGCGCGCGCAAGAGCTGGGCATGCAAGTGGTGGTGACCGATCACCACCTCCCCGGTGACGCCTTGCCTACGGCCGATGCCCTGGTCAACCCCAACCAGCCGGGCTGCACCTTTGCCAGCAAAAACCTGGCGGGCGTGGGCGTGATTTTTTACGTGCTGCTGGCCCTGCGCGCCGAGCTGCGCCAGCGCGGCGCCTTTGCCGATGGTGCGCAACCACGGCTGGACACCTTGCTGCCGCTGGTGGCGCTGGGCACCGTGGCCGATGTGGTCAAGCTCGATGCCAACAACCGCCGACTGGTTACGCAAGGGCTGCAGCGCATTCGCAGCGGCCACATGCCCGCAGGCATGGCCGCCTTGTTGGCCGTGGCGCGGCGCACGGCGGCCAGCGCATCCACCTTCGACATGGGCTTTGCTCTGGGACCGCGCATCAATGCCGCTGGCCGCCTGGCGAACATGGGCATCGGCATCGAACTGCTGCTGAGTGAAGACGCCGCCCAGGCCGAAGCGCTGGCGCAGCAGCTCGACACCATCAACCGCGAACGCCGCAGCACCGAAGAAAGCATGCGCGAGCAAGCCTTGGCGCTGGCCGAAGAATTGTTCGATGCCCAGGCCCAGCCGCCAGCGGCCATCAGCGTGTTTGACGAGCGTTTTCACGAAGGGGTGGTGGGCATTGTGGCCTCGCGCCTCAAAGACGCCTGGCACCGCCCCACTTTCGTGTTTGCCGCCAGCGCCGCACCCGGCAAGGCGCATGAGCTCAAGGGCTCGGGCCGGTCGATTCCCGGCTTTCACCTGCGCGATGCGCTTGATCTGCTGGCCAAGCGGCACCCGGGCGTGCTGCTCAAATTCGGCGGGCATGCCGCAGCGGCTGGCTGCACCATCCACCGCGATCAGTTCGCCGTGTTTGAAGCCGCGCTCAAGCAAATCGCCAGCGAATGGCTGGATGCCGCCACGCTGCAACGCACCCTGCAAACCGACGGCGCCTTGCCCACCGAATACCGCCGCATCGACATCGCCACCGAGCTGCAACAGCTCACCTGGGGCCACGGTTTTGAGGCACCCCTGTTCAGCGAGCCCATGCAGGTGCTGCAACAACGCCTGGTGGGCGAAAAACACCTGAAGCTGCAATTGCGCCACCAAGGCAGCGTGGTCGATGGCATCTTCTTTGGTCGCACCGCACCCCTGCCCGCCACCGCCCACCTGGCCTACCGGCTGGACGTGAACCAATGGCAAGGCCAGCAATCGGTGCAGTTTGTGGTGGAAGGGGTGGAGGAATAAAAGCTGGGGCAAAGGCTTACGTGCCTCTGCTTTGATGTCCGCTCAATTGCTTGGGCCGTTCACATGCATAGGATGCGTGGAATCGGATGCGTGAGTTGCGCATGGGTGCAGCGCACCGAATGCGGCTCAACAAGCAGGGCACGAAGAGGGCGCAGCAGCTGCAACAAGCAGGCTCTCTGGAAAGCCCATCACCCCCCACCCGTTGCCCTGCCAACGCAAACGTTTGCCAGCAACCGCGCACATACCTCTGTGCTTGAGCTTTGCGCTTGGCATCGGTGTTGGGCATCGGCACTCGGCATCTTGCAACCCCAAGGCGGCCGCGCCAAGCGCCGCCCCACCAGCAGGCCCTCCACGTAATCCGGCTGGCTGCTGCCAGGCCGGAATCAATCACAGCGCAGCGGGTTCTGGATGCGCTGTTGCAGCACGCGTTCGAAATGCGTGGGATCGTGTGGCTTCAACATGCTGGCTTCGCGCGGCAAATAAAAGTCCCACAGGCGCGAGATCCAGAAGCGCAGCGCCGCCGCGCGCACCATGTCGGGCAGCAGGGCGCGCTCCACGTCCGTGAGCGGGCGCACCGATTGGTAGGCATCCAGCAAGGCCTGCGCGCGCGCCGCATCGTGCCTGCCATCGGCAGGATGGATGGCCCAATCGTTCAGGCACACCCCCAGGTCAAACAACCAGGTGTCCACACCCGCAAAGTAGAAGTCGAAACAGCCGGTGAGCGTTCCGCCCTCGAACATCACGTTGTCGCGAAACAGGTCGGCATGCACCGGGCCGCGCGGCAAGGCGGCATAGGCTGGGCCTGCTGCCACTTCGTTCTGATAGGCCAACTCGCTTTGCAGCAACTGCAACTGCTGGGCGTTGAGGTGCGGATACACCAGCGGCGCGGTGGCATTCCACCACGGCAGGCCGCGCAGATTGGGCTGCTGCATGGCAAAGTCCTGCCCGGCCAGGTGCATGCGCGCCAGCACCTCGCCCAATGTGGCGCAGTGGCTGGGCGTGGGTTGCAACTGGCTTTGCCCGCGCAGTTTGTTGACCACGGCCGCGGGCTTGCCGCACAGGGTGAACAAGATTTCGCCCGCCGCATTGGCCTGCGGCAACGGCACGGGGATGCCGCGCTGCGCCAGATGCCGCATCAGCTGCAAATAAAACGGCAGCTCGGCATGACTCAAGCGCTCGAACAGGGTGAGCACGTATTCGCCCCGGTCAGTGGTGGCGAAGTAGTTGGTGTTTTCAATGCCGCCGCTGATGCCGCGCAGTTCCAGCAGATCGCCCACATCCAGTTGGGCAAACAGGGCGCGCGCATCGGCCAGCGCCACTTCGGTGAATACAGCCATGTTCAGTTCATGAAAAATGGGCCGCGCCCATCAGGCGCGGCAACGCAAGATATGAGCGCAGGCAACTTCAGGCCAACAGCGGTCTGCCCCGCCTGCAAAAGAATGCGCCCCGAAAGGCGCATGTCTTCATCCTCAAACGGCTCAGCAGGTGCTTAAAAGTTCAGCACCTTCCACATGCGCTTGCCGCCTTGCTTGCCATAGTGGCCGGGCTGGCCGCTGCGTGAATCGGGCACGATGTCGTACTGGGGCGCGGCATTGTTGGGCTTGACGTGGATGTTTTTCGTCTCGGCGCCTTCGCGCACCTCTTCCACCGTGTTACCCGAATCGCTGTAGCGAATATGTGTGCTGTGCTTGCCCTTTTGGCCCTCTTCGCTCGGCACGATAGCGGCTGGCTGCTGCACGGCTGGCGCAGCGGATGATGCAGGCGCTTCGGCCACCGCTTGCGCCCAAACCGCAGCAGGGCCCAACAGCACAGACAAAATGGAAAGGTTCAAGATGTTTTTCATAGCTGTGGCTTTCTATCAAAAGCGTTTGCCAAGTCCCCATCGCGTGCAATGTGGGCCCGGCAGCCAAGGTTCATTGGCATTGTAGATGGCAGCAGGCGATTGCAGGGAGCATTTGCGCAACACTCACCCCTCTGTTACACCCTGCCCACCAAAGCTGCAAGAGCCTGTTCAAAATCTCAACGCGAGGCGATTGGATACAGAGCGGGATGGGATGCAAGGCGCCGATCAAGGTGCATGGCGCAGTGCATAGCCCGTGGTGCTATGAACAAGATTTGCAACACAGCAGACCGCCCGCGTCCATTTTCAAGCGACCGTGAGGGGATTGTGAACAGGTTCCAAGACCCAGCCACAACAGCCCGGCCAGCCGTGATGAAAACCGAATCCGGGCACAATGCCGTGCATGCAATCTCACAACACCTCTTCCAACGACAAGCTCCCTGTTCCAAACGCCCATCCCCGCCTGCTGCTGGTGGATGGCTCCAGCTATTTGTACCGCGCCTTTCACGCCGGGGGCGACTGGAGCATCACGCTGCCCGACGGCAGCCGCCAGCCTACGGGGGCGCTGCGCATCATGGTCAATATGCTGCAGTCGCTGGCGCGCGACTATTCAGCCACCTGGGCGGCCTGCGTATTCGATGCCAAAGGCGACACTTTTCGCAACGCGCTGTATGCCGACTACAAGGCCCACCGCCCACCCATGCCCGACGATTTGCGCAGCCAGATCGAGCCTATTCACGACATGGTGCGCCTGCAAGGCTGGAAGGTGCTGGCCATTGAAGGGGTAGAGGCCGACGACGTGATCGGCACCCTGGCCAAAACGGCCGCCAGCCAAGGGGTTGAGGTCATCATCTCCAGCGGCGACAAGGACTTGAGCCAGCTGGTGGATGCACACATCACCGTGATCGACACCATGACCGGCAAGCGCCGCGACGTGGCGGGCGTACAAAACGAATTCGGCGTGCCGCCGAACTTGATGATCGACTTTCAAACCCTGGTGGGCGACGCCACCGACAACATCCCCGGCGTGCACAAGGTGGGCCCAAAAACGGCGGCCAAGTGGCTGCTGCAATACGGATCGCTCGACGCCCTGGTGGCCGATGCCGCCAACATCAAAGGTGCAGCGGGCGAGAACTTGCGCCAGGCGCTGGATTGGCTGCCCACTGGGCGGCAGCTCGTGACCATCAAAACCGACTGCGATTTGAACGGCCATGTGGCCAACCTGCCCGCGCTGGACGACCTGGCCCTGCAAGCGCCCCAACGCGAGGCGCTGCGCGCCTTTTACCAGCGCTACCAGTTCAACAGCCTGCTGAAAAAACTGGATGCCGAAGATGCGAACGGCGCGAATAGTGCAAACAGCACAAACAACAGTAATGGCGCGAGCAAGGCCAAAAGCCCAGCAAGCACAGCAGCCACTACGCCCCAAGCCAGCGATGCTGCAACAGCCGCTGCGCCTGTGACTGCACCCACATCTATCCCCACGCAGTACAGCGCCATCACCACCTGGGCAGCGTTTGACGAATGGCTGGCACGCATCGCACAAGCCCCGCTCACGGCCATTGATACAGAAACCACTTCGCTCAACGCCATGCAGGCACAGATCGTGGGCATCAGCCTGTGTGTGGAGCCCAGCCAGGCCGCCTACATCCCCTTGGCGCACGATGGGGCCGATGCGCCCGAGCAGCTGCCTTTGCAAGAGGTGCTGAACAAACTGCGCCCCTGGCTCGAAGACGCCAGCAAACCCAAGCTCGGCCAGCACATCAAATACGATTGCCACGTGTTTGCCAACCACGGCATTGCCGTGCAAGGCTATGTGCACGACACCATGCTGCAAAGCTATGTGCTCGAAGCCCACAAGCCCCACAGTCTGGAAAGCCTGGCCCAACGCTACTTGGGCCAAAGTGGGCTGAGCTACGAAGACCTGTGCGGCAAGGGGGCCAATCAAATTCCCTTCAGCCAGGTGCCAGTAGAGCAAGCCACCATCTACGCCTGCGAAGACGCCGACTACTGCCTGCAAGTGCATCACATCCTGTGGCCGCAAATCCAGGCCAGCGCGGCCTTGCAGCGCATCTACGAACTGGAAATCGCCACCAGCGCCGTGCTGCTGCAAATCGAGCGCAACGGCGTTGCCATTGACGCCCAGCAGCTCGCTGTGCAGAGCAACGACCTGGGCAAGCGCATGCTGGCGCTGGAGCAAGAAGCCCACACCCTGGCCGGCCGGCCCTTCAACCTGGGCTCGCCCAAGCAGATTGGCGAAATCCTGTTCACCGAGCTGGGCCTGCCCGTCGTGAAAAAAACCGCCAGCGGCGCGCCCAGCACCGATGAAGAGGTGCTTGAAAAACTGGCCGAAGACTTTGCCTTGCCCAAGGCCATCCTCGCCTACCGCAGCCTGGCCAAACTCAAAAACACCTACACCGACAAGCTGCCCGGCATGACCAACCCCGCCACCGGCCGCGTGCACACCAATTACAGCCAGGCCGTGGCCGTTACAGGGCGGCTGGCCAGCAACGAGCCCAATCTGCAAAACATTCCCATCCGCACGGCCGAGGGCCGCCGTATCCGCGAAGCCTTTGTGGCCGCACCCGGCTGCCAAATCGCCAGTGCCGACTACAGCCAGATCGAGCTGCGCATCATGGCGCACATCAGCCAAGACCCCGCGCTGATCCACGCTTTTGAAACCGGCATGGACGTGCACCGCGCCACTGCGGCCGAAATCTTCGGCGTGGCACCCGATCAGGTCAACAGCGAGCAGCGCCGCTACGCCAAGGTCATCAACTTCGGGCTGATCTACGGCATGAGCAGCTTCGGTCTGGCCAAGGCACTGGGCATCGACAACACCGCTGCGCGCAACTACATCCAACGCTATTTCGAGCGCTACCCGGGCGTGCAGGCCTATATGGAACACACGCGCCAGCAGGCCAAAGAACAGGGGTTCGTGGAAACCGTGTTTGGCCGCCGCCTTTACCTGCCAGACATCAACAGCCCCAACGGCCCGCGCCGCGCGGGCGCTGAGCGCGCCGCCATCAACGCGCCCATGCAGGGCACGGCGGCCGACCTCATCAAGATGAGCATGGTTGAAGTGCAGCGTGTGCTGCAAACCGAACAACGCGCCACGCGCATGATCATGCAGGTGCACGACGAACTGGTGCTGGAAGTGCCCGAGGCCGAGGTGCCCTGGGTGCAGAGCGAAATCCCGCGCATCATGGCTGGCGTGGCCCAACTGCGCGTGCCGCTATTGGCTGAAACAGGCATCGGCAAGAACTGGGAAGAAGCACACTGAAAGACCCGCTGACACGGCTGCACCCGGCAAAAAACCTTGTAGAAGCCCCTGTAGAAAACCCGGCGAAGCCTCCAGTCATGCACTCAGCTGTGTTCAGGCACGCACACCGACTTGGGCGCAAGCGGCAAACTACCAGCAAGCGCCGACCGGCATGAAAAACAAAAACGGGAAGCGGCCCACGGTGGCGGGGCTTGCTTGCCCTATGCTTGGCATCCGGTGCCACGCAAGGCAAACGATCGACTGAAAAACCGAACCACTTTTCAAGCAAGGAAACCCGCCATGACCAAAACGCCTGCGAGCAAAACACCCGTAAGCAAAACGCTCGAAACGCAACTCGAAAAGCTCGAAACAATCAATCCCCAAAAGTTCGGCACGAAAAAGGTCTTTCGCTGGGTTGCCGCGGCCGTACTGCTGCTCATCGCCTTGTTCAACATGGGTCAGATCAGCACCGGCAATGTGGGCGTCTCCACCCTCTTTGGCGTGGTGAATCAAACGCCCATCACGCCCGGGCTATACATGGCAGGCTTGCGGCGCGTGCGCGAATTCACGGCCAAAGAGGTGAGCTTTCAGATGACCGACCTCAAACCCAAATCGCGCGATAACCTCACGATGGCCGATCTGGACATCGACATTTATTTCAAAACCAACCCGGCCGCCATCCCCAAGCTGTACAGCAAATACCAAGGGGATGTGGTGCGCCATTCCGACATTGTGGAAGCCGGCACCCGGGACTTCGTGGTGGGCTACAGCCGCGTACTGCGTGCCGCGCGCGAAGCGAGCTACGCCGCCGTTTCCACGATGGACGCCACCACCATGCACACCAAGCGTGCCGAGCTGGCCGAAGACGTGCAACGCCGCTTGCAAAAAGAGCTGGACGCATCTGACCCCGACGCTTTCATCGTCACCTCGGTCAATATCCGCAACCTGACGACCGACCCGGCCATCGAGAAAGCCATCCGCGCCAAGGCAGAAGCCGATCAAATCATCGAGCAAAAACGCAAGGAAGTTGAAATTGCCAAGGCCGAGGCGGAAAAACGCATTGTGGAAGCCCAAAGCATTGCCGAAGCCAACCGCATCATCGGCGAATCGCTCAATGGCGCCGTGAAAGAAATCCGCCTCGCCGAAATCTACCGCGACACCATGACCGCGGTGGCCAGCAAGCCAGGCAATGTGATGATGGTGCCCAGTGGCGTGAATCCCCTGGTGAACATGAGCAGCGGCAAGTGATGGGAGATTGCTGCCTATTGCCCCTGTTGCCCCCTGTTGGCGATGTTTTGAGAACGACCGCCCGCCATTGGAAACAGGTGCGCAACAGGCATCCTGCTGGCATCAGCCTGCCAGCGCATTCGACCATCACCACGCCAACCGTTCGACGGGACAGGCCACACAGGCAGAGTGACTGCTTGGCCCCATCCGCAAAACGCCACCCGCCAAACTGGCTGCCTACCCGCTCACAACAAAATGCGCCATTGGCCGCAAAGGTCACGAAATTGCCCAAACAAGACCTATAATGCCGCCTGCGCCGGTTTAGCTCAGCTGGTAGAGCACCCGCCTTGTAAGCGGTAGGTCGTCAGTTCGAATCCGACAACCGGCACCAAATTACACTTCAACGCAGTACAAAGAAGTCCGAAAGCCCGCATGTTTCCTAGCATCGCGGGCTTTTTGTTGTCCGGTATAGTCCGATAGATCGCAACGAGATACCGTCAATCTGACGGTATTTTTGACGGTACTTTTTGGAGAGAGTACCGCCAGATACCGTCACGGGGGCTATATGGCACTGACAGATACCGCAGCCAAGAACACCAGACACAGCGGCAAGCCCGCTGGAGACAAGCTCTATGACACGGGCGGGCTGTATCTGCTGGTGAAAGCCGCTGGCCGCTACTGGCGCATGGACTACCGCTTTGCTGGCAAGCGCAAGACGCTGGCCCTGGGCATCTACCCGGCGGTATCTCTGGCACAGGCCCGCAAGGGCAGAGACAAGGCCCGCGATCTGCTGGCACAAGGGATAGACCCCAGCCTGCACCGCAGGGCTGAAAAGCTGACCGCCATGGCCGCGCATGAAAACAGCTTTGAAGCGGTGGCCGCCCGCTGGCATGCGCAATGGAAGGAGGGCAAAGCCAGCACCACGGCGCAAACCAAGTGGATGCGGCTGCAAAGGGACGTATTCCCCAGCATTGGCAGACTACCCATTGATGAAGTCACCCCGGCCATGCTGGTGATGATCGTCAAGGCCATCAATGCGCGTGGCGCACGCGATACGGCAGAGCGGGTGCTCAACAGCTGCAACCAGATCTTCCGCTACGCCATTGGCCACTGCATGGCGCAAAGAAACCCTGCGGCTGAAATCAGGCCCGCAGACATCCTGCCCGCCCACAAGGTGAAGAACCATGCTCGGGTGAGCGAAGCCCAGCTGCCAGACCTGCTGCGTGCCATCTACGCCTACGAAGGCCGGGGAGAGTGGCAAACCAGCTACGCCTTGCAGCTGCTGTGCCTAACCTTTGTGCGCACCAGCGAACTGCTGCAAACGCCTTGGAGCGAGATCGATTTTGGCAAGGCGCTATGGGTGATCCCCGCAGAGCGCATGAAGATGCCCCGACCCCATGTGGTGCCCCTTTCTCGGCAGGCGCTGGAGGCATTTCGCAAGCTCAAGGCCATCAACGGCCAGCATGAGCATGTGTTCCACAGCGCGCGCAGCCGCACCCGCCACATGAGCAACGGCACCATGCTGCAAGCCCTGTACCGCATGGGCTACAAGGGCATCATGACGGGGCACGGATTCAGGGGCATTGCCTCTACCGTGATGCATGAAAACGGCTTTGCCAAGGCCCACATCGAGGCGCAGCTTTCGCACAAAGACAAGGACAAGGTAGCCGCCGCCTACAACCATGCCCAGTACATCAAGCAGCGCACCGATCTGATGCAGTGGTGGGGGGATTACGTGGAAAACTGCACCCAGCCCAATGTATTGACCCTGCCCCGCAGGGCTTAAGCGGCCAGCGGCTCGCAATCTTCGATGGTGCTTTCCCAGCCCTTGGCTGATTCCTGCACCACGATGCGCTGGCGCATCAGCCGTTCAACCAGATTGGTGCGCTCCACCACCTTGCGAACGGCCTGATTGCCCTCTGCATGGGCAGCGTACAGCAGGCGCATGAGCTTGTCTGCCCAACGGGGCACCTTGCCGCTTTTCTCCCAGCGAGCCACTGTTTGGGCATCCACACCGATGAGCTTGGCCAGCGCTGATTGCGAAGAGAGCATGCCTGCGCTGCGGATGTAGCGAAACTCCACGCCCGTCAAATGCCCGGTTTTGCCTGTGAGCGCCAGGCAAATAGCTTTGGTCAGGCCTTCCTGATTGCGAATCAGCACCGCCTCTCCATGGCGGGTTTGACGCACCTCGTATCCGCTGGCAAGCCATACATTGCGCAGGCCGCCGTCTGTGTACTGAAGCATAGCTATTCCTTCGTAATGTCAATGACGGTCACAACAATCAGATCAGGCTCGGGGTATTCCACATTCACCACCACTGCCACACTCATGCCCGCCACGTAACGCACCATCCGGCAATTCAAACCGCCGTGCTTGATGTCTGGCTCTGGTGCCATGGCCAGCACACCCTTTTGCAAAACCTCAAACACCATGGGGCGGTTGATGCAGCGCTGCTTCATCCGTGATGCAGCATGATTTGTGATGGCCACGTTGAAGCTGTCCAAAGCCATCCGGCGGATGTATTTCTCAAGCTGTCGGATGCTGGGGCTACCCATTGGCTGACCTATCAAAATGATAGGCAATCATACCTTCTTGCATCGGCTTGCACTACACTGGACGACCATACAGCCCCACGAGGGGCGCTGTTTTCACCAGCCCCAGCCAAGGAGTAATTAACCATGGTGTGCCCGCGTACCCCACGGGCGGGGCTGGTTTCTCTGCCAGCGATCAGAGGGGGAATCTGATTGCGCCAAGGGTTGCAGATTTGCGCCCCTTAATAAGGGTTCGGATTTGGAATCTGCCCCTTGCAATCAGGGGCGGCGTTTCAAACGCGACCCTTTCAAGGCAGGGATTGGGTTATGGGGTGATGGGGTAAATATGTTCATCATTCACGACGAATCAGACGATGAGCTACTGAAGGCATCCGTGTATCTGGGGCGATGGTTCACTACAAGAAACCTGTTGAACCTGGTACTGGCTGCGCATCGCCTCGACAGGGCGCGGGCGTTGTGGCGCAAGGATTTTGGTGATAAGCCAATGCGCCGAGAGTATCGGGTTTACAGCGCTTACCTTTTACGCCAACTGGGGCGGTGCGCCGACGGGGTAAAGGCAGCCAAGACTAACGCCGATATGTTGGAGGCACTGCATCTTTCTTTCCCAGCCAACGGGGCGGCCGAAGCCATGCGCAGACATGAAAGTCGCCAGCGGATGGAAGGCGTATTGCTGTGGGATGCAGCCATGAGAGAGCTTCATGCAGAGCAAAAAGGTGTACCCAAACCAAAAGCCGATTACGAAAAGCTTGCCAAGCATATGGGGCTAAGCGTCAACACCCTGATGAAAGAATCATCCATGCTGGGGCTATCTCCAAAACGATCCAATCGAGCAGACCGCAGTACCAAAACGGCAGGAAAAAGACTGGGCGATGTTCTATCGCAATGGGGCAAGAGCAATTGATGCCAATTTTGGTTTTAGCTGTGAAATCAATGGGCTAAATAACCAGCCCATCCATTTCTCTTATTACCAGACCCCCGGGGGTACAGTAATAAGGCCAGAAATTTCATGATGCGGGCCGCGCCATATCGGACGGCTTTGCAACACACTGGCGCACATTGCATGAATAGCCGTCCATCCTTTGAAAGGAGCACGGCCTATGCAGAAAGCCGCCCAGCAGATTGAGCCAACAATCAATCAGCCCCGCCTTGAGCGGCCAAGACCAACGGCTGATTACTTGCGCATCAGTCTGTCCACCCTCTGGCACTGGTGCAAAACCCGCCCGGACTTTCCCAAGCCCATCAAAGCGGGCCAGCGCGTGACGCTGTTTGATCTGAACGCTATTGATGCCTGGCTGCAAAGCCAGAAGGAGGTGGCGTAAATGAACCACCAAAGAAAAACCCTCGGGGCCGAGAAGCAACCGAGGGCATCACAAAAAACTGTGTGGCGGCATTGTATCGCTGCCGTCGCAAAAGACCTATTGCCCTGGTGGCTGGCCGGTGTGGCTGTGGCCGTGACACTGGCCCATTGCAGCGATGGCAGCCGTGCTACAGTGGCTACCGGTGCTCGAAACACCCAACCTACAGCAGCTTGCGCCCCTGACCATGGGCGCTTTTCTTGTCTGAATTACAGGGCAGGCCATGGCGCATCCGTGGCTAGCCCCAACGATTACGGGCAAGGTGCCGCATTCCGTGAGGGTGCGGGCACGACTGTAGGCGTGTTTCGAACACCTTGCCCACCCTATGCCCGTCGAAAGGCAGCAGGTGGCTCTCAAACCTTTCCTACAGGAGGTAGAGCCATGTCTCACCATCACAGTTGCGCCCTGCGCGCATTCCCCTTGGCACGCCTTGGCCGTGCTACAGTGGCCCCGGCGCTGAAAGGCGCTGGTGCTGAAAACACCATATCCGTAGCGGAAGCAGCCCCTGCCTGGGAAAAGAGGGGCTTTGTCACGTCCAGACATGGGGCGGGTGCAGCTGCATCCGGCCTGCGCGGTTTTGGGCGGGATGGGGCTATCCGCAAGGACGCCCGCACGGCTACGGACGTGTTTTCACATCCCGCCCGCCTATTGCTGCTGAAAACAGCAACAGGTGGCTTCTTCAACGTTCCCGTAGGAGCCTGAACCATGACAACACACATCAACAGCACCAGCACTGGTGCCAGCACAGCCCTGCCCGCCGCCCAGCCCGGCCCCATCCCCCTGTACCAACTGCAAAACCTGCTGCGCCTGTGTGCCTTTGCCGCAGAGGCGCGTAGAACCTTGCGGGACTACGCAGATTGCGAGCAGTACAACGTGATTCCCCCGGAGGTGCAAAAACGCCTGAAAGAGTGGGTGCCTGCCCGCTGTGAATGGACGATGCATGACGACTGCCTTGGGCAGGTGTTGAGCATGGCCGCAGACCAGGTGCAGGCCCATGTGGAAAACGAAGACCAGCAAGCCATGGCCCAGCGCCAAGGAGGTGCAGCATGAGCAAGTACTTCACCGACCTGAACCAGACCATGGCCCCCGATCTGCCCTACACCGAAGAAGGGCTGCTGGACTTTGGGGCTTTGTGCAGCATCCAGCGGTTCAGCAAGGATGCCCGCATGGATCACATGCAGCAGGCCATTCACGGCTGCCACGCCATCGTGAGCGTGTTGCGGACGGATGACGGCACCCTGTGCCGTATTGGTGGCTTTGTGCGCGGCGGCTTGCTGGATGCGCTGGCTGCCCTGCTGAACGGCTTGGCTGTGGATATGGACCGGCTGGACGAGCAGCGCAGCAAGGAGGCCCAGCCATGATCTATCTGGACCTGCTTTCCCGTTGCACCCACAGCCCCGCCACCATCAGCCTGCGCAGGCGCTGGCCCGCGTCTTTCCGCTGCGAAGCGCAGGCTGTGGCCCAAGGCATTGCCCTGCTGCACCAGCATGCAGAGGTGGTGGGCTTCATTCTGGTGCCCGCTGATCTGCAAGCGGCTAACGAGGCCTATTTGCACGAACGCACCGTCACCCGCGCCATGGCGGCCAGAAAGGCCCGCCAAAAGCGCAAGGCCACGGAGGTGATGCCATGACACATCTTCACCCCACAAATGCCGCAGAGCGCGATTTCGAGCGCTTGCAGGCGGCTTTCAAACAACACGGCCACATCCTGGGCCGCAGCCAGCACAAAAAGCAGGTGCGCTATTTCGTGAGCGCCTGGGGCTTTTGCAAGCAGCTGCATACCCTGGAGGAAGTGCAGGCCTTTTTGCAGCAGATTGGAGGTGAGCATGCAAGCCTTTGAGCAATTCAAACAAGCCATGGCCCATGCGGGCCTGCCCCTGCCCGAGGCCATTTGCCCCGATGGGGCCATCCACCGTTTCAGCACCAATGGCAAGAAAGGGGATACCTCGGGCTGGTACGTCTTTCATGCAGACGGCATCCCAGCCGGTACCTTTGGGGATTGGCGGCAGGGGTTTAGCCAGGACTGGAGCAGCAAGGAGCGCAGCGCCATGTCCCCCGAAGAATGGCAGGCTCACCAAGAGCGCATGCAGGCCCAGCGCGAGGCAGAGCTGGCCCAAAGGCAGGCAGAGGCCGCACAGACGGCACAGCAGCTGTGGAACAAGGCCAGCCCCGCTACCCACCACCCTTACCTGAGCGCCAAGGGCGTACAGGGCCACGAGGTGCGGGAATTTGGCGGACGTTTGCTGATTCCCTTGCGCGATGGCACGGCCTTGCAAAGGCTGCAGGCCATTGCAGAGGATGGCACCAAGCGCTTTCACCCCGGCGGCAAGACGCAGGGCTGCTACCACGCCATGGGCAAGCCAGAGGGCCGCATCGTGGTGTGCGAGGGCTATGCCACTGGGGCCAGCATCCATGAAGCCACGGGCTGGGCGGTGGCCTGTGCCATGACGAAGGGCAATCTGCTGGCCGTGGCCCAAGCCCTGCATGCCAAGTATCCCACCTTGCAAATCGTGCTGGCGGCAGATGACGATTGGCGCACGGCAGGCAATCCGGGCGTGCAGGCCGCAACCGAGGCCGCGCAGGCGGTGGGTGGCTTGCTGGCCATGCCCCTGTTTGGCGCAGACCGGCCAGAGGGTGCCAAGGACTTCAACGACCTGCACCAGCTGCAGGGGGCAGAGGCCGTCAAAGCCTGTTTGGAGGTGGCTGCGGCCCCGCAGGTGGAAAGCGAAGCAGATGATTGGCCCGACCCCGATCCGCTGGCCAAGGCGCTGCCTGACGTGCAACCGTTTGACCTGGCCATGCTGCCCGAGGGGTTCAGGGCATGGGTATCGGATATTTCCTACCGCATGCAGCAGCCAGCAGACTTTGCCGCCGTGGGGGCCGTGGTGTGTGCCAGCGCCCTGATTGGCGCACGTGCTGCCATTCACCCCAAGCAGCGGGACGATTGGCAGGTGGTGCCTGTGCTGTGGGGAGCCTTGGTAGGGCGTGCAAGCGCCCAGAAAAGCCCTGTGCTCAAACAAATCATGGCCCCCATCCACGGCATGGAGTGTCGGGAACGTGAGCGCTGGCAGGCAGAGCATGAAGCGTGGAAGCGCGACTGCGAGCTGCTGGATATGCAGGATGAGGAAAACAGGCGCGCCGCCCGCAAGACCGTCAAGACCGACCCGGCCAAGGCACGCCGCCTGCTGGAACCCGAAGAGCGGCCAGAGAAACCGCTCATGCGCCGCTTTGTGGTGATGGATTCCACCGTGGAGGCTTTGGGAGAGCTGCTGGCAGAAAACCCGTGGGGGCTGCTGGTGTTCAGGGACGAACTGACCAGCCTGCTGGCCAGCATGGACCAGGAGGGCCACCAGCAGGAACGGGGCTTTTACCTCACGGCCTACGACGGCAACCAGGGCTACACCGTCAACCGCATTGCACGGGGCGAGGTGCGCATTCCGCGCGCATGCCTGGCCATGCTGGGCGGCATTCAACCCCCAAAGCTGCAAGGCTATGTGCGCGATGCCGTCACCGGTGGGGATGGAGATGATGGCTTGATGCAGCGTTTTTCTCTGGCGGTGTGGCCCGACCAGCAGAAAAACTACACCCTGATAGACCAATGGCCGGACACAGACTCCAGGCAGGCAGCCTATGCCATTTATGAGCGGCTGGCCGCCATTGAGCCACAAGGGGATGAGCCGCGCCCCTACCGCTTTGATAGCGAGGCGCAGGCACTGTTCTACGAATGGCTCACGGCACTGGAGCTGGAACTGCGCAGCGGTGATCTGCACCCAGCCATGGAAAGCCACCTGGGCAAATACCGCAAGTTGATTCCCGCACTGGCGCTGATATTTGCCCTGATCGATACGCCTGACAGCCCCACCGTAGGCAAAACGGAGCTGCTGCGGGCATTGGCATGGGGGGAGTATCTGCGCAGCCATGCAGAGCGCATCTACAGCGCGGCCACCAGACCCGATACCAGCGCAGCCCATATCTTGCTGACCAAGCTGCAAGAGGGCGGGCTGCCTGACGGCTTTCGCATCAGGGACGTGCAGCAAAAAGGCTGGGCCATGCTCGATAACGCAGAGGCCATCAAACGCGCCTGCAAGGTGCTGGAAGATCATGGCTGGATTCGCATGCAAATCATGCAGCCGGGCACCAAAGGAGGCAGGCCAAGCGAGATTTGCACCCTGCACCCCAGTATGAAAACAGGGGGGCAACATGCAAAAAAATGAAGTGCAAAAGGGCCTGAACCGACCCTACAAAACCTACACAACCGGTTTTGTAGGTTTTGTAGGTAGGGGTATGGGGGTTTCCTTCCAAATTTTGTATGAAGTTTTTGAAAGGGGGCGTCCATGAGCTGGCTGCAAAAACTGCATCAATTGGAGGAAGAAAAGGCGCAACAACCACCCCGCCTGATCTCCATTCAGCCGCCGGTTATTCCGGCCATGGAACCCGCCAACGACCCCACCCTGCACGACTGGGAAGCCACCAACCGGGCCTACCAGCAGCACGTGGCCCACTGCCCGCAGTGCCGCTCTGCCGGGCAGGGTTACGGGGCACGGTGTGGGGCAGGGGCGGAACTGTGGCAGGCCCATCAGTCCGCCCCCATGCCTGCCAAGCTGGCCAAGGCACCCCCTGCATTGGCCCCACGCCCTGCCCCATCAAACACGCCTCCCAGCCTCACGGCCCTGTTGCAGGCGGCCATGCTGGCCTGTGACTATTGGGGAGATGGGGCCGGTGCCAGAGAGGCCATGCGGCAGGACTGCCTGGGCATTCCCTCAGACAAGCGCCAGGAACTGGCGGCGTACTTTCAGCAGATGTATGGAGGCAAACAATGATTGATGCACTGATTGCGGGCAAGGTGTACGGCCAGCCCCAAAGCCGCAATGATGCCAACGGCAAGCCCTACAGCTTTGGCAAGGTGCGTGCCAGCACCAGCAGCGGGGAGAGCCTGTTTGTGTCGGTGATTGCCTTTGGCGAGGCCGCCAAGGCCTTCATGGCGCTGGGGGATGGGGACGGCGTGGCCCTGGCCGGAAGCATCACGCCCAAGGCCTGGGCAGACAAGCAGACGGGTGAACCCCGTGCGGGGCTGGATATGCAGGCACAGCAGATATTGAGCCTGTACCAGATCAAGAAGAAGCGGGGCTACACCGGCTGAACCCTGAGCCTGCCCCCACGGTGTGAGCCGCTGCATGCCGTGGGGCCCATCCCCCGCTGGTGGATGGGCTTTTGCGAGATGGCCGCCAAAGCGTGGCTATCTCATTGATTGCGCAGCTGAAACCAAATCTGGGGCCGGGGCATATATCCGAAGTTGCAGGGGCAGTTGCAGGCTGCCACTCAAAAAAGCAGGGGCTTCCCGAAGCGCCTCACGCGCGCGCGAAGCATTCGGATTCCCGAGGGGCAGCATCCCATGTGCGACCAAGAGAACCGGGCTTGCTTCGCATGGCGGGGCGCGAAGCATGGCCCCAAGAGGTCAAGCCGCAGCAAGATCAAGCGGCACTACCTTGGGGCGGGGCAGCTGTGCCGCCAGCCACAGGTCATAGGCGCTTTGCATGTTCAGCCACATATCTGCGCTGGTGCCCAGCAAGGCGGCCAGACGCAACGCCATATCCGCACTGATGCTGGCGTGCCCGTTCAGGATGCGGGAAAGGTAGGCGCGGGTAATGCCCAAGTGCTGCGCAGCCTGGGTGATGCTGACCTCTGCCAGCCATTCCTTGAGTACGGCTCCCGGATGGGCGGGGTTATGCATGCGGCTCATGGTGTGTACTCCTAGTGATAGTCCTGATAGTCAAGCAGCTCCGCATCCTCGCCCACAAAGCGAAAGGTCATGCGCCAGTTGCCATTGACGGTGATTGCCCAATGGCCTTGCAAATCCCCTTTGAGGGGGTGCAGCTTCCAGCTTGGCACGGCCATGTCCTGCGGGCCTGTGGCGTTATCCAACGCAGTGAGCTGCAATTGCAGGCGCTTGGCATGATCCGGCCGGATACCTGCCTTGCTGCCAGTGAGAAAGAAAGCCTCTAACCCTTTATGAATGAAGCTGCGAATCATGCAGTGATTGTATACGATCTGTATACAGACGACATTCCAACTGACGCAGGGGAGGGGGCATCAAAAGTCTGGCAGAGGCGGCGGCTGGAAACCGGCGGTTCTCCCACGCAGAGAAAAAATTGCCTAAAAAAAGGAAATCAAATGCCCGCTCACCAGCCCTGCCTCTGCGTAGGTACTTTGGTATTAACTGGCCTGCGGGTGGTTCGACCTGCAATCAAAACCCAGTGGCTGGGCGCAGCAATTGCTTAAAAAATAAGCGCAGGCCCCATTAGGTACTTCCGTACTATCCGGGGTGCGGATCGTTCGGACGCGCCCCTTTTCTCTGTTGCAGCTTTTGCCCCAAGGGACTAAGTGGCTATCTGCCCCGATGCCCCAAAGCCGCGCCTCAAACGCGACTTGCTCAAAAAATCAGCAAAAAAGAGGGCAGCAAAAAAATTTGGCGGTATTTTTGACGGTATTTTTTGGCGACTTCTTCAACCACCCATATAGAAATCAATGACTTATGCTTCCAATTCGGTTCCGACAACCGCCTCACATCCGCGCCGCCGCATAGCCACGCGCCAGGCGTTTCTCCCAGGCTTGTTGCAGGCTTTCAAGCAGCAGGCTGATGATCCAGTAAATAACGGCCGCCGTCAGGTACAGCGGAAAGGGCTGGAAGGTGGTGGCAATCACTTCTTTGGTGGCCAGCATCAATTCAGTCACTGCGATGACCGAAACCAGCGAGGTGTCTTTCACCAGGCTGATGAGGCTGTTGGACAAGCTGGGCAGCGCCAGCCGAATGGCTTGCGGCCCGATGATGTAGCGCAGAACTTGCACGCGGCGCATGCCCAGGCTTTGCGCGGCCAGCCACTGCCCTTGCTCCACGCCTTGCAGTGCGCCGCGCAGCGATTCAGAGAGATACGCGCCCACATTCAGGCCCAGCCCGAGAATGCCCGCGGTCAAAGGCTCCAGCTGCAAGCCGATGCTGGGCAGACCGTAGTACAGCACGAACAATTGCACCAGCAGGGGCGTGCCGCGCATGCAACTCACGTACACGCGGCACAGCGCATTGAGCCCGGGCACCCGCGCCACACGGATGATGGCCACGCACACGCCAATGACCGCACCCAGCAGCATGGCCAGCACGGACAGGTACAAGGTCCAGCGCACGCCTTGGCCCATGATGGGCAACGCCTCTTGCAACAGTTGCCACAACTCTTGCATCGTCAACATATTCACTCGTCCATCAAAACCTGTTCGCCCCTTAACGGGCATTTGAATACGGAGGCGGGTGGCCTGCGGCCTTGCCAATCTTGTCGCCCACCTGGCCCATGTCGCACATGGCCATTTACGTCGCCAAGTACGCAGGCTTGCGCTTTGCATCCCGCCACGCACGCCGTTCCAGCACCCCGCGTTGAGCGTTTGAACAACTTCCAAAAATAAAAAACCGATATCCTGCGGGCCCGCAGGATATCAGTCTTTGAAAGGGCCTTTTTGCGCCAGTGGCCAAGGGGCCCATGCAGCGCATGGTGCATCAGGCCCACAAGGCGCAAGGCGTTAACCGGGCGATCAACGCTTGCCGGGCGCGCGGCTCACGTCCTGATCGAACCATTTGTTCGAGATTTTGGCGAAGCTGCCGTCGGCCTTGAGTGATTCCAGCGCCTGATCCAGCGCGGCCTTGAACTTGGGGTTGCCCTTGGCAAAAGGGATGCCTGCTTGCTCCACACCATCGAGCGTGGCGCCGGGCTTGACGGGCAGGCGCGTTTTCTTCACCAGATAGGGAATCAGCAAGCTGTCGTTCAGCGCCGCATCGATGCGGCCAGCGGCCAAGTCTTGCAGATACTCTTGCGCGCCAGGGTAGGTGCGCACGTCAATGCCCCCCGCTTTTTTGACCATGTCGGCAAAGTTGGTGCCCTGCCCCACGCCGAGTTTTTTGCCCTTGAGGGCTTGCAAGGAGGCGGGCGGATTCGCCTCGTTCTTGCGCACGATGATCTGCGGGCTGGAGTAGGTGTAGGGCACAGAAAAGTCGAAAGCTTGCTTGCGCTTGTCGGTGATGGTGACTTGGTTGATGACCACATCGTATTTGCCGGCCTGCAGCCCGGCCAAAATGGCGCTCCACTCGCTGGTGGTGAATTCGGCCTTCACGCCCAGCTTGGTCGCCAGGGCATTGGCCAGCTCCACTTCAAAGCCCACGAGCTGGCCGTTTTCGCGGAAGTTGAAGGGCGGGTAGGTACCTTCCAAGGCCACGCGCAGCGTACCGCGCTGCTTGACGGTATCCAGCAAATCTTGCGCCTGCGCATGCGCGGCGGCAGCCAACAAGCTGGCAGCCACAATCAAACCTTTCCAAATCTGGCGGCGTTTCATGATCCATCTCCTCACAAGTCAAAAAAAGAATGTCGGCATTCTGCCGAGAAAAGCAGTGTGATTCATGAACTCATTAGACAGATTCATCCTGATGAAATAAGAAAAAGAAATAAGCAGATCTGCATTTTTAGCCTTGAAAGACATCGGATGGCAGACATGGTGCAGGCAAGCTCCCAAGGGGCCTGGGCAGCAAGCCTTCGGCCGAGAGCTGCGCCCCAAACCATCCACGCTTGGCGCTTCCGGGCCATCGCCTGCATTCTTTCACGCCCGCTCCATACCGGGCCACACACGGCATGCGCGGCCCGCTTGCAAACAGCCGCACCACCTCGGCAAACGGTAAGCAATCACCCTCAGAGCCTGTTCACGATCTCGGCGCGAGGCGCTTGGATAGGGTGTGGGATGGAGTGCAAGACGCATATCAAAGTGCATGAGCGAAGTGCGTAGCCCGTGCGACATCAGCAAAACGGATGCCAAGATTGGCAACGCAGCAGACCGCCCGACTCCATCTTCAAGCGCCCGTGAGGAGATTGTGAACAGGCTCTCGGGCCAAACTGATAGCATGCGATTGGCTTTGCTGCTTTCCTGGCCGCTGTGCTTGGACATGGGCAAGCGCGCCGTCTCATCCATGCCTCATGTCGCAGACGCATGCCCCGGGCACAGCAGCTCGCACAGCCATTCTGAACACCCTCAGCCCCCACCGAGATTCGCCATGCTCAAGCCCAATACAGCCCCCCAGCACACTCCCGACTGCCCCATGTGCGGCAGCGTCACAGGCCGCGTGGTGTGGCATTGCGCCGCCTGGCGCGTGGTGCATGCCGACTCCCCAGCCGAGGCGAACTTTCCGGCGTTTTACCGCCTGGTCAGCAACGCCCATTACACTGAATGGAGCGATCTGCCCGAGCCTGTGCGGCAAGAGGGCATGGCCCTGCTCACCCGCATCGAGCAAGTGATGCGCACGCACTTTGCGCCGCACAAGGTCAATCTCGCTTCACTGGGCAATGTGGTGCCGCATCTGCATTGGCACATCATCGCCCGCTACGAATGGGACACGCACTTTCCCGCCCCGGTGTGGGCCGCACCCCAACGCGAGGCCGATGCAGCCCGCGTGGCGGCCCTGCGCGCTGCGCTGCCCGCGTTTGAAGCAGAGCTGATTCAGGCCCTGCGCCCGTGGAAAGACGTGGATTGAAAGACATGAATTGAAAGACGTGAGCGGAAAGCGTGGATCAAGCATGGCTCACGGCTCGCCCATCACCGCCCACGCTGCCCAAGCGCCTGCCTTTTGTGCTGATCGATTGCCTTGAGCTTTTGCAGGGCCAGCGCCAACAGCCACGCTGCGCAGCAGCATCTGGCACATAGGAAGCCAAGGCCAGCCTCTGGTCCCTGTTGCGCAGTCTGCTTCCAGCCCCTGTGTCGCCTGCATCAGGCAGCGCTGCGTATCCGCAGTCAGATGCAGCGATGGGGGCGTGCTCACTGCGCCTCTGGCGGCGCAAAGCAAGTTGTCGCGCGCATGCATTTGTGGCACCTCTTGCATCCACCCCAACGCATGACGCAGGCCCTGTGCCGCACATACAAAGAAAGCGGCAGCTGCACACACTGTGGCCCCCGACAAGCCCCTTGGCAATGCGCAGCGCCCATCAGGCCGAAAGCAGCGCCAGCATCTCCAGTGCCTGAATGTAGGCGGGGGAACGCATCAGATCATCCCAAGCCACGGCGGGCGCGGTGGGCAGCAAGGCGCGGCGGCGCAGCTCGCTGGCCTCTTGCGGCTGCCAGCGCCCTTTCACGGCGGCTTCGCTCATCTCGTCCAGCAGCACGTCCAGCGCGCGGCCACCGTTCAGGCTTTGGTTGCAGAC
This sequence comes from Allobrachymonas sp., assembly GCA_030529505.1. GTDB lineage: Bacteria > Pseudomonadota > Gammaproteobacteria > Burkholderiales > Burkholderiaceae_C > Brachymonas. Next base: position 37,655 of record JAUMWT010000006.1, on the reverse strand, counting down.
CAGAGTCAGATCGCAACCCGCATCCAGTGCGGCCAGCACGCCTTCGGTCAGCGACAGCGGCCGGCCCTGAATCTGGCGCGCGCCCTGCATGCTCAAGTCGTCGCTGATGATGGCGCCGCTAAAGCCCAGCTCGCCGCGCAGCACCTCTTGCAGCCAGCGGGGGCTGAAGCCCGCCGGGCGTTCGTCTACCTTGGCGTAGATCACGTGCGCAGGCATCACGGCCATCAGCGAGGGCAGCAGCCATTGGTAAGGCAAGGCATCGCTGTTCAACAGGGCGCGCAGGCCGCGCTTGTCCACCGGAATGGCCACGTGCGAATCGGCCCGCACATGCCCATGCCCCGGAAAGTGCTTGCCGCAGTGCGCCATGCCCGCTTGCAGCAGGCCATGCATCAGGCTTTTGGCCAGCAGGGCGACGAGGCGCGGGTCGCCGTCAAAAGCGCGGTCGCCAATCACGCTGCTGTGGCCGTAGTCCAGATCGAGCACGGGCGCAAAGCTCATGTCCACCCCGCAGGCGCGCAGTTCGGCGGCGAGCACGTAGCCGCAGGCGCTGGCGGCTTGCAGCGCCTGCATGGCGTGGCGGCCTTCTTGCCCGGCCCGATCGGGTTTGCGCCAATGCTGGCCCAGGGCGCGCATGGGCGGCAGATGGGTGAAGCCATCGCTGCGAAAGCGTTGCACGCGCCCACCTTCGTGATCCACCGTGATCAGCACATCGGGCCTAATGGCCTTGATGGCGGCGCTCAAATCGCTGATTTGCTCGCGGCTTTGCCAGTTGCGGCCGAAGTAGATCACCCCGCCCACCAGCGGCGATTGCAGGCGGCGGCGGTCATCGGCCGAAAGGCTGGTGCCTGCCACATCAATGAGCAAGGGCGCGTGGTACATGGTGTGTTTCCTTTTATGGTTGATGGGTGGCCGGGGCTTGGCGCGTTGGCCCGCTTGGCAACTGGGCATGCCGCTTCAAGAACGCTTCAATTGGGACAGAGGCCTTGCTCCAGTGCAGCTACCCCGCCTTTGCCAAGCAACGCACACGATGCGAAGACTTTGAGCAGTCCCCCTGGAGCCTGTTCAAAATCTCTTCGCGGGCGCTAGAAAATGAAAGCGGGCAGTCTGCCGCGTTGCACATCTTGCCAAGCACCTTGTCCGTGTTGCACGGGCCATGCGCTTCGCCACATGCCAAGATATGCGCCTTGCATCGCATCCCGCCGCATATCCAATCGCCTCACGTTGAGATTTTGAACTGCTTCTTACTGCGGGCGCTTTTTGAGCGTGAGCTGCTCGCCCAGCAGACCCAGCATGGGGCTGCCATCGCGGTTGAGCATGCGCAGTTCGATCCAGCTCACGGCATAACGGCGGTGGCCGCCGCTTTCGTCAAGCGTGATTTCCGTGCCGTCCGAACTCCAGCTGAAACGGCCGTGCACCACAGTGGGCTTGCGGTTGCTTTCCAGATAGCTCTGGCTCAGGGTGTAGCCATTGTCGTGCTTGAGGGTGAGCAAAATGCGCACACCGGCGCAATCGGCGCAAGGCGCCGTGCCCTCGTAGTGCCCCGCCCAGCTTTCCTTCAAGCTGACCGATCCTGCGGCCCGCGCCGCGCCCGGCGCGGCAGACGAAGACCCCGCCCCTGACTGCGGCTGGGCTTGGCCCGGCGGCGGCCAGTTGGCCGAATCCAGCGACACCACCGTGCAACCGCCAGCCAGCATGGCTGCGCCGCACAGCGCCGCTGCGGCGGCAGAGCGCAAGCCGCCACGCCGCTGGGGCCGGTGGCATGTTTCAAGTGTTTCAAGCATGTCCGTCGTCATGGTGCACTCCTGCAAACCTGTCTCTTCAATATGCTTTGCCCGCTTGCGGCAAGTTCAGCGGCCAAAAAGGCAGACAATCCCAAAGCTGAGCGAATTGTGACATTTCATGCCGATGCGCTAACGGCCCGGGCAGACAATGCGCTTTTTTCTGCTGTGCAACACGCCGCCTCCGCCAGCCCTGGCCTTGAAGCCCTTTTCTTCACCCCCAATTGCCTCCGCATCCCATCCCAAGACTTTTCTTTCAATTCAAACATGAACACTGCCAACGCCCTGCTCGACTTTGCCGATCTGCCCCGTTTTGACGCCATTGCGCCCGATCAGATTCAACCCGCCATCACGCAATTGCTGCAAGAGGCGCAAGCCGCGCTCGATCAAGTCACGCAGCCCGGCTTTCCGGCCGACTGGCAGCGCCTGGCCGCCACGCTGGACGTGGCGACCGAACGCCTGGGCCGTGCCTGGAGCGCTGTGGGCCACCTCAAAAGCGTGAACGACACGCCCGAACTGCGCGCCGCCTACAACGCCATGCTGCCTGCGGTGACCGAGTTTTCAACCGCGCTGGGCGCCAACGAGGCGCTGTATGCCAAGTACAAAGCCATCGACCCCGCTACGCTCAATGCCGAGCAGAAGCAGGCGCACAAGAATGCCCTGCGCGGCTTTGTATTGAGCGGCGCCGAACTGCAAGGCAGCGCCAAAGAGCGCTTTGCCCAGATTCAGGAACGCCAGGCCGAGCTGATGCAAAAGTTCAGCGAAAACGCGCTCGATGCCACCGACCGCTGGGCCTATTACGCCACCCTGCCCGAGCTGGATGGCCTGCCGCAAGACGTGATCGACGCGGCCCGCGCTGCGGCCGAAGCCGATAACCAAGAGGGCTACAAGCTCACCCTCAAAATCCCTTGCTACCTGCCGGTGATGCAGTTTGCCCGCAGCAGCGCCTTGCGCGAAAAGCTCTACCGCGCCTACACCACCCGCGCCAGCGATCAGGCCGAAGGCGATGCCACGCAGTTCGACAACAGCGCCATCATCAGCGAGCTGCTGGCCCTGCGGCAAGAAGAGGCGCAGCTGCTGGGCTACCCGAACTTTGCGCAAGTCTCGCTCGTGCCCAAAATGGCCGACAGCCCCGAGCAAGTGCTGGCCTTTTTGCGCGACCTGGCCGCCAAGGCCCGCCCCTTTGCCGAGCAAGACGTGCAAGACCTGCGCGACTTTGCGCGCGAGCAGCTGCAACTGCCCGACCCGCAAGCGTGGGACTGGACCTACATCAGCGAAAAGCTCAAGGAAGCACGCTACGCCTTCAGCGAGCAAGAAGTCAAGCAATACTTCCCCGCGCCGCGCGTGCTGGCGGGCCTGTTCAAAATCGTTGAAACGCTCTTCGAAGTGGAAATCAAACGCGACCAGGCCCCTGTTTGGCACCCGAACGTGGAGTTCTACCGGCTGGAGCGCCAGGGCCAACTCGTCGGCCAGTTCTACCTCGACCCCTCCGCACGCAATGGCAAGCGTGGCGGCGCCTGGATGGACGACGTGCGTGGCCGCTGGCAGCGCCCCGACACCGACGCGCTGCAAACGCCCGTGGCGCATCTGGTGTGCAACTTTGCCGAAGGCGTGGGCGGCAAGCCCCCCCTGCTCACGCACGATGACGTGATCACCCTGTTCCACGAATTCGGCCACGGCCTGCACCACATGCTCACGCAAGTCAACGAGCATGGCGTATCGGGCATCAGCGGCGTGGAGTGGGATGCCGTGGAACTGCCCAGCCAGTTCATGGAAAACTTCTGCTGGGAATGGCGCGTGCTGCAAGGCATGACGGCGCACGTCGATACCGGCGAGCCGCTGCCGCGCGCTCTGTTTGACAAGATGCTGGCGGCCAAGAACTTTCAAAGCGGCATGCAAACGCTGCGCCAGGTGGAATTTGCCCTGTTCGACATGCTGCTGCACGACCAAAGCACGCCACCCGCGGACGTGATGCCGCTGCTGCGCCAGGTGCAGCAAGAGGTGGCCGTGATTCAGCCCCCGGCCTGGACGCGCACCCCGCACACCTTCAGCCACATCTTTGCAGGCGGCTATGCGGCGGGCTACTACAGCTACAAATGGGCCGAGGTGCTGAGCGCTGACGCTTACGCCGCCTTTGAAGAAACCGCCGCGCCCGACGGCACGCCCAGCGTGGAAACCGGCCGCCGCTACCGACAGGAAATTCTCGAAGCCGGCGGCAGTCGCCCGGCGATGGAATCGTTCAAAGCCTTCCGTGGACGCGAGCCTACAGTGGACGCCCTGCTGCGCCATTCGGGCATGGCCATGGCGGCTTGACTGGCACAGTGAGCGACCCGATTGGCATCACCTCATTCGCATCGCTTCGCCTGCCGCAAGCGCGGCTACAAGCCGCGGCCCAATGCTGGGGCGTCGATTGCGCCAGCCCATGCGCTCCAAAGACGCGCCCTTCGTATTTGCCCCAAAGCTGTTGAACGGATGAGAGCGCGTTTGACGCAACCGCTTGGCGCAACTCTCGGGCAAGACGCGTGGCTGCCTTGGAGCCTGTTCAAAGTCTTCGCATCGTGTCCGTTGCTTGGCAAAGGTAGTCGCTGCAAGGCGCAAAGCACGAAACACACAGCACGAACGGGCTAGCCGCCCGGCGAGCATTTGCAACACAGCAGATGCTGCCTTTGCAGGCCAACCCTTCGGGCAAGGCAGCAAATGACCATGCGCTTTGTTGCGCCCCTTGCCAAGACGGGCAGTCTTGGCTGCGGCGTGCGCCGAGACCCTGGCCATTTGTTGCTCTCGCGGACACATGGAAAGACTTTGAACAGGCTCTTACCAACCATAGAGGCAATGAACCGGTAAGCCAACGCAAACGGCAATAAAAACAGGGCGCATGGTGCGCCCTGTTTTCGTTTCAGCATGCCTTCAAGCGCATCAGAAGCGGTAATTCATGCTCAGGCGGATGTCGCGCCCCGCCTCGGGCAAGGAAATACGGCTGGTGCGCTGGCTGTGGCTGAAGTAGTGCTTGTTGCCCACGTTGTTGACAGCCAAGTTGACGTTGAACGTGTCTTTGCCCAGGGGCTGCCAGTTCACGTAAATGTCGTGCACGCCAAAGCCTTTGCGTGTAACCGTTGCGCCATTGCTGTTGGTATAGCTGCGGCGTTGGGCGTAGCGCCCTTGCCAGCCGACTTCCAGCTTGGGGTTTTCAAAACGGTAGCTCAGGCCGGTATTCCACTGGCGGCCCATTGGCACGGCGCTGGCCACGCTGTCGTAGTAGGCGCCGTTGAGCTTGGGCGTGTTGTAAGCCATGCCTGCCTTGGCTACCAGCCCGCGCCATTTGTATCTCGAGCTGAGTTCATACCCCGTGTTTTTCAGGGTGCCAATGCTGCTCAAGGTGGTGCCAACGTTGCGGTTGAAGTGGCGGATGCGCTGCTGATAGTAACTACCCGAAACGGCCAGCGCGCCGTTGTCGTACTTGAAGCCCACTTCGGCACGGCGCGTTTGCTCGCCACGCAGATCGGGGGCCAGTTTCCTGTTGTCTGCAACCAGCATCGCCTCGTGAAGGCGCGGGCTGCGGCTGGCCGTGTTGAGCACGGCGTTGAGCGAGAAGTCGGGCGCCACGTCCCACACCGCGCCAATGCTCGGGTTGATGCGACCTTCCGTTTTGCGGTGGCCAGCGCTGCTGGTGTAGCTGTAGTGGTCGTAACGCGCGCCGGTCGTCAAGGTTACGGGGGCCAAGTTCCAGATGCCCTCCACGTAAACGCCCGTATCCGTTTTGTTCTGGCTGCTGGAGACGCGGTTCTCAGACTTCGAGTGGCGCCAGTTCACGCCGTATTTGAGCGTGAGCAAGGAGCTGACACGGCTGGTCAGCCCAAGGTTGGAGCCGTAGGCGGTGTTGGCGCCGTATGTTTCCACCTCGCCGCGGCGCAAGCTGGGCGCAGCCGGGTTGAGCGGTTTGCCCAAGGGCCTTTTCACATCCTCTGTTTTGGTGTGAAAGGCGTTGAACTCCAGCGCATCAACAAAGCCCATGTTCCTGCCCACGTACTCGACATTGAACGTGTCGCTATGGTGCTCGGTGTTCATCGGGGGCTGCAGCATGAATTCATTGCGGAAACTGCGGTTGCCGTCAAACTCTTCGCGGCGGTAGCTCAGCTCCACGCGGTGATCCTGATGCGGCTGAATGCCGAACTTGGCCAGATAGCCATCCTGCTTGATTTCAGAGCCTTTCACGATATTGCCGCGGCCATCCTTGTATTCACGCAAGCGGGCCTGATTGGCGCTGAGCAAGGCATCGAAAATGCCTGTGCGGCCATACAGCGTGAGGCCACGCACATGCCCCCTGTTGCTGCGCACACCAGCATTGATGCGTGCGCCGAAATTGCGCCCGGCTTCGAGCAAATCGCTGGCGTCCAAAGTTTCGGCCTTGACGCGGCCAGCCACGGCACCAATGCCCGCACTGGCCGAGCCTGCACCTTTTTCCACACCGATGATGCGCACCAGCGAAGGATCCAGCGTATGGCGGCTTTGGTGGTGAAAGATTTGCGAATCGTTGCTGGCGCCATCCACCACCACATCGATCTGGTCCTGCCCCATGCCGCGAATGGTCATCCACTGCGAGGTGCCGCCATTGCCACCGCCAAACTGCACGCTGGCTTCGTCTTTGAGCACATCGCGCAAATCGGTCGCGGTGGAGCGATCCATTTTCTTGCGCACTTCAATTTGCTCGGCGAGCTTGTCGGCCTCGACTTTGACGGGATCCAGCGTGGCGCTGTCGGCCGCATGGGCCAAGCCGCCCAGCAAGGCCAGCGGCAACAAGGCGAGGGCAAAAGGTGGTTTGCAATCACGAGTGAACTTCATTCATCACATCCTGTCATCGGGTCAAAAAAACACATATTCGTGCGCGTTGCCACGCGGGCCAGCCTTTTGCCTGCCCGCGCCTGGGCTGGCCCGGAACCATCCGCGCCAGCAAGGAGCAACAAGCTGTTTCGAGCTGAAAGCAGATGCGCACAAGCTAAGTTGCGCATTATCCTTGCGAATGAGACCCATTTTCAACAATGTTTTCAAAAAATGGCTGCTTGCCGGTTGGCCAAGATCAGCATGCCGTCGCACGGTTTATGGCTTCTTGCTTTTGCCAGAAAAGACGGGGCTGACTGAACCCTTCCCCCAACCCCATAACCGGACCAGCCAATAAGGCCCCTCATGAGCCAGGCCCTGCGCCAGGCCGTTGCCAAACGCTGCCCGCAGCGAAGCGATTGCGCAAGAACACAGTCAGTGGACCCAGTGGGCGCGCTGCGCCGTTCAAACAGCTTCTGCCCCATCCGGCCAGCGCGCAACGGGCGGGGCCACCCGCCCCCTGGGACGCTGGCAGCCCCAAGCCCGCCGCCGCGCCGCCCAACTGCCGCCGCCTGCTCTCTTGCCCGGCTTATTTCCCGGTCTTTGCAGCCTGCTCGCCGGCAGACGCGCCCGCACCAGCCCGCAGCATTTGCCCCAATTCAAACAAAGGCAGGCCGACAATGCCCGAGAAGCTGCCCGCCATGCGCCGCACCAGCAAGGCAGCCGCGCCCTGTATGCCATAAGCACCGGCCTTGCCAAACGGTTCGCCCGTGGCGATGTAAGCGGCGATGCATGCCTCGTCCAAAGCATCGAACCACACTTCCGACACGCTGCACGCGCTTTGCCTGTGCCCACTGCTTGGGTCGTGCAAAACCAGCGCCGTGAGCACCTCGTGCCGCTGGCCCGACAGGCGGCGCAGCATGTCAGCCGCCTCGGCTGCGTCAGTCGGCTTGCCCAGAATCTGCCCGTGCAGCGCCACCGTGGTGTCGGCACACAAGATGGGCGCGGGCCGCAGCAATGGGCACTGCTGGCGCGCCTGCCAGCGCCGCACGGCGGCATCGGCCTTGGCTTGCGTGACTCGCTGCACGTAGGTGGCCGGGTCTTCGCCCGGTTGCGCGGCTTCCAGCGATTCGGCGTCTTCATCGGCATCGGGCAGCAGCAATTCGTAAGCCACGCCAATCTGTTCCAGCAACTGGCGGCGACGCGGGCTTTGCGAGGCCAAGTAAACAAAAGGATGCATAAATATCCTGTGAACAAAAAGGAAGAAAACGCAAAGATTGCTCAAAGCCTTCTGCGAACTGATCCGGACTGAGCGCAAAGACATGGCCTCAAAGCAAGCACAGCTACAGCCCCCTGCTTCGGCGAATCTGGGCCTGCGCAGCAATCAGACTGCGCGCCCAAGCCCCCAATCAAAGAAAGTGAGCATGCCTGTAAAACCATGCCGCAAACACGGCAGAGCTTGGCGCAATGCACGGCAGACGTGCGGCTAGATCAAGCGCGAACTCAGGCTGCGCGCCCCAGCGCATCGCCTGCAGCCTTGGGCAGCAATTGACCGTGCAGCCATTATTCCCGGTGATAGGGGTGCCCGGCATTGACCGACCAGGCGCGGTACAACTGCTCCACCAGCAGCACACGCGCCAGCGCGTGCGGCAAGGTCAAGTCGCTCAAGCGAATGCGTTCGTGGGCGTTGCTGCGCAATTCGGGCAAAAGGCCATCCGGCCCGCCGATCAGCAAGGCCACATCGTCGCCCGCTTGCTGCCAAGCACGCAGCTTGTTGGCCAGGGCTTTGGTGCTCAAGCTGGTGCCCCGCTCGTCCAAGGCCACAACGCGCCGGCCTTTGCCGCAGCTGCTGTCGATGGCGGCGCTGATGCGATCGGCCTCGGCCTGCATCAACTGCTGCGTGGTTTTGCCGCCAGCGCGCGGCTCGGTTTTGACCGTCTTGCACAGCAAGGGCAACTCGGGCGGAAAGCGCTTGGCGTAATCGTCAAACGCCGTTTGTGCCCACGCCGGCATTTTTTGGCCCACGGCGATCAGAACAAGTTTCATGCGATCAGTTGAGAAAGGCGAGAAAGACGATTGCTCATCGGCGCCACATCCATCAGGCTGTGCGCAAGCATGAGAAATGGCTTGCAGAGCCAAGTCGTGCAAGCCATGTCAGCCCACGCATGGACAAGTGGGCCTTGAATCAGACCGCCTTGCGCGTTTTGCCGGCAGATGTTTTGCTAGCGGGGGCCTTGGCTACAGATGCCCTGGCCGCCGTTTTTTTGGCAGCCGCCGCAGCTTTGGCTTTAGCCGTGGTTTTGGCGCTTGTGGTGCCGCCAGCTTTAGCCGTTGTGGCTTTGGCAGTTTTGGCTGCGCCTGTTTTGGCGGCTGTTGTTTTGCTAGCGGCCTTGGTCGTGCCGATTTTGGCTGCACTGGTTTTAGCCGCCGCTTTGGCGGGTGCTTTGCCAATGCGCATGCGCACGGGCTTTTCGCCCCAGATTTGCTCCAGCGTGTAGTACTGGCGAATGGCTGGCTGCATGATGTGCACCACGGCCGTGCCGCAATCCACGATGATCCACTCACCGTTTTCTTCGCCCTCGATGCGGGGCTTGTCAAAGCCTGCTTCGCGCACCGCATCGCGCACGCTGGCCGCCAGCGCCCGGGTTTGGCGGTTGGTGTTGCCCGATGCGATGACCACGCGCTCGAACAGGGGAGAAAGGTGCTCGGTATCGAACACCTGAATGTCTTGCGCCTTCACGTCTTCCAGGCCATCCACAATGGCGCGTTGCAGTTTTTGAATGGCTTTTTTCACGGATGCGTCCACGGACGCGGTGTCGGTCGTTTCAATGGGCATGGGACGTTGGAGCCTGAGGCGTTGAATAGAGTTGATGGGCTTCAATATACTGCGCCACCGCTGGCGGCACAAGGCTTTGCAGCCAAGCCAGCCGCTCTTGTGGCGCAAGTGCCGCACGGGCTTGCAGGCCATTGCGAATGCGCGTGGCGCTGATGCCGCTGACGGCTTGGGCCGTGCTGGCGGGCAAGTGTAAAGGCACGGCGCGTACGCCTGCTGGCGCGTGCAGTGTTTGTTGGGGCTGTGGGCTGGCAGCGGCGCAAGTTGCAGCTGATGCCGCCACATCCATGTGCAGATCAGAGCCTGCCTGGCTTGTGCCACAGCACCCTGCCTGCTCCTGCCCTGACTCTGTGGTGCGCGGCAGCACGGCCGCAGTCACTTCGCGCAACAAATCTTCGGCCCGTTGCCACTGCGGCAAGGTATGCAACAAGTCTTCACCCATGATCAGAAACCAATCGGTGGGCTGGCCCGCATGGGCGGGGCGCGCTTGCAGTTCGCGCAGGGTGTCGATGGTGTAGGTGATGCCGCTGCGGCGCAGCTCGCAATCGTCCACCTGCACGCAGGGCAAACCGGCAAAAGCCAATTGCGCCATCGCCAGGCGATGCGCGGCAGGCATGAGGCGGCGCTGCTTCATCCACGGCTGGCCGGTGGGGATGATGTAGAGCACATCCAGCCCCAGCTGCTCAACGGCTGCTCGGGCCAGAGCCATGTGGGCGAAATGCGGCGGGTCAAACGCGCCACCGTACAGGCCCACGCGGTGCTTGGCCTGCGACTTCACACTCGACTCGCCCCCTGCGGCCTCAGGCAACTTGGGCGCATGGGCCGCCTGTGCTGGGTGCTTGCAATCGCTCAATGCGTTCGCTTCCAGCCGACCGGCTCAGCCGCCCAGGGCACGGAAGCCAATGTCGCTGCGGTATTGCATGCCCGCCAATTGCACTTGCTGCACGGCGGCATAGGCTTTGGGCTGCGCCTGCTTCACGCTATCGGCCAAGGCGGTGACGCACAGCACACGCCCACCGCTGCTGCACAGCTGCCCGTCCTCTTGCATGCGCGTGCCCGCATGAAAGACTTTGACGTCAGCGCTATCAGCCGGCAGCTGCGTGATGCGGTCGCCCGTGCGCGGCTGGAAGGGATAGCCCGCAGCGGCAATCACCACGCCCAAGGCTACGCGCCGATCCCATTGCAGGTTCAGGTCAGCAAGCGGCTTGCTGCCGCTGCTGTCAGTGGCCGTCCACAAAAGGTCGAACAGATCGCTTTTTAGGCGCATGAGGATGGGCTGCGTTTCGGGGTCGCCCATGCGGCAGTTGAATTCGAGCGTTTTGACCTTGCCTTGCCCATCGATCATCAACCCGGCGTACAAAAAGCCGGTGTAGGGCATGCCATCTTTGGCTATGCCGCGCAGCGTGGGCAAAATCACTTCGCGCATGGCCCGCGCGTGCACTTCGGCCGTGACCACAGGCGCGGGCGAATACGCGCCCATGCCGCCGGTGTTAGGGCCTTCGTCGTTGTTTTTCAGGCGCTTGTGATCCTGGCTGGTGGCCAGCGCCACGGCGTCTTGCCCGTTGCACACGACCATGAAGCTGGCTTCTTCGCCCTGCAGGAATTCTTCGATCACCACGCGCGCTTCGCCGTTGTGCTGCACGCCCAGGGTGTTGTCCTCGAGCATGTCGCGCACGGCGGCGTGTGCCTCTTCCAGCGTTTGCGCCACCACCACGCCCTTGCCTGCGGCCAGGCCATCGGCCTTGACCACGATGGGCGCGCCCATTTGGTCGATATAGGCGTGGGCCGCCGCCGCATCGGTGAACGATTCAAACGCTGCAGTGGGAATGCCGTGCCGCTGCATGAAGGCCTTGCTGAAGGCCTTGGAGCTTTCCAGCTGGGCCGCCGCCTGCGTGGGGCCAAAAATGCGCAGGCCCGCCGCGCGGAACAGGTCCACCACGCCAGCGGCCAGCGGCGCTTCAGGGCCGACGACCGTTAGGTCGATTTTTTGCTGCTGTGCCCATTGGCACAGCTCTTTCAGGTCGGTGATGGGCAGATTTTCCAGCCGCTCATCCAAAGCCGTGCCGCCGTTGCCCGGCGCCACATAAACCTTGCTGACCTTTTCGGATTGCGCCAGTTTCCAGGCCAGCGCGTGTTCGCGGCCGCCCGAGCCGATGACGAGAACTTTCATGAGAGCGTCTTTATGTATTTAAGAGATTGAATCAAGTTAAGGCAAAGTATCGTAGCGTTGCCATCCACCGGGCAATTGCGCTGCGCGTGCGATAAAGAGGGGAATTTGCTCTTTTCGGCACATGACTTTGACGGCTTCCAGCAAGGCTTTCTCTTGCTCGAAGTAAGCATCCGGATTCGTCACGACAATCCAAAGGCCGTTTTGCTGCACAGCACGGTCTTGCTTGCGAAAAAACGTCCGAATATCTTCAACCGCCTGGAGAATGGGTTGCTTTTTTTCAGGCTGCAAATGAGTGGTGTACGCAACGATGAACCCCCATTTCTTGCCCTGAAGATCAGCGACCTTTTTGGGCAATAGATGCATCGAAACCCCTTGCTCGCGTTGCGGCGGAGCAGCAACTGCACACGTCGCAGCAAAAAACAGCGAGACGGCTAAAAGCAGCGCTTTGAAAGAGTCACGCATAAGCTGGATGCACATTCAAGAACCTGCTCAAAATCTCCTCGCGTTGAGATCGTGAACAGGCTCTAAAAGCCCCAAAGAAGATCGCTCTCGGCATCACTCCAAATCCAACTCGGCGTTGTGATAGACGTTTTGCACGTCGTCCTGGTCTTCGAGCATGTCGAGCAGCTTTTGCATTTTTTGCGCGTCTTCACCGGCCAGGGCCACGGTGTTTTCTGCCCGCATGGTGACTTCGGCCACCTCAGCCTCAAGCCCGGCGGCTTGCAGGGCGTTTTTCACGGCTTCGAAATCGGCAGGGGCAGTGAGCACTTCAATGGCGCCGTCGTCATCCGTAATCACGTCTTCAGCGCCCGCTTCCAGCGCCACTTCCATCACCTGGTCTTCGCTCGTGCCGGGCGCAAACACCAGTTGGCCGCAGTGCTTGAACTGAAAAGCCACCGAGCCCTCAGTCCCCAGATTGCCGCCGTGCTTGCTGAAGAGGTGGCGCACTTCGGCCACGGTGCGCACTTTGTTGTCGGTCATGGTGTCCACGATGATGGCCGCGCCGCCAATGCCATAGCCCTCGTAGCGGATCTCCTCATAGCTCACGCCTTCGAGGTTGCCGGTGGCCTTGTCGATGTTGCGCTTGATGTTGTCGGCCGGCATATTGGCGGCCTTGGCTTTTTCTACCGCCAGGCGCAGGCGCGGGTTGGCCGATACATCGCCGCCGCCGTGACGCGCCGCCACGATGATTTCGCGGATGATGCGCGTCCAGATCTTGCCGCGCTTCTCGTCTTGCCGGCCCTTGCGGTGCTGAATATTGGCCCATTTGCTGTGACCTGCCATGATGCGTATCCTTGTTTGCAATATTTGGTGTAATAAGGGGCTGATTTTACCTTTTGGGGGTGTACAGGCTTGGGCTGGCAGGCCGCAAGAAGAAGGCCAGTGCCGCGGTGTGATCCGATTGGATTGAAAAGACGCTGGCTGCCCTCCAGCAGCCACTGCCCGCATGGACGGAAGGCCCAAAAATTGAAGGCCCCAAGCCATACCGGCACTTGCCGCTGATCCCCCCAAGCGCCATTGCCCCACCGATCACCCCAGCCATCAACCGCCAGAAACAAAGGAAAGCCCCATGCTCGACCCCATTCTGATTGCCCAGCACGGCGAGATCACCTGCTCCATCCTGCCCGGCCTGGCCAACCGCCACGGCTTGATCACGGGCGCCACGGGCACAGGCAAAACCGTGACGCTGCAAAAGCTGGCCGAATCGTTCAGCCAGATCGGCGTGCCCGTGTTCATGGCCGACGTGAAGGGCGACCTCACCGGCATCAGCCAAACCGGCAGCATCGGCGGCAAGATGGCCAGCATCCTGCAAGACCGCGGCCTGCCCCTGCCCGAGCCAACCCGCTGCCCCGCCACGTTGTGGGACGTGTTTGGCGAGCAAGGCCACCCGGTGCGCGCCACCATCAGCGACATGGGCCCGCTGCTGCTGGCGCGCATGCTCGATTTGAACGACACGCAAAGCGGCGTGCTCAACCTCGTCTTCAAAATCGCCGACGACAACGGCTTGCTGCTGCTGGATTTGAAAGACCTGCGCGCCATGCTCACCTACGTGGGCGAAAACGCCAAGCAATTCACCACCGAGTACGGCAACGTCAGCGCCGCCAGCGTGGGCGCGATTCAGCGCGGCCTGCTGGCGCTTGAAAGCCAGGGCGGCAACCAGTTCTTTGGCGAGCCCATGCTCAACCTCGACGACATGATGCAAACCGTGGGCAGCAAGGGGGTGATCAACATCCTTTCGGCCGACAAGCTCATGCAGTCGCCCCGCCTGTACGGCACTTTCTTGCTGTGGCTGCTGTCGGATCTGTACGAGCGCCTGCCCGAAATCGGCGACCCCGAAAAGCCCAAATTCGTCTTCTTCTTTGACGAGGCCCACCTGCTCTTCAATGACGCACCCAAGGTGCTGCTGGAGCGCATCGAACTGGTGGTGCGCCTGATCCGAAGCAAGGGCGTGGGGGTGTACTTCGTCACGCAAAACCCCATCGACGTGCCCGACAGCGTGCTGGCCCAGCTGGGCAACCGCGTGCAGCACGCCCTGCGCGCCTTCACCGCGCGCGACCAAAAGGCCGTGAAAGCCACGGCCGAAACCATGCGCAGCAACCCCGACCTGAGCATCGAAACCGCCATCACCGAACTGGCCACGGGCGAGGCGCTGGTGAGCTTTCTGGACGAAAAAGGCCGCCCCGGCATCACCCAGCGCGTGTACGTGATGCCGCCCGGCAGCCAGATCGGCCCCATCAGCGCCGAGCAACGTGCAGAGCTGATCCAGCAATCGCTGGTGGCGGGCAGCTACGAAAAAACGGTGGATCGCGAATCGGCCTACGAAGTGCTCAAGGCCCGCGCCAGTGCGGGCCAGCCCGGCGTGGCCCCTGCGGGCGCGGCATCAGGCGGCAACCCCGCAGCCGCCCCGGCTGGCAACGACAACGGCCTGCTGGGCGACCTGATGACCTTGGGCAAAGAGACGCTTTTCGGCCGCACCGGCCCACGCGGCGGCCAGTACGACGGCATCGTGCAAAACGTGGTCAAAGGCGAAATGCGCCGCATGGGCCGATCCTTGATTCGCGGCGCGCTGGGCAGCCTGCTGGGCGGCAGCAAGCGTTAAATATGAACGGCAAGCAGCCGACAACCTGACTCACGCCCCATTCATGAAACAAGTCATCCACATCACCCACCCGCTGGTGCAGCACAAGCTGGCGCTGATGCGGCAGAAAGACGCCTCCACCAACACCTTTCGCACCCTGCTGCATGAGCTGAGCACGCTCATGGCTTATGAAGTCACGCGCGACATGCCGCTGCATGAGGTGGAAATCGAAACGCCGCTTGAAACAACCACCGCCCACATGATTGATGGCAAGAAGATGGTGTTTGTGCCCATCTTGCGCGCGGGCCTGGGCTTTCTGGAAGGCATGCTCGACGTGGTGCCCGGTGCGCGCGTGGGCCACATCGGCCTGTACCGCGACCCGCAAACGCTTGAAGCGGTGCAGTACTACTTCAAAATGCCTTCGCACATGCAGGAGCGCGACGTGGTGCTGCTCGACCCCATGCTGGCCACAGGCAATTCGGCCGTGGCAGCCATTGATCTGCTCAAGGCGCAGCAGCCCAAATCCATCCGCTTTGTGTGCCTGCTCACCTGCCCCGAAGGCATTGCCGCCGTGCACGGCAAGCACCCGGACGTGACCATTTACACTGCGGCCATCGACCGCGGCCTGAACGACAAAAGCTACATCGTGCCGGGCCTGGGCGATGCGGGCGACCGGATTTTCGGCACGCGCTGATCCGGTCACCGCCACAGCCACAGCCACAGCCACGCCTGTTGCATCCGTTGTCGGCTCCGCCAGGCGAGAGAGGATCGAACGTGGCGCGAAGCCGCCTGGGCACACGCGAATCAAAGGGCATCAAAGGCGCACGTGCCCCCTTGCATGAACAAGATTGGCCAAACCGCAGGCATGCGCGGCGCGCTTCAACAATCCGCGCAATGATTGCAAACAGGCTTTTTAGACAGGAAACACCTCATGATGCTGCGCACTTCTTTCCTCACCGCTTCTGCCCTGCTGGCCCTGTGCAGCGGCTGCGCCCTGGCCTCTGGCTCATCAGGCACAGCCAGCAGCCAGGCCTCGGCTGCATCAACCGCATCGTCCACGGGCTCATCCCCTGCTGCCAATGCGGCCCTGCAAGAAACGCTCAAGCCTTTTCCGGCAGCCAAGGTCGGCCAAACCCGCTGGGTGATTCAGTTGCCGCCGCAAAACAAGGAGGCCGACTGGCGCGTGGAAATCATCCCCGGCCAGCAAATGCAGGTGGACTGCAACCACCGCAGCCTCGGCGGCAAGCTGCACACCCGCACCCTCAAGGGCTGGGGCTACGACTATTACGAGTTCGAGAGCAAAGGCCAAGTCGCCTCCACCCTGATGGGCTGCCCGCCCGGCAGCCAGCGCCAGGCCTTTGTGGCGTCCGAAAGCCTGATGCTGCGCTACAACAGCCGCCTGCCGCTGGTGGTGTACACCGACAAGGCCTACCAGGTGCAATACCGCATCTGGCGTGCCGAAGCGCCCCAAGCCGCGCAGGCGCAATAAGAGCCTGTTTTAGGCGCATGGCGTGCATTCAGCACGCGGCGCGCAGCAGCAGCAGGCGGCACTGTTTTTGATCCCGTTTTTTGATTGGCCCGCCTTGACCGGCCGGGCCCCATTTTTTTGACAGAAAGGCCCACCGATGTTCACCTTCCCATCTGCTGCCAAAGCTCGTACTACAGCTCGCACCACGGCTCTTGCCAACTGTGCCCTGCCCCGCCGCCTGGCCGTCGGGCTGGCAGCTATCGTCGGCGCCTTGGCCGGCACGGCACAGGCCCAGCAGACACTGGGCGACGCCTTTGCCCCCAACACCGTGCTGGCTGCCGCCCAACAAACCCTGCAGCAAGTGGACGCCAAACAGGGCAATGCCCTGCACGCACAAGCCCCGGCCTTCGTCAAAGAGGCCATCAAACGCAACGCCTTCTCCCAGGGCATTGCGCAAGAGCGCGGCAAGCTGGGCGCCATCAGCGCGCGCCAGTGGATCGGCATCAACCGCGTGGTGATGACGCCCGCCCCCAATCAAGCGCCCGTAGCCTGCGCCAATGTGCGCTTCGTGGCTTTGCAGCAAAACACGCCCGTTGGCAACGAACAGGTGAGCCTGTGCTGGGATCAGCAGCAATGGCGCGCCACAGGCTACCTGGTGAGCACGCCTTGACCCTGCGTGATGGGGCTTGAGCGAATCGCCCGCACTGCCCTGCGCGTAGCCGCCTTGCGGCCTGCAAGCCGCATGACGGGCACTGCAGCAACAGGCCCCGTCAAGCTACCTGGCTTGCGGGGCCTTCTTTTATTCCGTAGTGCGCTTTCAAGCCAGCAGCAAAAAGCCCCGCAGAAGCGGGGCTGTGCATGCGTTTGGTGACTTAAGCTGCGGACTTTTTATTGGCAAGCCTCAAAACCTGTTCAGTTCAAAGTCTCCTCACGGGCGCTTGCAGATGAAAGCGGGCGGCCTGCGGCATTGCCCATCTTGCCAATCATCTACATGTCGCGCGGGCGATGCCCTTCGCTCATGTACTTTGATGTGCGCCTCGCGCTCCATCCTGCTCCATGCCCGATCGACTCGCATCGAGATTTTGAACAGGTTCTTGGGCGGGCTCAGCCATCAAGTACACGCGCATCGGTGTTTGTTCCGGCCAAGCGCCACACAAGCCGAAACGAGCCGCGCAGCCCCCAACCTCCAACGCGAAGCGTTACGCCTTGCTGCCGCGGCCAGACTTGCCGCTGCCGGTGCTGCTCGCACTGGCAGCCGCCGCCGCGCCAACCATGGCCTTGAAGTTGCGCTGCGCCATATCGGCCGCTTGCTGCACGGCTTTCTGCATCGATTCAAAAGCGGTGTTGGCAGCTGTCACCATGTTTTTCATGGCGGCGACGCCGGCCTCGCAACCCGCGGGGGCGTTTTTGCCCAGGCCATCAACCGCGGCTGCGAATTTGCGCTGGTTGTCTTGCGCCTGGGTTTGAACCGCCTTGCCCAGTTCGGCCGTGGAGTTGGCCGTGATTTCGTACAGATGGCGGCTGTAGGCCGCTGTTTTTTCGGCCAGAGGCTGCAGCAGGCGGGCCTGCACGGCCAGCAGCTCTTGCGCGTCTTTGGCATCCAGCGCGGCCTGGGCCGATTCAGCCACATCGTTCATGGCGGCTTTGGCTGCCGCCATGTTCAACTCGACGATTTTTTCCATGCTTTCAAACGCCTTGTTGGTCAGGCCAAACAGGGTTTCCAACTGGGCCTTGTTGGCGGCGGCGATTTGTTCGGGTGTCATCATGTTTCCTGTCCTTTGTTTCAATGCAGTGAGATTGGCGCAGATGGCCTCAAGATCACGGCCTCAATCCGCGCTCGGGGCAAAGGCCGTGGCCAATGGTCGGCTCGCCATGCTTGATGCATGCCTTGGCCGCTTATTGCAGGTTTGCGCCCCGTTTTGCTGCAGCGCAGCATAAGCAGCAGTATAGTGCCTCTGGCCCAAAATGCAAGCTTTTTTGTGCAGCGCAGCAAAAATGATGTTTTTTAAATCGGCTTTCGGCCTTTTCTGCTTCTCTCTGCCCCATCGTGAAGATGGGCAAGCAAGCAGAAGCCACCCAGTTTTGATGATGCGCAGCGGCCTGCTGCCGGGGCGTCAATCCAGACAATCGCCGCAGCGCGGATTGGGCGTTTGCGCATCCTGCTGCGCCAGCCGCTTCATTCAAGCCGTTGGCTGCATGGCCTGGCAGACCAAGGCAGCGGTCGCGCCATTCACCCCATCGGCTCCAACCAGGCCCTGCCCGTCACGGGGCCCGATCAGCCATCCACTCCCAAAAAGCCACCGCTTTGGCGCAGCCACAGGCGGGCGTACAAGCCGCCCCGCTCAATCAGTTGGGTGTGCGTGCCTTCTTCCACGATGCGCCCCTGATCCAACACCACCAGCCGATCCATCGCCGCAATGGTCGAGAGGCGGTGCGCAATCGCGATCACGGTTTTGCCTTCCATCAACTGGTAGAGGCTTTCCTGAATGGCGGTCTCCACTTCGCTGTCGAGCGCGCTGGTGGCCTCGTCCAGCAAGAGAATGGGCGCATTCTTGAGCATGACGCGCGCAATGGCGATGCGCTGACGCTGCCCGCCCGAGAGCTTCACGCCGCGCTCGCCCACTTGTGCATCGTAGCCTTGGCCGCCCGCGCCATCGTTCAGGGTCTGGATGAAATCGTGCGCCTGCGCACGCCGTGCGGCTTCAATCATCTCGGCTTCACTCGCATCAGGCCGGCCGTAGAGGATGTTTTCGCGAATGGTTCGATGCAGCAGTGCCGTGTCTTGCGTCACCATGCCGATGGCTTGGCGCAAGCTGTCTTGCGTAACCTGGCGAATATCTTGCCCATCGATGCAGATGCGGCCCGTTTCCAGTTCGTAGAAGCGCAGCAGCAAATTGGCCAGGGTGGACTTGCCCGCGCCAGACGGCCCCACCAGGCCGATTTTTTCACCGGGCCAAAGCGTGAGGTTCAGCCCGCTGATCACTTCCTGGCGGGCAGGCGCGGCAAGGTTTGCATCGGCAGGCAAAGTTTTGTCGCCCCGTGAAGCAGCCGCGCCATAGGCGAAACGGATGTTTTCAAAGCGCACCTCGCCCCGGCTCACCTGCAAGAGCCGGGCATCGGGCGAGTCCACCACCTGGTTGGGCTGGCTGAGCATGCCCATGCCGTCTCGGATGGTGCCCACGTGCTCGAACAGCATGGCGCTTTCAAACATGAACCAATGCGCCATGCCGTTGAGGCGCAGCGTCATGGCGCAGGCCGCAGCCACGGCGCCAACGGTGATCAGCTCCTGGCTCCACAGCCACAGCGCCAACCCCGTAGCGCCCGCAATCAGGCTGAAGGAGAGCACGTTGTTGCTGATGTTCAAGCCGCTGACCATGCGCATTTGCCGGTACACGGTGCGCATGAATTCCTGCATGGCGCCTTGGGCGTAACGGCTTTCGCGCCCGGCATGCGAAAAGAGCTTGACGGTGTGGATGTTGGCGTAGGCATCGGTCACGCGCCCGGTCATGAGCGAGCGCGCATCGGCCTGCTGTTGCGAGATGCGCGCCAGCCTGGGGATGAAATAGCCCAGCGCGCCCGCATAGGCCAGCACCCACAGCACGAGGGGCAGCAGCATGAGCGGATGAAACTGACCCACCAAGGCCACCAGGGTGATGAAGTACACGACGACGAACACCATCACATCGCACAGGATGTTGCACATATCGCGCACGGCCAGCGCCGTTTGCATCAGCTTGGCGGCCACGCGGCCTGAAAACTCGCTCTGATAAAAGCCCATGCTCTGGCGCAGCATCAGGTTGTGATACACCCAGCGCAGCCGCATGGGCAGATTGCCGTTGAGCGCCTGCATTTGTAGCATGGCGTGCAGGACCGACAGCACAGGAATGCTCACGATGGCCAGCGCCAGCAAAAGCAAGGTGCGCCCCTCTTGCTGCCACAGCTGCGCGGGCGGCACGTTCGCCAGCCAATCCACCATGCGGCCCAGAAAGCCGAACAACAAGGCCTCCAGCGCAGCGATCAAGGCCGTCAATGCAATCAGCGCGGCAAAGTGCTTGCCCAGGCCATGCAGCGAATAGCGGATGAAGCCCCAGAACGAGGCAGGCGGTATCTGCGCCTGCGGGTGGCTCGCATCCAGGCGCGGATAGGGGTCGATCAGGTTTTCAAAAAAGCGCAGCATGGAAAGGCTCACTTCAAAGGGGCCATGAATGCGCCCGGCGAGCGCAGCCAGCGCGTGCGGCCCGCAGGGATGGCGTCGTGATTCATGACAAAAAGAGCAAAAAGCGCGGCCGCCCGGCAGCCCCCGGCAATCGCTCCTGCCACCGCAACCACTTTCACATATCAGGAATTATCAGCGGCACATGATCGGCCACACTGTTCGTGGTTGCCAGCACCCAGCTGCAAGGCGCGTGCGCTGCGGCTTCTGGGCCAGCTGGTGGGAGACTCGTGGGGCAACTGGCAAAGCGACTTACAAGGCTTCGTCCGCTGCCGCGGCAGATGCGCCCTTCGTTGCTGGCCCTGCCGAAACCGCCGGACTGGGCGGCTGCCACATGGCCAGGGCATCGCGCAGGCCGCTGTCGCTGGGCCCCTGGAAGATGCGCAGGCCGAACTCGGGCAGGATCGCCAGCAGGTGATCGAAGATGTCCGACTGGATGGCCTCGAACTCCACCAGATCGGTGTTGGTAGAGTAGCAGTACACCTCCAGCGGCACGCCCTTTTCGGTGGGCTGCATCATGCGCGCCAGCAACCACATGTCTTTGCGCAGGAAGTGGTGCGCCTCCAGATAGCGCTGCACGTAGGCGCGAAAGGTGCCGATGTTGGTGAGGCGGCGCTGGTTCAGCGGCACAGCGCCCATTTCCGGCCCCAGCTCGCTGATAGCCATGGCGCGCGAGATGTGCACTGCCGTGCGCTTTTCGTTCAGGTAATCGGCCAGCAGCTTGATCTGGCTCAGGCGGTCGATTTCCACATCCATCAAAAAGCGGATGGAGTTGGCATCAATCTGCAAGGTGCGCTTGATGCGCCGCCCGCCCGACTCCATCATGCCGCGCCAGTTCTTGAAGCTTTCGCTCATCAGGCGCCAGGTGGGAATGGTGACGATGGTGTTGTCCCAGTTCTGCACCTTCACGGTGTTGAGCGCCACGTCGATCACATAGCCGTCGGCATCGGCCTGCGGCATGTCGATCCAGTCGCCCACGCGCAGCATGTCATTGTTTTCGATCTGCATGCCCGCCACGAAGGAACGGATGGTGTCCTGAAAAATGAAGAGCACCACGGCCGACATGGCGCCAAAGCCCGAGAGCACGATCAGCGGCGATTTGTCCGAGAGCACCGCAATCACGATCACGAAAGCCGCCAGCCACACGAACAGTTGCCCGAACTGCACGTACATCTTGACCGAACGCGAACGTGCCCGCCCATGTTCGGCCGCGCGCTGCGCGTACACGGCCAGCACCGCGTCGAGCGCGCGCAACAGCGTGCGCGCCACCACCAGCACCGTCAGCGCCAGAGCCACGTTTTCGATCACGCGCTTGGCCATTTCGGGCAGACGCGGCACGAAGCGCACACCGATGTGCGTGATCAAAGGCAGCACGACGAAAGACACGCTGCGCAACACATCGCGGTGCAAAAACACCGCCAGCAGCCCGCCGGCCTTGCGGCCCAGGCGCTCCAGCAAGCGCCCCAACGTTGCACGCAACACCCACTGCAACAGGCCCGCGCCCAGCAACAGCGCGGCCAGCGCCAGCGCACTTTGCAACCAGTGCGGCACATCGCTGATCTTTTGCCAGCTCAAGGATGAAAAAAACCTTCTACTCCACTCCATCTTGCCCACGCCCAGACCATTCAGAAAACACCCTGGCCTTTACATCCCGTTTTTCAAATCAACAAAAAGCTGCTTGGCCTATTGATTTTGAGCCTTGAATGGGTTTGCTTCTTTTCAGCTCAATTGGCCTTTTCGACCGAAAACCAATTCACCACGACCACGATCAACAAAAATGAAACATACAAAACGCCAAACGAAGCAAACAGCCAGTTCATGGAGGCATCATTTCGCCAAGCAGGCTCCCAGGCCCACAGCCAAACCGGCACCACCCAGGCCGCCTTGCCCACCAAAACCGGCCCGGCCAGCAGCGCCAACACACCCATGTATTTGAAGGCTTTCCACATCAGCAGCGCAAACGATGCCTTTTGCCACCCCAGCATTTCCGCGCACCATATCACCGCCGCCCAAAAATAGAAAAAGGCAAAGATCGGCGCCACAAAAACATAGGCCGAACTGATTGATTGAACGTGAGTCGACATCAGCCTCTCAAAAGCCGTTGATTTGCATCAACATGCATTTAAAACCTTATCTTTTACGCTGTCAAAAAGTTTGTTGACACAAGCGGCGCAGCACCTGTTTTGCGCTTTGTTTTAAGGGATGGATTTTGGCATAAACGCCTTGCACGACGCGCCATTCAACAATGACTTTCGCCCTTTTGCCAAAGATTTGAAAAACACTCCATCTGCTGATGCTTGCATATCCAGCATGCCTGATGCACACTCATGGCACTCAGCCTGTCGCTAGCAGCCTGTTCGCGCCCCGGCACACTGTCCCATCCACTTGAATGAAAGGAAGCAGCCATGTTCTCACTCCACCACCGCACGGCCCTGGTCACAGGCGGCAGCCGCGGCATCGGCAAAGGTATTGCCGCCACCTTGCGCGAAGCGGGCGCCCAGGTGCTGATTGCCAGCCTCGATCCAGAACAAGGTGAAAAAGCCGCCGCCGAAATCGGCGCGCACTTCGTGCCGCTGGACGTGCGCTCGCAAGCCAGTTGCGCCGCGGCCGTGGCTGCGGCCGTGCAGCGTTTTGGCAAGCTGGACATTCTCTGCGCCAACGCGGGCATTTTTCCCAACGCGCCTCTGGCGACCATGAGCGAAGCCGATTGGGACGAAACCCACGCCGTCAACCTCAAGGGCACTTTCTTCATCGTGCAGGCCGCCTTGAAAGAGATGCAGGCCCGGCAGTATGGGCGGGTGGTGATCACCTCTTCCATCACCGGGCCGGTAACCGGCTTTCCGGGCTGGGCGCATTACGGCGCGAGCAAGGCCGGGCAACTGGGCTTCATGCGCAGTGCGGCGCTGGAATACGCCCGCTTCGGCATCACCATCAACGCGGTGATGCCCGGCAACATCCTCACCGAAGGGCTGCAAGCGCAGGGCGAAACCTATCTGGCACAGATGCGCGCCGCCATCCCCACCCACACCCTGGGCACCCCGCGCGACATCGGTACTGCAGCCTGCTTCTTCGCGTCAGACGAAGCGGCCTACATCACCGGCCAGACGCTCATCGTCGACGGCGGCCAGGTGCTGCCCGAATCGCCCGAGGCGCTGCTGTAAGCCATACCCTGCCTTGCGCCAACGCCTGCCGCTTTAGCTGAAACGGCAGGCGTTTTTGCAGGCGCTTGGCAACATTGACTGCATCCAGCTTCAATGCATTTGCAGCTTGATGCGCACCACCTGCGAGGCATGCGAGGTTGATCGCTGTGCTTGGCACTCCAGCCCAGACAAGCAGCAAACCAAAGAAAAGCGGCCGATTGGCCGCTTCCTTCTGCCACTGGACTCACCGCCCAGGCACCAGCCAAACCATTGGGCTTCAACCATCGGCAGAAGCATCGTCCCGCGCATCCACATACACCCAGGCTTGGCGGCCCGATGCCAATGGCGCCAGCACGCGCCTGTAGTCCGCCACTTCGTAGCGGTCGGCCCGCGCCAGTTCTTCATCACTGATTTCAAACACCGTTCCGGCCACACGGTCAGCCGCCAGGCCAGTGAACCGCACGATGGGGTGGCGGGTTTTGCCGCTGGTCTTCACCACCTCGGGGTCTTCGATCTTGAGCATGCTCTGCCGAAAGCCGATCAGCTCATCGGCCGTGCCGTGCAGCGCACGGCCAAAAGTGCTGAGTTGCACCTCAAGCTGCTGCAAGGTACCGTAAGAGAAAAGCAGTTGCGTCATGATGTATCGCCGCCCTTTTTCCGCCTGCCCTCTCAGAGATTTGCCAACTCCAGAATCTCTTGCCCCATCAGCACGCAGTCGTTGGCGCTGGGGTAGTAGATCAGGCGCATGCGGTAGTTGCCTTTGTAGATGAAGCCCATGACTTCCAACACCAGAAAGCGCTGCTTCGGGTTGGCAGGGTTGCGCAGCCCAGGCAGTGCCTTGACGCTGCTTTCGTCCACTTCGGCACGATCATCACCCCCGCTGTGAAAGGCCAGCAGCTTGCGCGCCTGTGCCACGGCATCGCCCCGGCAGGCCAAGGGCTGGGCGACTTGCGCGGGGCTGCCCCAGGCAGCAGCCATCGCCGCCAATGCGCACAGTGCGCAGCAGGCCAGTAGGCGGCTGCCAGATCGCCCAGCGGATCGGCTCATTTCAAGGCCTTGTAACGCACGCGCTTGGGGCGGGCAGCATCTTCGCCCAGGCGCTTGATCTTGTCGGCTTCGTATTCCTGGTAGTTGCCGTCAAAAAACACCCATTGGCTGTCGCCCTCGGCGGCGAGGATGTGGGTGCAGATGCGGTCGAGGAACCAGCGGTCGTGGCTGATGACCATGACGCTGCCGGCGAATTCAAGCAGCGCATCCTCCAGCGCGCGCAGGGTTTCCACGTCCAGGTCGTTCGAGGGCTCGTCCAGCAGCAGCACGTTGCCGCCCTGCATCAGCGTCTTGGCCAGGTGCAGGCGGCCGCGCTCGCCGCCCGAGAGCATGCCCACCTTTTTCTGCTGGTCGCCGCCATTGAAGTTGAAGCGGCCGCAGTAGGCGCGGCTGGGCATCTGGAACTTGCCCACGGTGATGATGTCCAGCCCACCCGAGATGTCTTCCCACACGGTCTTGTCGTTGCTCAGGTCTTCGCGGCTCTGGTCCACGAAGGCCATTTGCACGGTCTTGCCGATCACCACTTCGCCGCTGTCGGGCTGCTCCTTGCCCGCAATCAGGCGGAACAGCGTGGACTTGCCCGCGCCGTTGGGGCCGATGATGCCCACAATCGCGCCAGCGGGCACCTTGAAGCTCAGGTTGTCGATCAGCAGGCGGTCGCCAAAGCTCTTGCTCACGTTCTTGAACTCGATCACCTCGGTGCCCAGGCGCTCGGCCACGGGGATGAAGATTTCCTGCGTCTCGTTGCGCTTCTGGTATTCGTAGTCGCTCAGCTCCTCGAAGCGGGCCAGGCGCGCCTTGCTCTTGGCCTGGCGGCCCTTGGGGTTCTGGCGCGCCCATTCCAGCTCTTTCTTCATGGCCTTGGCGCGCGCATCCTCGCTCTTTTGTTCTTGCTCCAGGCGCTTTTCCTTCTGCTCCAGCCAGGTGCTGTAGTTGCCCTTGTAGGGAATGCCGTGGCCGCGATCCAGCTCCAGAATCCACTCGGCCGCGTTGTCGAGGAAGTAGCGGTCGTGCGTGATGGCCACCACCGTGCCGCCAAAGCGTTGCAGGAACTGCTCCAGCCACTCCACGCTTTCGGCGTCCAGGTGGTTGGTGGGCTCGTCCAGCAGCAGCATGTCGGGCTTGCTGAGCAGCAGCTTGCACAGCGCCACGCGGCGCTTTTCGCCACCCGAAAGGTTTTTGATCACCGCTTCCCACGGCGGCAGGCGCAGCGCGTCGGCGGCGATTTCCAGCTGGTGCTCGCTGTCGGTGCCGGCGGCGGCGATGATGGCCTCCAGCTTGCCCTGCTCTTCGCTCAGCGCATCGAAGTCGGCATCTGGCTCGGCGTAGGCGGCGTAGATTTCATCGAGGCGCGCACGCGCATCGTTCACCTCTTTCATCGCCTCTTCCACCGCCTGGCGCACGGTGTGCTCGGGGTTGAGCTGCGGCTCTTGCGGCAGGTAGCCGATGTCCAGTCCCGGCATGGGCGTGGCTTCGCCCTCGATCTCCTTGTCAATGCCGGCCATGATCTTGAGCAGGGTGGACTTGCCCGAGCCGTTCAGGCCCAGCACGCCGATCTTGGCGCCGGGGAAGAAGCTGAGCGAAATGTCTTTCAGGATCTGCCGCTTGGGCGGCACGATCTTGCTGACGCGGTTCATGGTGTAAACGTATTGCGACATGGCGTGGTTTTCCTCAAAACAATGGCTATCGGTGGCAATCTGTGAAATGCATGGACAGGCACGAGCAGCCTTGGCCCGCTGACGTGAGCCCGACAATCTGGCGGGCAGGCCGGCTGGGCTGGCACCGCCTTCGACAAAAACAAGGGGCTGCCGCAACGGCAGACCCTATCGCGCGCGGGCCGTGTCAACAAGCCGATGTGCGCGCTGTATGCCTTGCGCCCTGCCCCTGGCATGCAGGCACACGCGTGCAGCCACAGGGCACAAAAGTGGAATTATCGCCCGCTGGCGGCCGTGCGGGCCTGCCCGCGGACGCCCATGCCTTCACTCGGGGCGCTCTGCGTCATCGGCCTCGTCTGCCTCATCCCCCAGCGTGCCCGGTGCGGGCGGCACCAGAATGGCGCGCAAGGCCTCGGGCAAATAGCTGCGCGTCACCCATTCCGGCAAGGGCGGCAGGTTCCAGTCGGCATGTTGCAGCACCATGTACATGCCGCGCAACCAGCGGTGCAGCCCCTCGCGGTCAAAGGCAATGGCCAGTTCCCCCTGCGGGGTCTGAAACGACAAGCCCGCCTCTTGCGGACCGGCACTCACCCGCGCCGACGTGCACAGCAGGTATTGCATGCCCACGGCGCTTTGCGGGCGCGGCGCCTCATCCCGCCCCGTTTGCATGGCTGGGCCACCCGTAACGCTGGGGCGGTTGATGGCGGCATCGTGCTCAGCCGCCGCACGCTCGGGCGCGGCAGCCCCCGGTGCGCCCGCGGCTGATTGTTCCAGCACGCGGCAGACGGCCTGCATCACCTCTTGCGCGCAGCGCCGCGTGATCCACAGGCGGTGCTCCCACACCGAGCACGCCATCCAGACCCGGTCTTCCACCGGGTTGTAGCCAAAGGTCGTGGTGGCCATATCTCTGCATCCATGCCTTGAAAAAAGAAAGAAAAAGAGGCGCGCCACGCTGCTTGCTGCATGCCACCGCCCCGATGCGGCCCATTGTAGGCCGCCACCCCCCAAGCCCATGCGCTGCAACCGCATGGCCCCGCCCTTGCATGGCGTATGCATGGAGCACGCAGGGACAAAGCCGCCTTGCCTTATCTTGTTTGTGCGACCGCTTGCCGCCAGCCATTGCCCATGCACACCATTCGCCCCATCAGCCATAGCCATGCAGGCAGCGCATGGCGGGCGCTCACCGCTTGCCCGCACGGCCCCGCCAGGGGCTGCAAAAAATCGTGCGAGAATATGCATTGCTGCCAGCAACCAGTATCTGGCAGCCAGCGTCTGTGCTGCACGTTGCCCGGCTGACCCAGCCCGCGCGGCTGCCTCCATCGGCTCTTACGCCTGTTGCGGCAACATCTCTTCCCGGTTTGCTCCCACTGGTTGGTTCAATCACCTGCTCCTGCGCAGCGCGGTTGCCGTATTCGGCAAACCTTGACCTCACCTGGCGCCCAGGGCGCTCCAATGATGACATTTGAACAATTAGAACTGGCTCCGGCCATTGTCAAAGCCGTGCACGCCATCGGCTACACCGAACCCACCCCCATCCAGCAACAAGCCATCCCCCTGATTCTGGCCGGGCACGATCTGCTGGGCGGCGCACAAACCGGCACGGGCAAAACCGCCGCCTTCACGCTGCCCATGCTGCATCTGCTCAGCCAGCGCCCGGCCAAACGCCCCGGCTGCGTGCGTGCGCTGGTGCTCTGCCCCACGCGCGAACTCGCCGCACAAGTTGAACAATCGGTGCGCGACTATGGTCAGCATCTGCAACTCACCTCCACCGTCATCTTCGGCGGCGTGGGCATGCAGCCGCAGATCGACCGCCTGCGCAAAGGCGTTGATATTCTGGTCGCCACCCCGGGCCGCCTGCTGGATCTGCACGGCCAGGGCGCGCTGGACTTGTCGGGCGTTGAGGCATTGGTGCTGGACGAAGCCGACCGCATGCTCGACATGGGCTTCATTCATGACGTGAAAAAAGTGCTGGCCCTGCTGCCAGCCGACAAGCAAAGCTTGTTGTTCTCTGCCACTTTCAGCGACGACATTCGCGAACTGGCCGCTACCCTCTTGCGCAATCCGCAGCAGGTGCAGGTCACGCCGCGCAACACCACGGCGCAACGCATCGCCCAAACCATCTACCCGGTGGGCCGCAATCGCAAAAAAGAGCTGCTCGCGCACATCATCCAGCAGAACAACTGGAACCAGGTGCTGGTCTTCACGCGCACCAAATTCGGCGCCAACCAGGTGGCCGATTTCCTCAACAAGCAGGGCATCAGCGCCATGGCCCTGCACGGCAACAAAAGCCAAAGCGCCCGCACCCAGGCCCTGGCCGACTTCAAAAGCGGCGCCCTGCGCGCGCTGGTGGCCACCGACATTGCCGCACGCGGCATCGACATCGACGACTTGCCACACGTGGTGAACTACGAAATCCCCAACGTGCCCGAAGACTACGTGCACCGCATCGGCCGCACTGGCCGCGCAGGCGCCGAAGGCCAGGCTGTGAGCTTCGTCTGCCTGGACGAAGAAGGCTTCATGCAAGCAATCGAGCGCTTCACGCAGCAGCAAATCCCCGTACAGGCGGTGGATGGCTTTGGCCCCGAACCGGACGAAAAAGCCGAGCCCATCGCCATGGGCCGCCAAACCCTGTGGGGCGGCGCAGGCAAGCCCCCGGGGCGCGCGGTGATGGCCGCAGCCGCCCGTGCCGCCCGCCAGGAGATGATGCAGCGCATCCGCGAAAAGCGCGCGCCCGAAAAAACCCGCCGCCCGGCACCTGCTGCCGCAGCCCCGCAACCCGCAACCGCTGTGGCCCACAACGCCACGACGACCACGCCTGACGAACCCGATCTGCGCCCCAAAGACGCCGACGGCAACCCCCTGCCACGCACGCCCTACCAACCGCGCCCACGCAAGCGCCGCAACCGTTTCCGCAGCGGTGGCGGTGGCCAGCGCCTGCAAAAAGACCAGACCACCGTGCCCAGCAGTGCGCCAGCCCATGCACCGCAAGGCAAGCACGCGGCCCAGCCGGGGCACGCAGCTGGCGCAGCCCGCCGCCCCATCAGCAAAGCGGCCAACCGCGTGCGACACAACCATCCGGCTGAAGCCCAACCGCGCAGCCACGAAAGCACCCTGTTCAAAACGCATCGTGACGAGTTCAAGCCGCTGCGCAGCAAAGGCAACAGCGGCCAGCCCGATCCCCTGCGCACCAGCGTGGACGACATCCGCCGCAGCAACCGCAGCGGTGCGGGCAAACCCCGCCGCGGCTGGTAAAAACACGCCCGCCGCCCCCTTTCTCCGTGGCAGGCGGAGGGTGAATAAACGATCAATCAAGGGGGCTGCCACCTGATCCACCATCTGGCCCTTGCCTGGACGGAATGCGGTAACCGCAAGGGCCGCACGGCACTTTCGCGCTGTTTCCCCGCGCGCATCGACCTTCACCTGTTCCCCTGGCACTGAATATCAGACGGGAACGGCGAATCAACAGGTGGTTGATGACATATGGCGCGAATCAGCGCAGCGCCTCCCGCTAAGAGCCTGCTCACGATCTCGATGCGAGGCGATTGGATATGGGGCGGGATGGGATGCAAGGCGCACATCAAAGTACATGAGCGAAGGGCATGGCCCGTGTTATGGACGAGATTTGCAACGCAGCAGACCGCCCGCTGCCATTTTCAGGCACCCGTGAGGAGATTGTGAACAGGTTCTGAGCACATTCCCCTTGCTCTCACACACTCAGGCTCCTTTTGAAAAAGCCACAGCGCCGAATAAAACAGCACTGCTTCGTCACCGTTTTCAAGCAATGGCAAACTGCTCAGGCAGGAATGAACCTGCAGATCAACAAAGGCCAAAGCTTTTAGGGTCTGTTCAAAGTCTTTCCATGTTGTCCGCAAGTGCAGCAAATGACCAGGATCGCGGCGCACGCCGCATCCAAGACTGTCCGTCTTGGCAAGGGGGTACAACAAAGAGCCTGCTCGTTTGCTGCCTTGCCCGAAGGGCTGCTCTGCAAAGGCAGCATCTGCTGCCTTGCAAATACGCGCCGGACGGCTGACCCGTTCGTGCTCTGTGCTTCGTGCTTTACGCCTTGTAGCGACTACCTTTGCCAAGCAAGGCACACGATGCGAAGACTTTGAACTTGCTCTTACATCCCGACCCAAACACGCTCTTTTGTTTCACCTTCTTCTCTCGCTAGAGCCCAACCGTGTCACGCCATAACCTGCACCACCTGCCCGGCATTCTGCCCTTTGCGCACGGCTTGCTGCGGCGCGCGCTGCAAGCGGGCGATTGCGCGCTGGATGCAACCGCAGGCAACGGGCATGACACCCTGTTGCTGGCGCAATGCGTGGGGGCGCACGGCCACGTTTATGCCTTTGACGTGCAGTCGTGCGCACTGGCCGCCACCCAAGCCCGATTGCAGCAAGCGGGCCTGCTGGATCGCGTTACGCTGATTGCCGACAGCCACGCCAAGCTCCAACAGCACGTAACGGTCGGCCTGAAAGCCGCCGTTTTCAATTTGGGCTATTTGCCTGGCAGTGACAAAACCATCATCACCCAGCCCGCAAGCACCGTATCAGCCCTCACTCAAGCGCTGGATCTTCTGCTGCCCGGCGGCGTGCTCGTTGCCGTGATCTACCACGGCCACAGCGGTGGCGAAGCAGAACAGCAAGCGGTCGAACACTGGTGCGCCGCGCTGGACCCGCAACGCGCACTGGCGGTACGCTATCAACTGGTCAATCAATCAGGCCCGCCACCCTATGTGCTGGCGGTGGAAAAGCGCTAGGGCCTGCCCTGCTTTTGCAAGATGCACATCAAAAGCGCGCATTCACCAAGACACCACCGTCCAGTCTGACAACGCTAAACGATGGCCTGTGCTGCACGCCAGCAGGACTTCGTTTGACACAACTGCACGCCGCTCGGCAGCATCCAATCATCAACAAACAAGCCCTGAAACCCTGAGCCGCCCTGCCCTGCTGCTCTTTGCTGCCCGCACTTCTTGCACCCCGATCCGCAGCTTGGCTGGCTAATCGATAAGAGCCTGTTCAAAGTCTTTCCATGTTGTCCGCAAGCGCAACAAATGGCCAGGATCGCGGCGGACACCGCACCCAAGACTGCCCGTCTTGGCAAGGTGTGTAACAAAGAGCATGGTCATTTGCTGCCTTGCCCGAAGGGTTGCTCTGCAAAGGCAGCATCTGCTGCGTTGCAAATGCGCGCTGGGCGGCTGGCCCGTTCATGCCCTGTGCTTCGTGCTTTGCGCCTTGCAGCGACTACCTTTGCCAAGTAACGGACGCGATGCGAAGACTTTGAACAGGCTCTAAGCCACCGCCGAAATGCTTGCAGTCATTGCGGCAGCGCCCCCCGAAAAAAATGGCTTGCAAAGGCCGCAACGCCTTTACTCACTGCAAAAATCAAACACCTACCGCACAAAATACAGCCCCATGCCTTGTTCAGACATAGGGCCGTTGTGTGGTTGCTGCTGTACTTGGCAGAAATAGCGCCTCTTTTTGAAGGTGCAACAACTGCCGCTGCACCTTGAGGCGGAGCAGCCTATCGAGCAACCGGGTGACTTAGCCGTTCAGCACCTGCGCCATGGCCTGGCAAACGTAATCCACGTTGCCCTCATTAAGGGCCGCCACACACATGCGGCCGCTGTCGGTGCCGTAAACACCAAACTCATTGCGCAAACGCACCATTTGCTCTTTGCTCAGGCCCGAATAGCTGAACATGCCGATTTGCCGCGTGATGAAAGACATATCGCGTTGCACGCCTGCGGCCTTCAGGCCTTCAACCAGCTTTTCGCGCATGCGCTTGATGCGCACGCGCATGGCACCCAGTTCCTGCTCCCATTGCTGGCGCAGTTCAGGCGTATTGAGCACGGCAGCCACTACCGATGCGCCATGCGTAGGCGGGTTGCTGTAGTTGGTGCGGACCACGATTTTGAGCTGGCTCAAAACGCGCACGGCTTCCTCCTTGCTGGCGCAGACCACGCTCAAGGCCCCCACGCGCTCGCCGTACAGGCTGAAGCTCTTGCTGAAAGAAGAAGCCACGAAAAAGTTCAAACCCGCCGCCACGAATTTGCCAATCACCGCCCCGTCTTCGGCGATGCCGTGACCAAAGCCCTGGTAGGCCATGTCGAGGAAGGCCACCAGCTGCTGCGCCTTGATGACTTCCACCACTTGATCCCACTGTGCAGGCGTGATGTCGTAGCCCGTAGGATTATGGCAGCAGGCGTGCAGCACCACGATGGTGCCGGGTGCCGCGGCCTTGAGGCTGGCGAGCATGCCGTCGAAGTCCACCCCGCGCTTGCTGGCGTCGTAGTAGGTGTAGGTCTCTACCTTGAAGCCCGCGTTGCTGAACAGGGCACGGTGGTTCTCCCAGCTCGGGGCGCTGATGAGCACCTGAGCATTGGGGTTGATTTTTTTCAAAAAGTCGGCCCCGATCTTGAGTCCGCCCGTGCCCCCCAAAGACTGCACCGTGGCCACGCGGCCTTCTTGCACCACGGCGCTGTCGGCGCCAAACACCAGGGCCTTCACTGCGTTGTCGTAAGCGGCGATGCCGTCGATCGGCAAATAGCCGCGCGGGGCGGCCTTGTCCATCAGCGCCTTCTCGGCCGCCTGCACGCAGGCCAGCAAAGGCAGCTTGCCGTTTTCATCGAAGTACACGCCAACGCCCAGATTGACTTTCTTGGGGTTGGTGTCGGCAGCGAACTGTTCGTTCAGACCCAGGATCGGGTCGCGCGGGGCCATTTCAACGGCAGAGAAAAGAGACATGGCAGGCATCCTTATCGGGCAATCAATCAGACAGTCAAAAAGTTATTGGCGAAAATGGCATCCAAGTGCTGCGCTTAATCATTCCCGCCCAGGAAGGTGCGCAGCTTGTCGCTGCGGCTGGGGTGCTTGAGTTTGCGCAGCGCCTTGTGTTCGATCTGGCGAATGCGTTCGCGCGTCACGTCGAACTGCTTGCCCACCTCTTCCAGGGTGTGGTCGTTGTCCATTTCAATGCCGAAGCGCATGCGCAGCACCTTGGCTTCGCGCGGGGTGAGGCCATCGAGAATGTCCTTGACCACATCGCGCAGGCCCGCCTGCATGGCCGCATCCACGGGCGCGGTGTTGGTGCTGTCTTCGATGAAGTCGCCCAGATGCGAATCGTCGTCGTCGCCGATGGGGGTTTCCATCGAGATCGGCTCCTTGGCGATCTTCATGATCTTGCGGATCTTGTCCTCGGGCATTTCCATCTTCTCGGCCAAGAGGCTGGCATCAGGCTCGAAGCCGAACTCCTGCAAGTGCTGGCGCGAGATGCGATTCATCTTGTTGATGGTTTCGATCATGTGCACCGGAATGCGGATGGTGCGCGCCTGGTCGGCAATGCTGCGCGTGATGGCCTGGCGAATCCACCAGGTGGCATAGGTCGAGAACTTGAAGCCACGGCGGAACTCGAATTTGTCCACCGCCTTCATCAGGCCGATATTGCCTTCCTGAATCAAGTCGAGGAACTGCAGGCCGCGGTTGGTGTACTTCTTGGCGATCGAGATCACCAGGCGCAGGTTGGCCTCGATCATCTCTTTCTTGGCGTTGCGCGACACGCGCTCGCCTTCGTTCATGCGCTTGTTGATGGCTTTGAGTTCATCCAGCGGAATCACCACCTGCGCCTGCAGGTTGATGAGCTTGTTCTGCAATTCCTGAATCGGCGGAATGTAGCGCCCCATGGTCTCGCTCCAGGGCTTGCCGGCCTTGGATTGATCCACCGACCATTGCAGATTGAGCAGATGCGGCGGGAATTGCGCGGCAAACAGCTCCTGCGGCATGCGGCACTTTTCCACGATGATCTGGCGCAACTGGCGCTCGCTCTTGCGCAGCTCTTCGACCTGGGCGCGCACGCTGTCGCAGAGTT
The DNA here is from genome assembly GCA_030529505.1 of Allobrachymonas sp. Classification (GTDB taxonomy): domain Bacteria; phylum Pseudomonadota; class Gammaproteobacteria; order Burkholderiales; family Burkholderiaceae_C; genus Brachymonas. The sequence goes on along the minus strand of JAUMWT010000006.1, from coordinate 3,591 downwards.
TTTCGATGGTCTTGGCCGTGAAGCGAATGGTCATCAGGTCTTCACTGATTTTTTTCTGCGCCTTCATGTAGCCCGGCGAGCCGTAGCCTTCCTTGTCGTAGGCGCGGTGCATGGCTTCGAAATGTTTGCGCAGCAAGTCGAAGCGGCGCAACGCCTCGGTCTTGAGCTCTTCCATCTTCTTGGTCAGCGCCTTGGAGCCGCCCTTGCCATCGTCGTCATCCTCTTCGTCGTATTCGTCGAAGTCTTCTTCGGCCACATAGTCGTCGGCCTGATCGGGATCGTGAAAGCCATCCACCACAGTCGAGATCACGGCTGCGCCGCTGCGGATTTCTTCGGCCAGCTCGAAGATTTCGGCAATGGTGGCGGGCGAAGCGCTGATGGCCTCCATCATGTCCATCAAGCCGCCCTCGATGCGCTTGGCGATTTCGATCTCGCCCTCGCGCGTGAGCAGTTCCACCGTGCCCATTTCGCGCATGTACATGCGCACGGGATCGGTGGTGCGGCCGAATTCGTTGTCCACGTTCGACAGCGCCGCCTCGGCCTCTTCTTCGGCTTCTTCTTCGGTGGCCGCGGCCGTGCCCGTGTTGCTCAGCAACAGGGTGTCGGCATCGGGCGTTTGCTCGTAAACCGTGATGCCCATGTCGCTGAGCATGGAGATCACCATCTCCAGCGTTTCGGCATCGACTAGCTTGTCGGGCAAGTGGTCGGAAATTTCGGCATTGGTGAGGTAGCCGCGCGTTTTGCCGAGCTTGATCAGCTCTTTCAGGCGCTGGCGGCGGGTGATGATTTCTTCTTCCGACAGCACGGCTTCATCCAGCCCGAACTCTTTCATCAAGGCGCGCTCTTTGGCCTTGCTGATCTTCATGCGCAGCGGCTTGGCCTTTTCGGCCGAAGCGGGCTGGGTCCGAGTTGTTTCTTCAACCGCTTCTTCTTCGAAGTTGTCTTCGATGTCGGCAAAATCTTCCTCGTCAAGCGCCTTGCGCCCTTTTTTGGCCGGGGCCTTTTTCGCAGTGACCGCTTTCGTTGCAGCCGTTTTTGTTGCTGCGGCTTTTTTCACCGGCTTGGCTGCTACGGCCTTGGCCGCGGGCTTTTCGGCAGCCGCTTTGGCAGATTTTGCGGCAGTGGTTTTGGTGGCAGCAGTTTTAGCAGCAGAGGTTTTACGGGCGGATTGGGTCACTTCGTCCTGCAACAGCTCTTCAGCCACAGGTTTGGCCCTGGCTTTGCTCTTGCTGGCGGCAGCCGTTGTTGCCGCTGCGGCCGTTTTGCGGCTGCTGGCTGCAGATGCAGCCTTGCTGCTGGCGGCTTGGGCCTTGCTGGCCGTTTCTTTCTTGGTCGTCATCGTCTTCTTGTTGGAGGTTTTGGAGGAGCTGGCCGCCACAGCCGTGCGGGCTGCCCTGGCTGCAACAGGCTTGACGGATTGGGCCGCCTTGCTCACCGTGCTGGCGCCGGGCTTGGCCTTTGCCGCTGGCTTGACTGTGGCTTTAGTCGCAATGGATTTGCTTGCTGGCGTTTTTTTAGCCGCAGAGGCCTTGGCCGCCACGGCCTTGCTGTTCGTGGCCTTGGCCGCCGGTTTGGCAGCCGCCTTGACGGCGCTGGCGCGCGCAGCAAGGGATTGGACTGCGGGTTTGACCGCAGCTTTAGCAGCCGGCTTGGCTGCAGGCTTTTTGGCAGCCGCCGCCACTGGCTTGGCGGCTGTTTTTTTCACCGCTTTGCTCGCCGCAACGCCACGCTGGGTCTTTTTGGCGTCTTTCTCCGTCTTGGCCATGGGAACTTACCCTCCTGAAAAAACTGGAACGCTGCTGCCGAGCAAGCACATGCTCTGGCGCGAAACCGCCCGCTGGCGCTGGCAGTTGGCCGAGCCATTCAAAAAAAAGCATGTGAAATAGATGTGCACACAACAGCCGGATGCAAGGGCGTGTGAAAACGCCTTGTCAACAGGCAAGAAAAGAGGGGGCGAACATTTGGGGTGCGAGCCCTTGCGGACGGAGGCTGTGAGCGAAAACGTGTCACGTAAAAGAGCCAGGCCGGAGGTACTGCTGTCGCGCTTGCCATGCTGTTACACGGATTATAACTTTGCGGCCCCCGGTTTCGGTCTGGTTCTTCTCTCGAAAGCCGCAAAAATTTTTTTGGAAAAGCGTTTTTCCCTGGCTTGAAGCGTCTTCAAAAAATCACAATGCCAGCGGCCAGAAAAGGCGCGCTGAAGTGGCACGTTTGTTGCACCATGCAAAGTGAATGGCCTGCATCATTTCCATTTGGCGCGCCTTGCATTTTGCGCTGCCCCGCTCACTCATTTTCATCGCAATGGTCTGTCCGTCTTCTGAAAAAACGTCATCTATACTCAAGAGGCGCAGAGCGCACTTCAAATTCACCAAGGAGAATCCATGAGCTATACCCTCCGGCAAGTACAAGCCCTTCTCAATGACACAGAGTTGCTGTTATTCAAAGCCAGCCGCCGCGATGAAATTGCCTCGCTTACTCCCCGTGAACTGCGCTCGAAAATCACGCGCGCTCGCAATCTGCGCGACAAGTTCCGCGACCTGTATCAACGCCAGACCGCTGCCGTGCAGCGCGACCCGGCCATCAAACGCAAACCGGCCGGTGGCGAAAACCTGCGCACGCAAAAAAAAGCGGATGTTTTTGCCGAAGTGCTGGAGCGTTTCGAGAATCAGTTGACAAAGGCCGAATCCAAAGTCGCCAAATCCGCTGCGAAAAAACAGACCCGTCATAACGCGCCTGGCGCACCGGCCAGCAAGACCAACCCCAAAAGCGCACAAACATCCCGACGCAGCACAGGCAACGCATCTGCAAAAGGCCAAGCAGACATCGCCATGCGTGGCAAAACCACGCGCAAAAAAGCCGACGTGCAACGCGCACAGCAAAACGCTTTGGCCGAAGGCAAGAAAACCGTAGCCGCCCGTGGCCAGAAAAGCACGCGCACCAGCACGGCCAAAACATCTTCTGCTGCAGCAAAAGCAGCCAAAACGGCAAAACCTGCCAAAGCAAAAACCGCCGCTGCCGCCAGCAAAAAGGCCAGCGGCTCGGCCACGACAAAAGCTAAGAGCAGCAAGGTCGGCAGCGCAACGAAGGCCCAAAAACCCTTGCGCAAGAATGTTTCCACCGCTTCGAGCGCCGCAGCACGTGGCGCTTTGTCGACCAGCCATACTGCACGCGCTGCCCGAGTCAACACCCTCAAGGAGTCTGCATTGAAGAAAAAAGTGCATGCATCGGCCCGATCACGCAACGCCCGCTATCAGGCCAAAAAAGACAGCCGTTGATGCAGCTTGCAAGGGCCCAAGCGCCTATAGGGCCTGTTCACGCGCCACATCCGCCACATCCACGGGCGCTTGAATCGTGCACAGGCTCCACACCGCCCTTAGAGCCTGTTCAAAATCTTTTGCTTATTTGGATATGCTCTTTGGATGAGAGCAAAGTATCCAAGCGACATCAGCCGAGAACAATTTGAACATGTGCGCCCTTTATTGGAGAGTGCACGTAAGAACACACGCCCCCGTACGGTTGATCTGTACGAGGTGTTCTGTGCCGTGCTGTACCTGCTGCGCACCGGCTGCCAGTGGAGAGCTTTACCCAGCG
>JAUMWT010000031.1 GCA_030529505.1 Allobrachymonas sp. | reverse complement strand
TCCGTTGTTTGATGTTGTGGCTCAATATCTCATGACGACGATATCTAGAGCCTGTCCACGATCACAACGCGAGGCGATTGGAGATGGCGCGGCGAAATGGGGTGCAAGGCGCAAATCTTTGTATGCGGCGCAATGCATGGCCCGTGCGACATCAGCAAAACGGATGACCAGATTGGCAACGCTGCAGACCGCCCGCTTCCGCATTCAAGCACCCGCGAAGAGCTTTTGAACAGGCTCTTGGCAGAAAATCGCCGACCGATACGCGCACAGAACCCGAAAGCTTTGTTTTTCCTGGCACAAAGCAGAAGCTCGTTTGACACCCCGCTGCGGGGTTTCTATCATGCCCTGCACCGTTGATGGAAAGTGGCTGCTGCCAGCCCGATTCGATCGGCTCAGCCACTTGGCCGAGCCAATCTACTTTTCGCCTGTGTGGCAAAGGCCGAACCGGTCTCGGCCACAACAGGCAAGCGCTTTCCATCATCTTTTGTTTTTGCCTTTACAGGAGTCCGCCATGACATCTTCGGCCAACCAATGCCCCTATCCCCATCACGAGCCGCACGAACACCAGCACGGCCCAGGCTGCGGCCACGAAACCGTACCGCATGGCGACCACATCGACTACCTGGTCGATGGTCACTTGCATCATCCCCACGGCGACCATTGCGACGACCACGGCCCCATCGAAAAAATCTGATGAGGGCGGCACGCCGCCCAAACGCAGCATCGTGAAGGAAGCCCTCAAATCATAAGATGAACATAAAAAGCATGGCAGTTTGGCTGCCATGCTTGAATCGCTTCAAATGATGAATAACGGAAGGTTAACGCTTGCGCCCAAAAATAAACGAAACAACCGACAAAACCAGAAAGGCAATGAACAGTATTTTGGCAATACCCGCTGCACTGCCCGCAATTCCGCCAAAACCCAGAACGGCAGCAATGATGGCAATCACGAAAAATACGACAGCGTAATGCAACATATCAAATCCCCTTATTTATTAATTCTTGATATTACCTCGACAAAAATGAGCTGTCAACCATTTTTACATCCGCACACATAAAATCTTGGCGCTTTTCCAATCATTTTGCATTTCGCAAAAAATTGTGTTATGGTAAAAGATCATTGTTTGAAAGGAGAAACGATATGAACTGGGATCAAATCGAAGGCAAATGGGAACAGCTCAAGGGCAAGGCAAAGGAGCATTGGGGCAAGCTGACTGACGACGACTGGAAAGTGGTTGAAGGCAAGCGCGACCAACTCGCTGGCAAAATTCAAGAGCGTTATGGTTATACCAAAGAACAGGTGGAAAAAGAGTTGGACGATTGGTTCAGCAAAAACTGATTGCCATATTCAGTGTTTTTAAAACGCTATTGCCACTCACAAAAAACGCCAGCCAAAAGGCTGGCGTTTTTTATTGGCTGCACAACGACTGGATGAATGCATATGTCTTTCAAATCGATGGATTCAACGCTTTAAAAACATTCATTCAAAACAATCAATTGGTTCGCAGATTTTCTGCAAAACACATATCACCAAGCCGAAGCTTCGGCACCCGCCAGGCTCCTGCCCGCCATGGCCGCGCCCAGCAGCAAGGTGCGCATGAGCCGTTCGGTGGCTTCGATCAACAGGCGTTCGCCCTCGTCAATGGCACGCTCCAGGCTCATGGGAATGGGCACGATGGAGGCAATCACGTCGATGCCGATGTCGTACACGTCTTGTGCGCCTTTGCCCAAAGTGCCAGCCAGTGCGGCCACGGGCACGCCCAACTCGCTGGCGCGGCGGGCGATTTCGGCGGGTACCTTGCCGCGCGGGGTTTGAAAATCGATGGCGCCTTCAGCCGTGATGACCAGATCGGCTTTTTTGAGCAGATCGTTCAAATCAAAACCGGCCAGGCCCGAATCGAGCAGCGCCTCAAAGCGCGAGACCAGTTGCGCGCCGATGGCCGCCAGGCCAGCCCCCAAGCCGCCCGATGCGCCTGTACCCGCGCCTTTGGCAAAGTCCACATCGCGCGCCTGGGGCAAGGCGTAGGCTGCAAGCTTTTGCGCCCAGTTTTCAAAGCCGCGTTCAAGTTCCAGCACCTGTTCGGGCGTAGCGCCTTTTTGCGGGCCAAACACGCGGGCCACGCCCCGCTCGCCGGTGAGGATGTTGTGCGCGTTGAGCGCCATCACCATTTTGACTTGGCCGGTTTTGATGGCTTCGGGCAGGCCGTCCATATTCAAGGCCGCCACTTGCGCCAGGCAGCGCCCGCCCTGGCCACACTCCTGGCCATTGGCGTCGGTCACGCGCACGCCCAGGGCCTGCAGCGCACCCAGGCCGCCATCGCTGGTGCCCGAATCGCCGCAGCCGATGAGGATGGTGTGGATGTCGTGCTCCAGCGCGGCCAGAATCAGCTCGCCTACGCCGTAGGTGGTGGTGATGGTGGGGTCGCGCTGGTCGCGCGGCACCAAACGCAGGCCTGCCGCAGCGGCCATTTCAACCACGGCCACGCCTTTGGCTGCGCCGCCCAGCAGGGCGAAGTGCGAATGCACGGGCTGGCCCACCGGTCCGGTCACGGTTTTGGCCACCAAGCGCCCGCCGGTGGATTCGGCCAGCATGGCGGCCGTGCCCTCGCCCCCATCAGGCATGGGAATGGCCTTGATGTAGGCCCCGGGCGTGGCCCGCCGCACGCCAGCAGCAATGGCGCGGGCCACGGCATTGGCATCGAGCGATTCCTTGAAGCCGGCAGGCGCCACGAGAATGCGCTGGGGAATGGCAACAATGGTCATGACAAACTCCTTTTCCTGAGAACCTGTTCAAAATCTCCTCAAGGGCGCTTGAATGTGGATGCGGGCGGTCTGCCGCGTTGCAAATCTTGCCCATAGCAAGGGCTATGCTCTTCGATTTGCGCCTTGCATCCCATCCCGCTCCATTTCCAATCGCCTCGCGTTGAGATCTTGAACAGGTTCTGAGTCAAAACATGAAAAGCAAGAACCAAAAAGACAAGCACCACGGGCGATGGAGCAGCACGCAAACAATGCCGCCCTGCTCCGCTCGCCTAGCCTGGCTGGACTCACCTGATTCACTTGAACAAGGGCATGCCCAGCAAAGGCCAGACGAGGAAGGCAAAGAGCAACACCAGCCCCGCGCTGATGGGGGCCAGCCAGGCGCTCAGGCGCAGCAAATCGCGGGCCGAATAGGTGGGCGCATCGTCCACCTTGGCATAGAGCGCCATCGGCTTGGCCGAACTGCTCAGGGTGTGGCAAAAGCCCGCCGCCGCAGTCGATGCAAAGGCCGCGGCCACGGCAGAAATGCCCACCTCGGGCGCCAGCGACACCACCACCGGAATCAGCACGGCCGAGCGGGCCGAGCGCGACTGGATGACCAAGTGCGCCATGGTCGAGATGCCCACAATCGCCACGATGAAGAGCACCGATGCCACCTTGCCCGCGCTGCGAATGGAACCCAGCATGCCCTCTGCCGCCCAGGCCGCCGCCCCCGAGGTGACCAGGGCTGAGCCCATCGCCAGCGTGGCCGCCATGAAGATCAAGAGCGACCACGGCACCGATTTGAGCGCCTTGCCCAGCCCCACCACGCCCAGGCTGGCACTGCTCATCACCAAGGCGCCGGCCAGCGCCACCACGGCCGGATGCACGCCATGCGCAGGCTCGGTACACCACAGCACGATCACCGCCGCCACCAGCCAGCAGGCCTTGAGCTGCGCCGAGGTGAAGCGCCCCTGAATCGGAATGGTGGTATGCGTTTGCAAATCGGCCACCGAAATGCTCAATGGCAGGCTGCGGTCTTCGCGCGTGGTGAAAAGTTTCAGAATCAGTTCCACGCACACCACGCTGGCCATCACGGCCAGCGGCAGGCCATAGAACATCCAGTTGGCAAACGAAAACGCGGGGTAGTTGCTGGTGACCAGAATCTGGCTGGTGATCAGATGCGCGCCCGCGCCCAGGTAAGAACCCACGGCCGACAGCAGAATCACCGAAGGAAACAGCAAGGCCAGGGCCAGCACCAGCCTTTTATGGCTGCGCAAGACAGAGGCCAAGGCCAGAAAAACCGGCATGGCCAACGCCGCCCGCCCTGATGTGGACGGCACGGCAAAAGCCGTGGCCACCAGGGCGGCACTGCTCAAATGCAGCAACTGGCGCGGATTGCGCGCGCCCGAGATGATGAAGGCCGCAGCCCGCGTGGCCAGGCCCGATGCGGTGATGCCCGCGGCAATCACGAAAGAACCCAGCAGCAGCCAGATCGTGTCGTCCCCCAGGGATTGGAACAGGGTCTCTTCGGGCAATACGCCCATTACCACCAGCAGCACGGTCGCGCCCAGGGCCACGTAGGTGTCGTCAATGTCGGTAAAGATCCAGAACCACACGGCAATGGCAAACACCGACAAAGTGGTGGCGCCTTGCGTGCTCAGCGCCGCAGCGCCCCGGCTCTGATCGACGGCAATATGAATCCACCACATCACCAGCGCGATCACGGCCACAGCGGCCAGCATGGCCGCCACATGCCGGCGCGAAAACTCGCTGCGCCGCACAGGCAGGTCTGACCACGACAAGGGCCAGGCAGGCACGGCCAACCAAGGGCCGAAGCGGCCATCCTCTTGCCCGGGCAGCGGCCTGAATGCGTGCACGTTCAAAGACGAGCGGCTGCGAAAGAATGCAGGTGAGGCAAGGCCATCCGAAGCGGCCTCGGCATCGGCCCACCCTGTAGAAGCGGCAGCGCCGCCGGGTGCGGCTGCATCCGGCAGCGTGCCGCCCGAGCCGCGCATTGGGCTGGCGGACTGCATCGCGCTGCTCTCGGCCGCCTGATCCGGCTGGGCCGCCTGGCCAAGTGCGGGCGTACCCGCTTGCGTTTGCTTCATGCCTTTATCCAGATGTTTTTATTGTTCGTGCTGCATGGCTTGCAGGGCGGCCTCTTCCACCTGCTCTTCCCGGGCGGCCTCTTGCAATCGCAGCAGTGGAATGTCCACCCCGAAAACCGTGCCCCGCTCGGTGCCCGATGACACCCAGGCATAGCCGCCGTGGGCATGCGCCAGCGCCTTGACCACGGCCAGGCCCATGCCCATTTGCGGGCCATTGGGGTTCAGGCGGTCTTGCTTGCGCACCACGGGCTCGAAAATCACCCGGGCTTCTTCTCGGCTCAGGGGCAGGCCCTGATTGGCCACCCACAGGCTGGCCATGCGTTCGCCAGCGGCCAGGCAGCGCACGCCGGCCCCCAGCACGATGGCCTCGCCCGCGTGGTTGTGCTGCGCCGCGTTGCTGGCCAGGTGCTGCATGGCTTGCACAATGCGCGGCACATCCATCGGCACCAATTGATCCACGGCTTCGGCCACTTGCCAGTCGTGCGCAGGGTGCAGGTGGCGCAATTGCTTGGCCAGTTGCTGCATCAATTCATCAAGCCGGATGTCCTGGTAATTCAAAAAGCCGGGCTTGCCGCTTTCGATCAGCAGCTCCAGGTCTTGCAGCAAGCCCTGCATGTCTTGCTGCGACACATCCAGCGCCGCCAGCAAGGCCGGATCATGCGCGCTTTGCTTGCGCAGGCGTGCCAGCGTCTGCACCTGGCTCTGGGTCTGCTGCAGCACCTCGTACAGCACGTGGCGCTGCTCCAGATGGGCGCTGCTCAAACGGTCCAGCATGCTGTTGAGCGCGCGTGCCAACTGGGCCAGCTCGTCACTGCCATCCTCGGGCAGGCGTGTTTGCAGGTTCAGGGGATCGATGCGGTCCGAAAGGCGGATGAAACGCTGGACCGGCGCCAGAATCTGCCCGGCCACCAGCCAGGCGATGGATGCGATCAGCACCAGCCCGCCAAACATCACGCCAAACAGCACCAGAATGTTGCGATGCACGGCATCGATACCGTTTTGCATGAACTGCGCCACCAGCAGCACGCCCCTTTGCCCATTGCCAACCACCACGCTCTTGCCCCAACGCAAGGGGCCGTCGGGCGTTTTTTCCACGCCCGAACTGTGCTTGCTGTTGAGCAAGGCGTTGAGCCGCTCGCGGTCGCTCGCCAAACGTTCGCCCGCATCATTGGCGCTGTTGTCAATCAGCAGTACATCGCCGGGCGTCACGGCGATGAAGGCTTCGCCGCGATCCGGCGTTTGCTTCTCCAGATAACGCTGCATCAAAGCCGCCATCGAGGCAAAAGGCCTGCGGGTGCGCGAATCCATCGCTTCGGAGGCGAAGGCCTTGAATTCGTTCACCTCCTGCACGATGGCCGCATTCGCATCCAGATGCACCTGGCGGATGAAGATCGAGCGGGCCGTCAGGATCAGCGCCAGCATCATCAGCACCGTGGTCAGCACGATCCAGCCCAGAATGCGCCAACGCGCTGTGGCAGGCATGCTCAGGAACTTGCTGCGAGGAAGATCGGGGCGCGTGTTGTCGGGTTGCTTGTCGCTCATGCCTGGCCTCGCTTACCGTTTGTTGCGCTTGATGCGGGTGGCTTGGGCAGGCGACCGCTGTGCGCCTGATGGGGCGGCTGATTCGACTGATGCCGCAGCGGCAGAGCCCTGTTCCGCCTGCCCGCTTTGCCGAACGCCACCCTGGCTGCTCGGGCGTTCGCCAGCTTGCGCCTCCATCGCATCGGACTCGCTGCCCCCGGCCCAATGCTCGATGGTTCGCAGCGTATAGCCTTCGGACACCTCATGACCAAATGCCTCTGCCCTGCTGCGGTTGCTGCGCGAGGCGCTCAGCAGCCTCACCTCCTGCTCAGTGGCGGGTAGTTTGGGCGGCTCCACCGTGCGCGTGATTTGCTGCGAAAACAAGGCAATGACAATGGGCAGGCACAATAAAAAACCGATGATGAGCAGTCTTGAAAACATGTGTCAGCCAAATTGAATTGATCAAGCTTTTCATGCTAGCAAAGCACATGTTCTAAATTTGTTGGATTTGTAAGAACAAATTCCTTGAAGCCCATCATTTTTTCCGGATGACTCGCCTCCACGCCCCAAAAAACATTCAGCCTGATGTCAGAATCCGATTTTTCTGAGATGCCGTTATTTTTTATCGGATTTGCTTTTTTCAATGCCCTTGCGGCTTGGCCGAGGCCACACCACTTTCCTCCATCAGATAAATTCTTGAGCAACCCTCCTGCACCCGCGGTTTGAGCACAAAACACCTGACGTAACAAGCGGATGCAACAGAAACAATCAGAGCGCATTTTCAAGGTGAAAGATCCACCCGTGACTTGGCATAAAAATGCTGAGCACTGCCTCAAAAACATTTTTGCGGTTTTTCATATTGCATATTCATTACTGCAAAGCAGTAAAACCATTTACCAACAGAAAAAGAAAAGCCGACAACACAAGTCGGCTTTTTTAAGGCATGAAGCGAAACAGGCTTTTTACGTTTGCCACGCAAGGGCGATGGTTTTTAAGCCAGCGGATATTTGCTGTATTTGCTCAGCATCTGCACCATCAGCGCATAAATCTTGGGGTTGGCCGCCAGGCATTCGCCCGCCTGCAAAAAGTCGGCATCGCCCGTGAAATTACCCACCAGGCCGCCCGCTTCCTGCACCAGCAGACTGCCCGCGGCCACGTCCCAAGGCTGCAGGCCGGTTTCAAAAAAGCCGTCGCTGAAGCCCGCAGCCACATAGGCCAAGTCCAGCGCGGCCGATCCCGGGCGGCGCAGCCCGGCGGTGCTGCGCATCATCTCCATGAACATCTGCATGAATTGCGCGCGATCCTGATCGGGGCGGAAAGGAAAGCCGGTGCTGATCAAACAATCGGCCATGCGGATGCGCTTGGCCACGCGGATGCGACGTTCGTTCAGGAAAGCGCCGCGCCCGCGCGTGGCCGTGAACAGGTCGTTGCGCGTGGGGTCGTAAATCACGGCCTGCTCGATCTTGCCGCGCACTTGCAGCGCGATGCTGACGCAATACACCGGAAAGCCGTGGATGAAATTGGTGGTGCCGTCCAGCGGATCGATGATCCAGAGGAAATCACTGCCGGGGTTGCCGCGCTCGCGTCCTGATTCTTCGGCCAGGATGCCGTGTTGCGGGTAGGCCGTGAGCAGCGTTTCGATGATGGTCTGCTCAGCCGCATGATCCACTTGGGTGACGAAATCGTTGGACTGCTTTTGCGAGATGCGCACGGCCTCCACATCGAGCGAGGCGCGGTTGATGAGAGTGCCAGCGGCGCGGGCAGCCTTGATGGCCACATTGAGCATGGGGTGCAAAGAAGCAGTCATAACGAATCAGAAAGAACTGGTGAACACGGAGCGATGCCGCAGCAAAGAGCGCCATTCTATGCGAGCTGGCGCAGGCCTGTCTGCCTTGCTTCTGCTCTTTGCCTGTGCCGTTGCCCGCCAACGCATGCCTGAAGCACGCCTGTCCTTTTCCCTCTCTTCTCCCTGCCTTTGCGGCCTTGCGCTTGGCTCTATTGGCGTTCGCCCGTTTGCGTATCAAACACCACCTGCTTCGTTTGCCCGCTCACACCCGGAAAGTCTTCAAACACGGCCCGCACCAAATACGGCATCACCACCGCCAGCGGAACGGGTCGGCCGGTGTATTGCGCCTGCGCCTCCAGCACGGTAGGCGCTGTGGCTGGCAGGCGGGCAGCCAGCCCTTTTGTGCCGGTGCTGGACTGCCCACGATCCACCACCGTCACATGCAGGCGGTAGCTTTGCACGGGCCGCGTGACCATGCGCTCGTGCCAGCCAAACAGGTCATGATCGTAGTCGTCATAAAACGCATTCACGCCAAAGCCCGACCGCCAGCCAAAACCTCCATAGCCCAGCCACAGCATGGGCCGCATGGTCAATACACGCTCTTGCACCACGCCTTGCTGCGCGAATACTGCAAAACTCACTTGCATACGTGCCTGCTCCGGCCGATTGGCAGGCGCCAGCCCCTTGGCTTGCAGGGCCTGCTCCAGATAAGCGGCGTAGGTTTGGTATTCCAGCGGGGGCAGTGCCACGGTCACAGGAGCCGCCAACGCTTGCTCCGATGCAATCGCTTGTGGTTGCCCGGCTTGCGCTGATCCGATCAGCGCTCCGTTCGGTGTCTGCGCGGGCGCGGGCGCTGGCACAGATGCAGGCGAAGGCGCAATGGCATAGCTGGCGCCTTGACTGGCCGCTGGCCATTGATGAAAGCGCGTGACCGTTGCCGCCAGCCGTGTGTTGGCACAACCGGCCAAACCCACCGTCAAACCAGCCAACAAGCAGCACCACGTTCTGCGCCACTTGGCAAGGTCACCCAACATTTGGGTGAGAGGGTGATGAAGCTGCTTGCGCACGACCCAGATGCTTGAAAGCTTTTCATTGTGAATGAAAGACTGAGTTGAACGATGTGCCGAATCGTGCGCAGTGGGTATGGAAGCATTCATGGCTCTCTCCTTCCTGTTGCTGCGCTTGTTGTACCGCAAAGCGCCAGCGCTGTACAGCTGTGCCCCAAGACACACAGGAAGCGCAAGGACGGCCCGCACAGCGCAAACGCTCAACAAACAGTTGGCTCCCTGATAGTTGGCTCCCTGATCAAGCACACATGGAGCCTATCAAGGCGTAGAAGACAGACAAGAAGAAAACAGGGGCAAGCAAAAAAGATGCACCCAAGCCGTAATCAGCACAGCCCAACCACGGAGCCCACTGCGACAACGTAAGCCACGTTGCAGTATCGGCCCATCCATCAATGCTGCGACCAGTTCACCACGCCCAGCCCCCAGGTGGCCAGCACCAGCACACCAAAGGCGATGCGGTACCAGGCGAAAGGAATGAAATCGTGGCTGGAAATGAAGCGCAACAGCCAGCGTACGCACAGCCAGGCGCTGACGAAAGCAAACAGCAGCCCGACCAGAAACACGGGAATCACGTCCACCGTCAGCACTGAGCGCACTTTGTACAGGCTGTACACCCCGGCGCCGATCAGCGTGGGCATGGCCAGGTAGAAAGAAAAATCGGTGGCCACCTTGCGATCCAGCCCGCAGAGCATGCCGCCGATGATGGTGGCGCCGCTGCGGCTCATGCCCGGAATCATGGCAAAGCACTGCACCAGGCCGACCTTGAGGGCATCGCCCGCCGTCATGGCCTCCACACTGTGCACGCGCGCGGTTTTCTGGCGCTTTTCAGCCCAAATGATGATGAAGCCGCCGATGATGAAGGTCACGGCCACCACCAGCGGCGTGAACAAATGCGCCTTGATCATCTGACCCAAGAGCAGGCCCAGCGCCACTGCGGGCAAAAAGGCGATGATGACGTTGAGGGCAAAACGCTGCGCCTCGCGCGAGCGCGGCAACTCGATCACTGTGCGGCTGATTTTTTGCCAATAAACCAGAATCACCGCAAAGATCGCACCGGTTTGAATGGCGATTTCGAAAGCCTGCGCTTTTTCTTCGCTGAAAGGCGGTGCCGAAAAATTCAGCAAGGTGCTCGTGAGGATCAGGTGCCCGGTGGAAGAGATGGGCAAAAACTCGGTCAAGCCCTCCACAATGCCCATCAAGGCTGCCTTTGCCAGCAAAAGAATGTTCACACTTGCCCCTGTTGAATCCGGATCAGAAAAGAGAGCGATTATCCCAAAGCGCCGCGCATTGACTGAGGCCCAAGAGGTAAAACAGCAGCGCCTTTCTCCAATGCCTTGTGCTCAAGGCAAACAAACCATCAACGGCGCAGCCCCCCATGCTGCCACTGGCATCGTTGAGCACGATGCCCGATGACCGCATGAAGCCCCCATGTGCCCAAGCTGTGCCCCCGCAGCGCCTGTTTGGGGTCTTCAATCTCCCTATGACGCCAAGCCCACAAAAAAACGCCGGTGCCCCAACAGCACCGGCGTTTGTTTGATCCGCCTGCCCCATCGTTCAAGACGCGGCGGCGAGATGACGACGAGGACTCATCAAGCCTGCTTGAGCATGCTGCCCGTTTCCTCGTAGCGGATGTGCCAGCTCAGCGCCTCTTTCAGCAGATGGGGCGTGTGCTTGCCGCTGGAATCGCGCAGGGCTCGCTCGTAGTAGTCCGAGAGCATGTCTCGGTAGTCGGGGTGGGCGCATTTAGCGATGATGTTTTTGGCGCGCTGCTTGGGCGCCAGGCCGCGCAGATCGGCCAAGCCCTGCTCGGTCACGATGACTTGCACGTCGTGCTCGGTGTGATCCACGTGGCTGACCATCGGCACGATGCACGAGATCTTGCCGCCCTTGGCCGTGGATGGCGTCATGAAGAAGGAGATGTAGGCGTTGCGCGCGAAGTCGCCCGAGCCGCCCAGGCCGTTCATGATGCTGGTGCCCATCACGTGCGTGGAGTTGACGTTGCCGTACAGGTCGGCCTCGATCATGCCGTTCATGGCGAGCACGCCCATGCGACGAATCAGCTCGGGGTGGTTGCTGATTTCTTGCGGGCGCAGCAGCAGGCGGTCGCGCAACTGCTCGATGTTTTCGTCGAAATATTTCAGGCCCTGGGTGCCCAGGCTCAGCGCCGTGGCCGATGCGTGGCGCAGTTTGCCACTGGCGAGCATGTCGAGCATGCCGTCTTGCAGCACTTCGGTATAGGCCGTCATGTTTTCGAAAGAGCTTTTGTTCAGCCCCGCCATCACGGCGTTGGCGATGTTGCCCACGCCCGATTGCAAGGGGAACAGGCTGCGCGGCATGCGGCCCTGCTTGACTTCGTGCTCCAGAAACTCCACCAGGTGCTTGGCGATCATTTCAGAGGCCTCATCCGGCGGCGTGAAGTCGGTGTTGCGATCGCCCGCCTTGGTTTCCACCACAGCCACCACCTTGGCCGGGTCCACCCGCAGATAGGGCTCGCCGATGCGGTCGTCGCTTTGCTTGAGCAAAATGGGCTGGCGGTGCGGCGGCAGGGGCGTGCCATACACATCGTGCATGCCATTGAGGTGAATGCTCTGGCCGTGGTTCACTTCCAGAATCACCTTGTCGGCCAAATCCAGCCAGGTTTTGTTGTTGCCGATTGAGGTGGATGGCACCAGCGCGCCATCTTCCAGCACGGCCACAACCTCCACCACCGCCACATTGAGCTTGCCGTAAAAGCCAGACATGGCCTGCTGCGCCACATGCGAGAGGTGGATATCGGTGTACTGCATCATGCCGCTGTTGATTTTCTGGCGGCACAGCGGATCGGACTGATACGGCAGGCGCATGTCCATGCCATCGACCTTGGCCAGAGCGCCATCCAGCTCGGGCGCTGTGGAAGCGCCCGTCAACACGCTCACGCGGAATTCTTCGCCACGGGCATGCGCTGCATCGATGCGCTTGGCCAGCTCTTGCGGCACGGCCTTGGGGTAGCCCGAGCCGGTAAAGCCGCTCATCCCGATGACGTCGCCAGGCAGGATGAGTGCCGCAGCAGCTTCGGCCGACATGATCTTTTCACGAAACAAGGGATGCAAAACACGGGCGGTTTGTTCCATGGTGTGTGTTTCCTTATCGAAATGAGAGGGCCATCCAAGCATGGCGAAAGATACTTGTTGCAACAGGCCGCATCCAAGAGGACAAGACGGCGCACCCTGCAACATCCGTGCGAATCATTATAGAAAGCGGAAAGGGGATGTTTTTCCTCCTCTCGTCTCTCCACGCGCGGCGTAAACGCCGTCATCAGCAACCCTGCAAATCAGTTCATTCAATAAAAATAAAAACAAATAACCGCTTTTACCGCATGAAAAACAAAATTGAATGCACTTAGAAAAATCACATCTTCATGTCACGCCAACGGCCATGCATGCAGCTGCTTCAGCCCCTGTTCCGCCTCTCGGCTCAAAACAGTTATCAGCAAATGCCCAATCAATCACCCCATCTGGGCGTGCATAGAGCGCAAAAGACGCATCAGCAGTGGCAACAACCAAGCGCCATAGATATCCCCAAACGCCTCTATGCCCAAGCAGCCAGTTGCCCACTTATAAAATTCGGCCAGCATCATTTTTCGCCGCTTTGTCCGAAAAGAGGCAAGCGCCTGCCCCGTACACCAGTCAACCATTTCCAGACAGCACACACATGGCCACGCACGAAATCAAATGCCCGCATTGCGGCACCGCCTTCAAAATCGACGAGGCCGGCTACGCCGACATTGCCCGCCAAGTGCGCGACCAGGAATTTGCCCAACAACTGCACGAGCGCCTGCGCGAACAGCAAACCGCCGCCGAGCAGGCCCAGCGCGCCGCCGTGGAACTGACGCAAACCCGCCTGCAGGCCGAGCTGCAACAGGCTGCCGCCGCGCGCGACGCGCAGATCCAGCAGCTGCAAGCGCAGCTCAGCGCCGCGGCCGTCACCCAGCAACTGGCCGTGACCGAGGCGCTGGCCGCCGTGGAGCGCGAGCGCGACACCCTGCGCGGCGAGCTGGAGCGCGCGCGCCAGGACAGCGCCGCCGCCGCCCAGCTGGCCCAGGTGCAGCAGGCCGCCGCGCTGCAACAGGCCACGGCCGAGCGCGACGCGCGCATCCAGCAACTGCAAGACCAGCTACAGGCGCAAACCCAGGCCGCGCAAACCGCGCAGCAACTGGCCGTGACCGAGGCGCGCACCGCCGCCGAGCGCGAGCGCGACACCTTGCGCAACGCGCTGGACCGCGCCGCGCTGGAAAAGCAGCTGGCCGAGCAGGCGCTGAAAGAGCGCTACGAAACCCAGATCAAGGACCGCGACGACGCCATCGAGCGCCTGCGCGACCTGAAGGCGCGCCTCTCGACCAAGATGCTGGGCGAAACGCTGGAGCTGCACTGCGAAACCGAGTTCAACCGCCTGCGCGCCACCGCCTTCGCCCGCGCCGAGTTCGGCAAGGACAACGACGCCAGCAGCGGCAGCAAGGGCGACTACATCTTCCGCGACCGCGACGAACACGGCAGCGAAGTCGTCTCCATCATGTTCGAAATGAAGAACGAGGCCGACCAGACCGCCACCAAGCGAAAGAACGAAGACTTCCTGAAAGAGCTGGACAAGGACCGCCGCGAAAAGGGCTGCGAATACGCCGTGCTCGTGTCGCTGCTGGAGCCCGAGAGCGAGCTGTACAACGGTGGCATTGTTGATGTGTCGCACCGCTACCCCAAGATGTACGTGGTGCGCCCGCAGTTCTTCATCCCCATCATCACGCTGCTGCGCAACGCCGCGCAGGGCGCGCTGCATTACAAGAACGAGCTGGCGCTGGTGAAGGCGCAGAACCTTGACATCACGCGCTTTGAAGAGCAACTGGATGACTTCAAAGACAAGTTCGGCCGCAACTGGCGCCTGGCCTCCGACGGCTTCGTGGAAGCCATCAAGCGCATTGACGAAGCCATCAAGGACCTGGAAAAAACCAAGGAAGCGCTGCACAAATCCGCCAACAACCTGCGCCTGGCCAACGACAAGGCCGAAGACCTGACCATCAAGAAGCTCACGCGCGGTAACCCCACCATGACGGCCAAGTTCGCCGAGTTGAAAGAACTCAAAAACAATCCGCCGTCGAAAGAGGGAGGCGAGCACTGAGATCTCTCAAGCCGCCCCAACCAAACCACCGCAACGCTGCAAGCGGTTTGACGGCAAACATTGAGCACACACTCGTCGGCATGTACTTTTCGGCATGTAGTTGTTGACATGCATTTGTTGGCATGCGCTCGGCCCACCCACAACCGTCCCCAAGCCCCTCACTTTTGCTACACCCGCTAATTCACCACTGATTCAGCAGAAAGGCCCCCCCATGAACACCACCCTCGGCACCCCCCTCTCCCCCTCGGCCACCCGCGTCATGCTGCTGGGCAGCGGCGAGCTGGGCAAGGAAGTCATCATCGCCCTGCAACGCCTGGGCGTGGAAACCATTGCCGTGGACCGCTACGCCAACGCCCCCGGCCAGCAGGTGGCCCACCACGCGCGCACCATCACCATGAGCGACGCGGCGCAACTGCAAGCCCTGATCGAAGCCGAAAAGCCCCAGCTGGTGGTGCCCGAGATCGAGGCCATTGCCACCGGCGTGCTGGAGGCGCTGGAAGCCGCCGGCACCGTGCGCGTGGTGCCCACCGCCCGCGCCACCCGCCTGACCATGGACCGCGAAGGCATCCGCCGCCTGGCGGCCGAAACCCTGGGCCTGCCCACCAGCCCCTACCGCTTCTGCGATTCGCTGGCCGAGCTGCAAGCGGCCATTGACGGCACGGATGGGCAGCCCGGCATCGGCTACCCCTGCGTCGTCAAACCCGTGATGAGCAGCAGCGGCAAGGGCCAAAGCAAGATCGACGGCCCTGCCGACGTGGCCCGCGCCTGGGACTACGCCATGCAGGGCGGGCGCGTGGCCAAGGGCCGCGTCATCGTGGAAGGCTTCATCGACTTCGACTACGAAATCACCCTGCTCACCGTGCGCGCCCGCAACGCCCGGGGCGAGATCGACACCCACTTCTGCGCCCCCATCGGCCACCGCCAGGTCGCGGGCGACTACGTGGAAAGCTGGCAGCCCCACCCCATGCCGCCCGCCGCACGGGCCGAAGCCGAGCGCATTGCCCGCGCCGTGACGGGCGACCTGGGCGGCCTGGGCCTGTTCGGCGTGGAACTGTTCGTCAAAGGCGATCAGGTGTGGTTCAGCGAAGTCAGCCCCCGCCCGCACGACACCGGCATGGTGACGATGACGACGCAATGGCAAAACGAGTTCGAACTGCACGCCCGCGCCATCCTTGGCTTGCCCGTGAACACGGCGCTGAAAAGCCCCGGCGCCAGCGCCGTGATCTACGGCGGCGTGGATGCGAAAGGCATCGTCTTTGACGGCGTGGCCGAAGCCCTGGCCGTGCCGCAAACCGACATCCGCCTGTTTGGCAAACCCGAAAGCTTTGCCAAACGCCGCATGGGCGTGGCCCTGGCCTGGGCCGATGACGTGGACACCGCGCGCGAACGCGCCAAACAGGCGGCGAGCCTGGTCAAGCCGCGCGTGGCTTGATTGAAGAAGTGTCCGGCGCACCGCCGTGAATGACCGTGGTGCACCGGGCCATGCAGACACCCGTTTCGTCCCGAGCGCGAGAAGGCATCGCACACGCCTAGGCAAGCCACCCAATCACCCCGCCGGCCGGGGCACCGGTTTCCCCGCCCGCACGCTGCCTGAGGCGCACGGCCATTGCCGCGCAGCCAACCTGTTGACGTTCTCCCAAAGGATGACAGTGCGTGCCGAGCACAGAAAAACACCCTCTCCCTCTGGGAGAGGGTTGGGGTGAGGGCGGGCAGCGTGTCGTCAATGACGACATGCCCAATCGCCTCAAAACCCTGCGCCGGGCTGTGCCAGATAGTCTTTTTCTTCCGCCGTGCTGTCGCGGCCCAGAATGGCGTTGCGGTGCGGAAAACGGCCAAAGCGGCGAATCGCCGCCTCATGCCTGCGCGCATAGTCCAGCGTGCCGTCGAAAAAGGGCTTCAAGCCCGGCGCGGCCTCATCGGCCAGCCGCTGGAACAAGGCCACGCTTTGCTGTTGCAAGGCCAAGTCTTCGGCATGCTCCAGCGGCAGATAGAAAAAGATGCGCGCCATGGGCGGCACCTGCTGGTCATGCCCCAACGCCTGTCCCTGCTGCGCCAGGGCCAGTGCCCGTGCGTCGCCTGCGAAGCTTTGCGGCTGGCCGCGAAAAGCGTTGCGCGTGAACTGGTCCAGCACGATCAGCAAGGCCAGCCGCCCCTCGGCCGTCTCGGCCCAAACGTCCAATTCGCCTGCCAGCGCCGCTTCTATCGTGGGGCCGAAACGCGCGCGCACCAAGTCGTCGAAAGCATCTGATTTTGTGAACCACTGCGGCTTGGCGCGCTGCATGGCGGCCCCATCAAGCGGATAGGCGCCGAGCCAGAACGCCAGTACGTCAGCAAACGCAGCGGTGCTGCCTGGTGTCGTCATGCCCATCTCCTTTGACTGGCGAGCCGAACGCCTGGGTAGCAAACCTCAACCCCCATCATTTGCCGCAAGGCGGCCGGCTTATTGGGCGCGCCTGGGCGGCAGGCCCGTGTGTTGCGTCAGCAAGCGGCCACGGGTGGGTTTGGCCGCAGCCGTGCGCGGCCTGGGCGCTGGCGTTTTGGGTTGGAACGCGGCCGCCTTGCCCGCGCCACCCTTGCCTCCGGGCCGCGAGGGCGTGCTGTTGCTGCGCCGGGCGCTTTGGTAGCTGCCATCGGTGACGGGCTGCCAACGCGGGATGAGGTGCTGCTTGCCGTTGCCGATGAGGTCGGCGCGGCCCATGCGTTGCAGGGCTTCGCGCAGCAGGGGCCAGTTGTTGGGGTCGTGGTAGCGCAAAAAGGCTTTGTGCAAGCGGCGTCGGCGTTCACCCTTGACGGTATCGACCTTTTCACCGCGCCCGTCGCGGTGCACGCCCTTCAGGGTGTTGACGCCCGTGTGGTACATGGCGGTGGCGGTGGCCATGGGGCTGGGGTAGAAGGCTTGCACCTGGTCGGCGCGGAAGCCGTTTTTCTTGAGCCACAGGGCCAAGTTCAGCATGTCCTCGTCCGTGGTGCCGGGGTGGGCGGCGATGAAGTAGGGGATGAGGAATTGCTCCTTGCCCGCCTCGGCGCTGTACTGCTCGAACATCTGCTTGAAGCGGTCGTAGGTGCCGATGCCGGGCTTCATCATTTTCGACAGCGGGCCTTGCTCGGTGTGCTCGGGCGCGATCTTGAGGTAGCCGCCCACGTGGTGCTGCACCAGTTCCTTGACGTAGGCGGGCGATTGCACGGCCAGGTCGTAGCGCAGGCCGGAACCGATCAGCACTTTCTTCACGCCCGGCAGTTGGCGCACGCGGCGGTAGAGCTGAATCAAGGAGGTGTGGTCAGTGCGCAGATTGGGGCAAATGCCGGGGTAAACGCAGCTGGGCTTGCGGCAGGCGGCCTCGATCTCGGGCGAGCGGCAGCCCAGACGGTACATATTGGCGGTGGGGCCGCCCAGGTCGCTCACCACGCCGGTAAAGCCCTGCACTTTGTCGCGCATCTCTTCCACCTCGCGCACGATGCTGCTGGCCGAACGCGATTGAATGATGCGGCCCTCATGCTCGGTGATGCTGCAAAAGGTGCAGCCGCCAAAGCAGCCGCGCATGATGTTGACGGAAAAACGGATCATCTCCCACGCGGGGATTTTGGTTTCACCATCGTGGCGGCCACGCGCATCGGCGTATTGCGGATGGGGGCTGCGGGCATAGGGCAAGTCAAAAATCCAGTCCATCTCGGCCGTGCTCAGCGGAATGGGCGGCGGGTTGAGCCACACATCGCGCGCGGCGGCGCCGTCGCCGTGGCGCTGCACCAGGACGCGGGCGTTGCCGGGGTTGGTTTCCAGGTGCAGCACGCGGTTGGCGTGGGCGTAGAGCACGGGGTCGGCCTTGACCTGCTCGTAGCTGGGCAGGCGGATGACGGTGTGAGCGCGGTCGGCACGCACGGGGCGCTGCACGATGATGGGCCGGGCCACGGGGGCCGTGCTGGCTTTGGCATCTTTTGGGCCCCCAGGGCAGGTTGGGCTTGCCCGATCCGCTCCTGAATCAATAGCACCCTCCGGCGCGCTGCCCTGCCCTGCCTTCTGGCTGCACGTTTGCGCGGCCGGGGTTTGGTAGGGGTTGAGGTGCTCGTCCACCCGGCCGGGGCGGTCTACTTCGGTGGAGTCAATCTCCAGCCAGCCCGCCTCAAACGTGCGGCGCACGAAGGCGGTGCCGCGCACGTCGGTGATCTGCGCCACCGGCTCGCGCCGCGCCAGGCGGTGCGCCACTTCCACCAGCGCGCGCTCGGCGTTGCCATAGAGCAGCAGGTCGCACTTGCTGTCCACCACGATGGAGCGGCGCACCTTGTCGCTCCAGTAGTCGTAATGGGCGATGCGGCGCAGGCTGCCCTCGATGCCGCCCAGGAGGATGGGCACGTCCTTGTACGCCTCGCGGCAGCGCTGGCTGTAGACGATGGCGGCGCGGTCGGGCCGCTTGCCGCCCACGTTGCCAGGGGTGTAGGCGTCGTCGCTGCGGATTTTGCGATCGGCCGTGTAGCGGTTGATCATCGAATCCATATTGCCCGCCGTCACGCCCCAGAACAGGTTGGGCCGGCCCAGCGCCTTGAAGGCTTCAGCGCTGGTCCAGTCGGGCTGAGCAATGATGCCGACGCGAAAGCCCTGCGCCTCCAGCACGCGGCCGATCACGGCCATGCCGAAGCTGGGGTGGTCCACGTAGGCGTCGCCCGTGACCAGAATCACGTCGCAGCTGTCCCAGCCCAGCTGCTCCATCTCGGCGCGGCTCATGGGCAGGAAGGGCGCGGTGCCGAAGCGCTTGGCCCAGAAGGACTTGTAGCTCATCAGGGGCTTGGGGGCATGCGTGTTGGAAGCGTTGTGAGTAGATGCCGACATTTTTTCGTGAAATCCAAAGGCTGCTTGCCTCATCGAAACAAATCAGTGAAACGACTCGCAGCAGATAAGAACAGGCATACGGCCTATGCATCATTTGACGCGAAACAGCCAAAAGCGCAAAGCAGCACATACGCCTACACTCTGATCGCTCAATCAGCGCCCTTGCCCTATGCAGCAGCCAAAAAAGAATGGCATGGGATAAACCCATGCCATTGCATGATGATTGCCTTTGCAGATCAATCCCAGCGGCGCAGCACCAGGCTGGCATTGGTGCCGCCAAAGCCAAAGCTGTTGGAAAGCACCTGACGCAAATCGGCATTGCGCGTGGCGGTAACCAGAGGCAGATTGCCCACGGCCGGATCGGGTGTTTCCACATTCACCGAGCCCGCAATGAAGCCTTTTTGCAGCATCAGCAGGCAGTAAATGGCCTCCTGCACGCCCGTGGCGCCCAGCGAATGGCCGGTGAGCGATTTGGTGGACGAGAACGGCGGCACTTTATCGCCAAACACCGTGCGCAGGGCGTTGAGTTCAGGCACATCGCCCACGGGGGTGGAGGTGCCATGCGTATTGATGTAGTCGATGGGGGCATCCAGCCCTTCAATGGCCTGGCGCATGCAGGCAACGGCCCCATCGCCCGATGGGGCCACCATGTCCGCCCCATCGCTGCTGGCGCCAAAGCCCACCACCTCGGCCAGAATGTGGGCGCCGCGCGCCTGGGCGTGCTCTAGTGACTCCAACACCACAGCGCCGCCACCGCCAGCGATGACGAAACCGTCACGGTCGGCATCGTAAGCACGCGAAGCTTTTTCGGGCTGATCGTTGCGTTTGCTCGACATGGCCCCCATGCCGTCAAACAGCAAAGCCATGCCCCAGGACAATTCTTCGCCGCCACCGGCAAACATCACATCCTGCATGCCCCAGGCAATTTGCTGGGCCGCCACGCCGATGCAGTGCGCAGAGGTGCTGCACGCCGAAGTGATGGAGTAATTGATGCCCTTGATGCCGTAATGCGTGGACAGGCAAGCCGATACGGTGGAACTCATGCAGCGCGTGACCTGGTAGGGTCCCACACGGCGAATGCCCTTGCTGCGCAGCGTGTCGGCTGCTTCGATCTGGTTGGCGGGCGAGCCACCGCCCGAGCCCATGATGAGACCCGTGCGCGGGTTCGAGACCATGTCTGGCTTGAGGCCCGCGTGCGCAATGGCATCGCGCAAGGCGATGTGGGCATAAGCCGCCGCATCGCCCATGAAGCGCAATTGCTTGCGGTCGATCTGCGCCTCCAAATCAATTTGCGGAATGCCCGCCACCTGGCTGCGCAAGCCCATTTCGGTAAACGCTGGCATTGCCCGGATGCCCGAGCGGCCCTCGCGCAGCGAAGTTTCTACAGTGGCCAGATCATTGCCAATGCACGAGACAATGCCCGCACCTGTTACGACCACACGGCGTTTCATGCTCATCCCTCTTTAGAAGTGCTCTCACCTTCGCGCAGGAACAGGCCCACACGCAAATCCGTTGCCGTATAAATCTCTTTGCCATCTGCCAGCAGGCGGGCGTCGCCAATGGCCATATTGAGCTTGCGCTTGATGACGCGCTTGATGTCGATCTCGTAGCGCACCAGCTTGACGTCGGGGCCGACTTCGCCGGTGAATTTGACCTCGCCCGCGCCCAATGCGCGACCGCGCCCCGGCAGGCGTAGCCACGTCAGGTAAAAACCGATCAGCTGCCACATGGCATCCAGCCCCAGGCAACCGGGCATGACGGGGTCGGTTTTGAAGTGGCAATCGAAGAACCAGAGATCGGGTTTGACGTCCAACTCGGCCTCAATCCGGCCCAAACCATGCGCACCGCCATCGGCATCAATGTGCGTGATACGGTCAAACATCAGCATGGGCGGCAAGGGTAAACGCCCGCTGTCTGGGCCAAACAAACGCCCCTCTCCCGAGGCAATGAGTTGATCGTAAGAAAATGATTCAGGCATGATGAAATGATTATATCCAATGGATCTTGACGGGCCGCCAGCCCTTGCTACAGCACGCTGCCGCTTGCCGGCAGCCGATGCGGCAACAGCCGCTCAAAACATCGCAAAACGTAATTTCAGCTTACAAAAGCAGCCAAAAGCATCTAAAAACCTGATCAAAACCACCTCACCTTGGTGATTTTGAACAGCTTCTAAAACGGCTCATCAGCCGCCCTTTGGCCGTGCTGCGTGCCCAGAAAACCCAAAACGTTTCCGGATCGCCTGCGCGATGCCTTGGGCGTCCAGACCCTGCATCTGCATGAGTTTGGCCGGATCGCCGTGCTCGATGAACACATCGGGCAGGCCCAATTGCAAGACCGGCAGATTCAGGCCGTGGGCTTGCAGGCACTCCATGACGGCGCTGCCCGCACCGCCCATGATGCAGCCGTCTTCCAGCGTGACCAAGGCATCGTGCTGGCGGGCGATTTCGAGCAGCAGGGCTTCGTCCAAAGGCTTGGCCCAGCGCATATTGACGACGGTGGCGTCCAGCGCCTCGGCCGCTTGCAGGGCCGGGTATAGCAGGCAGCCAAAAGCCAGCATGGTGATTTTGGGCTGTGACGCGCCCGCACCGCTTGGCACACTTGGCGTGCTCGGCTGGCCGCTTTGAACTTGGCTGCTTCGGCGGCACACTTCGCCCTTGCCAAAGGGCAAGGTTTCCAGCCCCACGTCCACGGGCTTGCCCACGCCAGCACCGCGCGGGTAACGCACGGTCACGGGTTGGTTCTGGGCAAAAGCGGTGCTCAGCAGCAGGCGGCATTCGGCCTCGTCTGCCGGGCAAGCCACAGCCATATTGGGAATGCAGCGGGTAAAGGCGATGTCGTAATTGCCGGCGTGGGTGGCACCGTCTGCGCCTACCAGCCCGGCCCGATCCAGCGCAAACACCACGGGCAGGTTCTGCAGAGCCACGTCATGAATCATCTGATCGTAGGCGCGCTGCAAAAAGGTGGAGTAAATCGCCACCACGGGCTTGAGGCCCTCGCAAGCCAGGCCAGCGGCAAAGGTCACTGCGTGCTGCTCGGCAATGCCCACATCAAAGTAACGGTCGGGAAAGCGCCGGTGAAACTCCACCATGCCCGAGCCTTCGCGCATGGCCGGCGTAATGCCCACCAGCCGAATGTCGCGCTCGGCCATATCGCACAGCCATTGCCCGAACACCTGGGTGAAAGTGGTTTTGGCCGGGGTGGCTGGCGGCTGCAGGCCTACAGCCACGTCGAATTTGCCCGGCCCGTGGTAGGCAATGGGGTCGGCCTCGGCCTGGGCATAGCCCTTGCCCTTGCGCGTGACCACATGCAGAAACTGCGGCCCCTTGAGGTTGCGCACGTTTTCCAGCGTGGTAACCAGCGCCTGCATGTCGTGCCCGTCGATCGGGCCGATGTAGTTGAAGCCGAATTTCTCGAACAACGTGGCTGGCAGCACCATGCCCTTGGCCTGCTCTTCGAGCCGCTTGGCAAACTCCAGCAGCGGCGGCACGCCTTTGAGCACGCTTTTGCCCACATCGCGCGCCTTGGCGTAGAACTGCCCGCTCATCAAATGCGCGAGATAGCGGTTGAGCGCCCCCACTGGCGGGCTGATGCTCATGTCGTTGTCGTTGAGGATGACGAGCAGGCGAATGTCAGGCTCCACGCCCGCGTTATTGAGCGCCTCAAACGCCATGCCTGCGGTCATGGCGCCATCGCCAATCACGGCGACATGGTGCTGATCCTTGCCCTGCTGGCGCGCGGCAATGGCCATGCCCAGGGCGGCCGAAATGCTGGTGGAAGAATGCGCGGTGCCAAACGTGTCGTATTCGCTTTCATCACGGCGCGGAAAGCCGCTCAAGCCCCCCAGCTGCCGCAGCGTGTGCATGCGTTCGCGCCGGCCCGTGAGGATTTTGTGCGCATAGGTCTGATGGCCCACGTCCCACACGATGCGGTCTTGCGGCGTGTTGAAGACATAGTGCAGCGCCACGCTGAGCTCGACCGTGCCGAGATTGGAGCTCAAGTGCCCGCCAGTTTGCGCCACGCTTTCAAGCATGAAGCTGCGCAATTCGTCGGCCAGCGGCTGCAATTGCGCGCGCGGCAACTGCCGCAGATCATGGGGGCTATGGATGGAGTCAAGCAGTGGTGTCATGCGGGAAAAGTCCTTGGTTCCCGGCGTTTCGACATCCATGCGACAACCCCGGCTGGGCCGTCATTTTACCGATGGCGCGCCCAAGCTGACGGATTAATGACAGTAAAAAACGGTTATTTGCCCAGGCCCCCGAAACGGTCATGCACACATTCATCAGCAACAGCATTTCTCCACAAAACGGATGGGGGCAAGCTGCGGCCCGCGACTGCTCATCGAGTACAAAAATCTTCCTGCCTTGCACACAACCAGCTTTGTCAACAAGGCCATCCACCAACAACTTGCAATCCCCATTGCCTGACACAGATGAAGAAGCAGCTTTGTGTTACGCGGCAATTGACTAGACAGCGTCGTCATGAGATATTGAGCCACAACATCAAACAACGGATTTG
>JAUMWT010000030.1 GCA_030529505.1 Allobrachymonas sp. | reverse complement strand
ACTGCGAGAGGCTGCTGAACACCAGCTTGCAGTTCATCCATCTCGCTTTCCTGGCAGTCATGCTCAAAAGATTTTGAACAGGCTCTAAGAACCTGTTCACGATCTCCTCACGGGCGCTTGAATGATGGAAGCGGGCGGTCTGCTGCGTTGCAAATCTCGTGCATAGCACGGGCTATGCCCTTCGATTTGCGCCTTGCATTCCATCCCGCACCATATCCAATCGCCTCGCGTTGAGTTCGTGAACAGGTTCTAACGCCGTACCTTGCCTGTGTGGCGCTTTTCGTGCGGCGATTGTTGCCGTGCTGCAACGCCAACGGTTGGCCGCGAGGGTGGCCGGGTGCCTGGGGCGGGCTGTTATCGATTTATAATGACACGTTTACTGGCAGACCCCCGTCGGCCTGATTGATCGTTGTATGGCGGGGAACATATTGCAGCCGTGCCCTTGCAAGTCTCGATCTTCTTGCAAGCAGCCGCTGCGCATTCTGGAACATTTTCGCCAATGACCACCATCCGTGTAAAAGAAAACGAACCCTTTGAAGTGGCGCTGCGCCGCTTCAAGCGCACCATCGAAAAACTCGGCTTGCTGACCGATCTGCGCGCCCGCGAGTTTTACGAAAAACCCACTGCCGAGCGCAAGCGCAAAAAGGCCGCGGCCATCAAGCGCCATTACAAGCGCGTGCGCAGCATGCAGCTGCCCAAGAAGCTCTACTGAGCTTCACTGCAAAGGTCGGAGGTGTTCCGGCTTTTGCCACGTTTCCAAGGCTCGCCGGAGAATGCTCTGCGAGCCTTTTTGTTTGCAGAAAATGAATGGCAAAGGATGAAAGCATGAGCCTGAAAGAGCAAATCACCGAAGACATGAAAGCCGCCATGCGCGCCAAAGACACTGCGCGCCTGGGCACCATCCGCCTGTTGCAGGCGGCCATCAAGCAGCGCGAGGTGGACGAACGCATCACCCTGGACGATGTCGCTGTCATCGCCGTGGTGGACAAACTCGTGAAGCAGCGCAAAGACAGCATTGCCGCTTACGAACAAGCTGCGCGGCAAGACCTGGCCGACCAGGAAAAGGCCGAGCTGGCGGTGCTGCAAGCCTATCTGCCCGCGCGCATGAGCGAGGCCGAAATCACCGCTGCCGTGCAAGCCATCGCGGCTGCGTTCGAGCTTGAGCAAGGCCGCAAACCCGCTGCTGCCGATATGGGCAAACTCATGGCCGCGGCCAAAGCGCAATTGGCGGGCAAGGCCGATATGGGGGCGGTATCGGCTGCAGTGAAAGCTGTGTTGGCCTGAGTTTCAACCCCGCGCTGGCATTGTCTTGGTGGCGTCTGTGCCTGGATGCCAGTTGGGGGTGATTGAAACAGCTGCTCAAAGCCTGTATGTGAAAAACGATGGGCGCTTCTTGGTGACAAGGAGCGCCCGTTTTTGTTTGATGGTTTGAATTGAATTGGCAAATTGTTTGTTGGAGCCTGTTCAAAGTCTCCTCATGGGCGCTTGAAGATGGCAGCGGGCGGTCTTGCCGTGTTGCCAATCTCGTCAAGCATCTTGCACGTGTCACACGGGCTATGCATTGCGCCATGCACTTTGATCGGCACTTTGCATCCCATCCCGCACGCTGTCCAATCGCTTCGCCTTGAGGGTTCGAACAGGCGCTGAGGAATCACCCAAGGGTGGGCAAGCCGCTTGTCCGTGGCACACGCAGGCCTCGCCCCGGGCGGCCACGACCAGTTCTTGCAGCACAGGGCATTCACCGCTCAAGTGCTGGCCTTCGCCGTGAGCCATGCAACGTTTTTGCAGGGTGAGCAATTGTTTTTCAAGTGCTTGCAGGCTGCGCAGGCGGTTTTGTACGCGCGCAAGCTGGGCCTGCACCAGCGCATCCACTTCTGCGCCGTCTGAAAGCGGGTTGGCCATTAGCGCAATCAGTTGACGGATGTCGCTCAGCGACATGTCCAGCGCCCGGCAGTGGCGGATGAAGGCCAGGCGCTCCAAATGGGAATGCGTGTATTGGCGGTAATTGCTGGCGGTGCGGGCGGGCGCAGGCAGCAGCCCTTCGCGTTCGTAATAGCGGATGGTTTCAACCGATGTGTCCGAGGCGGCGGCCAGTTCACCGATCTTCATAGGCTTTTCCCGAAAGTCCTTACAGTAGAGAAGGAATATGCAGAAAGGGCTTGACTCTGAAGCAACTTCAGGGTTTGCAATATAGCAAATCTGTTCATTTCCTGTTTGTTTCGTGAAGGAAAAGCCATGAGCGCCTCATCCACAAGCCGCACAACACCTTCTTCTACCGGGCAACAACCGTCGCGTGATGGCGCTGCTTGTGCGGGTCACGCGCACTTGGGCCAGGCCGAGGCGCACACCCATCCTCATGAGCATGCGCATGCGGGTTCGCAAGATGTTTGCGGCAATGCGGCTCAGCCTGCATCGTGCTGCGCGCATGACAAAGCCCCAGCCCATCCGCAAGATGGGGCGCCTGCTTCCCATGCGCGTGATGGTGAACATGGACATTCCCACAGCCACGCTGCTGCACAACAAGCGCCTGCCTGTGCAGGCCACGGCCGTGCGCATGGGCATGAGCACAAGCATGCGCACGGCGGGGCGTGTGGTCATCATCACGATGATGGCCATGCACATCACGCTCACGAGCACCATTCGCACGATCACCATGCGCACCCGCACGATCATGGCCACGATCACCATCAGCACGGTGCAGGTGGCTGCGGCGGGGCTTGCGGCTCGGGGGCGGTGAGTTTGGCCGAGCCGGTGCATGTGGCCGGCATGCTGAACTTGCGCGTGCCCGATATGGATTGCCCCAGCGAAGAGGCGCAAATCCGCCGCGCGCTGGAAAGCATTGCTGCCATCAAGAGCATGCGCTTTGACCTGGGTGCACGCACAGTCGCGATTGATGCGCCCGAGGCCGATTGGCCCGCCATTGAACAGGCCATTGCGCGCGAGGGCTTGAAGACCGAGCGCCTGAGCGCCCCTGTTTCGGCCGAAGAAACCCGCAAGCGCCAGCGGCGCGAGGTTTGGAAGCTGGGCGCGGCCCTGGGCTTTGCGCTGGGCGCTGAAATGGTGCATTTTGCCGCGCCTGAAACCCTGCCCTGGCGGGTGCTGAGCATGGCGCTGGCGGGCGTGGCGATTGTGCTTGCGGGTTTTGGCGTCTATCGCAAGGGCCTGACCCTGTTGCTGCGCGCGCAGTTGAGCATCACCACCCTGATGACGGTGGCCGTGACCGGCGCCTTCGTGATCGGGCAATGGGCCGAGGCTGCGATGGTGATGGCCTTGTATTCGCTGGCGGAGTGGATCGAGGCGCGCGCAGTCGATCGCGCCCGCAATGCCATCAAGGGCTTGCTGGACCTGGCCCCGGCGATGGCCGAAGTGCGCCAGGCCGATGGCAGCTGGCGCAGCGAGCCGGCCCAAGGCATCGCTCAGGGTGCAGTGGTGCGTGTCAAGCCCGGCGAGCGGCTGGCGTTGGATGGCCGTGTGATTGCAGGGTACAGCGCCATTGATCAAGCTCCGGTAACGGGCGAGAGCGTGCCTGTTGAAAAAGGCCCGGGCGACGAAGTGTTTGCCGGCACCATCAACCAGCACGGCGCACTGGAATTTGAAGTGACCGCACCCGCCAGCGACACGGTGCTGGCGCGCATCATCCACGCGGTGGAGCAAGCGCAGGGCGCGCGTGCGCCGACCCAGCGGTTTGTGGACAAATTCGCTGCCGTGTACACACCGGCCGTGTTCGCCTTGTCGCTGGGTGTGGCCCTGCTGGGGCCCTGGCTGGCGGGCTGGACGTGGCTGCAAGCCGTTTACAAGGCGCTGGTGATTCTGGTCATCGCCTGCCCCTGTGCCTTGGTGATCTCCACCCCCGTCACCGTGGTGAGTGGCCTGGCAGCGGCGGCGCGGCGCGGCATCCTGATCAAGGGCGGCGCGTATCTGGAAGAAGCGCGCAAGCTCACGCACATTGCGCTGGACAAAACCGGCACCTTGACCGAAGGCAAGCCGCACTTGGTGGCTTACGAAATCGTGCGCGCAGGTGTGGATGAGTTGCGCGTGTGGCAGCTGGCTACGGGCATTGCTGCGCGCTCGGATCACCCTGTTTCCAAAGCCATTGCGCAGGGCCTGGCCGACATGGCCGGTGCGCAGCTGGAAGTGAGCGACTTTGCC
The DNA here is from genome assembly GCA_030529505.1 of Allobrachymonas sp. Lineage (GTDB taxonomy): Bacteria > Pseudomonadota > Gammaproteobacteria > Burkholderiales > Burkholderiaceae_C > Brachymonas. Next base: position 19,884 of record JAUMWT010000030.1, on the reverse strand, counting down.
GTTGAAGCCGGGCGCGGCACCAGCGGCAACATCGAAGGACAGGGGCTGATTCTGGGCAACCACCGCTGGATTCACGAACGCGGGCACTGCTCGCCCGCGCTGGAAGCGCGCATGGCCGAGCACGAGCGCCTGGGCCGCAGCATCAGCCTGCTGGCCGACGAGCAAGGCGTGCTGGCCTTGCTGGTGGTGGCCGATGCCATCAAGCCCGGTTCGAAACAAGCCGTGCAAGAGCTGCAAGCCCTGGGGCTGACGCCGGTGATGCTCACGGGCGACAACCCCGCCAGCGCGCAAGCCATTGCGCAAGAGGTGGGCATCACCCAAGTGCGGGCCGAATTGCTGCCGCAGCAAAAGCTCGAAGCCATGCAGACGCTCAACACCCAAAACGGGCACGCCACCGGCATGGTGGGCGACGGCATCAACGATGCCCCTGCGCTGGCCGTGGCCCACGTGGGCTTTGCCATGGGGCAGGGCGGCACGCATATCGCGACCGAAGCGGCTGACGTCGTCATCATGAACGACGACCTGCGCCGCGTGGCCGAAACCGTGCGCTTGTCCAAACACGCGCATGGCGTGCTGTGGCAAAACATCACGCTGGCGCTGGGCATCAAGGCCGCTTTCTTGCTGTTGGCCATGGTGGGCCACGCCAGCATGTGGATGGCCGTGTTTGCCGACGTGGGGGCGAGTTTGCTCGTGGTCTTCAACGGCTTGCGCGTGATGCGCTGGCGCGGGTGATTCCGCTGGTTTGAAAGGGTAGTCCGTATGGGCAAGTGGCCAAATGGCACGCTGCGCCTGATGCGGATGGCTTTTTGACCTTGCGCCGCCCCTGCGCCTCCTCTGCCAGATGGATGCGCCCACCCGTGGCCCTTGCGCGGCCCGTGCCCATGTGGCCGCACACGCTGATTGCACACGGTGCGACGACCAAATCAAGCATTGGAATCAGTTGAGTTGAAAGTGGCTGTACGCGCTGCACAGGCGTGAGGCACTTGCGTTGGATGTGTGCGGCACTGTGCGTCGGGAGCGCAGGGATGCGGTGGGCGAATGCGGATGTGCTGCATGCACCGCATTGCTGCTATGCGCCGCTGCTTGTTGATGGCGCTGTGCCCGCCATATGAGCATGGCCTGCCAGGCTTTATCTGGGGCTGTTACCTGGGCTTACCCTTCTTTGCCAGCGCCAACAAATCAAGATGCTGCCCGTCTGCATAATGGTTTGGCGGCCTTTTGCTTCGTGCCCGTGGCGCGGCAGCAAGGCCGAGCGCAAAGCCTGCAAGGTGGCACGCGCAAATCCGTGCCATCCGCAAGGCCGAATGCGCCAGACGCTGAGCTGGCGCAGTCTTTGTTCTGCAGCAACAAGGGGGAATCATCATGAATCAACGCAACACTTTCCGCTCGGCATTCGTTTTGGCCACATTGTGCGCTGCCGCAGCCACAGCCTTTGCCCAAGGCGCAGCTGCGCCCAGCAAAAGCGGTGCGCGCAAGGGCTACAAAACCGCCGCCCAGCACGAGGCAGCCGCTGCGCGCGGCAGCAAGTTCAGCCAGCAGAACGACGAGCGCTACATGCGCAACGCCTTGGCGCGCTGCCAGCGCCTGCCTGAAGGCTACAAGCAGGCTTGTGAAGAGCGCGTGCGCGGCGCAGGCACCCACACCGGCAGCGTAGAAGGCGGCGGCATCCTGCACGAAAACGAAGTGCGCGGCGATTTGCTGCCCAGCAGCGGCCAGACCATGCCGAGCCAACCGCAGCCTGTGCAGGCCAAGCCCATGATGCAGCAGCAGCCCATGAGCAGCCCCGATGCGGGCGCCACCCTCATGAACGCCGAGCCGGAGGCCCAACCCTGAGAACCTGTTCAAAACTTCCTCGCGGGCGCTTGAAGATGGAAGCGTGCGGTCTGCGGCGTTGCAAATCTTGTCCATCGCTCAAGCTATGAACTTCAATTTGCGCCTTGCATCCCATCCCGCACTTTATCCAATCGCCTCACGTTGAGATCTTGAACAGGTTCTGGGTTCCAGGCAGCACGGTGCCGCACTGTGTGCAGCGCCTGTCTGTTCACCCAAGCCCCCGCCACGGGGGCTTTTTTGTGGGGATGCGTGCTGTTGTTGCGCTTGGTGCTGCCAGCCAAGATCCGTGAAGCGATGAGAAGCGTTCCCGGGAACAGACTTGCCCCCTGTTGCAGGAGCCTTGCCATGTACCGCCGCCAAGCCTATTTGCGCCAAGCCATTTTTTACCCCGACAAGCAGCCGAACTGGCGCGCCTGGCCCTTCACCCTGCCTGCCGTACGCGAGATGGCCCGCATTGAACTCCATCCCTCGGTCACTTTCTTCGTGGGCGAAAACGGCTCGGGCAAATCCACTGTGCTCGAGGCTCTGGCGCAGGCGCTGGGCTTCAGCGCCGAAGGCGGCAGCAAAAACGTGCGCTTTCAAACGGTGGAGAACAGTACATCGCCCCTGCACGACTACCTGCGCCTGATTCGCACGCCGCCCGTGCCGCGCAACCATTACTTCTTGCGGGCCGAGAGCTTCTTCAACGTCGCCAGCTACATGGAAAACATCGGCTACCTGGATGGCTACGACGGTCGCAGGCTGCACGCCATTTCGCACGGCGAAGCCTTCATGGCCCTGTTGCTCAACCGTTTGAAGGGCAACGGCCTGTATCTGTTTGATGAGCCTGAGGCAGCTTTGTCACCCGCGCGCCAGTTGGCGGCCCTGCGGGCCATTGATGCCTTGGCGCGCGAGCAATCGCAATTCATCATCGCCACGCACTCGCCCATCTTGCTGGCCTACCCGCACGCGCGCATCATCCGGTTCGATGCGGATGGCGTGAGCGAAATCGCTTACGAAGACTGCGAGCATGTGCGCCTGACGCGCGACTTTCTCAACCACTACCCGCAGCGTGTGGCGCGCTTGCTGGGTGAGGAGGATGAGGATTGATTTGCCCCAAGCCGTTTGTGGGCTGTGCTTGAGCGATGGTGCCGACCAAAGGAGACAGCCGTGCGGTTTGCGCTGGGCTGCTTTGCTCCTGCTTTCTTGATGGCTGGCGCACGTGGTGCAGGTAACAGCATTGCCAATTGATGTGCGGCTCAACGCGCAGTGAAAAAGTCCACCTGGCGCACGTGGGCCAAGCGCAGTTGCCAGAACACGGCTTGCACCTCGTACCGTTCGGGGTCGGGCAGCAGGTTCAGATCAAAAATGCGGTGCCAGCTGCGTTCTTTCTCGCGCGCCAGTGCATCGGGCGGCAGGCTGGCTTCCAGCCGCTCGGCGTGTTCGTATTGCGCATCGTCCAAGGTGAAAAACCAGTTGTTCAGCACGGCGTGCCAGCCGTCGAAGCTGCTGAGCAACACATGCTCGTCAGGCAATTCAAGTTCCAGGCGCACGCCTTTTTGCCCGGCTTGCAGAAAGCCGCGCTTGCGCAAATCGGGCTTGGGGCGCAAGCTGCCATGCGCGCGGTACCAGGCCCAGATCGGAAATGCCACGCCAGCGGGCGCGGGTGTTTTTTCGGCCAGGCGGGCGGCCATCCAGCGGTAGGCGGCTTGCCATTCGGGAATGACGTAGCGCGGATCGCTCACAAACACGCCGTGCCGCTGCAAGATTTGCCAGTCGGTTTCGGGGCGAACGGTCCAGAGCTTCATGCAGGCAGGGTGCTTGGGCAGGTGCGGGCAAACGATGCAGCAAAGGATTGCGCAACCAATGATTCGGCACCCAAGCAGCGGTTGAGCAATGCGCTTGCTTGCCGTTGGGGGCTGACATCAGTAATCAAGCAGGCTGTGCCAGACCCGCCTTGCTGCGCAGCAATTGGGTGAATTGCTGGCGCTGGGCCTCGTCGGCAAAGGCGCTGTGCGGCACGGCGTGCGCGTATCCGCGGTCGATGCGCACCACCACAAAGCCGCGCAGATCGTCGATCACCTGGCGCACTGCGCTGTAGTGGAGCACGGTGTGGCCGTAGTAGCCTGCGTGGTAGAGGCCGTCTTCGCGAATCTCCAGCACGTTGTCGCCCTTGGTCAGGCTGTTGAGGGTGCGTTGCGTGAGGCGATAAATCAAATGGGGGCGCAGGCAGATGGCGTACAGCATCACCAGATAGGCACCCAGCAGCATGGCCCAGCGCATCCAGCCCAGTTGGTGCAACAGGGGCATTTCATCGGGTTCGAACCATTCGGTGATGCCGTTGCGGATGAGGGCGCCTGTTTCAAAGAAGAAATAGGCCGCCAGTGCCAGAAAGGGCAGCAGCACCAGCGCATCGCCCAGGCGGATCAGGCGAATGAGCGGCTGGCCGCGGTAAATCTGTTTGGATAAGGCGGAAGCCAGAGCCTTGCGTGCGGGGTTGTCTTCAACGGTGTAGCGAACTTGCATGGTGGGTACTGGATGGCGTTTGGGCCCGTTGGGTTAGGCGTGGATTGCAGCTTTCAAAGGTGAGCGGTTCATGGCTCATCTGGGGTGGATGGGGCCGGTTCCGAGAGCTTGCTTGGAGGCGAGCCACGGGGCTTTTGGCCTTGGCGGGCCAGCACGGTGAGCTGGACTGTGGGAACGTGCAGTTGCGCTTCCAGCCGATCCACAAAAGCGGGCAAGCCCAGCCCCAGCGCGGCCAGCCAAGTGCGCAATTCAATCACATCCAAACGGCGCACGCCGGTTTCAACCTTGCTGATGTCAGCCTGGTTCCATTGCAGGCGCTGCGCCAGTTGGGCTTGCGTCAGGCCCGCCGCGAGCCGTTCCTGGCGCAGCAAGTCTTGCAGCGTGGCGTATTGGCGAGTATGGATGGATTTGTACATGCATGCCCCAAATCAGGCGATTGGTGCATGCCAAGATCGAATATGCGAAAATAGAATTTTTTACATGGAGGAAAGTATGTTGACAAACGAGATGTTTTGTAACCAGTGCGGCACGGCCAATGCACAACAGGCACGTTTTTGCAGCAAGTGCGGCGCTGCCATGACGGGAGTGGCGGCCATGCAGGCGGAGCCTGTACAGACGGGGCAGGCTTATGTAGGGCAAAGCAAAAGGTTGTGGAACCCCAAGGTTGCTGCTTAATGGAGCATTGTGTTCACATCTGCATTTGGCGCCTATTTGCAGGCATTGAACTGGCGAACGATCGGCAATCAAGAAAATGCAAAAACGTCAATGATTTGGTTCTGGGGGACTTTACTTATGGTTGGTGCCGCGATGATTGCGGGATTGTTCCCCAATAGTGACACGATAATTTTAGGGATTTCTATCGGCTGCCTGGTTGGATGGTATTCACAGGAGGGTAAAAAGCAGGTGCAATATGTGAAGCAAAATTTTGGAACAAACTATCCCAAAAAGCCTTGGGGAAAAGTATTGCTGCTTGCCTGCGCTTGTCTTTTTGCACAATTGTTTTTAACAATCTTGCTGCATGGTGTTGTTCATGGGCTTGATTGATTTTTATGGCTTTGTTGGGAATGAAAAGATGAAGAAAAACGCAATTTCATTGATGAATGTATTATTCCTAGTCTTATTGATTGCCGCCTGCAAGAGCGAGCCAAAAGGGCTGGATAGAGTACTGGATACGAGTGATATGAAAAAATTTGGTGAAACTTGCATGCAAGCTTTAGGCGAGATACAAGAGGTTAATCCCAAGGAGTTCAAGGCGCTTAGAGATATAGGAGGGTTTCCAGTTTATGATTTGACCCAGCCCAGAGAGAAAATGTATTTCTTGCAAAATGCACCATATAGCTGTTCAATGTTTTTGAAAGTTTTTGGTGAGGCGATTGTGGAGGATAATGTTGAGTTATCTTCCGTACGTGAGGCTTTTTCTTATATGGAAAAAAGCAGTATAGATAGTGGTTTGAGATCATACAACTCCCTTGTGAAGGGAGAGTCTGGTTTTTGCAATAAAAAGCTTATCTTTGATGAGAGGCGCTGCGCTAAGGAAATAAGAAAACAAGTTGACGACATAAAAAAGAACCAGGCTGGATATCGAGTTTTAACCGGTCAATCTTATGGGCCTGAGGATTTGGCGGCTCCTGCTGAGTAAATAAGTTGGTTTGAAAAAACGCCCGGAGCGCAAAGGCTGCCGGGCGTTTTTTTGTTGGCTACAAAAGCGAGCAGCTTTACTGCGCGGGCTTTTTGTGCTCTAGTTGCGGCAGGGCCGATGCCGTGCCGAGCGACAGCAGCCCCGTCTGCGCATAGATGCCCAGTTTGTCGCGCGTATCGACAATGTCCAGGTTGCGCATGGTGAGTTGGCCGATGCGATCCAGCGGGGTGAAGGCGGCGTTTTCCACTTTCTCCATGCTCAGGCGCTCGGGGTGGTAGGTGAGGTTGGGTGATTCGGTGTTGAGAATCGAGTAGTCGTTGCCGCGGCGCAGTTCGAGCGTGACTTCGCCCGTGATGGCCTTGGCAACCCAGCGTTGTGCGGTTTCGCGCAGCATCAGCGCCTGCGGGTCGAACCAGCGGCCCTGGTACAGCAGGCGGCCCAGGCGCAGGCCGTTGATGCGGTATTGCTCGATGGTGTCTTCGTTGTGGATGCCCGTCACCAGCCGCTCGTAAGCGATGTGCAGCAGGGCCATGCCGGGCGCTTCGTAAATGCCGCGCGATTTGGCTTCGATGATGCGGTTCTCGATCTGGTCGCTCATGCCCAGGCCGTGGCGGCCGCCGATGCGGTTGGCCTCGAGGAACAGGGCCACGGGGTCGGCAAAGCTTTGGCCGTTCAGGGCCACGGGCACGCCTTCTTCAAAGCGCACGCGAACTTCTTCGGGCAGGACTTCGACTTCGGGCTTCCAGAACGCCACGCCCATGATCGGGTTGACGATACGGATGCCGCTGGAGAGTTCTTCCAGGTCTTTGGCCTCGTGCGTGGCGCCCAGCATATTGCTGTCGGTGCTGTAGGCTTTTTCGGCGCTCATCTTGTAGTTGTGGCCGTGGGCGTTCATGAAAGCGCTCATCTCGGCGCGGCCGCCCAGTTCGTGGATGAAGGCTTGATCCAGCCAGGGCTTGTAGATGTGCAGCTGCGGGTTGGTGAGCAGGCCGTAGCGGTAGAAGCGCTCGATGTCGTTGCCCTTGTAGGTGCTGCCATCGCCCCAGATGTTGACATCGTCTTCTTTCATCGCGGCCACGAGCATGGTGCCTGTGACGGCGCGGCCCAGCGGCGTGGTGTTGAAGTAGGCGATGCCGCCGGTGTGAACGTGGAAGGCCCCGCACTGGATGGCGGCAATGCCTTCGTGTGCGAGCTGGGCGCGGCAGTCAATCAGGCGGGCTTTTTCGGCGCCGTATTCCATCGCCTTGCGCGGAATGGCTTCGTAATCGGTCTCGTCAGGCTGGCCGAGATTGGCGGTGTAGGCGTAGGGCACGGCGCCTTTTTGGCGCATCCACAGCAAGGCGGCCGATGTGTCCAGGCCGCCCGAAAAAGCGATGCCCACTTTTTGCCCAGCGGGCAGGGATTGAAGAATGGTGCTCATACAGTGCGTTGAAAAGTGCTGAAAAATGGGGATGGGTGTCTTGCAACAGGGTGGGAATTATGCATGGCCCTGCGCCGCGCGGGCGCGCGTTTTTGCGGCAAGGTGGCTGGCTGCTTGCTGTCGGCTTGAGTGTTGGGGCCGGCAAAAACCGGCCTGGGGTCAAGCGGTGGAGGTGTCGCTGCGGATGGGCCTTGGCTGCAACCGGCTTGGCCGATGCGAGCTTCAAGCCCTTGCCGGGCCGTGCAGCCCTTCTTAGAACCTGTTTACGATCTCCTCACGGGCGCTTGAATGATGGAAGCGGGCGGTCTGCTGCGTTGCAAATCTCGTCCATAGCACGGGCTATGCCCTTCGATTTGCGCCTTGCATTCCATCCCGCGCCATATCCAATCGCCTCGCGTTGAGATCGTAAACACGTTCTTAGAGCCTGTTCACGATCTCGGCGTGAATGGGCCAAAAGCGGTTTGGGATGGGATGCAAGGCGCAAAACGCAGCCAATGGTGCGTGAATAGTGCGTGCTATTGGCAAGTTCTGCAACACCGCAGACCGCCCCAATCCGCTGGATGGCTCACCGTGCAGAGATTTTGAACAGGTTCTTGCGGGCAGGCGGTGGCTGGATGTGCTGTGCATTGGATGCGACATGTGCTCCGTCAGCCATCGCGTATGGGCGGTTTGGTTTTACCTTGGGCTCTGCTAAGCGCCACGCTGTGTGGCACCACAAGGTAATGTGAGACAGCACCAACTGCGGCCGTGAACAGCTTTTCAGCGGATCACCCCGCCGCCCAGGCACACCTCGCCGTCGTACAGCACGGCGCTTTGGCCGGGCGTGACGGCCCATTGCGGCTGGGCAAAGCGCAGTCGCCAAATGCCTGGCTCGCTTGTGGGTGCGTCATCTGGCAGCAGCTCACAAGCGGCATCCTGCTGGCGGTAGCGCGCTTTGGCCGTGTAGCTGCCAGCTTCCGGAGCGGTTCCGGCGCACCAGCTGGCGTTGTCAAACGTCAATTCCTGCGAGAGCAGCCAGGGGTGGTCGTGGCCCTGCACAGCGTACAGGGTGTTGCTGGCCATGTCTTTGCGGGCCACGAACCAGGGGGCGTGCTCGCCGCCGCCACGCTGCGCGCCTTTTTCCTTGATGCCGCCTATGCCCAGCCCTTGGCGCTGGCCCAGGGTGTAGAAGCTCAGGCCCACGTGCTGGCCAATGGTGCGGCCGCGCTCGTCCTTGATGGGGCCGGGCTGGTTGGCCAGGTAGCGGTTCAAGAATTCGCGAAAGGGCCGCTCGCCGATGAAGCAGATGCCGGTCGAATCCTTCTTCTTGGCGTTGGGCAGGCCGATCTCGGCGGCGATGCGGCGCACCTCGGTCTTGTGCAGCTCGCCCACGGGGAACAGGGTTTTGGCGAGTTGTGCTTGATTGAGCCGGTGCAGAAAGTAGCTCTGGTCTTTGGTCGGGTCCAGCCCTTTGAGCAACTGATAACACCCGATGCTGCGGGCGCTTTCGCACGCAGCCGCGTGCGAATCGTGAGACTGCCCGGCGGGCTTGCATGTATTCTCTGGACACCAGCGAACACGTGCGTAATGCCCGGTGGCAATCTTTTCCGCGCCCAGGCGCATGGCGTGGTCGAGAAAGGCTTTGAACTTGATCTCGGCGTTGCACAGCACGTCGGGGTTGGGCGTGCGGCCGGCCTGGTATTCGCGTAAAAACTCGGCGAACACGCGGTCTTTGTAATCGGCGGCGAAGTTGACGTGCTCGATCTCGATGCCGATTACGTCGGCCACGGCGGCGGCGTCCAGAAAGTCTTGCCGGCTGGAGCAGTATTCGCTGTCGTCGTCATCTTCCCAGTTCTTCATGAAGATGCCGACCACTTCGTGGCCCTGCTGCTTGAGCAGCCAGGCCGTCACGGCCGAATCCACCCCGCCGGAAAGGCCCACCACCACGCGGTGGCACGGGTTTGTTTGAGCTGCTGTCATGTGAGTGGATGTCCTTGTTGGTGAGCCGATGATTCGGTGATGAGCAGGGCCGACGTGCTTATTGTGATGAATGCTTGTGCGTTGGCCAGTGCGGCAAAAATCAAGCGCCCAAAGATACCATCTGCGGGCGCGAAGGTGCTGTCTTGCCAAGTGGCGGCGGGCGCTATTGGATGACCTTCAATGAGCAAACGCTGGTGCGTAGCACCGGTCAAGCAAGCGGTAGGGCTAAACAGAAAATGAAACTTATGGCTGACTGAAGCCCGACTTTTCTTGTGCTATCTGCTGGCACGCTCGGCCATTTCTGGCTTTGCTTTTTCAAAGCCAGACAAGCCAAGCCGTAGCGGCTGAAATGAGGCTGCAAATACCGTCAGCACTGGAGTCAAGGCGTCTCGGGATATATACGATATGCGCTACTTGTGTGGTCAAAATAAAAATAAAACGCTAGATATAGTGTTTTGTGCTGAATCCAAGTTATAGTTCAGCACGCGGCAAACATGAGCTGCACGGCCTTGTTCAGGGCTGTGTTTTGCCAGATTCAGGCCGCATGCAAAGTACGTAGAAGCCTCAAAGCAGGCGGTGCTCTTAAGCGATCTCTTCGTGTGATCTCTTGGCGCGATCTTCTGTTTGTTTACGCGCTTGCCGCATCACCTTTGCATCTTCTGGGGGCAGTAACGACCTACCGTACGCTGCCAATGACATCTTGCCTGTTTCTCGAGTCTGCCTTATGGATATCCCCATGCCCACTCCTGCCGCTGCTTCTACCGTTCAAGACGTGCAACCCATCAGCCACGATGTGCTGAGCGAGAAATACCTCAAGGCTGGCGAAACCAGCGCCGAACAGCTCTACCAGCGTGTGGCCCGCGCCTTGGCCGGGGCCGAAAAGCCCGAGCTGCGGGCCGAGTGGGAGCAGAAGTTCCTCGCCAACCTGCGCGCCGGGGCCATTGGCGCCGGGCGCATCATGAGTGCGGGCGGCACCGACATTCAGGCCACCCTGATCAACTGCTTCGTGCAGCCCGTGGGCGATGCCATTCAGGGCGTTGATGGCGAAGGCTACCCCGGCATTTACGAGGCCCTGCGCGAAGCGGCCGAAACCATGCGCCGTGGTGGCGGCGTGGGCTACGACTTCAGCCGCATCCGCCCCAAAGGGGCCGAGGTCAAAGGCACGCACTCCATCGCCAGCGGCCCGTGCAGCTACATCAATGTGTTTGACCAGAGCTGCTCCACCGTAGAAAGTGCAGGCGCGCGCCGCGGTGCACAAATGGGCGTGCTGCGCATCGATCACCCCGATGTGCTTGAGTTCATCACCGCCAAGCGCACGCCGGGACGCTGGAACAATTTCAACGTGTCGGTGGGCGTGAGCGACGCTTTCATGCAAGCCGTGCAAGACGATGCCGACTGGGAGCTGGTGCACACGGCCAAGCCGGGCAAAAAGCTGATTGACCAAGGTGCTTACCAGCGCAGCGACGGGCTGTGGGTCTTTCGCAAAATGCCCGCGCGCGAGCTGTGGAACACCATCATGCAATCGGCCTACGACTTTGCCGAGCCGGGTATCTTGTTCCTCGATCAGATCAATCGCGACAACAACCTGCACTATTGCGAAAGCATTGCCGCCACCAACCCCTGTGGCGAGCAGCCCCTGCCCAGCTACGGCTGCTGCGATCTGGGGCCGGTCATCCTCACGCGCTTCGTGCGCAATCCCTTTGGCGTGGGCGGCGCGCCCAGCTTCGATTTCGAAGCGTTCGAGCAAGCCGTGGCCGTGCAAGTGCGCGCGCTCGACAACGTGCTGGACGTGACTTGGTGGCCGCTGCCCCAGCAGCGCGACGAGGCGCAGGCCAAGCGCCGTATCGGCGTGGGCTTTACCGGCCTGGGCAATACGCTGTCCATGCTCTGCCTGCGTTACGATCGCGAAGAAGGCCGTAATATGGCCGCCCGCATCGCCGAGCGCATGCGCAACGCGGCGTATCGTTCTTCCATCGAGCTGGCCAAGGAAAAAGGCGCTTTTCCCAAATTCGACGCCAAAGCTTTTCTGGGCAGCAAGAGCTTTGCCAGTCGCTTGCCCGACGACATCAAGGCCGACATCAAAAAGTACGGTTTGCGCAACAGCCACCTGCTCTCGATCGCGCCCACGGGCACCGTGAGCCTGGCCTTTGCCGATAACGCCTCCAACGGCATTGAGCCCGCTTTCAGCTGGAGCTACACACGCAAAAAGCGCGAGGCCGACGGCAGCACCAGCGAATACACGGTCGAAGACCACGCCTACCGCCTGTACCATGCCTTGCATGGCAGCACGCGCGATACGCCACTGCCTGAATATTTCGTAAGCGCGCTGGAAATGTCTGCGGCCGACCACGTGGCCATGATGCAGGCCGTGCAGCCCTACATCGACACGTCGATTTCCAAAACCGTCAACATCCCGGCGGACTACCCCTACGAAGACTTCAAGGACCTCTACCACCATGCCTGGCGCGCGGGTCTGAAGGGCCTGGCCACTTACCGGCCCAACAATATCCTGGGCGCCGTGCTGCAAACCTCCGAACCCAAGGCCGAAGACAAGGCCAAGGAGCAAGCCGCTGCGCCTGAAGTTGCGGCCGCGCAAGACCCGATGCGTGTCGTCATCGAAAAACGCCCGGCCGGCGGCCTGCCTGCCGTGGCCGAAAAAATCGAGTACTGGACGCATGAAGGCCAGCAGCGGCTTTACCTCATCGTCACTTTCCTGCCCATGCCCACGGCCGATGGCAAGAGCACGGTGGAGCGCGCCATCGAATTCTTCATGCCCGTGGGGCAAAGCGGTGAATCGCAGCAGTGGATCACGGCCACCATGCGCATGCTCAGCCTGGCGGCGCGTGGCGGCTTTCTAGATCGGGCCTTGTCCGACATGCGCAAGGTCACCTGGGACCGCGGCCCCGTGCGCCTGGGCGCCTATCAAAAAGCCGACGGCACCCACGTGCCGCGCTGGCACGACAGCGAGGTGGCTGCCATCGGCTATGCCATCGAAAACCTCATCGCCCAGCGTGCCAAGGCGCAAGGCGATTTGTTCGATGCCGACGAGCTGCCCGTGGTTGAACCGGGCATGGCGCCCGGCAGCGCATCGCCCGGCGCGATGGCTGGCAAAAAATGCACCGAATGCGGCGCGCACGCCATGATTCGCAAAGACGGCTGCGACTACTGCACCCAGTGCGGGCACATCGGCAGTTGCGGGTGATGGGCCGGTCTTGCCGATGGGCTTGATGGCTCAATAGGCGCTGGAATATTGGCGATGGGCTGAGTCCTCATCGCCCATCATCACCGGCCCTTTCAAGCCCTCTTCAGCCCTTTTATTTCTTCATGCCATTTCTTGCCAAAGGGCTACCAGCAGGCGCTATCACAGCGCCTGTTTTGTTTCAAAGCCCCCTTGCGATGCTTGTGTATCGGGCGGCTGACAGGTGCAGGTAGGAATGCAAGGCTGTAGGCCAAAGAACATGGCGCAGTGCAATTACCGAGCGACATGCGCCAGATGGCTCGCAGCAGATGGATGCATCTATCCAGCAAAGCCGCAGAACACTCGTCTCCACGATTCAAACTGCTCGTGGGGTGATCCGTGTGCAGGCTGCGTGGGCGGCATGAGCCTGCCGGGCAGGGCGCTTGTCCATGTGCCTCATGGGCCAGTCGTATGGGCCAACGCCGGGCGTGGGCATGCGTCAGCAGCCCGGCAGCTCGATTGGCAGCGCAGTACACTTGCCCGATGTTTGCCCGCATCCAGTCTGATATCCAGTGCATTCTCGACCGCGACCCGGCCGCCCGCAGCCGCTGGGACGTGGTGTTTTCCTATCCCGGCTTTCACGCCGTGCTGCTGCATCGCCTGGCGCACCGCTGCTGGAAAGCGGACTGGACTTGGCTGGCGCGCTGGATCTCGCACTGGGGGCGCTTCCTCACCGGCATTGAAATCCACCCGGGCGCCCGAATCGGCGAGCGCGTTTTCATCGATCACGGCATGGGCGTGGTGATCGGTGAAACGGCCGAGGTGGGTGACGACTGCACCATCTATCACGGCGTGACGCTGGGTGGCACCTCGCTCTACAAGGGCACCAAACGCCACCCCACGCTGGGCAAGGGTGTGGTGGTGGGCGCAGGCGCCAAGGTGCTGGGTGGCTTTGAAGTGGGCGATGGCGCCAAGATCGGCAGCAATGCCGTGGTCATCAAACCCGTGCCGGCAGGCGCCACGGCCGTGGGCAACCCGGGGCGCATCATCCAGGCAGATGACGAAGCCAAGCGCGAAAAAGCCGCTTCCAACATGGGCTTTTCGGCCTATGGCGTGACGCAAAAAGACGACCCCTTGAGCCAGGCCATGCGTGGCCTCATTGACAACGCTGCCGGCCACGAACACCAGATTGCCCTGCTGTGGCAAGCGGTTGAAAAACTCTCGGCCCAGCTGGAAGACTGCGCGCCTTTGCCCGAAGACGCCACGCGCGACGAGCAATTCGAGGCCGACAAGCTCACGAAGCTGGTGGGCAAATAAGCCCGAGAAGCTTCGCCCCGATGCATCACTCCACCAGAGGGACCGGGCAGGTTTGGCAGAGCCAGACTTGGAGCATGCATAGGTGAAGCGGACATGATGAAACGGGCTGGCCGAAGCTGTCCGTTTCAAAGGTCAAAAGCTATTTTTGGGAGAGTGTTGTGATGAGTGAGCGCGTTGAATTCCGCATGCCCGAACAGGAAACGAGAAAGCTGTTCAAAGGATTGCTGGTGAGAGCTTTGCTGCCTTTGCCGCTGCTTTTTGTGATGGACTTGCACAAAAACCTGAACTTGTTGCTGTTCGTCGTGGTGGTTTGCATTGGCTTTTTTTGCTATGTGTATTTTTCCAACAAGAACAAAGTCCATCTTGCCCTGAGTGCCGATGGCATCGAAGGGTTTGGAAGAACAGGGCAGAGGGTGCGCATCGGCTGGCAAGAAAGCGTGACCGTGCAAGCCGAACAGGCGCCCCGATTCAAGGTGCTAGTTATCGCCAGAGAAGGCAGCGGCACAGCAGCGGATCGTGCGACCCATGCAATTGGTGTGCCCGAGCCGGTTTACAACCAAAACGGTGTGGCGCAAGCGATCGAGCGCTTTGCACCGGCAGACCACCCTTTGCGTTCTTTTCGATCAATGTCAGAACCGCATGTTTGAGGTGCGCTGTTTTTATCGGTGGCAAAGTTGATCGCTGCTTTAAACCTGAGGCGCTTGAAGAGCGGCACGGGCATCGCTTGTTAGGTGCGGGCCTGGGGCAAAGCAAAGTGCAAAGGCGGCTTTTTGTCAACCGCGCCTTTTTAACAGGCGGCGGACAACAGCAGACATTCGGCGTGATTTATTGCGGTTGCGGCACATCCTGCAACAGCAGGTTGTAGCTGGCGTGGTGTGAGGTGGCCGGGATGTGCAGCAGGAACACTTGCTGCTCTTTGTTCTTGATGCTGGCGTTATCCACGGCCATGCGCAAGTAATAGCGGCCAAGCCCCAGCCGCGGCAGTGGAATGCTCTGGCCCGTGGTGTGCAGGCTGGCCAGCGGCGCGGCAAAGTCGGGGCTGCGGGCCACGTCCAGCGCCACGGTGGTGGCACCGGGCAGGGGCTTGAGGTCGGCCGTGGCAATGGCCGTCCACTGCAAATGCCAGTGCCCTTGCGCGTTTTGCACCGAGGCGTTGCGCAGTACCCAAGCGGGCGGGCGCAGGTCGATGCGGCTGGTTGCGTCAAAGCCTTCCAGGCCCTGGGCATCGATGGCACGGGCGCGCACGTGCCAGATGCCGTTGCCCAGGCGGCTCAGGTCGGCCTGCGGGGCACTTGTTTTTTCCGAATAGCTGATGGCGTCAAAAGCCTCGTCGCTGGCTGCCATGATGCGGTAGGCCACTGCACCTGGCACGGGGCGGAAGGACCAGACGGCCTGCGGGCGGCGCAGCACCTGGCCCGGCGTGGGCACGGTGGGGGCGGGCAGCAGCGTGCTGGCTTGCATTTGGGCTTTGTTGGGATCGACCACGGCGCCTTGGCCCGCTTGCAGAACGATTTCGGAATGCTTCCAGGTGTTGATGTTGCTGACGCTGCCTTGCAGCACCTCGGCCCGGTCGTGCGGCACGGCTGAATCGGCTGTGGCGACGCGAAAGCGGGTGCCGCGCACACCGATGAGAGAGGTGACGGTTTCCACCTCCACGGGTTTGTGGGCATCGGCGTTGGCCGTGTTCTTTTTCTTTACGGCGCTTTCGATCGCGCCTTGCACCAGGCGGATTTTGCTGCCGATCCATTGCATGAGCTTGCCGCTGCTGTTGTCGTCTGGCGCGGTGTAGTGGCGGCTGTGCACGATGTCGGCCACGGACGAAGGCAGCACCGTTATGCGCGAGCCATCGGCCAGCTCCACCACGGCCGAGCTGTCGGCCTCGGCCGCGATGCGGCTGCTTTCGTCCAGCCGCAGGCCGGCGCGGGCATCCTGGCCGTTGATTTGCACTTTGCCCGCCGTCTGGATCAGGCGGGCTTGCTGCGGCTTGGCTGGCAGCAGGTTCAAGGGGATGTGGATCGTGCTGCCGGGCGCGGGCAGTTGCTGGCCGTCGAGCTTGTTGAAATAGGCCGCTTGCAGGCAGTGGCTCGATGCGATCTGGAACTGCTTGCACACGGCTGCCAGCGTGTCGCCTGGCTTGACGACATGGGGCAGGCTGGAGCCCCGCGCAGCGGCAGGGGTTGCGGCGGCAGAGGCCGATGCGGCAGAAGCCGCGGGCTGTGCGGCCTCAAGGGCTGCCGGCGTGGCGCTTGGATCTGCGGCACTGTTGCCCCCTTGAGGCGCTGCGCTTTGGGCTTGCGCGGCAGATGTCATCGCGCCCAATGCGCACAGGGTGAGCCAATACAAGGAGCGGGGGCGCAAACGCAGCAGACGGGGCATGGTGGGCAGCGGTATCGGTATCAGTGAGAAAGGGCCGAATTATCCCACTTCATGATGGCGCTTGCCGATGGCGTTTGTGCCCGGCCGCAATGCGCGCTCGCGAGCAAGTGCAAGCGGCCAGATTCGTTTGCAAAGCCGGGCGTGCTGCGTTCAGCGGCTGTAGGCGGCCCCCTTGCGGGCTTTGGCCGGGCGGGCCGCGCCGCGCGTGCCTGGGGGCTGAGCATGTCCACTGCCGGCGCGGGCATAGCTCGCGCGCGGCTCGCCGTCGCGCCTGCGGCCACCGTAGCCGCTGCGCTCGGCCTGGCTGCGCGCGCCTTTGCGGGGGCCGGGTTTGTAGGCCTTGGCACGCGATGCGTTGCGCCCTTCAAACGCATGTTTGCGGCCGCGCGCTGGGGGCTTGGGCCGTGCGCGCGGCTCCAGCCCGGCAACCACTTCGGCTTGCAGGGGCTGGCGCGTGTGTTGCTCGATGGCGTGCATGCGGCGCTGGTCGCGCCATTCGGCAAAGGTGATGGCCAGCCCGCTGCGCCCGGCGCGGCCTGTGCGGCCGATGCGGTGGGTGTAGTCCTCGGGCTTCATGGGCAGGCCGTAGTTGAAGACGTGGGTGATGGTGGGCACGTCGATGCCGCGCGCGGCCACGTCGGTGGCGATGAGGAATTGCACCCGCCCGTCGCGCAGGGCGCCCAGGCGGCGGTTGCGCAGGCCCTGAGGCAGGGCGCCGTGCAGGGCCACGGCGGCAAAGCCCGCCTGCTGCAGATCGTTGGCCAGGGCATCGCATTCGATCTGGGTGCTGGCAAAGACGATGGCCTGGTCGATGGCGGGGTCGCGCAGCCAGTGGTCAAGCAGGGCGCGCTTGTGCGCGGCGTGGTCGGCCCAGTACAGCTTTTGCGTGATGCGGCTGTGGCGCTGTTGTGGCGTATCGATGGTGATTTGCTGCGTGGCCTCGCCCGCGCGCATCACGCGCAGGGCCAGTTGGCGCACCTGCGGCGCAAAGGTGGCCGAGAACATCAGGGTTTGCTGGCGCTGGGCGCAAAGCTGGTGGATTTCGGCCAGGTCTTCGGCAAAGCCGAGGTCGAGCATGCGGTCGGCTTCGTCCAGCACCAGGGTGTGCACGGTGTGCAGTTTCAATTGGCCGCTGCGTTGCAGATCGAGCAGGCGGCCAGGTGTGGCCACCACCAGATTGGCGTTTTGCAAGCGGGCGATTTGCACGCCGTAGGGCAGGCCGCCAATCACGCTGGCAATGCGCAGGCCGCGTGCGTGTTTGACGAGCGCAATCGCATCTTGCATCACCTGCTGGGCCAGTTCGCGCGTGGGGCACAGCACCAGCGCACCGGGCTCAGCCGGTTTGAAGTTGCGCGGATTGGTGGGGTTTTTGCGGCGCGGTTTTTTGGGCGGCGCTTCGCCACGGGCCAGGGCCTCTGCTGCCAATTTTTCAGCTTGCAGGCGGGCGGCTTCGGCCGCACGGGTTTGCTGTTGCAGCAATTGCTGCAACACGGGCAGCAAAAAGGCGGCGGTTTTGCCGCTGCCGGTTTGGCTCGACACCATCAGATCGCTTTGCGGGGCGAGTTGCCCGGCATCGCAACCGGCCAGGGCCAGCGGCAGCACGCGCTGCTGCACGGCGGTAGGCTGGGTGTAGCCCAGGTCGGCCACGGCCTGCAGCAATTCGGGGCGCAGGCCCAGCTCGCCAAAGGGCGAAACGGTGGTTTCAGGAGCTGCTTCGCAAGCGGCAGAGAGTGGACCGGCGCTGCTGGGCGCAGCAGCCAGGGGGCAATCGTTCAAAGACATACAGGCTTTCTCGAAAAAAGATCACGGTGGATCAAAAGTCGCCCGGGCGCAAACAAACCGCAAAGCGGCTGTGCCAGGCACAAGCCACTTGAATGAAGCGTGTCAAAACAGCGCGCCGGGGTGACGAAAACACATCCACCGTCTGGCGTCGCAAGCTGCAGCACGCGTGTGGGGCACGTATGGAGAAAGCCTGGAGAAATGGCGGGCCGCATCAAACGCGAGGTGTGAGGGGCGTGCCACTGGGTCGTCGAACAGACCCTGAAAGATGGGAGATATGCAACACATATGCAGCGCCATGCGGCCAATCAAAGAGCCAGGAAAGAGCCAGGAAAGAGCCAAGGTTGGGCGCTGCAAGCGGCGCATTATGGCACAGGCAGGCGTTGCCGTCTGTGTTGGGCTGCGGCTGCTTTGGCCAAGCCGCGTGCCACGATTGATGACGCAGACCGCACAGCAGGCATCGTGCCAGCCTGCCGCGTGGCCCATGTGCCTGAAAAATGTTTGCGACAATTGGCCGCATGACGAGCACCGCACATGTAACCGGGCCATGCGCCCGCCGCCTTGGCTCCAACCGCTGCCCGATGCAATGGGGAGGGCTGGCATGAGCCTGCGCGAAGCCAGCCTGGGTGCAACTCAACCTGGAGCTGGGGCTGAAGAAGAAGGCAGGGTTGAAGAAACGCTGCCCGCCGTAGGCTGCTTGCAATTGGATGCGCGCCAGCGCGCCATGCTGGCGGAAATGGGCGTGCGCCTGTGGTGGCCGCAAGCTGTGGCTGCTGAGGTGGCCTTTGATCAAGACGCCACCCATTCGGCTGAAGGCGTTGCATCGTCACAAGCGGCTATTTCCGTTGCGCAACAGAGCGCAACCGCGCAGCCAACAGCGGCATCCGTACACAACCAACAACCACGGCACGCGCCTGAACCGCATGTGCACAGTGCGCCAGCCCGTGTTGCTGGCCGAACCGACTCGCAAACACCCCAGCCTGCCGCCCATGCCCAGCCGTCGGTGCCGCAGCAAGCCCATGCCTTGTTGAGCGGCGCATCTGCTCAAGCATTGGCTGCGCAGGCCACAGAGGGCATGCGCTGGCTGCTGGTACTGGATCCGCCGGGATTGGCCGAGCAGGCAGCGGGCGATCCAGCCGCGCAGGCCGACGTGCGGCGTTTGCTGCTGAACATGATGGCGGCGGTGCGGCTGGATGCTGCACAGGCCTATCACTTTTGCGCCGCGCAAGCCGTGGTGGCGCCGGGGCAGATGTTGGATGAGGCCGCATTGGCGCCTTGGCGTGCCCACCTGGCACAAGAGATGCAGCGCCTGCAACCGCAGCTGTTGTTGTGCCTGGGGCGGCATGCGGCGTACTGCGTGCTGGGCAGCCAGGCCCCGCTGGGCCAGTTGCGCGGGCAGGCGCACCGCATGGATTGGCTCGCGGCCGTCACCGACACAAACGATGAAACTGTTGCATCCACTGCGGCGGCCGACGCGGATATTCCCGTGGTGGTGAGTTATCCGCCAGCCTATTTGCTGCGCAATCCGGCGGCCAAACGTCAAGCCTGGCAAGACCTGTGCCTGGCGCAAGCCTTGGCGCAGGCGGCTTTGCAGGCATCGTCCTCTGCATGAATGATCGATTGCTATTGGGGGATGGCGTTTTGAATTCCCCAATTTGGCAAGTGCAGTGCAAACGGGCGGGGGAAGCGTTTGTTTGCCGCCATGAAATCATGGCGCTTTAAGGCACTTTAAGGCGCTTTACTTCATTCATTAACTAGGGGGCGCTGATGGCGCATTGGGTGCATTCGCCAGCGGCCGCAGCCATCTACCTGCCCCAGCGCCTTAGATCATGCCGTCACGAGAGGCGGTTAAACTGCAGCAACATCATTGATTGAAGG
>JAUMWT010000085.1 GCA_030529505.1 Allobrachymonas sp. | reverse complement strand
CGGAAAGTTCAGGGCTGCGCCGCGATTTGCCGTTGACTGGCAAGCACGCATGAGCTGCCCGTCAGGCCTTCGGGCCATTCCTGCAACATCAATAAATTCCCAAAGGTATCCCCATGGCCATGAAACGTACTTACCAACCTTCCAAGATCCGCCGCGCACGCACGCACGGCTTTCTGGTGCGCATGAAAACGCGCGGCGGCCGCGCCGTGATCAACGCCCGCCGCGCCAAGGGCCGCAAGCGTCTGGCTGTCTGATTGGCCCTGGGCGGCATGGCGTTTGCTGCGCTGGCTCAACCACACGCGGCGCGCGGCTTCTGGCTGGCGCCGGGCTGATCGCTGCTTCATCCACGCATGTGCCCCGCCCCCGCCGCCCGCTGGCAGGTGTTGCAAAACGCCCGGCAATTCGGCGTGGTGATGCAACAAGGGCGAGTGCTTGCGCGCAGCCCGCATTTCGTGCTGCATGCCGTGCGCTGGCCTCATTCAAGGGAGATGGCGGCAGCTGCCGCAGAACCACCACAGGCCGGGCCATCACGCTCGGCCGCCCTTTTTCCGGCCACGTCCACGGCGCCGGCCTATTACGGCGCCATCGTTCCCAAGCGCTGGGCGCGCCGCGCTGTGACCCGCAATTTGATCAAGCGGCAAATCCGGCATGTGGTGGGGGAGCATGCTCCTGCGCCGCAAGACGGGCTGGCCTTGGTATTGCGTTTGCGTGCAGCGTTTGATCCGCAACGCTTCGTCAGCGCCAGCTCACTTCCCTTGCGGCGTGCAGTGCGGGCCGAGCTGATCCAGCTGCTGCAACAGGCCAGCCGGCAAAATTGGCAGGCCTTGCCACGCTTGCCGGCCCCGCCGGGCCGGGCCAGCCTTTCGCCAGCTTCAAGCACAGCGTCAGCCATTGCAAGGTCAACCTGTTCTGCCCAGCACGCGCCCCATTCACAGCCCGCCCCATGAATCCCGCTCAACATCTGCTCACCGGCTTGATCAAGGCCTATCGGCTCTTGCTCAGCCCTTGGCTGGGCAGTGCCTGCCGCTTCGAGCCGACGTGTTCGGTTTATGCGCTGGGAGCGATTGAACGGCACGGCGCCCTGGCCGGCAGCTACTTGATGAGCAAACGCCTGCTGCGCTGCCACCCCTTTTGCCGGGGCGGTTGCGACCCGGTTCCCGAACAAGCACCGCGCCTGTTTTCCCGTCTTTTGTCGAGTGACGCCTCTGGCGGGCACTGATTCCTTTTTCCGACTGTTGCATCATCCATGAACAAAGAGTTGCGCCGCACCATTCTGGGTGCCATTTTCTTTTTCTCCTGCTTCATGCTGTGGAACCAGTGGCTGATCCACATCGGGCAAAAGCCTTTCCTCTCGCTGGATCCCGCAGCGCAACAAACACAAGCCACCGCATCAGCCCCGGCTCCGGCCAGCGCTGCCACAACCCGTGCGCAAGCAGCCGCTACAGACGAATTGCCTGCCAGTGGTGCCACAACAGCTGGCGTCGCAGCCGTCAGCACAGCCACGGTGCCCAGCGGCGAAAAAATCACCGTCACCACCAACATCTTCAAGCTGACCTTTGACACCACCGGCGGCAGCCTGGTGGGTACCGAGCTGCTGCAATACAAGCAGCGCAAGTCGGACGAGCCCTTCAAGCTCATGGAAACGGGCCCCGACCTGCAATACATGGTGCAAACGGGCCTGATCGGCGGCAACTACCCCAACCACCTCACGCCCATGAAGCTGGTCTCCAGCCAGCGGGCCTTGGCCGACGGCCAGAACGAGCTGGAGTTGCGCTTCGAATCCGAGCCCGTAGGCGGTGTGCAACTCATCAAGACCTACACCCTCAAGCGCGACAGCTACGCCATTGGCGTGCGCCACGAAGTCGTCAACACCGGCAACGCACCTGTGTCTGCCCAGCTGTACAACCAGTTGGTGCGCGACGGCAGCAACGGCCCCGACTCGCACCAGTTCTACTCCTCCTTCACCGGCCCGGCCTTCTACAGCAGCGAGGGCAAGTACCAGAAGATCAAGTTCTCGGACATCGACAAGAACAACGCCAGCTACCAGAAAGAAACCGATAACGGCTATGTGGCCATGGTTCAGCGCTACTTCGCCAGCGCCTGGCTGCCCGAAAACGGCACCCCGCGCGAAAACTATGTGCGCCAGCAAAACGGCCTGTACGCCGCCGGGCAGATCTTCAATCTGGGACAAATCCAGCCAGGCGCCAGTAGCACCAGCCACACCACGCTGTTTGCTGGCCCGCAGCGCGAAGACATCATGGATGCCCTCTCGCCCGATCTGCAGGCTGTGAAAGATTACGGCTGGCTCACCATCATTGCGCGCCCGCTGTACCAATTGCTGACCTGGCTGCATACGCTGCTGGGCAACTGGGGCTGGGCCATTGTGGCGCTGGTGGTGCTGCTCAAAATCGCCTTCTACTGGTTCAACCACAAGGCCTACACCAGCATGGCCAAAATGCGCAGCCTCTCGCCCAAGCTGGAACAGGCCAAGGAGCGCTACAAAGACGACCCGCGCATGCTGCAGCAGGAAACCATCCGCCTGTACCGCGAAGAAAAAGTCAACCCCATGGGCGGCTGCCTGCCCGTGCTGATTCAGATGCCGGTGTTCTTCGCCCTGTACTCGGCCCTGTCGGCCACGGTGGAAATGCGCGGCGCGCCCTGGATTCTGTGGGTCAAGGATCTGTCCGCGCCCGATCCCTTCTACATCCTGCCCCTGCTGATGACGGCATCGAGCCTGCTGCAAGTCTGGCTCAACCCCAAGCCCACCGACCCGACACAGGCCAAGATGATGTGGCTCATGCCGCTGAGCTTTGCCTTCATGTTCTTCTTCTTCCCTTCGGGCCTGGTGCTCTACTGGCTGACGAATAACCT